>JAFPYI010000020.1 GCA_017412245.1 Paludibacteraceae bacterium | reverse complement strand
CTTGGGGTCCACAGAGTAAACCGAAGCCGAAGGCTGTTTGCTATGGGGAGAGCGGAGGCAGGAGTTGCTTTGTCGATTTAGCGGAGTGGTATCGACCGTCGCAATCTCCTTGCCGAACGCGACAGCAGAGGTTACGCACACGTTGCGCAGAGGTTAGGCATCAAAAACACCGCCTCTCAACTGAAAGACGGTGCAAAGATAGTGTCAAAACCCCTTTTAGTGTTCCTCGGAAAGTGAAAATTTTGTCAGAAAATCGTATTTTTTCCTTTTTTTTGCTTCCTCATAGAACCATTTTAGGATTTTAATTACCCGTTTGGTGGTGATGCCATGCTTCGTAGCCACTTGCATTCGCGCTTCGTAAGCTGAAACGCCTTTGTCTCGCGCAACAAAGTAATCATCCACCACAGCCTGATTCCTAACTTCGATCTCATGCCGTTTCTTCGACATTCGAAACTCATTCGGGTCTCGTACCAAGTACGGTACGTCATACAATGGATATGCGCTCATCGTTTTACACTAATTAAAGGGTTTCAGATCTTCCATTTCAAACGCTTCCGTGTCCAACTTGCTATAGACCCCGTAATGCTCTCCGTACTTGGCGATAAACAACTTTGTGTCGTTCGGCAGAGAAACATTCGCACCGTTGTAATTAAACGGCCTGGGCTTGCAATGAGAAATAGCAAAATACGGATTTTCTTCTATCTCCACGCCCTGTGCCTTTTGCCAAACAAAGGTCGCGTAGATCTGCCGTTGCTTTTGCTTCGGCATCGCACTCCACAGCCGTCTGCAAGCGTCCTTACGGTTGCCGAACTGCTCTTCGTCCGGTGCAAGAAAAGCCCAAATAATCTCAAAAGAATCTTTCATAAAACTTTCTCTTTAATCTCCCTCCCCCTTACACCATACGTGGGTGGTATAGGGGGGAAGGGTTTTCTTTTAATTTTCTTTTACGTCGCTTTTCTTTTATGCCTTTCTTTTAATCAAGGCATTTCAGCGTTTTCTTTACCTCATCCGGTGCGATGTTCGGGTGATCTTCAGGGAAGTTATCCATAATCTCCTTCATCTTGCGCGTGAGTTTAGCTGATTCCTTCTTGAACTCAGCCTGTTCCGCTGCTTTCTTGCGGTACTCCACACCTTCCGGCATCGTGTACTTCTGCGGCTTGCCTACGATATCAAACACCGGTGTCACATCCAACGTGTAGTGATGTCCTTCGTGCTCGAACTTACCGCTGGTCTCGCCGAGTTCTTCCAACTTGCCCTCAGCCAAGGTCTTTGCGTCCGTTTCCAATTCATCTACACGCGCCTTGCACGATTCGATCAGTTGTTTCAACACGCTTGTTTCTACCAGTGCATCCGCACCATTCAGGTTTACATCATTTGCAGCAATCAGCGCTGCTCTTAATTCTATAGCTTTCATAATAATTCTTTTTTGATAATTTTGGGTAATTTTTGACTAAAAACGTCGTTCATTGTCCCGCATGATATGCGGGGTTTAACACTCGCAATGGTGCGTCATCTCGTACTCCATCTGCTCGTTAGGGTCGCCCACCGTGTACTCCGGCTCCACAAGCAGTTTCAGCAACTCCTTGCGCGTCAGGTTAGTGTACTCGCTCACGGAGTGCGTAGCCTTGTACTCCGCCATCCGTTCAAAGAACCGCAGCAAGAACCTCACCGCGTAATACGTCGGGTTAATCCCTTGATTACGCAGTTTCTTGATAAAACCGCCGTCACGATGATTCAGCCATGTCGGAACCAACCGCAGATTATCCACGCAGTTGTTCTTGTTGTTGCCGTCGATGTGATCCACCTGATAACCGGCAGGAATCGGACCCAGCCATGCTCTTGCCACAACGGCATGCACGTCAAGAGGCTTGCGATAACCGCTTATCTGCGGGTAGCGCGAGTGATTGTTAGGTCTGCGCACGTACTTGTCCCAAATAGAGATGTTCTTCTTGATCCAAGCACCGTTGCTGCCTTTGCGGTAAATACAACCGGTACGTGTGCTCCAGTTGCCGGATACCTCATCGTGCGCGACGAGTGTTCCGTCTGCCAGCCTGTCCGTCACCGGTGTATAATCCGGATTCGGGAAAATGATAAAATTTTTGTCAGCCATAATTCAAACATTTTTTAGCTGTTAAAAACTATGGCTACCGGTAGCCGTTAATCTGATTGGCTCTCTGTTAGCCGCACAAATTCAACGTCGAATTCACTGCAAAATTACAGCAAATTTTCCAATTGAGCAAACTATATTATGCTAATAATGAATGAGTTACAGAAGCACTCGCAGACAATCTTTCCACTCACAGAACGATGACGGTTTTACGTACACTTTTGCTCACACTTCACTCACACATGGACACAACAAAAAGACCCACAATCTTACGACTGTAGGTCTCTGTACGAAGCAAAAATTTGCTTATGCGTTGATGATGTTAAAAGCTATTTGAGCGATACGTTTTCCCTCATCCAAAACGGTCTGCTTGCCTCCCGTTCTTACTTGCCAATTAGGATAACGAGTACCTTGTTTCAACTGATTTTGTTTACGGCTGAAAGTGTTCGTGTTCGGCATGTGTTCCTTGGTCACTTTGATTGCTTCCAAGTCCGAAGCAAAAGGCTTGTACGAATTGGCAGAATATATCGTGAGATCTGCCATTACACGATAGACATAGAACCATTGGCTACCACCTTTGAACTGCTCTTTCAGTTGCTCCTTCAAAGCCGCATATATCTTGCGCAAACATGAGCGACGGAATTTGTCATCATCCCAATTTGTCTCTTTTGTAACCGGCTTGGCAGCAGGAATGCCGTCCATATAATCTACTTCCTGCAAATCATGCCCGACGATATTCTCTACCTCCTCTTCATCATGTTTCAATACGGCTAACATCGCCTGAAATAGCACGGATTCGCAGAAGTAACCGAGAATCGTGCGCATGTACTCAAAATATGGATGTTGCTCGGCTTCTTCCGGTTTGACGCGCTCTGCCAACGACAACATGCACACCACATCAAACAGCACCAAAGTAGCTGTCATTTCCTGCTGTTTTTCGGAGCGTTCTACGCGGACATCGCTTTCATCCACAAACACGCTGTACTTGCGTTTGAGTTGGTTGAAAACCTTATCCACTTTCCACTCGCGATGAGCCGATTTGCGAATTTCCTCGACAACTGCTATAGCCTCATTCCATATCTCTTCCGGACTTAAATCTTCATATCGCTCACTGGTAACATTGATAGCATTGTATGCCACCATGTACTCCTGACGCGACTCGTATTGTTGCCGCAGTTCCAGTTTCTTATCTTCGGATAAAAGGCGATACATTATTGTTGCTCGGTATTGGTATTTTTATTTGCTTTAATTTGGTCAAGGAATGCTGCCAAAGAATCAAAGTTCTCATCGAATAAATCCGGATCACCGTCCAATATCTGACGGAAAGTATCTTCGGACATCTGCTTGAATACATATTTATCTTTAACGTCCTTGATATGGATGCGCGTACGGATACCTTTCACTTTGATGATAATATCTTCACCGCTCAATCCGCAGGCTTCCACATAGTTAAACAACTCCTCATTGGATTTGTCAAGTACTATCGGTGAACCGTCTGGAGAGGTGAACACTGTTGTAGGACGGGCTTTCATAGACTTGGCTGCATCCGAAATACTACCGATCAAATCCGCTTGCCATGCCGGATTGGGTGCCGCAAAACGGAAAGCCACCTCATTGATTCCAAGATATTCGTATTTGTCAACCGTCTCCCAGAATGCATCCGGCTCGTATGAGTTCTTGATCTCGATACTAACGTGGTGCGGTGCCAAGCGGGCATTCAAACTGGCTTCTAATATAGCCGCTACAAAATCCGGACTGCTGAAAGCAGTATTCTTTTCTATGGCTATAAACTCGCGGTCGTACCGGTTATCAATCAGCACGTGACACCATGGCTCATCTTTCTCTTTGCGTTTGCGGAAATTCTCATGTTTGGTGATGGTCTTCCGAGGATTGGAAATCATGAGTATAACCAAACCCTTATTCTCCCATACCACTTTGCTACCGTACAATATTCTTTCTTTGTTTTTCTCTCCCGAAGAGGTGGTAGATTCAAGCAGACAGCATTCAAATTGCCGACCGTCGTTCAGATCGTCATGGAATATCTTTTGTATAAAGTCTTGTTTGTCTTTGGGAGTGGGTAATGGAGTAGTGTCATCCTCTTTTCCGAGGAACATACCCACGTTCTTTACCTCATGGAATGAAAAATTGTAAATCGCAAATGCTGCCATAGTATATCATTAACTGGTTATTTTTTCCGTAAAAAGCGTGCAAAGTTACTACATTTTTTCGAGATATGCAAGTATTTTCTATACATTTTCAAATAAATCTATGTATTTATTTGTCTATGTCAATTTTTTTTCGTACCTTTGCACCCGATTTTGTGCGATTTCAGTTCATTCCATTTTGGAATAAACTCGAACCTTTGCAAATTTTGCAACAGTTGAAGTAACGGTATGACAAACGAGATTGTTTTATATCAGCCCAATGACCAACTATCCCTTGAGGTCAAAGTGGAGAACGATACAGTATGGCTTAATCGTAACCAAATGGCTGTGCTGTTTGATCGTGATGTTAAAACCATAGGTAAGCATATCAATAATGCTTTGCAAGAAGAGCTGGCTCCAGTTGTCGCAAAAAATGCGCCAACTCAAAATGGAACTCAGGCTGTCGCAAAAAATGCGACACCCTACGAAAATCAGGTAGTCGCAAAATTTGCGACACCCTACGAGCATGGTTCTCACAAAGGTCAGATTCAAATACATCAGGTTGAATACTATAGTTTGGATGTCATACTATCTGTAGGGTATCGTGTAAAGAGTCCAAGAGGTATCGAATTTCGGCGTTGGGCAAATAACGTGCTCCGGGAATACGTATTACGTGGGCACGCTATTAATCAACGAATCTTAGCAGTAGAAGAGCGTGTAGACAATCGTCTAATGTCTCACGAACGTAGATTAGAAGCGGTTGAGGAGAAGGTTGACTTCTTCGTTCGTACCAACATGCCACCAGCAGAACAGATTTTCTTCGATGGTGAGTTTTTTGAGGCAAGAGTGCTGCTTGAGAAGTTGATTAAGACAGCAAAGAAGCGTGTCGTCATCATTGATGGCTATATTGATGCAGCCACGTTCGATATGCTTGACGTACGTGCTAAAGGTGTCACCGCTGACATCTATTCAGATGGAGAGCATAAATCCCTTCGTGATGCACATAATGCGTCCAAGGGTAAGCAACCGATTAACACGCATAAGTGGTCAAACTCCTCACACGACCGTTGGATCATTGTTGACGATACACTCTACCATTGTGGTCATTCCGTCAAGGATTTAGGCAAGAAACTATCCGCGATCATGCGTATGGATTGGAACCCGGATGTAGTATTAAATGCTGTAAAATGAACTTGAGGTCACAAATTGCAACCTCAAAATAGAATACAAAACCCTAATACACCAACGAAACAGAAAGTATTTAACACCCCCGCGTAGATTACTACGCAAGACATACAAAAATTGATAGCATTTAGCTTAATACTTGGTCTCTATAAGAACTGGAAACTTTTATAGGAACTAAAACTATCCAAGGAAAAGCCATAATGCTCATGCGCAAGCGTGGGCTTTTCCGTAGAATATATTTGGATAGTTAGGTAATTTCCAGTTCACCTCAGAGACCGAATATAAGCAAACTACAAAAAGTCTGCGCTTTTTGCGTGTAATATAATATGATAGATTTTAAACATATAAAACGGCTCTTGAAGCAGGACAACTCAGGACTGCCGCAGATAAAGGTGGCGCTGTTGGGAGATACGGCTACGCAGTTCTTGGCTACGGCTATCAAGGGTGTGGGAGTCGAGAGAGGATATAACATCAACCTCTTCGAAGCCGAATATAACCAAGTGGAGCGGCAAGTGCTGGATCCGACTTCGGATTTGCATGCGTTTGGAGCAACGTACACAGTAGTTTTCCAATCTACTCATAAACTGCTTGAGACCTATAGCCTCAAAGAATCAGCTGATTGGAGCAAACTCTGCGAGGAGCGGACTCAATTTATCCGTACCCTTTGCGAAACCATAGAAGGCAAAATCATCTACTTCAATTATCCTGAGATAGATGATACAGTGTTTGGGCAGTACGCGAACCGGACGGAGTTGTCGTTCGCATGGCAGATCCGGCAGTTGAACTGCGAACTGATGCGCTTGACGCAGGAGTATCCTAACCTCTTCATCTGCGACATCGCGGCACTGCAGAACCAGTTCGGACGCGAGTGGATGTTCGATAGTTCGGTGTATGTGAGCACGGAGATGGTGCTGTCGCTGGATGCGCTACCGTATGTGGGTAGCCGCGTGATGGACATAATTTGCGCGATTGAGGGTAAGTTCAAGAAATGCCTGATACTGGATCTGGATAATACCGTGTGGGGTGGAGTCGTTGGTGATGACGGATGGGAGAATATCCAAGTGGGACACGGACTCGGCATCGGCAAGGCGTACACCGAGTTCCAGGAATGGGTGAAGAAGCTGAAGAATCGCGGCATCATCATTGCCGTTTGCAGTAAAAACGACGAGGACAAGGCGAAGGAGCCATTTGAGAAGAATCCGGAGATGGTGCTGCGGCTGGATGACATAGCTGTGTTTGTGGCGAACTGGGAGAACAAAGCCGATAACATCCGGACGATTCAGCAGATACTGAACATCGGTTTCGACAGCATGGTGTTCCTTGACGACAACCCGTTTGAGCGGAACATGGTGCGTGAGAACGTGCCGGGAGTGTGCGTGCCTGAGTTGCCGGAAGATCCGGGTGATTATTTGGAGTATCTGTACTCGCTCAACTTGTTCGAAACGGCATCGTACAGTGCCGGAGACAAGGACCGGACGAAACAATACCAGACGGAGGCGAAGCGTGTGCAAGCGGCACAGAAGTTCACCAACGAAGCGGATTTCTTGAAGAGTCTGGACATGGTGTCGGTGGTGGAAGGATTCACGCCCTTTAACACGCCTCGTGTGGCGCAGTTGAGTCAGCGGAGTAACCAGTTTAACCTGCGGACAGTGCGTTATACGGACGGAGAGATAGCAGCGCTTGGTGCGTCGGATAAGCATGTGTGTCTGTCGTTTACGCTGGAGGATAAGTTCGGGGATAACGGACTGATCTGCGTGATAATCATGGAGAAACGGGACGCGAAGACGCTGTTCGTGGACACATGGTTCATGAGTTGCCGTGTGCTCAAACGCGGCATGGAGAATTTCACGCTGAACACGATGGTGGAGTACGCAAAGGCGCAAGGCTTTGAGCGGATTGTGGGAGAGTATATCCCAACGCTGAAGAACGGAATGGTGAAGGAGCACTATCCGAATCTTGGGTTCCGTTCCATCGGAGAGAACATGTATGAGTTGAATGTGAATGCGTATGAACCGAGAGAGTGTTATATTGAAAAGAAATGACGACACAAGAATTAAAGATATTAGCGAACAATATTCGTAAAGATATTGTGCAAGCGACGTTTAAGACAGGTAAATCCGGTGCACATATCGGCGGCTCCTTGTCCTGTGCAGATATATTAGCCGTGCTATATGGCAATCACATGCGCGTAGATTGTTTGAATGAAGAAGTGAGAGATCGGTTTATCATGAGTAAGGGGCACGCGGCATTGGCGCAGTATTGCGTGCTAAAAGAGATGGGTGTGCTGACGCAGGATGAGTTGGATACATTTGACCAAGACGGGAGCGAGTATGTGGCACATACCCGAAAGAACGTAAGCAAAGGTTTAGAGTTTAGTGGAGGTAGTTTAGGTTTGGGGATGTCCTTTGCTACAGGACTGGCATTGGCATGCAAACAAAAGCAATATGATAATCGAGTGTATGTGCTTTTGGGCGATGGAGAGTGTGACGAAGGACTGGTATGGGAAGCACTGCTCTTTGCTGCGCATCAGCAGCTAGGCAACATGACTATTCTTCTTGACTATAACCATCTGCAAGCGGATGGAAAGATAGAGGATGTGGTGTCGTTAGGAAACTTGAAGCAAAAGATGGAAGCGTTCAGCGATAATGTGATGGTAGTAGACGGACATGATGTGGAAGCGATAGATAAAGCTTTGGAAGTACCTGCAACCAATCATCCGAAAATCATTATTGCAGAAACGATAAAGGGTAAAGGTGTTAGTTTTATAGAGAACAAGTATAACTGGCATCATGGCAGTTTGAATGAAGCGAAGTTTAACAAAGCAATGGCAGAACTGAATGAACATGAGTGAAGAATTTACGATATATGATCATGTTAGCCAAGCGAATGCTTTGTTTGGCATGCATCTAGTAGAAGCAGCAAGTGAACATCCAGAGTTGCGAATTGTTACCGCAGATATGGCAGTAGCCGGAAGTATTGAGCGATTTAAGTTTACTTATCCGGAGCAGTTTGTGGACGTAGGTATAGCAGAACAGAATCTGATAGGTGTTGCTGCCGGAATGGCCAGTGCTGGATATCGGACGATAGCAGTTGCTCAAGGATGTTTTATCTCAATGCGAGCATTTGAAATGAACCGGCAGTATCTTGGGTATATGAAATATCCGGTAGTGTTGGTGGGCTTGAATAGCGGTTTCTTCTTGCAGTACTTCGGCAATACCCATTATGCGTTAGAGGATTTGGCAATCATGCGTACCATACCAAACATGCAAGTGTTCTCACCTTGCGATGCATATGAAGCAATACGGTGTATGGAACATGCACTGAAATCCGATATGCCGTCATATATCCGATTGACGGGTGGCGCAACATTACCGTTGGTTCATCGGGAAGACTATGATTTTGAAACGGGTAAAGCGGATGTGTTGCGACAAGGAAAAGATGTGTGTATCTATGCAACAGGAGCGATGACGTACCGGTGTAGAGAGGTGGCAAAGTTGTTAGCAGAGCAGGGGTATGATGCAGAGGTGGTGAATATACATACTATCAAACCGCTTGATAATGCGCATGTATATAAGCAACAATCGAAACGATTGATTGTGACTGTGGAGGAACATAGTGTGATAGGAGGATTAGGCGGAGCTGTAGCAGATGCGATGTCAGATATAGGGCAGATGCCACCGTTATTGAAGTTGGGTGTAAAGGACTGTTTTTCCAAACCGGGTAGTTACGAGTACTTGCTGGTACAGCATCGTCTAACACCGGAATTGATAGCAGAAGATATTTTGAAGAAATTGAAAGAATTATGACAATAGTATTAACAGGAGCGAACCGCGGATTAGGTCATGCCATCTTGATAGGTTTGGCTCAAAGCGGATATGATGTGATAGCCTGTGTGCGAAATAATGAGAAGTACTCAGAAGATTTCGCGAGCATCGCCAAGGAGAACGGTGTGCAGATACATGCCGTAGAATGTCATTTGGATGATAAGGAGTCCATAGATGCATGTTGGGAAGAGATCGAAACGTTGGATATGGATGTCTATGGCCTGATTAATTGCGCGGGGATCATGGAACTGAAACCGGTGCTATTTACATCGTATGAGGATGTAGAGCAGATGTTCCGTATCAATTATTTTGCACCGTTCCAGATGTGCAAGCACATGGCAGAAACGGTAGTAAGACGTGGAAGTGGTGCGATTGTGAATATCTCCTCCATGGCCAGTATGGGTTCACAACCCGGAGGTGCGGCGTATGATGCAAGCAAGGCTGCATTGAACCAACTGACCAAGACGTTGGCGCAAGAATTAGCTCCGTTCTTCGTGCGGTGCAATGCCATAGCATGCGGACCGATCAATACAGAGATGTTCGCTAACATGGGCGATAAGGAGAAGAACAAACTGATTAAGGCCGTAGCATTGAAACGTGCTGCGGAACCGGAGGAGATTATGAAAACGGTTTTGTTCTTGTTGTCCGAGGATTCGTCCTATATAACCGGACAGATCCTGCGCGTAGATGGAGGTGCAATTATTTAGTTATGGAGCTGCAAGAACTGATAGAGCAAACGCAGCACATGGAGTGCACCTATAAGGTGACAGAAGATGTGTATAAGGCATTTCAAGTAGTAAGCGGAGATATGAATCCGCTGCATACGAACGTGGATTTTGCAAAGGGAAAAGGCTTTTCAGAATGCGTAATGTATGGAAATATCCTGAATTGTTTTTTGTCGCACTTTGTAGGTATGGCACTCCCTTCGGATGATGTGATGATTCAGACGCAGGACATCCAATACCATAAGCCGGTATTCTTGAACGATGAGATTAAGTTGATAGCAGAGGTGGAGGAATACAGCGAGGCTGTGCGTATTATTAACTACAAATTGAAATTTTATAGAATGAATGCCGAAAAACCACAGTTGGTGGCGAAAGGACATGTACAAATAGGATTAATTTAAAATTTATAGAATATGGAAAAGAATCAAATTTTAGCGGAAGTTCAGGAGATCTTCCGTGAAGTGTTGGACAACGAAGAGATTGTTTTGGCAAATGAAACGAATGCTGATGACATCGAGGAATGGGATAGTTTAACTCATATCCAGTTGATTGTGGCGATTGAGAAACACTTCAAGATTAAGTTTACAAGTTTGGAAATCCTTTCGTGGAAAAACGTAGGAGAAATGATTGATTGTATCAAATCCAAAATTTAATCATTTAAATGCTTTTTACATCATATAGATTCCTATTGTTCTTCACCTCTTTATTCGTTCTTTATTGGATATTTGGTCGAAAAAGTGTTAAAGTTCAAAATGGATTATTACTGGTATTCAGTTATCTCTTTTACGGAATAGCTGAATGGCGAATGTTGCCTTTGTTGATAGTGGCAACAATAGTGTTCTATTGGTTAGGTATAAAAATTGATAAGAGCAATAATATTCATAGTAGAAAGATATTTACTCATATTGGTGTCTTACTAGGAATAGGAGTTTTACTATATTTCAAATACTTTAACTTCTTTATAGAATCATTTGCCTATTTTTTTGACACCATCGGCATACACACCAATATCCATACATTTAATATCTTAATGCCACTCGGCGTAAGTTATTTCACTTTTAAACTTATTAGTTACGTGCTAGAGGTTGAGCGGTGGAAAATGGAGGCTACAAAGAATTTTGTAGATTTTGCAGTATATGTAAGTTTCTTTCCTACAATAATGGCTGGTCCAATCGACAGACCCAATAAATTCATACCACAGTTACAATCCCCAAGAGTATTCTCTATTGAAAGTGGGATCGACGGGGGACAACAAATTATTTGGGGGTTATTCAAGAAAGTACTTATTGCTGATAATTTAAGCCCTATTATTGATGGAGTATGGGAAAATATGTCTAATTATTCTGGCAGTACACTTGTGTTTGCTTTATTCCTATATACCATTCAAATGTATGCTGATTTCTCCGGCTATAGCGATATGGCAATAGGCGTTAGCAAACTATTAGGAATACGTATAGCCAAGAACTTTAACTATCCGTTTTTTGCCACAAATATTAAAGAATTTTGGCAAAGATGGCATATCTCCCTTACGGGATGGCTAACAGACTATGTTTTTACTCCATTACATATCCGGTTTCGAGACCTTGGTAATTTCGGAATGATTTTAGCTATCATCATTAATATGGTGCTTGTGGGGATGTGGCATGGAGCCAATTGGACGTACGCAGTTTTCGGTCTTTACCAAGGGCTTCTCTTTATCCCTATAATACTAAAAGGGAAAATGCATAAGAAACAGAAATTACAAACAACCATATTAGGCTTGCCAAAGTTTGTAGATATATGTAAAATGTTTGGTGTGGTTTGTCTATATGCTATAGGCATCATTTTATTTAGGGCAGAAAATCTTGGACAATCATGGGAAATGATTAGGGGAATATGTAACTTATCCATATTTTCATTACCACAAATTCTAACGCATAAGGTGCAATGGCTGTTAAGTGTGTTCTTCATA
The DNA here is from genome assembly GCA_017412245.1 of Paludibacteraceae bacterium. Taxonomy (GTDB): domain Bacteria; phylum Bacteroidota; class Bacteroidia; order Bacteroidales; family Paludibacteraceae; genus Colicola. The sequence continues at coordinate 1,908 of JAFPYI010000020.1, read as the reverse complement.
TTGGTTATAACAGAATGGTACAATCGAGATCGAGAATACGCGATACAACCACTATCGTATAGCCTAAAATCCATTATTCCATACATATTGATAGACTACATACTGCTATTCTTTGTCATTTTCAAAGGAAATGTGGGCGCAAATTCATTTATTTATTTTCAGTTTTGACATGAAACGATTTCTTATATATGCATTCATAATAGTAGTACCCATTTTGACCGGTATTGGTATCGTAAACTATGTAGTAGATCCTGCTCATGTATTAAATAAGCAAATGCAGCGGTTCATTGCTGATGGCATAGGGCAAGGATATAGTATCACAAATTTGATAAACCAAGATGAGAGAATTTTCAAAAGAAATGTAGCCGAAGTTTATAGTAAGGATACAATAGATTATCTTATCTTAGGACCAAGTCAGATCATGACAATTACATCCCCAGTAGATAGTATTACTGTACTTAATTTAGGTGTGTCAGCATGTCGTATACAAGACTATTTAGCTTTCTATGAAATTTGTAAAGAATATGGTATCCACTATGTAAACGTACTAGTTGCTATTGATCCTTCGTTATTCAATGAAGAATTCGTTGATGTCCGTTGGAAGAGTAATTCTCAATATTATTATCGTTTTAAGAATAGAAAAGATGAAATTAAGATTGTGGATGATTTTGAGAAACTATTCTCTGTGTCATATTTTCAAGAGGCTATCAAGTCACTTCAATCATCAGAACCACAAATGGAGCCTTGCTATACAAAAGAGACTGAAAATATCAATAGTACATATGATTGCTTCGGATCTTTGACCTATGGAGAAACGTATAGAGAGATGGCGCAATCAAAGACGGATAGTCTTGCTTCAAATGAATTACATGGATCATTTGCCAATTATAATTCCTTATCTATGAGTACACAGAAGGATTTTGAATTATTATTTGATTCATTGCGTATTACAGGAGCAAATATTTATATCGTAGAAAGTCCATACCACCCGATGTTATATGACAGATTAATGGAATCAAAGGGGTTTTGTCAGGCTGTTGAATATATTGAACAATTTGCCGTTACTAATAACATTAGGCTTTGTGGAACATACAATCCGTCTGATGCGGGGTTGAAGAATGAGTCGTTTTATGATGGTGCTCATATGAAAAAAGAGATTGCAAATGAATTTCTCTTTAGAAGAGTATTTCACAACAACCAAGATATGATCAATAATTTTGAATCGGCATTAAGAGAATAAATAGTCATGCTTTTAGCCGTCAGATTCCGATATTACACCGCCACAACTCCCTCGTTTGATATTGTGGAATTGAACGACAAACAATGGCGTGAGTTCTTCCTGTTGGAGCGCAGTTTTATGCGCATGGAGTGGATGATCAATTTCCTCAACCGCCAAAACCTCCGCCATAAGGTCAAAGAACTCTGGTGGATTCCCATTGACGACCAATCTGCTCTCCATCTTGACGAATCCGCTGTCATTCACAAACGCGACTAATGATTCTTTTTTTAATAGCCCCCATCCGCGCGAAGCGCAAAAGGAAAAGACGGAAAGAACGAAGCAACCGAAACAAGCATCCCCAATCCTAAGGAATGAAAGGCAAAAAGACAATCATTTCAAAGTGAACGGGAAAAGAACGAAAGGCCAATCGACATCAACGAAAAGGAGTGACTCCAACGAGCCACTCCTTAACATTATACGCGCATACGCGCATGGATTACCATGCAGTGCCGAGCATGCGGAGGTAGGATTTGTAACGCCACTGAGCGTTTTCTTGAGCGGCGGCGAAGAGCTCGTCGGCCTCTTTCGGGAACTGTTTTGCTACAGAAGCGAAACGAACCTCACCCTTGAGGTAGTCTTGGAACTTATCCCACTGCGGCTCTTTGGAGTGGTCTGCTGCGCTGTGGGCG
>JAFPYI010000019.1 GCA_017412245.1 Paludibacteraceae bacterium | reverse complement strand
ATGTCCTCATATGTCGCAAGTCGGATGGTACGATGCATACTTCTTGTTTGCCTACCATTGTTTAGTCAGTTTCGTTATATCCCTCGGGTTAATGACAAATTGTTTGTATCCGTCGCGAGTACAGGCGAGCATTGAGTGCGCTACTTCGGTCATATTATTGGCAAGACCACAGAGGCGCATCATCGGATAGAAACAGATATACGCGTACTGCATCTTCTGCATCTTGGTGCCACGCTGTCCTTTGGCCCAGCGCATCAATGCCGGTCGGTACGCAAAAGCGTGCTTAAATCCGAGCGTGTTGATATACTGCTCTGTGGCGCCCTTGATAGGCATCCACCATTGTTTGCCGTTGGGGTCTGTGCCTGCGCCGCTGAGGTAGATATAGGTCATCTGCTCTTTGCTCGGCATGATGTCCGCAAAATGCGTCGGAATGTCGTACGAGATACGTCGATAGACATCTTCCGGCGTACCGATGGAGGTAATACCGGCAATGAAATAGACAGCATCATAGCCCTCGAAATGCTTGTCTCCGGCTTTCAGATCCATGAAATCGGGAATGATATACTCTTCGAGTTTGGCTTTTTCGGCGTCTGTTAAGGGATATTCGTTAATTCGTACCGATCGCCTTCCGACCGATAGCACTTTCTCCACTTGCGGCGTGCGCAATAGTTCGAGCATCACGCCTTCGCCCACATAACCTGTGGCTCCAGTTAAAATGATTTTCATCTTTCTCATTTAATTGTCTTTTGGTATGCCAGGCGTTCGTCGCCTGAAAGTAAATACATGTATTATTTCATTAGCGATTTGACGGTTTGTAAGTAGTCTTTGTCATAGTTGACATGTATATTTAATGATGCATTATCTTACATCTTTACAATATCTCTGCCAATAATTGAATATGCTCCGCGGGTGTCGCCCAACTGGTAGCAAAACGAGTGACAGCGCGTCCGTCCGAAAGCCGTTCCCATATCTCATAAAGCACTTTCCCTTCCAGCCGCTTCATCTGTTCTTGCGTCAAAATAGGGAACTGCTGGTTGGTAGGCGACTGGATATAGAGCGGTATCTGCTTGTCCCGGAACAACTGCTGCAATCTCATCGCCAGATCAATAGCATGGCGGCTGATGCGGAGATAGAGGTCGTCAGTAAAAAGCGTGTCGAACTGAATACCTAACAAGCGGCCTTTTGCCAACAACGCTCCGTGTTGCTTGACGACGGTAAGGAGCGGTTGAGGAGCATTGCCTTTAGGGAATACCACTGCTTCGCCGCACAGAGCGCCGACTTTGGTTCCACCGATATAGAACACGTCGCAAACCTGCGCTAACCCGGGAAGATCGATGTCCGCTGCAGGGCTCGCCAATCCATATCCCAGTCGTGCGCCGTCAACGAACAGAAGCAAATCGTATTCGCGGCATATCGCATATATCTCCTCCAGTTCGTGGCGCGAATAAATCGTTCCATATTCCGTTGGGAAGGAGAGATAGACCATCTTCGGGTTCGCCATGTGTTGCCATGTATCGTCCGCAAAGAAGTGGATGAGGTAATTACGCAAATCCTCCGCATGCATCTTGCCTTCGTGCTGAGGAAGTGTGATGACCTTGTGACCGGTATGCTCGATAGCTCCGGACTCATGCACGGCTATATGTCCTGTCTCAACCGCGATAACCGCGCCAAAACGAGGTAACAGACCGTCTATGACCGTCGCATTGGTCTGCGTACCACCCACCAAGAACACTACATCCGCATTCGGGCAGCCGGTAGCATGACGTATCTTGGCTATAGCCGATTGCGTAAACCGGTCGCTGCCGTAGCCGGGTTCCTGCAGCATGTTCGTTTCCAACAAGCGGCGCAGTATCTCAGGATGCGCACCTTCGTTGTAGTCGCATGTAAACGACAAGGGGGTAACTATGTCTTTCATATCGTTACAAATTGATTTCCATTCCTATTTTCTGTGGGTGCATACCCATGTTTTGATAGAAGCGAATCGCTGAGTCGTTACCTTCCCACACATTGAGCGTGATAGCATGGCAGCCTATGGACTTGGCATAGTCGCGCACGTAGTCAAACAAAGCTTTTCCTATATGTTTTCCACGGGCTGATTCGTCCACACATAAATCATCAATATACAAGGTCTTGCGGTCTTGCAACAAGCGGTCGTTTTTCACTTCCGCTATCTGGCAGAACGCATAGCCAAGCACATCACCTTCGTCATATACGAAGATAGGCTTGGTCTCGTTGTTGAGCAACAACGCCAGTTCCTGCTCGCTGTACTTGGTGGTATTGGGCTTGAACAGATCCGGTCGCAAACGATGATGCACCATATCCACCTGATGCAGCAAGTCGATGAGACGCGGAATGTCAACTATATTCGCTTGTCTAATCATACTCTAGAAAGGTAAGAACCGCCCTGTGCGACGGCAATAAGACTCGTATTCTTCGCCAAAATCCCGACGGAGACGTTTCTCTTCAGTCAGTACTTGCACGAACATGATAGTAAGGAAAACACACCACACCAATACTGCCTGCCACGTCCATAGCCAGACGATAAACGATGCGAGATAAATCAGCGTTCCAGTCAACATCGGATTGCGGTTGAGGCGATAAGGACCATCCGTCATCAGATGTTGCGTGCGAGGAGCCACCTCATGTCCGAACGCATCCATTGGGTTGCCTTTGCCGCGACGCTTCATATAGACAATAGTCCACACACTAAGCGTTAGTCCGCCAATCATCAACAGTCCTGTCAAGGATGCACGCAACGCACCGATATGTACCGCCATGTCCGGCATTCCTGATGCCAGCCACATAACCGTCGGCAAGAGCACAACGAACATCACTCCGCCCAGCACATAGCCGGCTATGTTTTGAATGGTCTTTTTCATATCAAATCAATAATTTCTAACTTGTTTAATGCCCTCTCACAAACTTATTTTCCATCTTTTGCATCGTTGACGGCGCAAAGGTACAAAAAAAATCTGAATTGTGCAAGAGATAAGTGTATTTTATTAGCATTTGCTATGCTTTTAGGTAGGTAACAGTAAGGGTAATAATCAACGAATAGCTAAGGATATCTAACCAATAACTAATGTTTTGAAGGTCGTTTGTCCACAAAGATGCCGTGTGTGACTAAAAAAAATACATGGCACTATTGACACTCTTGGCACTTTGACGGAAGAAAAAACGCTCTAAGACAAGGGAGGTGGAATTTATACAAGGTGGGATAGTGGTTGGTGGAATTTATACAAGCTACTTCAACAACAGGCTTGTATAAAAAAATGTAACAGGATGGATGAGTTGTATAAAAAAAAGACACAAGCCAAGAGTTAGAATGACCCGAAAAAGACACATGCCAGGCGGCTGTGTTGGCGATAGGCGGATTAGTGCTCTTATTCTGCGGGGTGTTTGTTTATTTACTTATCTTTTCCAAGCGCCGACCATTTTGCCCAAAAAGGCGGTGTGGATGCCAGATGAGCCAAGTCACGCCAAGTCCCCCAAAAGCGTAGTTCTTCGGGAAGGACATAATCGGTTCGGAGTTATAGATATTAAATCCCGCATACGCGTCCAATTGCACACGCGGATGAACAGCATAGGTGATGCCGAAATCTAAGTTGATATGGCAATGCGTGTAAGTCTTGCCGGTATTCAAATCAATGGCATCGGGATCGAAGAGATTGAAACTCTCAAAGAACAGCCCCAAGTGGTTGGTTGGTTCAAAATTCACGCTCAACGACGCAAAGATATCCGGAGCAGGAGCCCATTCGTTCCATTGCACACCCACATCATAGCCTAAGGACAACCACTCCGTGACCTCATTCTCAAACAACAAGTCCACCGAACCGGATAGGGGAAGATCTTTTGCCAATGCATTGGAAATCGGTAGGCCGAGATTGCATAACACGGCTGTCCGCGGTATCCATGCTTTGTCGAGCGAACCGCCATGATGGTCCCAGAGCAGAATCTTGGTGCCTATCTCCAACGGAGCAGGTATGTAGAGCTGCTCATCCTGAGTCGTAGGGTCGGCATCGGGATGGTCAAAGAGCATCAAATCACCGGTGTATTCCAGTCGCAACTCGACATGTTTATGCAGACCAAAACGGAAGAGTGTGGTCGGCATGGTTAAAATGTGCGTTCCCAATGTATGCAAACACTCGAAGCCTGTTTCCCACTGGATAAAGCCCTTGTTTAATACCTCTGAACCTGTTCCTTCCCCCGGCCGGTCAGCACTCAACCAAATCTCATTTTGCTCTACATCATGATGCTCGTCATGTTTTTTGAATGTCCACACGCTATCCGGCAGAAGATTATTCGCCTGCACGCCTGTGACCAACAGAGGGATCAGTAATACGATGAGAAGCCTGGTCATTACTTAGCCAATTTATGTCATATCAATATTCGTGTTTGTTTGCGGTATTCAGCGCGTAAGTTTGCGCAGAAACGCTACTTGCAACGGCAAGCAAAAGCGTTACCAAAGAGAAGAGATGTTTTTTCATATCAGTCGTTAATTCATTATGTTTTCAAAAAGATGCTGCAAAAGTACAACTTTTTTTTGAGATATGCAAGGATTTGGTCCAAAATGTCCCAAAATAGTCTCAAAAATATAAAAATTAACGTATCAGTGGTAAAGAAAAGGTAAAGGCATCGTACGGTGACGTTCGGGATGCAAACGAGATGCGAACGAGATGCGAACGAGATGCGAACGGGATAGCCTCGAAATACCCTTGAAACACCCACGAGAATGGTTAACGGACCACTAAGAATATATAAGAACAACTAACAATCGCGTTCGGCAAATGGGTCGCAAAGGCCATACCGCTCCGCTAAATGGCAGGTGCGACCATTGCCTCCGCTCTCCCCACAAATTGAAATTTGCGGGGTCCCCATTTCGTCTCGCCAAATCGTAGCTGTCAATCTTTTGTTCTATGTTCGTGCTTGTCCTCATAGTGGGGACTATTCGGGCACTTCACCGGAGTGCGTTACTTCGCACTCCTTCACTCTCAAGCCACTCTTGCGCCACTATTATCTTTCGATATCCATACCCCTCTATATATAGTCAAATAAGTTGCAAAATCTATCACCTCGTTTGCTACTTTTTTTATTTTTTTTTGTATTTTGTGGTCAAAGGACCGATTTTAAAGATTTCAATATAACGAGAGCAAGTGACATTTCTGCCACTTGCTTTCGTATAGGGTTGCTATACCTTTGGTATACCTTTACTTCACCTCTTGACCTTGCAGGGTATATACTTTGCCATCCGGGCGGAGGATGTAGAGCGTGCCGTTATGGAGGAGCTTCTGCGCCTTTTCAACCTCCATACGGACATCCTCTATAGCCGTAGTGTCGCCGGAAGTGACGGTCAAGATATAGGAAGCCTCAAGAGGCAGATATTCTTCGTCGCCTGCAAAAGTTGCGGTGATGGTGGTAGTGCCAACTCCTACAATCGTCACGACACCTGTATTTGCGTCAACGGTTGCCACAGTCGGCTCGCTACTGCTAAATAATATCGGTAGTTGGTCGGGATTCCACAAAATCGGCAGTTCGGTGGCTTCTTCTTTCTCCGTTTTCACTATGCCGGGGAAATAGCCAAGCAAAGGCAAATATTTTTCTTTATAAGGAACAATAAGCAGATTACGCACCTGCGAACCGTTCACATCCGTGCCGTTGCGGTTGCCCGCAGCAGGCAAAAATACGCGTTAGCAACCCTTCTGATACAATACGTAGGAAAAAGCCCGTAAAGGGAGTTATTCTACGTGCCACTCGCTCGCCTACCCTTTCAGGCTGACGACAGGTTGCCTATGAATGAACCCTTGTTCTCAAGCGGGAGATTTGTCTTGTCTCCTACAAGACCTCCGCCAACTGCAGTTGGATGTCAGATACAAACTGCATGCACTCTATCGGAGAATGCTCCAGCACATTGTATTCCATCACTTTCTTCATAATCCCTGTCATCGACACAGGACAATCGGCTAATGTCGGTAGTGGTTTTTGTTGGTTTTGCACCAAGGGTATTGTAGTTTTCCAGTTTTCAAATCCTTTGTTGTAATCTTCCCCGACAGGCATCATTATTTCCGTCAAAGTCATCACCAAATGTCCTTCGGACACTTCGACAGGCACAACATTTTCAGGCGTAAATTTCGGTAGGCTTGTTTTAGGAAAACCAACAAACACCAAATCTATATCCAAGGTCTTGTTGTGCCGCTTGGTGGTTTGAAACTTATTCACATATCGGCAACATAGCCATGCACTCCATTCGTATGCACGATAGAACGAACCATCTGCAAACAAATGAATTTGGCGCTGCTGCATTGCATCAGCGCGCTGGTTCTCCACTGCCTATATTTCTACCTATTTAGCCATTTCTCGGATTTTTTCGCTCCCCTCTGCCTGCTTGCGTCCGTCAGGGGACGCCTGCCTGCACAGGGGAGATGGGGAGAACAAGGGTTAAACTATACTAACGGACTAAACGGACAGAAAAACCGAGGTAGCGACGGTAGCTGTCCTGCGGATAGAGGCCGCCCGAATAGAAGAGGAGGTTGTACGCGTAGTCCGTGTCGTCAGGCGTAGCGGACCAGTAGCCACCGTCCGAACCGACACCGTCCACACCCGTGCCGTAGCGGTAGCCCGCAGCAGGCAAAAACACAGCACCCGCAGACTCCAGCACAGACCACTGTTCTTTCGTATAGGTATTGTGAGAGAAGTTGTTGCCATTGGTGTTATAGTAATCGCCGTCTTCGTCTTCCAAGCCTTGCGTGGTGCTGGCCGTGAAAGAGACACCGGACGGAGTAACCCAGTTGTCAGGAAGAAGAATCGTACCGTTTACACCATTCACAGAGCCCAAACCAAACAAAGTCGCTGCATTGGCTCTTCCGTAGAATAGATACACCCACTCGTCCGTGGTCAGCGTACGCCAGAGATTGGCTTGATTGCCGCCGTTGGAGATAGCATTGGTTCCCCAATCGGTAAAAGTGGCATAATCGCTGTTATCGGTGCTTACATTGGTAGGATTATTGCCCGTGCCCCAACCAAACAAGTCGCGGTGGTTATCAGACTGATTGTCTCCCAAATAGTCCCATTGATTCTCTGCAAACTGCCACGTACCCACATACTGCAGATTGCCTTGAGAAAATTGAACCTGAGTTGTTGCTGAAACAGAGAACTTGCCAACCAATGCGCCGCCAGAAGCTGCTTTTTCGACATCTACGAACACAATGCTGTCCAGTTCATCATAATTCTGCTCGGCTACTATCTCATTTCCTTTGTAGAGACGCACTTTCTTCACTATGTCTTGTGCGCTTACACTCATTGCCATTAGGGCGGCAACTGCCATTAGTATAATCTTTTTCATGATTGTTTGTTTTTTTTAGTTCTTTCTTTTGATTATTCTACCTTGTACATCGTACAACGTCCCTTTATATAATAGATAGAGTTGTCCGTTGTGAATTAGTTTAGTACATTGTATTGGGTCACTTGGTACTTGTTCTACAGATCCCGGCGTGTCTGGAGTGCCTTCTGCGAACTCCACACGGGCAATATCCGCTTTCGGCACGGTAAGCAAGACTGATCCAGCGTTGTTCACTACGTCCACTTGGTCAGCGGACAATACCAATTTGCGCACTTCATCGGTCGCAAACGCTTTGCTTGAGCCGCCTGCGCTCACTACGCGCACTATCGGCTCCGCACTCACCGCCACCGCCATCAGCAGCAACGGCAATAGAAGAATCTTTTTCTTCATAAGCTTTTAATTGTTTTGTTATTAATGATTTTGTTAATAGGATCTTTAGAGTGCTTAAAGTCATTAAAGCCATTACAGTCTTTAAAGTTATTAAAAAATGCAAAAGCGACCAATGCACGATGCATCAGCCGCCTGTTTCAGTCGGTTATATCGGTTGTCGTTTATACCTTCGCTCTGCGCTCCGTCCGTCCCTCTTTCGCACGTCCCGCGCACAGATAGATAGATAGATAGATAGATAGGTGTCATGGGTATTGGGCTTTTATACCGTTATTATGCCATAGGCGGATTTTTTACTATTTATTGCTTTTTTCTGCTCCGTTATGTCCGAGGAAGCGATGGATTATCCTTTCAAAATATGTTTGCTCTCCACATTCTCCAATACGGTCATTTGCTGGATGGCTATTTGGTTGAGTTTCTGCAAACGTTCGCCTTGCGGCAGTCCTTCGTTGATAAAGACCGCATTCAGTTCGTAGTACTCGCGTTTGTCGTGATCCTGAATACGGATAAGCGAGCGGTATTGGCTCCAGTTTAATTGGGAACGCAGTGTGTTCACAATTGGATATTCGCGATAAAAATGCCGGCAGAATTTGAGTTGTCGTTCTCCAAATCCACTACCATATTCGGGTTCAATGCGTTGTGCGAGGTTCTTAATCAAATACGATCCATACTCGGCACGCGCCTTGCCTTGCTGTTCTTCTTCAAGGATTCGTTTGCCCAAATTCCAATACATCTGCACACGGCAGAAATCCACACTGCGTACTGCGTTCTGCTGCGCTTGCCGGATAATCTGGCGTATCTCAGCCACGAACTGCTCACTGATGGGTTGAGCCGGTTGTATATTGGCCTTTGTCATAGGGCGTGGGT
>JAFPYI010000018.1 GCA_017412245.1 Paludibacteraceae bacterium | reverse complement strand
GACCAATGCAAATCATCAGCAGTCAATTATGCTTGGTTTGTATTTGAGAAAGGTTTTTGTGGTTCAACGCTTTTGCATTGGATTTGATGAAGCGACATTGAAAGCCTTTTGAAATAGCGTTGAAAAGCCTTTGAAACAGGCGGAAAAGGCGCGATTATAGAAAATGAGCAACTGACAAATTCAGTTGCTCATTTTTGTGCAAAAAATCGCGAAAAAAATGTACTTTTCATTTTATAAAAATGTACTTTTCGTTTTGGCGATTATACCGATGATTTTCGTAGGGGAGAGAGTTTAAGGTTTATCCTTTCACCGCCTTAAAACTCATATCCAGCGATTTATAACTGTGTGTCAAAGCACCCACAGAAACAAAATCAACTCCGCAAACAGCATAATCACGAATGGTGTCAATCGTAATACCGCCGGAAGACTCAATTTCCATATGACGACCGGCTTTCTTTTCCCATGCACGAATGATATCAACCGCTTCTTTTGTTTTGGCAGGAGTGAAATTGTCGAGCATAATACGATCAGGAATATTCGTTTCCAATGCTTCGTTTATCTCGTCAAAATTGCGTACCTCAATTTCAATTCGTAAATCTTTGCCTTTCGCTTTGCAGTAATCTCTTGCGCGTTCCAAAGCAGCGCGAATACCACCTGCAAAATCAACATGATTGTCTTTCAGCAAAATCATGTCAAACAAACCAATACGATGGTTCATTCCGCCACCGATAGCCACTGCTTCTTTCTCTAAATAACGCAAACCCGGAGTGGTCTTACGAGTGTCTAATACATGGCAACCCGTGTCTTCTATCAGACTCTGATATCTGTGTGCTGTAGTAGCAACACCCGACATGCGTTGCATGATATTGAGCATCGTGCGTTCAATCTGCAGCAGACTCAATTCTTTGCCATACACACGGAAAGCAATATCGCCCGGTTTGACCATTGCACCATCTTGGAGTATCTGCTCAAAACGGCATTCGGAGTCAAAATAATTGATAATCTCTTTCGCTACTTCTACACCTGCTAACACTCCTGTGTCTTTGATAATCAGTTGCTGGCAACCCATCTGTGTAGGAGGAATACAACTGAGTGAAGTATGATCGCCATCGCGAATATCTTCTTCAAACCAAATAGCAATCAGCTTGCGTAATTCTTGTTTATCCATAGTTTGTGTTATTTTTGGCGCAAAGGTAGTAAATTTTTTGCATATATGCAAATTTTGTTGTGTTTTTATGCACTTCTTCTTGCATATGTCAAAAAAAAGCAGTACTTTTGTGCCCGAAATGAGAAAAATCTATCTCATACTATTTCTTTCAGTCCTCACGCTTAGTGCCGTGAGTGAGACGCGTTGGGATCATATCACGATGCGTCATGAGATACGTGTCGGGTGGGGTGATCAACTATTCGAATCGCTTATGTGGCATAATCCGACGCACATCACTTCTACGATGCCTGCGACCTATAGTGAGCAGTACAAGGAGAATTTCCATCATTATCAGCACTATTGGATTGAATACCAATATCGTTTCGCGCATTGGTTCGGTTTGGGTGTGATGTTAGATGGCAGTGGAGTACAATGGGATGATGTTGTTAGAGATGGGCAGGGAGTGGAGATTTCTCGTGTACCTAACCAAAATTTCTACAATCTTGTTCTTATGCCTACTGTGCGATTTACATATTTCCACCACGAGTATGTGAATATCTACTCCGGTTTTGGATTCGGATTAGATGTCAACGGAGGAACAGAAACTAATGCACAAGGAAAAAAGACAGATATAGGTGCAGCTTTTGATATCACGGTGATAGGCGTTAGCGCTAATTATCATCGTTGGTTCTGGACCGTTGATTTCGGAGGTTTGTACGCGCTTAAGAATGCAAATGTCATTTTTATGGCAGGTTCGCGAATGATTAACGTAGGACTCGGAGCAAGATTTTAACTAAGAAGTGAAAAAATACGGATACATATTACTGGTTCTTCTCTGTGCTACTGCTTGTCAGTTCAGAGATGACTACTATGTAGATTATGCGGATTTAGACGCAGCAAAAGGCTTGGCTTTCAAAGTTATCGGGCAACACGAGACTGACTTGAGCAAGGGAATTCCGTATAACTGCTATCTGCCGGATGGTACACCTCTGTCGGAGTATTCGGAGGAAGATGAATCGACTCCTAACGGAATACGTAAAACCAGTAGTGTCACAGGAACAGCTATTGTGCAGCAAATGCTCAAATACGGTAACCAAAATAAGGTCATCGAAATTGTAGGTACGTACCCGAGTATTGATGGCAATTGGGATGCTGTCACTCTTTCAGGAAAAGTAATGTTGCCTAAAGGGCGTAAACCCAAACGAATGATTCTTGTCAGTCACTATACTGTTTGCTCCAATGCAGAAGCACCAAGTAATTGTTTCTCGTTGGAAGGTGTGCTGGTAAAACTCGGTTACGGATTGGTTATTCCGGATTATATGGGTTATGGTGTTACGGCCGATAAGGTGCATCCGTATTTAGTGATGGACCTGACAGCACGTAATGTGTTAGACATGTATCTTGCTGTTCGGCAGTGGCTCCAAGCGGTAGATATGGAACCTGAACATGATGATATTTATTTGATGGGATATAGTCAGGGTGGAGCAACAACTATGGCGGTTGAATATCTCATCGAGAATGAGTATTCGTGGGAAGGAGACCCGGAAATTGTGAAGGTTCATCGTGTCTTTGCAGGAGGAGGCCCCTACGACGTAAAAGCTACGTATGAACGATTTGTCAATACAGATACGGCAGGTTATCCTGTAGCAGTTCCTTTAGTGCTGCAAGGAATGATTTTGGGTAATAATCTGAAAGTTAAAATGACGGATTTGATGCAACCATGGTTGTACGAAAAAATGGACGATTGGATTAATAGCAAAATCTATTCCTCTGCGCAAATCAACAAACTGATTGGTACCAAAGTGACGCATGAACTGCTCACGCAAGAAGCCATGGACCAAACGTCCGATAATGTGGCTGAATTGTATAAAGCCATGACTGTCAATTCTATCATCTCCTACAACTGGGTGCCTCAGAATAGTGTCTATATCATGCACTCTATGGATGATGAGACTGTGCCTTATGCCAATGCAGCCAATGCCAAATCAAAATGGCGAAATGCTAATATCACTTATAATTTCGGACATTACGGAAGTCATGTAAAAACCGCTCTGCGGTTCATCTATTCCGTGCAGACATTACTAAAAGACGAAGAAAAAGAGCAATCTATCTATAATGAATAAAAGTCGGTTATACATAGTATTCTTTGCTTTGATGGCTTTATTGGGTTGCAATCCTGAAGCCAAATGGGAAACGAAAAATGTCACGATACAAATGTCTATCGAGACTGTTTCTGCCGGCTTTATTGAGTGTAGTTTCTCAACCAATAAAGATGCTTACTATCTCATCGCCATTGAACCTGCACAAGAGGGTGTGAATCCGATGGAGCACCAAAAGCAATTCATGACTCTTGCGCTCGATAGTGCTAATGTACGTTATCTGGCTTGGCGTGAAAAATTACTCAAAGAAGGAGAGTTCAATGTGGCTCCGTTCTCCAGTCACGCTCTACAGTATGGCTCGGTTAATCATTTCTTCACCGGTTTATTGCCCGGTGAGGAGTATTGGGTCTATGCTTTTGTGGTAGACCCTGTCAAGATGAAACCGGAAGGAACTTTGTTGCTGACTTCTATCACTACTACAGACGAGAGTATTATTGATGTCCATTTTGACTATCGCGTCAAAGGAGAGTGGGATTATATCTATCCTTTAGATACCAACGGAAATATCTATAGTCGTTTCCCGTATATTGCTACCACCCGTGATAGTTTAGAATTAGATTCTATGGAGATAGAACCGGTGGATTATTTTGTTCTTTGGGCATTAGCGCAGTTCTTGGATCCTTCGCAAACAGAAGCCTACTATGGAGTGAAAGCTATTGAAAACGATGGAGAAGGTTCGTATACTGTTTTCGAAGAAGGACATACCTATTATACGGCTTTCTGTGGATTTGACGGTAGTTTCAAGCAATTGACGGTCTATAAATTCTTTTGGACTGCGGGTTGCGAATATTACTTCACGGATACTGATTCTACCAACTTGGCTCGAATGAACCCTCCAAGGATTCTTCCGTAGTTATGAAAATCACACTTCTTGTTGTAGGCAAAACAACGGACTCTCGCCTGCAGTCACTCATAGACGATTATGCACAACGGTTGACACATTATGTGCCGTTTGAGATACAGGTCATTCCGGAACTTCGTAATGCCAAATCCCTTTCCGAGAACCAGATTAAAGAGCAAGAGGGCATAGAGATTCTTCGTAAGATTACGCCTTCTATGGATGTTCTCTTGCTCGATGAGCATGGAGTAGAAAGACGCTCGATAGAGTTTGCTGATTGGTTGCAAAAGAAGATGAGTGCCGGAAGAGATCTGCTTTTCATTATCGGTGGAGCCTATGGTTTCAGTCCGGCTGTTTATGAGCGCGCAAACGGCAAATTATCTCTCAGTCAAATGACATTCAGTCATCAAATGATACGCCTGCTCTTTGTAGAACAGGCGTACCGTGCTATGACTATACTGCGTGGCGAACCTTACCACCACGAGTAAGAGTTATTGTACTCGAATCTTCTGACCTAAACGAAGAATACTCGTTTCCTTGATTTTATTCAGTTGGCACAAGCGTTTTACCGTTGTGTGGTAACGTCTGGCAATGCCGGAGAGCGTGTCACCTTGTTTTACGGTGTGGTAACGCATTGCGGCTTGCTCTGCGCGTTGTTGCTTGATGGCCTTAATACCGATGACGTATTCTGAGTTCTTCGGTTTGCCGATATTAAAATCAATCACTTCTTCCGGATTCAATGCATTACCTAAATAACGCACCTCCCAATGTAAGTGACTACCGGTTGAACGTCCGGTATTTCCTCCTAAACCAATCACGTCACCTGCAAACACTTGGTCGTATTCATCTACCAACGGACGACTCAAATGGCCGTAGATAGTCTCTAATCCGTTGTTATGGCGAACTACAACAAAATACCCGTATCCGCGAGGATCCCATCCTACAATACGAACTTGACCGTCCCATGCTGAACGAATAGAATCGCCGATTTGCACTTTAATATCCGTTCCTTTATGCATTCGGTAACGACGCCAACCATAATGACTGGTGATATATCCGGGAGCAGGAAGTCTAAATCCTTCCATCGAGATATGTACATCGTCTTTAAGACTGTCGAAGAGTGTTCCGTAAGGATTAATATGATTGTCTGTCCAGATATTGTTATAGATACTGTCAGCCGGGTGGTGGCGAAGTAATGTGGTGTCACCCATCATAAACGGTGGAACGAGTCGGTAAACAACATCGGTGTCATTGGTCTTGACCACTAATTTACGTGGTAATGCCTCTGAGTCGCAGTTGATGTACAACGTGTCATTCACAAAATGGCTGGTTAACCATTCCGGAATACCAATGGCTTTCACATCGATATCATCTATCGGTTCCAACTCATCGCCTTCGCCGATCACAGATACACTATCTTCCACCACTTGAGCCCAAGCAGCGGAAGAAGGGAGTAGGAATAATAAAAGGATAAATAAGACTATCTTTTTCTTCACAGCAATTCTCCTTTACGATTTATAATAAGCAGAACGGCCATGTGCAACCTGTCAAAAGCCAATGGCAGAGCCAAGCAGCGGCACAAAGAACGATGAGACAAGCAAGAATAATCAAGCAAATCTGCCATCCTTTCAAACCTTTCTTGGCTTTAATGAGCGGGAATGCTACTTGCTCTGTGAGTGTGCGACCAAACGGAACAGACAGAATAGCGTCCGCGTTGATTGCCCATCCGTTAGCATTGAGCACCGGAGCTAAGTTACGACGACGTAATTTCAACCAAGCCATAACCATACTCGGACCACTGATAACTAACAGGATACAAACGATAATCAACAGATATTGCCACCAATGGAAACCTTTCAAACCTTGTGCTACAGAAACCAAAGCGGCGCCAATCATGCCTAACGCCATACCGATGGCAGCAAAGATACCTGCGAACTTAGCAATATCGAATGGAGCTTTCTTTGCTTCTGCGCCTTCTGCGGTAGTAGCCGCGTCTGCTTTAGCCGTCATATCATCAAATGCCTTGGCGTCTTTCTCGGCAGCGGACTTGTTAATCTTGTCCTCTATCCATTTAGCGAATTTGCGGTACGGGTTCCAGAACGCCTGACGGATAGAAATCGGGTTGTCTATGATTTTGGTTACTACAGCATCGTAGTCGTTGCCTTCATTGTCATAGAAGACGGCATTTTTGCCAATCATCAGGTTCTTAATCTCACCTTGGGTCATGGCTGCTACAATCTGCATTTTCTTGCCTAATTTCTTAGACTCGCAGTCGCAATAGAGCAGGTAAATGCCGGATAACGGAGCTTGTGTGTCATGCTTCGGCAGGTCTGCCACGCGGATACACAAATGGCAAATACGTTGGTCGATAACCAGTCGTCCTGCCTGGAACGAAGCGATAGTCTTATCATTGCCGTCATAGAAATCTTCGAATGCTACGAAGTTACGCAGCAGGCGGTAGAAATCGCGGTGGAGAAGCAATAATTTACGGAGTGGCATGTACTCTGCCTGTGCAGCAGCTAAGGCCTCTGCGTTTGCTCCTTCTGCAGCAGCTTTGGCTGCTTCCCATTCTGCAATCTGCTTGCCCATCTCAAGGAACTTCTTCTCTGTCATACCGGGTTTAACGGTCTCTTCCGGAATAACAGCCAAACCGAGTTTCTGCAGTTTCTCCAACTCATAATAAGCGGTATATTCTGCCGTTTTCTCTTTGTATGCAGCAATGACATCAGCCTCTAACGGCGCAGCAGGAACAGGTTGCTCCTCGATAGCAACTGCAGCAATAGCGGCTTCTACATCTGCTAAAGCAATTTTTTTCTCTTTAGAGTTTTTATCGCTCTTTTGAGCTTTCAAAATCTTCTCTGCCACAGCCGCAATATCTTTATCTGCGATGTTTGAGAGTTCAATTTCGTCCGTTTGCTTGAGCAGACTGTCCGGCTTTGCCAAGGTGTCGCAAAGCCATTTGGAAGTAGCGACTACTTCTTTGATACGCAACTTGCCGTCTCCGTCAATATCCATCAGTTTGAGAGAGTCTTCGCTAATCTCCAAACCGGTAGTAGGACAAGAGAGAACGGTCCATTTCTTTTTGTCTAACTCGCCTAAATGGCGGATGTCTTCGCCCGACTGAATACGGACACGAGTAACGTTACCAATAGTAGCGTACGTCCAATTGTACTTGCTCATGATATAATTAGTGTTTGTTTGTATGCGCATTTTTTCGGGTGCAAAGATACAACAAATTCTGCACATATGCAAGTTTTTAAACAACTTTTTGTTGTTTTATTTGGTGTTGTCATTATTTTTTACTACTTTTGCACGCAATTTTGAAAAATAACGAATAATATGTCAAAGCAGAAACGTTTCTTGTTATCGGAAGCAGAACTTCCTACACAGTGGTATAATATTCAGGCGGATATGAAAAATAAGCCTCTTCCGCCTCTCAATCCGGCAACGAAAGAACCGGTGTCGGTGGATGATTTGAGTCATGTTTTCGCACACGAATGTGCTAAACAAGAATTGGACCAAACACACGCATGGATAGATATTCCTACAGAAGTGCTCGAACGCTATAAGTATTATCGTTCTACACCTTTGGTGCGTGCGTATGCATTGGAAGAGGCCTTAGGCACTCCTGCGCATATCTATTTCAAGAACGAGAGCGTGTCTCCGTTGGGTTCGCATAAGATAAACTCTGCGCTGCCGCAATGCTATTACTGCAAGCAGGAGGGCGTGACGAATGTGACGACAGAAACCGGTGCGGGACAATGGGGCGCTGCGCTCAGTTATGCAGCAAAAGCCTTCGGTTTGGAGTGTGCCGTTTATCAAGTGAAGATATCCATGCTCCAGAAACCTTATCGCAGCAGTATAATGCGTACCTTTGGTGCTACAGTAGAAGGTTCTCCATCTATGTCCACTCGTGCAGGAAAAGATATCATTACAGCCGATCCTAATCATCCCGGTTCATTGGGAACAGCCATCTCGGAAGCCATTGAATTAGCCACGACTACGCCCAACTGCAAATATACATTAGGTTCGGTGCTGAACCACGTAGCACTTCATCAGACTATCATTGGTCTGGAAGCAGAGAAACAGATGGCGATGGCAGGTGAGTATCCGGACACGATTATCGCTTGTTTCGGCGGTGGTAGTAATTTTGGCGGATTGGCTTTCCCGTTTATGAGACACCAGCTCCAAATGGAAAATGGTAAATCATCAAATGGTAAATGGATTGATTTTATTGCTGCTGAGCCTTCTTCTTGTCCTAAATTGACAAAGGGTAAGTTTGAATATGATTTCGGCGATAGTGCCGGTTATACACCATTGCTGCCGATGTACACGCTTGGGCATGATTTCAAGCCGGCAAACATCCATGCAGGCGGTTTGCGTTATCACGGAGCAGGTGTGATTGTCAGTCAGTTACTCAAAGACGGTTATATGCGAGGAATGGATATCCCGC
This sequence comes from Paludibacteraceae bacterium, assembly GCA_017412245.1. GTDB lineage: Bacteria > Bacteroidota > Bacteroidia > Bacteroidales > Paludibacteraceae > Colicola. Next base: position 88,861 of record JAFPYI010000018.1, on the reverse strand, counting down.
AGACAGAGTCCTTCCAAGCAGGTTTGCTTTTCGCGCGTACGGAGAGTATTATTCCTGCTCCGGAGAGTTGTCATGCTATTGCAGCTACTATTCGTGAGGCGCTCAAATGCAAGGAAACAGGCGAACAGAAAGTGATTCTTTTCAACCTCAGCGGTCATGGTTTGATAGATATGACTGCCTACGACAGTTTCCTCAACGGCGACCTGCAGGATTTTGAGTATAAAGGGTAAACCTTTCTGTCAATTCCTTCCCTAAAGAAAAGCGTCCACGCAGAGTGAACGCTTTTTTGATATTCAAAAATAGGTGCAAAAAAAAATACTTATCACCTACTTATCACCTACTTATCACCTACTAATCACCTACTCAAAATACGAGAGCTTCTTATCTTTCCTTTCGGGCAAGAGCGATTACTTCTTCGGCAATGCGTTTGGCAGAGTCTTTCTCTGCGAGCTTGAGAACGTTAGTATGAAGTGTTTTCAAACGCTCTGTGTCGTTGATAAGTTTAAGAGCTGCAGGAATCAATTGCTCCGCCGCTTCGCAATCTTTAACCAGCACAGCTGCTTCGCGATTTACCAACGCCATTGCATTATGCGTCTGATGGTCTTCGGCTACATTTGGCGAAGGAACCAAGATGGCAGGTTTGCCTAAAAGACAAATCTCGCTGATAGAAGATGCACCGGCTCTGGAGATAACCAAATCGGCTTGTGCATATCTATCCGGCATATCAGAGAGAAAATCGAGACATTCTATACTATCCATGTTAATGCCTTCATTTTTGAGCGCATTTACTCGCTCAAGGCATTTCTCATAATAAATCTTTCCGGTTTGCCAAACGACGCGAATACCTGCTTTCGCCAAATCAGGCAAAGCAGCCATAACTGCTTCGTTGATAGTGCGTGCACCTAAACTGCCGCCGATAATGAGTAGGTTCTTGCGCTTGTCGTCTTTGTTCTTCTTGCCCTCTGTCAGATTCTGGCGAACAGGATTACCGGTTAGAATAATCTTATCTGCAGGGAAGAATCGCTCCATTCCAGGATAGGCAACACAAATCTTCGAAGCTTTATCTTTCAACAGTTTATTGGTAACTCCTGCGAAACCGTTTTGTTCTTGCAAGAGGATAGGAATGCCCATGTTTGCCGCAGCCCACATAGCCGCACCGGAAGCATATCCGCCTACACCCACACCTACATTCGGTTTGAAATCACGGATAATCTTCTTGACTTGGCGGATAGATTTAGCTAAATCAATCAGTACGGAGACATTCTTCCACGGTTGCGCACGGTTGAAACCCCTTACAGGCAAACCGATAATCTTATATCCCGCCTGTGGCACTCTCTCCATTTCCATTCGACCTAAGGCACCGATAAAGAGAATCTCGGCTTCCGGATCTAATTCTTGAAGCGCATTGGCAATACTGACAGCAGGAAAAATATGTCCTCCGGTCCCGCCTCCGGAAATTAAATAACGCATATGTTTAGTGTTTAGTGTTTAGTGGTTAGTGGTTAACTTTCGATGGTAATATCGCGTATCAGCGGTGCCTCGTCGTCAAACGTGATTTCCGGCACTTCCTCTTCGCTCTTGTCTCTTGTCTCGTTAACACGTTCGCTCAACTCCAACTGCTCGCGACTAACGCCCATCATAATGCCGAAATAGATAGACGTGATGACCGCAGAGGTTCCGCCTTTCGATATCATCGGCAACGGCTGTCCAGTAACAGGACCGAGTCCTACGGCTACTATCATAGAAATCAATGCTTGGCACGTAATCATCAGCGCTAAGCCCATGACCATCAGCATTGCCGGCATATCTGAATAACGACTGGAGACATTGCACGCTCGGAAAAGAATAGCTAAGTAGATGAAAATTACCAAGATAGCACCTAAAACGCCCGATTCTTCTACGATAATCGCAAAGATATAATCCATATACGCCAACGGCAGATAATCGCGCTCTTTGCTGTTTCCTGGCAATACACCGAAAGGCGATTTTCCTCCGCGAGCAATAGCAACGGAGGAATAGACTTCCTGTATATTATCGTCCGTCAGAACATATTTGGATGTATCGTCCTTGTTGAACATATTGTCTATACGCGCCACCCAAACAGTCGCTCGCTTGAAAGGGTTCTTTTCGGACATCGTTCTGCCGGGTTTGACGTATGCAAACTCCACAACAGAATATCCCAAGGCCAAGACGACTAAAGCGATTCCGACTACAGACAGGATGTATTTCCACGGCACACGGGCTAAAATCCATAGACATCCCACAATGCCGCAAATAAGAATTGCCGTCGATAGATTCGCTACCAAAATAGGGAATACTACAACGGCCGTCAGAATCAACGTGCGCAGGAAATATTTCCACTTGTCTTCTTCTGTCTTGATACGCGCCAACTGGTCCGCCACGACAATTATCAAAGATAATTTAGCTAATTCCGAAGGTTGGAAAGTGATGCCGAACAGGTTAATCCATCTTGCAGCACCATTTCGTGATACCACAAACGGGTTATGCGGAATCAGAGTCGAGAAAATAAGCAGGATGCTTATAATCAATAGTGCGTAACCGCCCAAACGCACCCACTGCGTAGGAATGAACTGAATCACAAAAGCAGCGGCGACGCCTAATAAGATGAAAACAATCTGCTGACCAACAGGACCTAAAAGTGAATCGTCCTTGTAAATCAAGGTCGATGAAGCAGAGAATAGTGCGATAATCGCAACTATAATCAGGAGTCCGAATAGAACCCAAAAACTCCTGTCAATGTTTTTTAAATTGAATGGTTTCATAATGGTTAAAGGTTTGGTGTTTAATAATTATAGTTTTCGCACGGCAGCCATAAACTGCTCACCGCGGTCTTCGTAACTCTTGAATAAATCGAAACTGGCGCAGCACGGACTCAACAGAACTGTGTCGCCTTCATGCGCTGCATTGTATGCAGCTTGTACAGCGTCGTGAAGATTATCCGTGTCGATAATCGTCAATCCAAAGGAACCGAAATGCTCCTGCAGTTTTTCGTTGTGCAAGCCCATGAAAATAAGTGTGTGGCATTTGGCTTTCACCAATTCGTCAATCTCGCTGTAGTCGTTTCCTTTATCTTTTCCGCCGAGAATGAGCACCGTTGGTGTTGTCATACTCTCCAATGCATACCAACACGAGTTAACATTGGTTGCCTTGCTGTCATTAATATACCGCACGCCACGGACCGTTGCTACGTATTGCAAGCGGTGCTCGACGCCTTGGAATGTCTTCAGACTCTCGCGGATGATATCTTTTTTGATACCCACTACATTTGCAGCAATCGTCGCAGCCATCGAGTTCAAGACATTATGCTTACCCTTTAGCGCTAATTCGTCTTCGCCGACAGGAAGCGGATTCAGTTGTGTAAATCCGTAAGGATAGAGTGTGGCACCTAACTGCAGTTTTTTCATCTCTCGGTCGATAATCGGATCTTCTGCCCAATAGATGAAACTATCCTCTTTCGTCTGGTTGCGCGTGATGCGGAACTTGGCATCTATGTAGTTTTGAAATTTGAAGTCGTATCTATCCAAATGGTCCGGCGTGATATTCAGCAAAATGGCAATATCTGCCTTGAAATCGTACATATTATCCAATTGGAAGGAACTCAATTCAATCACGTAATAATCGTGTTGTTCGTGCGCTACTTGCAGTGCTAACGAATTACCGATATTTCCTGCCAAACCGACATTCAGTCCCGCTTGCTTGAGAATGTAGAAAATCAACGAAGTGGTAGTCGTCTTACCGTTTGAACCCGTGATGCAAATCATCTTTGCATTCGTATAACGCGCAGCAAACTCAATTTCGGAGATGATAGGTGTACCTTGTGCTTGTAGTTTTTTGATAAGTGGTGCGGTTAAAGGAATACCGGGAGATTTGACAACCTCGTCAGCATTTAATATCAACTCTTCGGAGTGCTTGCCGTCTTCCCATTTTATGCCGTGTTGGTCCAATAACGCACGGTATGGTTCCTGAATAGTGCCGTAATCGCTTACAAACACATCATAGCCTTTCTCTTTGGCCAAAATAGCGGCACCTGTTCCGCTTTCGCCCGCACCAAGTATAACTATTCGTTTCATTTTATCTTATCTTATCTTAAGTGTTAGAATGGTAATGGCAGCTAAGATGAGTGTCACGATGCAGAAACGCAATACAATCTTTGTCTCATGATGCAAATTACGACTGCCTTTAAAGAATATCGAACATGTCGGATCAATCTTCAAAACTTGATCTACAGAAGTTCTAAAATGGTCATGGAACGGAGTACGTTTCCATACACGCACGTGCTGACCGCGTTTCTTGTAGAACTTATACACTTGCGTCTGAATAATCACAGACAGACTTTCCATCAGGAATATTCCGCATAATACAGGAATCAACAACTCTTTATGAATAACCATTGCGCAGACACCGATGATTCCACCTATAGTCAAACTGCCTGTATCACCCAGGAAAACCTGAGCAGGGAATCCGTTAAACCATAGATAACCGACCAAGGCTCCGATGAACGAAGCAAGGAAAACAACCAATTCTTCACTGCCGGGAATATACATCACATCGAAATACTCTGCCCAAACAACACTACCGCTGGTATAAGCTAAGATAAGCAAGGCTACGGCAATAATCGCTGAATTGCCAGCGCACATTCCATCCATGCCATCATTAAGATTAGCTCCGTTACTAACGGCTGCTACCACAAAAATCGTCAGTAGCACAAAGAAAATCCAACCGAAACGGTATTTGTTGTTTTCGCCTGTCCATGAGAAGAGGTCGGCATAATTGAAGTTATGGTGTTTTACAAAAGGAATAGTGGTCTGTGTGGATTTGATTTCCGGACTTTTTTCTACTACCACCACATTATTCTCAATATGACTGGTTACCACCTCGTTCATCGTTGCAGCAGGACAGAAACGGAGTGTCAAACCGACAATCAGACCTAACGCCACTTGTCCGGCAATCTTTACCCATCCGTTCAAACCGTCCTTGTTCTTTCTGAAAGTCTTGATATAATCATCCGCAAAACCTAAAATGCCCAAAATGACAGTTGTCGCCAACAGCAAAATCATATATACATTGGTTAACTTACCCAAGAGCAGACAAGGTAAGATGATTGCAGCAATGACAACCAGACCACCCATGGTCGGTACACCTTTCTTCGCTACATTAAACGGGTCAATCTTTTCGTCACGTTGTGTCTCTGCTATGTTATGACGTTTCATGTAATTGATAAACCAATTACCAACCCAAATGCTGATACCTAAAGCCAAGACACCGGCCGTGATGGCTCTAAAGGAGATGTAGGTGAATAATCGCGCACCTGCTAAATGGCCGTAAGCCGTTGTTAGATAGTCAAATAAAGAATATAACATACGCTCAAATATTATTCGTTAGTTTGCATATTTGCGAACGATTTCGTGGTCATCAAAATGATGTTTTACACCTTTGATGATTTGGTAGTCTTCGTGTCCCTTTCCTGCGACTAAAATAACGTCATCTTTTTGTGCCAACGTGCATGCTGTTTGAATAGCTGTAGCACGGTCTTCAATAACCAATGTGCTCTGCAATTCTTCGGCAGTCAATCCGTCGGTCATATCCTTCAAGATGTCTTGCGGTTCCTCATCGCGCGGGTTGTCACTCGTCAAAATCAACTGTTCACTACCGCGTTTGGCAATTTGTGCCATCATCGGACGTTTACCTTTGTCACGGTTTCCGCCGCAACCTACGACCGTAATCAGTTTAGAACCCTCTTTCTTTATCTCGCGAATAGTCTGAATCACGTTATCTACTGCATCCGGTGTGTGGGCGTAATCAACGATTGCCGTCCATCCCTTAGCGCTGTGAATAGTCTCAAAACGTCCGTTAACAGGTTTTAATGTGCTCAAGACGCGAAGTACATCTGTCTCGTCAAAACCTAAGCATAAAGCGGCTCCGTAGATACAAAGCAGGTTGCTGACGTTGAATCGTCCTACCAATGGAACAAACACTTCGTGTCCGTTAATCTGCAACTCCATTCCATCGAAACCTTCTTCCAAAATCTGTGCTTTGTAATCCGCCAACGAACGGGTGGAGTAGGTGTGAACTTTTGCCTGACAGTTTTGTGTCATCACCAATCCGTTCTTGTCGTCTTTATTGGTAACGGCAAAAGCATTCTTCTTCAGCCCGTCAAACAATCGTTTCTTTGTGTCTCGATAATTGTCAAAAGTCTTGTGATAATCAATATGGTCGCGTGTCAAATTGGTAAATAAAGCACCATCAAAATCCAGTCCGGCAATGCGTTGTTGTGCTATTGCATGACTGCTGACCTCCATAAACGCATACTCACATCCAGCCTCCACCATGCGACTCAACAAGCCGTTTAACTCCAATGCATCCGGTGTGGTGTGAGTGGCTGCAACGGCTTCGTCTTCGATATAATTTACCACGGTCGATAGCAATCCTGCTTTATGTCCGAGCGCACGAACTAACTTATAAAGTAAAGTTGCAATCGTTGTTTTGCCATTGGTTCCGGTCACGCCTACTAAGGTCAGATGTTTGCCGGGTTCGCCAAACCATTTGGACGCAAGCAATCCCAATGCCTCGTCGGTGTTGCTTACAAGGATATAAGTAGTTTCATCACTTGCAGCAGGCAGATATTTTTCATCTGAAAGCACAACAGCTGCGGCTCCTTTCTCTACGCAACCGCCAATGAATGTATGCCCGTCAACGGCTGTGCCGGCTTGTGCTACAAACAAATCTCCAGTCTCCACACGGCGACTGTCAAACTGAATAGCATGAATCGTTTTGTCGGTACTACCGATAATACGCAACGGCTTAATAGCTTGTAGTAATTCGCTCAGTATCATAGTTTTATCGTTTTTCCAGAATTTTCTCTCCGTCCTTATAAATATAATAACCGCTATACGCCATAGTCTTTTCGGCTATATTACGAACAGTTGAACCGCAATCCGTACCTGCGTCGTACGGATATTGCGGGTCTTCTATCATGCAGATACATGTATAGCGAGGATTTTCTTCAGGGAAATAGCCCACAAATGTGATACGGTGGCGCTTGCCCGAATAACCTTGACCGGGAATAAATAACTGCGCCGTGCCGGTTTTTCCTGCTATGTGCACTAAGTCACTTTGTGCTTTCTTGCGAATAATCCGACCTTCCCATTTAAGAACTGATGCTGTGCCTAAATGATTATCCCACACCACATCATGCAATGCGCCTTGTATGTCACGCAGTGTCCCGTTGCTGCAGATGGAAGATTTAACTGTTTCGGTCTTGAAACTCTTCACAGCGTCTCCATCGCGTTCAATACCGGTTACTAACATCGGACGAACCATCTTGCCGTTATTAGCTATTGCATTATAGAACATCATGATTTGCATCGGACTCAATTCGACAGAGTAACCGTAAGACATTTTACTTAACGTCACGGTATCTTTCGGAATATCGATTCGTGCTTTCTCGGCACCCGGAATCTCGCAATAGATACTATCGGTTATTCCCATTTTTTGTATTTTCCGTACAAACTTATGAGCGGAACCTTCGTAACTGCGTGTAATCAGTTTGGCCAACGCGATATTACTTGACACGGCCAATGCGTTACGCACATTCAGCACGGTATCCATCTTATGCGCATCCGTGTGTTTGGACTTACGCATATATATCCACGGCTCGCTCGTGATGCTTACAGTGTCGTCAATATCAATCTTTCCGTCGTCCAAAGCAGCTACCAAAGCAATAGTCTTAAAGGTTGAACCCGGTTCCACACGTTGAACGGCGTGATTCTGCATCTCGTAATACTCTCCGTCATCTGCACGGTCCAAATTAGCAATTGCGCGAATATGACCCGTCTGTGTTTCCATCAGTATGCAGCAACCCCATTTGGCATTTTTCTCTTTCACCCTCGTTAGCAAAGCATTTTCTACGATGTCTTGCAGATTTGCATCAATACTGGTTACCACATCCAAACCGTCTTTGGCTTCTTGAATAGTCACGAACTCACGACGACCGCCGATGCGTTGATTACAACCCACACCGTCTTCGCCTCGCAACTCTTTGTCAAAACGTTTCTCCAATCCGGAATTACCTCCTCCGCCTTCGCCATAAATACTACCAATGGTTCGACTGGCTAAAATACCGTAAGGTTTAATACGACGATGCTGATCTTCGAAGAGAAAACCGCTCTTGTATTTCCCCATTTTGAGCAAGTTATTCTTCTCTAACTCACTGCGTTGCAGATAGTTAATGCGATTGTCGCATACTTTCAAACGACTCTCTCCCTGTTGATAAGCACGCGTGATGCGAGCTTTGTATTCTGCTGCCGAGTGGTCGCCGATAATGCGAGCTAAATCCAAACACAAAGTGTCTATTTGTTCCTTGAAAAGTTTCCCGTTGTTGTCATGCAACGCAGGCACGCGTGTATCCATATATACATTATACTGCGGCATACTGCTGGCCAATAACTGGCCGTTGCAGTCTAAGATGTTTCCGCGATTAGCGGTAATAGAACGATAAGTGGGAACTTGTTTTTCGGCTACTTTCATCCATTCGTTGCGTTCTACGGTCTGAATGTAGATGATTTTACCAATTACGGCTATGAAGCCTAATAAGATGATGATGAAAATGATGGCGAAGCGCCATACTGTGTTTCTTTGTTCGTCTGACATAGTTAGTTTAGGATTTTAGTTGGTGGTTTAGTATTTTCTTGAAGAGCACTGCCGCTCTCTCTTAAGGCTTGACTCACTTGCGATTGGCGGGTCGAGTTGGTCAATTGGGCATTGATAGTCATGTAGCGGAACTTGGCATCGAGCATCTCTTTCTTCGTGTCCGTCAGGCGGTGTTGTTGCCGTATTGATTGGTAGCCGGTCAGAATATAAATGAAGATGAGCGCCACAATCAATCCGACAAGCGGATAATACTCTCGGAAACGACCGCTCCGTAACTGATCGCCGTTGAGCCAAGAACGTATGTTGTGAATATCTGCCATTAGCGTTTTTCTGCTACTCGTAATTTCGCACTACGACTGCGCGGATTCCGTTCTACTTCCTCGACTCCGGCCGTCAGACCTTTCTCGAGAACATCAAACGGGGTAAGCGCATTGCCGTAAAAATCTTTTTCTATCTTGCCTTCTAAATTGCCGCTCCTAAGAAAATTCTTTACTAATCGGTCTTCTAACGAGTGGTAAGTCAAAATAGCTATTCTGCCACCGGACTTAAGCAAATCTCTTGCTGCTACTAACATCTCGCGAAGTGCTCCCATCTCGTCATTCACTTCTATCCGCAGAGCTTGAAACATCCGTGCTAAATCTTTCTTATACTGCGTCGACACTTCAATCTCATTTCCTTTTTTTTCAAGGAAAGGGTGTGGGTAAGCTACTTCAATCAAATCCTCAGTCCTTAAAATTGGTTTCTGAGAACGTGCCTTGCAGATATTCCGTGCTACAGACCGACTGTTCTTCATCTCGCCGTACAACCAAAATACGTTCGCCAATTCTTCTTCGCTGTAACTGTTTACAATATCTGCAGCTGTACGTTTGGCAGTTTGGTTCATCCGCATGTCTAATGGCGCGGAATAACGGAAACTGAATCCACGCTCCGGACAGTCGAAATGATGGAAGCTGACGCCTAAATCAGCCAATAAACCGTCTATCTCTTGCACTCCGTAATAGTCCATCCAATTCTTCAAATAGCGGAAATTGCTGTGTACAAACGTCCATTGTTCATTGCCGTAAAGTACGGTTTCCTTCTCGTCCTCCTTTACTGCTTTCTCTTCTGCTTTGGTCCGTTCGTTTGCGTAAGCATCTATATCTTGGTCGAACGAATATAAATGTCCGCTTTTGGAGTTCGAACTCTTGCTCTTCAAATCTTCCTGTTCGTGCATTTGTCTAAAAATCGCACGACTATGTCCTCCTCCGCCGAAAGTTACATCCACATACACACCTTCAGGCTTGATATTCAAACCCTCTATCGTTTCTTTCAACATGGCCGGTATGTGATAAACTTCATTCATTTCTTGCTCTTGTTCCTTGTTCCTTGCTCCTTGTTCCTTTCACTTTTCACTTTCAACCAGGAAACCTCTCGGAACCCTTGAAAATACGTACTTGCAACGGGGTAGTATTGGGTGATTATTGCGTGATTATTGTGTGATTATTGCGTGATTCGGACATCTTGGCTCTCAGTCGTGCCGCTAACTCGCTCTGACTCAGGCGTTTAGCAGCAAACGTCTCAGGTGCCCAAAGAGCAAAACGATTGAGCATGCCCACAAATAACACGTCTTGTTGAGCGCCGATAGTCTCTAAATTCTTCTTTTGAAGCAATATACGGCCTTGACCATCCATCTCCATATATTCTGCATCGGCCATGAATTGCATCAAGATTAACTGGTCTTCCGGATCCCATTCGTCCAAAGCAGCTCGCAATTGCTCTACTTTCTCGTTCCATACAGGCTCAGGATAAAACATCAGGCATTCATTATCTGTGTCGCGACGCATCACAATTCGCTTGCTATAACTCTCCGCCAAAATCTTACGATAAACAGCAGGAATGAATATACGTCCCTTTTCATCCAAACGACCTTCTATATTTCCGACAAATGTACTCATACAATTATACACTTTTTCAATTTCGGGTGCAAAGATACAAAAAATATTTGAATTACACCACATTTCCCCACAAAAAAAATTATCAATTGTTTTATTAACATGTTTTGAACAGATATTACTACTATATAACACACATAAAATCAGCAAATTATAATGGTTGTTAACATTTTTATAAAAAGTGGGGTAAAATGGGGTAATTGTTTTGCGAATGGTCAAAAACTGCTCATTGGGCATATTTATTCACACAAAAAAATAGCACCCTGTAATCAGAGTGCTATGAAATATTGAATATTGGATGTCTTATTCTACAACATGAATGACGCTGTTGCTCATTCCGACATAGATCAGTGTTGCTAATCGTTTGCGGTAAACTTCTTGTAAACTGTCCTGACGAAGTCTTTCTTTCAGAAAATCTGCTTTCGTGTATTGCCAATCTCCTTTTTTGTCTATCACATCCGGAATATCTTGTGTCGAGTAATAGCGACTGAGATAAACAGGCGCCAAATGGTCTGTGGAAATACCGCCACTCGTTCTTCCCCATGAACCGGAATTCTCGCTTGCCGGAGCAGGTTCCAAATGCATATATCGGTCTATCTCGCTGCGTTTGACAATACCGTATTTCTCAATAATACCTGTTGCCGCAATCTGAAAATCTGCACGAACGTATGTCTCGTCCGGCTTGGTAACATCTATCCAGCGCATGGGAATCACTACGTGACTGCGACTCAAAAGAACGCTCCATTTCCAATCTGCTAAATACCAATGCTGAACCGTATCAACGAGTGTAAAAGGATTATGCCCGATGATGAATTCACGGCAAGTACCGCCATTAATCAAACTCCACATGCGATATTGACCTTTGCTGTCAGGAACCAACATCACATTTTGGCGGTATTCCAAAGCGGCAGGATTGAACTTAACAATCAAATAACTTGCCTCTTTGTATTCCTCTTTCCATTCGGGAGAATTGCTGTTACACGACGTTAATCCGCACGCACAAAGCGCAATAAAGCTTAATATAAAAATTGTTCTCTTCATTTGCTTATTCGAAAAGAATCTTTATCCACGGAGCTTTTCTGCCCATCTTGTCGGAAGGCATATATTTTATCATATAGATAGTTCCTCTGTGTAACTCTGCATCCGGCAGTGGAGCAATATTATATGCCGGATAAGTAGGAATCAATTTTACCAATCTTCCGTCTGTAGTGTAAATGCCTACATGACCTGCAGAAAGCGATTGAGGTAAGTAAACCACATGAGTTGCAGGGTCGTAAGAGAGAGAGTCATAGTCCAAAGTCAAATTCCGTGAATCCGATGTCTCGCCTTTCTTGGTAAGAATTGCGTATGGATAACTGAGCGGACTCAAGTGCTCCTCACATCCTTTCTCTTCCGAGCATTGGAGTTGGAGGTAATAGTCTGTATTCGGCTTCAAATCATAAGCATAGAAGACTGCATATTCTTCCGCCAAATCATCTTCTTGCGCCATGATAGTACGCTCACGCCCTTTGTATGTATAAATCGTCTTTTGGTTGAATGTGGTAGTGAAAGCATCTAAACAAACGCCTTCTCCGCCAAAAGATGCATACTTGATAGCGAAACGACGAACACCTAAATCTTCGCCTAATTCGCGATTGTAGGTGTATTGTTTCGTAGTACGTTTGATTTGTATGGTATCCAATGCAAACTCTCCTGCATCGCTGTAGGCAGTCAGAATAATCCATCCTACTTCTGTGTCGCTGGTAGCAGGTGCGCTTAACCAGAATGAGACATTGGTTACCGGCAGGTGGTAGAGTGGGGAAAGCATGTTTTCTCCGTCTTGTTTGAACCACATGGAAACTGTTCCGTCGCTCTTGGCTTTAGCTGTTGTGCGGAAGAAACTGGAATACCAACTTGCTTCATAGACGGTTGCTTCGTCATCAAAACCTTCGAAACTTTCCACCGTGGACTCTGTTCCCGGTTCCATATGATAAAGTGTGACGTAGTAATATTCTGCGTCTGTTTCCGGTGCCCAGGATGCAGTAAACGTAGTAGGCGTGATATTTCTGACGTTTGTTATTTGCGGAGCATTAATCAATATCGGTCGTGGACTGGTACCGCGCACAGTATAAGTGCCAACGGATTTGTCTTGACGGATAGTAATCGTACCGCGTTGAAAATCACATACTTGCTTACGAGGAGCGTAACGCACATACAGAGCTATTTCCAATGTAGAATCGGCTGCTGCTGTAGCCGTAAGCGAAGAACTCCAATTGACACTATCGGTAGAAAGTGCAAAACCGGCTCCGGAGACACTGATGGTCACGTTTTGGTTAGGATCCAAATGATTTCCGACAATCTTTACTGCTTCAGCAGGAGTATAAGCCTTCTTGGTATCGGCATTGTACGTACTTTCAATGATAGGTAATGTAGTTGGAAGGAACATGAACTTATCGGTACCGCTGGATTTGAACGTGAAGGCAATATTACGTCCGTCTTGGGCGATGTCCAATAAAGGTTGCTCTACCAATTCTCCACTATGCAGAATTGGCGTGAAATTCGTTATTTTAGCTGTTCCCGGGAATGGATCGCTCGGAGTCGAATAACCTTTAGAACCATAAGCTTCTTCAATATCGTATCTCAAAGGAATACTATTGTTCGGTTCATTACGTCCCCATGCAGAAGCATTATAGTTGATGTGGAAAATCAACATTCCCGTTCCCGGCAAGCATGAAGAAGGCGCGTCCCAACCTACGGCTTGACGGTTTTCCAATAACCAATACTCGTTTGGAGAAGCATTTTCCCAACTTAAGTTATGGTCTGTTTTGGCAATCAGATATGCCTTGTTGCTTGTCTCGAGCGGCTCTAAAATATATGGTCCTGCATCCTTGAGTTGAACCGGTGTGAGCCATCCTAATTGGAAACGCTCGCCGGCAGTATAACTCGGAGGAGTCTTACCATTGCCGTTATAACTACCGGAACACATGATATCCCATGTTCCTACAGAATAATAGTTGTAACCTGTGTCATAATAATCCGGCAAACCTAATACGTGTCCGAACTCGTGACAGAAAGTGCCAATCCCACACATGGAATTTCCACTTGCGCCACGCAACTCCGATGTACACGCATAATCATATATCAACTTGCCGTCTACACGTTCGTTTCCGCCAACAATACTACGGTGCGGCCAGATGGTATTTGCTCCACCATGCTCTGCTTCGTTATGACCGGCAAAATAAATGAACACATTGTCTATTCGGCCATCATTATTGGTGTCATATTGTGTGAAATCAATGCCTAATTCGTCATGCACCAAATTACAAGCTTCCACCACCATCTGAGCGGCGTGAACACTATTATTGCTACCGCTGTTGGCGCCGTAATAAGCGCACTCGCGACTTAAAGTAACCGGTCCGTAACAATCGAAGACAGGTGAAAAGACACTATCCGAGCTGGCGATAAAATAGTCACGCGCAGAACCTACACCATTATTGGCGCTATATCCGGACTCGTTCAACATTTTCTCAAAGTCTGCCAGTTTATAGGTAAACTTTGTATCCTTGAAATTAACCAGGATGACAATACTTTTCGGAGAACCTTCCAACGGGAAATTTGCTTTTATTTGCTCTTTGGCTTTACGTGCTTTGCGTGCAGCAGAAGGCATTTGTGCTACAGACTCATCTTGCACCCAGAAACCCTTTGTGTTCTTGCGAAGAGGAGCTCCGTCTAAGGTCGTGTAATAACTATAATGCTCATCGCCAACCAAACGCACGGTAATCACTTTTCCGTCCGGTTGCGTTATCTCAATCGGTTCCGGCGATGCCACAACGGCAAAAGCACTCATACTCAGCAAAATGCCGGATATAATTGACAATATCTTTTTCATAAAACTATAATTATCCAATTTACGCCGCAAAGGTACAACTTTTTTTTGAATTACGCAAGAAAATCATGAGAATTATCTCTATCTTTAAATCTTTAAACGAGTATCTGTGATATATAAATGCAAAACAAGTGGGTGAAGTACCCACTTGTTTTATACATAATTATCATGCGTGATATTTGATATTATATTTTCTCAAATTTCAGGCGTACAGGCTTCTTGTCCATGATACGTGCCCCCTGTAGTTTGCTTGTTGTTGCCTGTCTTGCAGACTTCTTTGCAATCTTTTTAGCAGGTTTTCCTTGATCCGAATTACCATCAAGATTAACTTCTACACCCCTTTGGCCTGTCTTGTATTTATAACCATAGAACGATGTTTCGAATGGTTGTATCAGTAGATTAGCATAATCTCCGGCTGCATAAGCATCCCAGTCTACGGCAAATCCGTAGTAACCTCCGCACCATGCGATTGTGAAATCATAGTCAACAGTTCCGTAGCCTTCGTCATCAACCAAAATCTGGAGATATCCTTCCCTTGCGAAGCCATCACGTATGTAGAGCTCGTAGGCTTTTCCATCTTCCAGAACAATTTCTTTAAGCTCAGCACCGGAAATTGCACTTAAATATGTATCCCAATCTACTTCTGTAGCAGACTCATCAAGAATTGCTTGGAAGACAGGACCGGCTATTTCAGGATCCATGTCCCCTCTCAATGCCGTCCATGCGTCAAGTTCTGTTTCGTCTTCCACAAAGCGAATACGGCGAGTAAATTTACCATTCTCATCGCTGTCGATTAGAACTATAGAGTCTCCTTTGTCATCTACCTTAAATGGCATAATAGCTGTCATCTCTAGGAAGGTTCCACCATCTGCATAAGGGAAGTCTTCCCCGAAATCAGTGTAGTTAGGAATTACTATACCAACAGACTTAAGTAAACATTTGGTCCCATTAATGTCAAGAGTATCCTCAATATCAGTATATTCCTGTGTAGCCGGGTCGTAGTACACCCAGTCGGGCTCCCAGAATGCTTCAGAGTAATCTGCTGAAATTTTACATACGGCTGTGAACTCACCACTCTTCGCCGTTATATTTGCATCGCCAACTCCTACAATCGCAACATTTCCGTTTTTGTCCACGAGACTGAGAACATCTTCGTCAGAGGATGACCAAACGATGTCTGTAGGAAGCGCTGCTTCTGCCGGTGTTACGACCAAAGCCAGACGAATAGTGTCGCCTACTACTGCGGTTAATTCGGTTTGTTTAAACGAAAGATTTGAAATCACAACTTCTTTGTCTTTCTTGCAGCCTGCCAAAGCTACTAAGGCAACTGCTAATACAATCAGATACTTCTTCATAATGATTGTGTGTTAAAGTTAATTAATAATGTGAATTGTAATTATAATTTATAATAAGTTATTTTTGCTTATTATGGTTTGTTTGCCAATTCTGTGGTTGCTAAATATGGGTTATAACGCGTTTCTGATGTTGGGATTTGGCATTGGTAACGCATGTAATTATCAGAAGATGCGCCCGGACCTACTTCCGAATCAGCTCGACTTAAGTGGTTGGAACCTAAACTGTTGGATTTGCTCAAACGACGCAAGGTCTGCAATCCATAACCTTCGCCCCACATCTCTACACGCCAGTTGTAAATAATAGCCGTTTTAACTTCATCGACACCGGTAAGACTGCCTTTCCATGTGTTATATTCTGCGTCTTTTCCGTCCAATATACGTCTTTGGCATAATTGGTCAAGATAGTTAACGGCACCGGTCAAATCATTGTTTGCCCATGCAGCTTCTGCACCAATCAAATAAGCCAATTCAATACGCATAAATACGTTGTCGCAGAGCCAATCACGGTCTACTTTGTCCAATTTGGTTTCGGTCTTTGTCTTCGGACAATAGAATTTGCCGTCCGGACAATATGCTCTACCTGCACTTGTCTCACCATTTCCAATTGCACTTTCGCCATTGGCATCACGGAACCATTTAACGCGTGCGTCCCAACCGGTAGCAGCGATCTCTGCATATAATTTTGCGTCGATGCCTTTGACATCACCAGCTGCAGCATAGCTGTAGGTGTGAATATCCACTTGGCCGAAGAAAGAACCTAATGCTGTAGTGTTCTCAACGGTCACGTCCTCAGCCCACATCCAGTTAGAGGCGTTAACATCCATAAAACCGGTAGTTGTCAATTCGCTTGCCTCCAATGGAGCGTACTTGTTGTTAGCCAAAACTGCTTCTACTTGCTCCAGTGCAATTTCGTATGCATTCTTGCCGTCTGCAATAATAGTGCCTTCTGCATTGCCGTGGTTCAGCATAGCATAAGCTAACATCAAACGAGTTACATCTGCATCAATCTCCAGTTTTGAACCACGTTGATTGAGTTTTCCGTAGAAATTCAACAGGTCAATAGCCAACGAGAAGTCTTCATAAATGCGGTCGTACACTTGACTTACAGTTGCTAACGGAGCGCCTAATGCACCATTTTTAACCTCAGTTTCGGTGTAGAGTGGAATAGCTAATTCTTCATCCATTGAACTGGTTAATGCATCCATAGGATCGCAATAGAAATCCAATAACTTAGAATAGGCCCAAGCGCGCAATGCCAATACTTGACCGTAGTAGTAACCCTGTGAAACAATTGCTTCACTCGGAGTCTCTCCTGATGTAATAGCATCAGTCATCTCCTTTACGTTATCTTCTACGGCCATTGCATTGATGTTGGTCAAATTAATGATCTCGTAGTAGTATGACCACAGATATCCGCTTGCGTAAGCACGGAATAAACCACGCTCGTAAGTCTCGAACCATCCGTAACTACTTTTCTTCATCGCCATATCACCGGATTGAATATCTCCGTACATATCGATAGAGCGTTGACCGAAAGTATCGTGGTCGCCGTATTCATACAACTTGGAGTAGATACCCATGATTGAACCCTTCAGGTTATCAGGCAGTTTGTCAAACTGGTCTTGCAGCAAGACTCCACCTTCCGGGTATTGTGTCAGGAAACTATCACCACAAGAGGTTAAAGCCAATCCTAACACGATTGTAGTAAATAAATATTTAATCTTTCTCATAGTCGTAATCTCCTATATTAGAATTGAACTTTTATACCTCCCATGATTGTTGACAACGGGCTATAATCGTTATAAGCGTTGGTACCGCTCATAGACATCATCGGGTTGTAACCCTTACGTGCAGAAGCGATAGCCAAGTTGTCAGCAGCCACCCATAATTGGAGGTTCGTTAATTTAATCTTCTCAATCAACTTCTTCGGGAATTTGTATCCGAGATTGATGTTGTTCAGACTCAAGTAGGAGTTGCTGGTCAAGAAACGATCCGAAGCTGCGTTTGCATATTGGTCAGCGCCGTTAGACAAACGAGGAACGTTGGTGTTCGTGTTCGTCTCAGTCCAAGCATTTTTGATATCTTTGTGCCAGTTACGAGAACCGATCTTATCGCTATGCATCAAGAGTGCATACATGTTATCATAACCGTAACCGCCGATACGGTAGGAACAGCTGATGCTCAGAGTTACACCGTAAGCCTCGAAGTCCAGTCCGAAACCACCATCCAAGTCAGGCATAAAGCTCTTGCCAACGTAGTTAGAGCCGGCATAGATATAATCCTCACCGCTAACACTGGTAGTTTGAATGTTTGCATTCGGGTGCTTGAGTTTGTATTCGTATACAGAAGCAATGTAGTTGTCTCCTGTAGCACCATCCTCAATCAAAGAAGCTTCTTTATTTCCACTAAAGGCACCTTTGTCTGCGTCGTAGTATGCAGTATAAGTAGCTTCACCATTTTCGTTAACACCCTCATAATGAGTCATGTAGTAATCTGCTGTGGAGTGACCAACGGCCATACCACCGGACATAACCATACGAACAGGATCACCATTCTCATCATAACCATCGATAGGCATTTGTAACATCTTGTTACGGTAGTAACCACCGTTCCAACGGATATCCAATTTGATGTTACGCATATCCAATGCGTGAGCTTTCAATTCGAACTCTAATCCTTGGTTCTCCATAGCTGCGTCGTTAACATAGTAACCGCCGTAACCAAGCGAAGGAGCTACATAACGCGGGAAGAGCATGTTGTCGGTCTTCTTGTAGAAGTAATCCAACTCAACATCCAAATATTTTGCGATGGAGAATTCCAAACCGAGGTCAATGGTAGAAGTACGCTCCCATGTTAACTCAGGATTACCTTTGTAACTCCATACATAAGCCTTGCTACCATCTACGTTCTCAATGCTGTATTGGTCGGTAAAGAGCATATCACCGATATCTTGGTTACCGAGCACACCCCAACTCAAACGCAACTTACCGTTCTTGAGCCAATCAGCAGCGGTTGTTCCTTCCATGAAGTGCTCATTGGTAAAGTTCCAAGCTGCACCTACAGAACCGAAGTGTCCCCAACGATGACCTTTAGCAAACTTACTGGAACCATCAGCGCGATAGTTACCGGTAATCAAATAACGGTTGTCGTAGTCGTATGTTGCGGTTGCCAAAGCAGACTCCAGAGTGCTTGTACGAGCATAACCTTCAACTGCGTCCATGCTTACACCATTACTCAATTCTACAACGTGGTCCTCAACGATGTTTTTCTTATAACCATATTGATAATTATATGTGAAATAAGTGGTCTCGTGACCTGCCATTACACGGATTGTGTGCTCGTTGAAAGTCTTGTTGTACTCTAACAACTGGTTGCTGGTAACAGCCAAATAGTTGTATTGAGCATTAGCTACACGACCTACACCGGCTGCGTCGCCGTAGTATTTGTTAGTCAATGAGTTAATGCGGTTGTTCAAATATTGAGCACCTACATTCACTGTGAATTTCAAACCTTCGTAGAGTTTGAACTCCAAGAATGCGTTGGCCACTGTCTGATGACGAACCGTACGTTGTTTATCCCATTCCAAAGCACCGGCAGGGTTGATGCCGAAAGAGTAAGGACGCCCGCCGTCCTCGTCTACGCCGGTTCCGTTATCACCATAGTCATACATCTTACCTCCTGTTTTCGGATCTACTGCAATATTTCCGCTTGCATCACGTACATATACAGGATAAATAGGTGGAATTTGATTTACAAAAAGGAACCCATTGTTTGCTGCAACGTCATCTTGGACAGGATTGTTGATGGATGCGTACGAATATTGAATATTCAATCCACCTTTCAACCATTTCTTGGCTTGGTAATTGATGTTCGCACGTGTATTGAAACGTTGGAAATCAGAAGCGGTATAATAACCTTCGTCTTTCAAATAACCGAAACTGGTATAGTAATTCAATTTATCTGAACCACCGGAAATTTTAGCCGTAGCCTCTAATTTGAGACCATTGTGGAACAAAGTGTTATACCAGCTCTCCATATTTTGGAAAGAAGCCAAACGTTTTGCAGTAGCATAATCAAATTTCGGAGCAATGTTTCCGGCATTATCATACGGGTCAATCAATAAGTTACCCGGTTGATCCCAAAGATTATAAATAGTTGGCAGACCATTGGAACCATACAAGTTTGCACTTGCATTTTTTACTGCATCTGTCTCTTTTTTCTTTTTGTTATAGCGTTGCTCGTTATACAAACTTTGCCATGCGTAAACGATATATTCTTCCGGACTGTCGATTACATCGTACATCGGCAGTAAACGCATGTTTGCACCGGCTTTAACGTCAATCTCAATCTTACCGTCATCGCCATTGGAACTACCTTTCTTGGTGGTAATCAACACAACACCGTTTGCACCGCGGCTACCATACAAAGAAGTAGCAGTTGCGTCTTTCAAAATAGTGGTAGAAGCAATATCTCCCGGGTCGATAGAACTGATAGAACCTGCGTCCAATGGAATACCATCTACTACGTAAAGAGGACTGCTGGATGCAGAAATAGAACCGATACCACGGATTTGAATAGAAGCAACCGAACCCGGTTGACCACTACTGTTAATCACTTGTACACCGGCTACCTCTCCGGCCAAAGCCTTGGTAATATCCGATGGGTTTTTCTTCTCGATGTCTTCTGCTTTTACGGCTTGAGCCGAACCGGCATAGGCACCTTTTGCTACATCACCATAACCCGTAACCACAATCTCTTGGATTACTTCAGAGTTTTCTTGCATCGTGATGCGCAAGTTTTTACCTACGGCTACCTCCTGTGTAGCCATACCCACAAAACTAACGACCAGGGTCTTCACAGACTCCGGTACGCTCATCTCAAACTTACCATCGTAATCTGAGATTGTACCTTGTGTAGAGCCTTTCGCTTGAATGCTGGCACCGATAATCGGTTCACCATTGGCGTCGACTACTACACCGCTTACTTGCTGCTCAGCAAAAATACTAACGCTCAGCGCAAGAAACAAGAGTGTAAGAATCTTCTTCATTGTTTGTTATACTTTGATTAATAATTGATTTTCGTAACCATTCGTAACGTGCAATATAATAAGGTTCACACACGTACACAACGCGCACGATACGAAAAAGTGCGCAAAGTTACTACTTTTTTATGATATGACCAAATATTTTCCGGAAAAAATGCTATTTTGGTGTAGAAAAGTCTAAATTGTTACATTTGTTTAGCAAAAATGATAATTAACATACCAAAAACACACAAAAGTGCCTATTCGTATGTCAAAATGTAACGATTAGCCTCTACGAACACTTCATCTGCTATTGCCAGCAATTGACGATTGTCAGTATTTGAAATCTTTTCGAAACTTTCGGTCCAATAAGGAGCGTGATTGAAATATAACATGGACTTGGCCATTGCCAAGGCATTATTCTCCTGATTTTGGGCAGAAATAGCCATCTGCCCGCGCAATTGCACCAATGCTTTCCGAAGCGCTGATTCTGATAATGGTTGCGTGCGAAGCTTATCAATCTCTTCACGTACCAATTCTAAACTTTGTTCGAAGTGCTCTTGCTCGCAAGCCCAGTAAATACACCAATAACCGGTATCACTCAACGGAGTATATGTGGATTCAACCGTATAAACAAGTCCTTTGGATTCCCGTAAACTTAAATTCAAGCGACTGTTGAGACTTCCTCCGCCTAAAATATTATTGAGAAGAAACATCGGTAATTGTTTCTCATGTCCCAATTGATAAGCTTTTCCGCCGAGCATAGCATGAATCTGATGCGTGTGGCGTTTGTAACTCACGGAATGTTCCTGTTCTGTAGGAGTGAACGGGTCAATCTCGAGCCGTTTACGAGTCAATCTCGAATCGACTTCGAGAGATAAACGTTTCTGCAGAGCGCCAAATTCTTTTTCTGCCAAGCGGAAAATTTTCTCCGGCTTGATGTCTCCGGTACAGAAAACGACCATTCTTTCCGGAGTGTAATGTTCGGCCATCCATCGCTTGGCATACTCAGGTTTAGCAGCAATATGCCGTAGGGTCTTGCGAGTGCCTAAAATCGGCAATGCCAAGGAACTTCCGGCAAAGACAAGACTTTCGAAATCATCATAAATCAGTTCGCTCGGAGTATCATTATAACTTTCAATCTCGTCTATAATCACCATCCGCTCTTTGTCCGTTTCTTCTTTTCTGAAAGCAGGTTCCAAGACCATCTCGGCGATTAAATGCAGCGTTAGTTGCACATGTTCGCAGAGTGTAGCGGCATAAAAAGTCGTTTCTTCTTTGGTGGTATAAGCGTTTATTTCGCCGCCTATTCCTTCGATAGAATGAATAATCTGCCGGGCAGAGTGGTGTTCTGTTCCTTTGAAAACACAGTGTTCAATATAGTGTGCCATCCCATTTTCTTCCGGAGCTTCATCTCGTGTTCCTGCTCCAACCATCACACCAATATAGGCTACAGGCGAAAGATTCCGGCGATGGACTATTTTAACGCCATTTGGCAGAATATGATAAAAAGTTTGTGTTTTTTCTTGCATAATTCAAAAAAAAGTAGTACTTTTGCACCCGAATTCCGCTCCGCAGCAGCGGGAGGAATTCTAAATCTCGGGTTGTAAACAACCCTGCGATTAGCGATTTCCGCGTTTGCGGCTCGCTACGTTCGCCGCGGCATTGGCGGAATTGGTAGACGCGCCAGACTTAGGATCTGGTTCCGAGAGGAGTGAAAGTTCGAGTCTTTTATGCCGCACAATCGAAAACGACTTCTGATTGCATATGAAAGCGATTTCTAAAATTCTATTGGTGGTGTTTGCCACCATTTTTCTTAACTCCTGCCTGGATGGCGAATATCAATCTACACCGCGTATGATTGCTTCTAATCTGTATCGTCATTCCATCACGGGTGTGCATGACACTCTTTATTACGGAGACACCATTCAAGTGGGAGATACCATGTTTGCTCCGATAGCTTTGGATGGAGTGTATAATTCTCTTGTTTCTTTTCAGGTGACCGGCGACAAGACGGCTTTTGAATATAAACTGCTTTGCGACTCAGCCTCTCTTCCTCTCTTAGCGTCTGATTCCAAACCGGAGGAGGGTAGTTTGCGTTTCGTTAATGATTGCTATTTGTTCTTTACTACGCTGTATTATATTCCTATTCAAGCCGGTAAATATCAGTTTTCTTTTGTCTTAGCCTCATCTGCCGGCGAGAAGTTCTCTCCTGTGTCCGGTTATTTCACGCAAGTGGTGGTGAATCCGTAGGCAGCAATCAGTTGTCAGCGGTCAGTTTTTTTTGATTCTTGCCAAAGAGATTCCATCTCGTCGAGTGTCATCTCGTTGAGAGATTTGCCTAATTCTTTTGCGCGAGACTCCACATAATTGAATCGACGGATGAATTTCAAGTTCGTCTGTTCCAATGCGTTATCCGGACGTATCTTGTACAGTCTGGCAGCATTAATCATAGCGAAGAGCAAATCACCAAATTCATTTACCATTTGGTCATTTGTTGAGTCATTTGATGATTTGGTCATTTCCGCTTCAAACTCAGCGATTTCCTCTTTAACTTTAGCCCAGACGTCTTCTTTCTTCTCCCAATCAAAACCGACGTTAGCGACTTTGTCCTGAATGCGATAGGCTTTGACTAAACTGGGTAGTGAGTCCGGAATACCGCTTAGAACGGTTTTGTTTCCGCCTTTCTCTTTCAATTTGACTTGTTCCCAGAGATGACTTACTTCTTCTGCGTTCTGTGCCGCTGCTTCTCCATAGACATGTGGATGACGGAAGATGAGTTTATCGCTTATGCGGTTGCATACATCCGCGATGTCGAATTGTTCGGAGGAATTGGGTGCAGCAGAGGAGTCGGAGAAGTTATTCTTGTTCTCTGAGCCCATTTTGGCATAGAAAATAACGTGCAAGAGCACGTCTCCGAGTTCTTTGGAGATTTCGGTCATGTCATGTCGACTGATGGCCGTAGCAAGTTCGAAAGTCTCTTCTATCGTGTTTTGCCTAAGGCTGTCAAAAGTTTGTTTTCTATCCCACGGACATTTTTCCCGGAGGGTGTCCATGATGTCGAGTAGTCGTTCAAAAGCGGCTAATTGTTCTTCTCTTGTGTGCATTCTTCTTCGTAATTATGCATGGTTAATCTGCCGTGGTCATCTAATTTGGCATAAGTCCATTGTTTGAAGCAATCGCCGAGGATGATGACTCTGCTGTCTTGAGTTATCTGCAAGTCCAGTTCGATATGCCGATGTCCGAAGATGTAGTAATCCCGGTGGTTGTGCTGTGTCTCTTGGTCTTTGGCAAAGAGAACGAGTTCTTCTTTGTCTTCTCCTTTGTACGGGCAGGGATTATTGAGTTCTTTGAGTCTGCTTCTTTTCGCCCAGTTATATCCAAAATGGTTTCCCCATGCCGGTGGCAGGCATCTGAAGCAGAACTGCAGGAAAGGTGAACGGAAGATTTGTCGTAAGCGTATGAATCGTTTAATCTTCCGTTTGACAGGTTTGGGATATAGTGTTTCCCAATCGGAAGGTAGCAGTCCGTCTCCGTGTGAGAGAAAGAGTGCTTTGCCGTAGCGGATGATAGTGCATGGTTCATAATGAATCTGCATGCCTGTCATTTGCGCCAATCCTCCGAAAGTCCACAGATCGTGGTTGCCGACAAAGAAATGTACATGAATACCGCTTTTGGTTAGTTTTCGTATCTCTTTGCAGAAAGGGGAGAATTGTCTTTTCCGTTTATCGTGGTGGAAATATTCCATCCAGAAGTCGAACATGTCTCCGAGTAGGTATATAGAGACCGCATCTTTGCTGATGTGTTCGAAAAGGTCGATGAGTTTTTTCTGGTGTGCCCATTCTCTCTCAATAGCGAGACTGCCTAAGTGTGCATCGGATAAGAAGTAAATCATTCTATTTACGATTTGACCATTTACGATTTACCATTTGGTTATTTATAATCACATAAAACCGAGTTCGAGTTTGGCTTCTTCGGACATCATATCTTTGTTCCATTGGGGTTCAAAAACGATATTGACATTGACATTTTTGATGCCCTCGACAGATCCTACTTTCTGCTTGAGGTCCTCCACGAGAAAGTCTCCTGCGGGGCATGATGGCGCAGTAAGAGTCATGGTTATGTCGCAAATGCCGTCTTCTTTGATTTCAATGCCGTAGATGAGTCCGAGGTCGTATATATTGACAGGAATCTCGGGATCAAAGACGGTTTTGATCATCCTTAGAATCTGTTCCTCTTTTTCTAAGAATTCATTCATATTATTTTTCCACAATAAAAACGGGAGTGATAGGTTCGTCCACGTTACCGAGTTGTGCGTCTTTTGGGAAGGTAAACTGTTGTTCGGTAACAAAGATATTCTTCAATTTTGCGGAGTAATATCTTAATCTTATAATTGTAAACTGCTGCATTGGCAGCAAATGAAATAAAAACTAATGCTAAAACGAGTGTAATCTTTTTTATGTCAATTCTCTTATTTTTCTTTTTTGGTTTAATATTAATATTAAAATCGGCCACAAAGGTACAACAAAAATTGCACATACGCAAGTTTCGAACAACTTTTTATAAAGAAAAGAGCGATTTATCGCATTTATTTGGGCATTATAACGCGAGTCGTTTCTTTTCCGTCCGACCTAATCGAGGTTTGAACGGGGTTTTAACCTGGTTTTCACATAGTCTTAACGTACTTTAGTCTTTGTCCTGTCATTCCCTTAACCAAACCCTTCAATTTCCTTCAAAATACTGTCCGAAATCCGTACAGAAAAAAACGGAAATCGGATAAAAATGAACGAAATCCGGATAAATTTGTCCGAAATCCGCACACAAATAATAATATAATATATAAAAATAGTCCAAGTCTATAGGTCCAAAATGGACAAGAATTGGACAGGACATTTTTTTATTTTTGAATATTTTTTTATCAATTCGAATCACTTGGCAATCGGCAAGGCGCCTTAGCATTCTTTAATCTTTTGAAATGCACAAGATTATTTGAGTAGGTGATAAGTAGGTGATAAGTAGGTTATTAGTAGGTGATAAGTAGGTTATTTTTATTTTCGTGTACATTTCTTTATAATTACGCCATACGAAAAAAGGAAACAGGCTTTGCGTGGCTTGTTCCCTTTCTACTATTGACTTTTAACTTTTAACTTTATTTGACCTCTTGGCCTTGGGAGTTGTATATCTTTCCGTTACGCTCAATGAACAAATGTCCCTCCTTAATGCTTTTGATGGTTTTGAACTCAATAAAATTATTATCAAGTGCTTCATGGTTTTCGTAAAATTGTACGAGGCGAACAGACTGACCATCGTAACGATAGTAGTCTACCTGCAGAAAGAGGTAGTAATAACTAAAACCGATACCATATGCGTAGTTTTCTCCGCATGAAGTAGAAGACCAATAGTTGCCGAACGAACCTACATAATCCACATCCATTCCGTCTCGGTAGCCCGCAGTAGGTAGAAAGACAGCTCCTGCTGCTTCCATCTTCGACCACTCGCTGGATATATAAACGTTATCAGAAAAATGCTTTCCTGCATTATCATCATAATATCCATCATCAAACCAATTCATCCCCTTGGCTGTACTTGCGTTGAAAGTAAGGTTAACCGGAGTTGTCCAAATATCTGGTAAAATGATTACTCCATGCACACCCTCAACTGTTGCAAACGCAAAGAGACTTTCAGCATTGGCGCGACCATAAAATAGGTAGTACCATTCGTCTTTTGTCAAAGTCCGCCATTGATTAGCTTTGTTACCACCATTGATTATAGCATTGGTTCCCCAATCTGTAAAGATCTGATAATGAGCATTCTGTTTGGTTGAGCACGTAGGATTATTGCCCGTACCCCAGCCCAACAGATCTATCCAACCAGAATAGGATGCTGAAATATTTGCATTGGCATCACCAATCATGTCATATTGTTTCTCTGCAAAACGCCAAGTTTGCGTGCTGGCTTGATACTGCAAATTACCTTGAGAGAATTGGATTTTGTCGCCTTGGGCATTGATTGAAAAAAATCCATTTAGTGCACCTTCGGCGGCAATAATACTTACTGCAGAGAAGACAGCTGTGATAAAAAGGAAAAGTTTTTTCATAAAATTTTGTTATTTAACATCTTTGACCAAACGAACAGAAAGACCAAAAAAACGGTCATTGCTGCTACTGCCCGCGCTGTATTCGGAGAAGGCGAAATCGTACGCACCGACCTCGTAATCATTGATTGGAGAGGACGACCAATAATAATAATCGAACGAAGCGTGTGCCTTCGTTCCGACTCGATAGCCCGCAGCAGGCAGAAAGACTGCTCCCGCCGCTTCCATCTTCGACCAATCGGTTGCGCTATATTGATTCGTAATCCAATTATTCTGCATACCTTGCCATGTAAGAGAATTTGGAGTAGTCCAATTATCTGGCAGGAATACTAAACCATGCACACCAACTACGGTCGCTTGTCCGCATAGTTTTTCTGCATTATAACGAGTTTGGACTAGATAATCCCACTCGTCCTTAGTAAGTGTACGCCATTGGTTGGTTTTGTTGCCGCCATTGGAGATAGCATTCACACCCCAATCAATAAAAATTTGATAATCGCTATAATCCGTGCTGAAGAGTGTGGGGTTATTACCACTCCCCCACCCGAAGAGATCTATCCAACCAGAATAAGATACTGATATATTTGCATTGTCGTCGCCAATCATGTCATATTGTTTCTCTGCGAAGCGCCAAGTCTGGGTACTAGCCCTATACTGCAAATTACCTTGCGAAAAATGCACCTTGGTGCTTGCACTCACAGAAAAAATAGCTTGGATTGCACCGTCTATAATATGGGAATCTCCACCACCACCTTTGCTAACAGTTATTACGGTGCCATCTTCAAGTGTAAAGTACACATAATTCTCATCTTGTGTAACCGATTGAAATATACTATCTCCCTTAGCTGAACTAAGTTTTGTCCAAGTAGCGCCATTATCATACGAAATCCACCAATAATCGGCTTCGATTTTCAATTGTGGAGTTGCTGTTACGCGCTTTCCATTGCCATCCAACATCCACTCGCCGTCAAGCGTCCAATAATACACGCCATCGGTGTCTTGTTTAACGCCAATAGCGGGAACCGGACCAGAATCACCTCTGCCAGTATAAATGGTTATCGGGTCATAATTAGCAAAAGTAATAGTGTAACCAATCACATCTCCGTCTTCCATTATTGGAGTAATAGATGTAATTGCCTCGCCACTCTGTTGTGCTTCTACAATTGTTGTTAAAGATGTGATATTAGTGTTCATTTGTGAACAAAGGCTTTCCAACTTGGCAATTCGCGCATCATAATCGGTCAGTAATCCATACAAACCGCTGTTATCTTTACAACCAATAAATGCACAAAGTGCAACTAATATAAAGAAATACTTTTTCATAATCATCGTTGTTTAAGGGTTAGAAATTAAGTGCTAATCCGGCTCCGTTTCCGGTATAATTGACATTAAGCGTCATTTTCTTGCCGTAACAATAAAGCGGAATACCGATTATCGTTAATGCAGCACCTGCTCCGGTCAGCAAATAACCTGCATTGTTGGCTGCTCTCACTTTGCCGTTATAAGTCTCCAAACGGTTTACATACTCGCCTACAGAAATATATTGCAATTCAGAATTCTGTTCTGCCAATGCCTGACTGGTGGTATAACCGGTTGTCGGATTAGGTAACAGATTTGCATACAAAAGACTGGCTAATCCCGCTGCGACGCACGGAGCACCAATCGACATGGAGATAAGACCTGTGTTTTTAATCGCTTGTCCGACACTTACGTTTGGATCAGCTGCTTTCGTTTGAGCATTCACGCCAATGGCCATTCCTACGACCACAAGCAAAGAAAGAATTTTTCTCATAGATGTTGTTTTATTTGGTTAATAATTAAGTTAATATACACAAAAAGCGTAGACTATGTGCTATTTCTCTAGTTGGAGGTTGTGAGATACCTTTGTTAGAAGATACAGCAGAATAGTCCACGCTATACGCGCGAACCATCATACCAATTCTTGCTAACATTGAAAGTTTCTCACATTTCCAACTACAAGAAAAAGCATAATGCTTCTTTGTTAATATGTCCTTACTGTTTAACGTCGGTAAGCGACGAAAGGTTTTCAAAACCTTTGCGACCGCAAAGGTACGACATTTTTTTGATATATGCAAATATTTTGATTATTTTTGTCTGCTTTCTGCCATTTTGGCAGTTATGCATACCTTGGCACGAGAATTGACCACTAAAAACTGACCACTGATCACTGACCACTGATCGCTGACCACTGACTACTGACTACTGACCACTGACCACTGATCACTGATTACTGACCACTGACCACTGATCACTGACCACTGAAAACTATTAAAAACAACATATACTATGAGTAAAGGAAACATTGGGGTAACGAGTGATAACATTTTCCCCGTCATTAAGAAATTTTTGTATTCAGATCATGAGATCTTCCTTCGCGAATTGATCTCTAATGCTGTTGATGCCACGCAAAAACTCAAGACTCTCTCGTCCGTGGGCGAGGTGAAAGGTGATTTGGGCGACTTGCGTGTGCGCGTCACTATTGATAAAAAGAAAAAGACTTTGACCGTCTCCGACCACGGTATAGGAATGACTGCTGAAGAAGTAGATCGTTTCATCAACCAGATTGCCTTCTCCGGCGCTGAGGAGTTCGTCAATAAGTACAAGGACAAGACGGAAGCTATCATCGGTCATTTCGGCCTTGGTTTCTATTCTGCCTTTATGGTCAGCAAGAAAGTGGAGATCTTCTCGCTCTCGTATCAAGAGGACGCGAAAGCCGTTCACTGGTCTTGTGAAGGTTCGCCGGAATATACGATGGAGGACACTATCAAAGCCGAACGAGGAACAGATATAGTGCTCCATATCGACGACGAGTTCAAACAATACCTCGAGGACGCCACCATCGAAGGCCTCCTGAAGAAATACTGCAA
The DNA here is from genome assembly GCA_017412245.1 of Paludibacteraceae bacterium. Classification (GTDB taxonomy): domain Bacteria; phylum Bacteroidota; class Bacteroidia; order Bacteroidales; family Paludibacteraceae; genus Colicola. Next base: position 59,035 of record JAFPYI010000018.1, on the reverse strand, counting down.
GTTCTTGCCGGTAGAGATTGCCTTTGGCAAGAAGAAAGAGTGGAAAGACGGCAAGGAAGTAGAACTCGACGAAGAGAATATCATCAATGATATCAACCCTGCGTGGACACGCAAACCGGCAGACCTCAAAGATGAAGACTACGATAAGTTCTACCACGAACTCTATCCTACGCAGATGGAAGAACCGTTGTTCCATATCCACCTGAATGTCGATTATCCGTTCAACCTCACAGGTATTCTCTATTTCCCGAAGATTAAGAGCAATCTGGATGTTCACCGCAATAAGATTCAACTCTATTGCAACCAAGTCTATGTAACGGATGAGGTAGAGAATATCGTTCCGGAATACTTGACACTCTTGCACGGTGTGATTGACAGTCCGGATATCCCGTTGAACGTCAGCCGTAGCTATCTGCAAAGTGATAATAACGTGAAGAAAATCAGTGGTTATATCACCAAAAAAGTGGCAGACAAATTAGCCGAGATGTTCAAAGCCGACCGTGAGAACTTCACCAAGAAATGGGATGACATCAAGATGTTCATTCAGTTTGGTATGCTCACCGATGAGAAGTTCTACGAGAAAGCGGTCACCTTTGCGCTGATGAAGAATATCGAAGGCGAATACTTCACTTTGGACGAATACAAAGACAAAGTAAAAGACTCACAAACCGACAAGAACGGCAATCTTATTCTTCTCTACACGCAGGACAAAGAGGCTAACTACACCTATATCGAGCGTGCGAAAGCAAAAGGTTATGATATCCTGCTCATGGACGGCGAGTTAGACGTGCACTCGATGAGTCAGTTTGAGCAAAAAGCAGATGGCAACAAACTACGTTTCGTGCGTGTAGATAGCGATACAATAGAGAATATCATCCGCAAGGAAGACGCAGCAAAAGATACGTATTCTGACGAGCAGAAAGAAGGTCTGCGCAAAGCATTCGAGGCATTCATTCCGCAAGCAGAGAAACTGAATTATTATGTCTCTTGCGAGGCTGCGGCAGCTGATGCACTTCCGGTCTTCTTGACACAGAATGAGTTCATGCGCCGAATGAAAGAGATGTCTGCCCATCAGCAAGGAATGTCCTTCTACGGACAAATGCCGGACTCGTATAATCTCGTGCTCAATACTTCCCATCCAATCATCCAGGACTTAGTCGGCAAAATGACTTCCGAGGAAGTACAGGAAGAAGTAGAAAAGAAAGCAGAGAAAGAGGGCGAAGAACCTAAGAAAGAGACAGTTATCAAGACTGTTTATAAGTTGAACGGCGAAGATGAACGTTTGAAACAACTCATCGATATAGCCCTTCTCGCTAGTGGACAGTTGAAAGGCGAAGCACTCGCCAAGTTCGTCAACCGTTCAGTAGAACTGCTATAAAAGAAAAACGCTCGCAGCAATGCGGGCGTTTTTTATGTATAAAATTATTATCGTTTTTATCGTTTGATAGGAGCACATTTGCGTGCAAGGAACTTAGCCTCGTCTGCATTCAGCAACGGGGCTGTTTCTTTGTAAACGCGTGCGTGATAAGCATTCAACCATGCTATCTCTGCGTCACTCATCAAACTCATCTCTATCAGCGAAGTGTCGTAGAAACAAAGTGTCAGTGTCTCGAATGCGTACCACTCGTCTTCGGTCGTAGTAGCAGCCGTCTGAGGAGCAGAAATAACCGTAATGAGGTTCTCTGTACGAATTCCCCATTTGTCTGTGCGGTAAATACCCGGCTCATCGGATACAATATGTCCGAGTGCTAATGGAGTAGGGTTGTTATCTGTACGTACATTCTGCGGACCTTCATGACAACCTAAGAAATGGCCCACTCCATGTCCTGTGCCGTGACCAAAAGTGATACCTGCTTCCCACATAAATTGTTTGGCTAAAGCGTCTAACTGATTGCCTCTTGTGCCACGTGGGAAACGAACTGCAGCCAAAGCTATATGTCCTTTTAGGACATAAGTATAATCCAATTTTGCTTGTTCAGGAATAGGACCACCTAACCAAACGGTGCGTGTAATATCGGTTGTACCGTCTAAGTATTGTCCGCCACTGTCGAGTAGCAACATTCCTTCCGGTTTGACGGTTGCGCAGTTATCTTTAGTGGCTGCATAATGCACAATAGCTCCGTTGCCTTTGTATCCTGCTATCGTCCCGAATGATTCTTCTACGAAGTTCTCGCCCATCGCACGGAAACCATGCAGTTTCTCCATCAGATCCCATTCTGTCTGTGTCTTTCCTCCTGCAAAAGCCTCTTCCTCAAGCCATTTGAAGAAACGCGTCAATGCCACACAGTCTTGCCGCATAGCAATGCGTTCGCCTTCCAGTTCTACGGCATTCTTACAGGCCTTGGTTACTAAAATAGGCGACTGCATATTCACTTTCTTGCAGCCTGTAGGGATAGCTTCGAATAATGCCTCATTTACTTTCGCACCATCGTAGAAAACAGTTCCGTTGAGACTTGCGATATACGCAAAGACTGATTCGTAAGGTTTGACGGTGATATTATTGAAATCCAAATAATTCTGTGCAACGGTGTCAATCTTATTCGCATCTACGAAGAGTGTGCATTTGTCAGCCTCCAATACTAAATAACTGATAACCACCGGATTATACTCCACATCGTTTCCGCGAATATTGAGTAACCATGCTATCTCGTCCAAAGCACTTACAACCAGTGCCCAAGAATCTTTTGCCCGTGCATCGAGTTGTTCCCGGATTCTCGCTAACTTGCTATTCACAGTCTCTCCTGCAAAATCAGCAGAGTAGGGATATAACTTGTCTTGCGGAATAGCAGGACGGTTTTCCGTCCAGATAGGTTTGATAAGGTCAATCGATTTGAGTTCGGATTTGAAATTAGCGAACTCATTGACACTAAACATCTCGGGATTAACGCCTACTACGCCATCGATATTTGCGGCCAACCAATCGATGACAGACGGACAGTCGATGTCACTCTCGCGCATCAACTCTATTGTGCTGTCTTTCAACTCAATACCGGCTTGCAGATAATAACGACTGTCGGTCCAAAGGAAAGCTTTGTCGAGTGTTACCACCATTGTTCCGCTCTCACCGTTAAAACCGGAAATCCATTGCATCTCAAACCAGTGAGACGCCATATATTCACTTGCATGCGGGTCGTTGCCGGGCACTACATATGCCGACAAACCGTTTGCACGCATTTCTTGCCGTAAGGCTGTTAATCTCTCTCGAATAGTCATCTTTAATATTGTGCTGTGTCGTACACTTGGTCTGCTACATCTGAACCGGCCAAGCGCTCAATAATACAGAAAGCGAAATCAGAACTCAGTCCGGGACCTTTGGCCGTAATGATATTCTTGCTTTCTACCACCAATCCGCCTACATAACTCTCGCCGAGTGCTTCTTGCAATCCGGGATAGCATGTAGCTTGTTTGCCTTTGAGAATGCCGAGTTTGCCGAGCACCGTAGGAGCTGCACAGATAGCAGCAATCAGTTTGTCGGCTTTGTTATGCTCAATCAGCAATTCGCATAATGCAGAACAATCGCCTAATTTGGTTTGTCCGCCGGGCAGAATGAGCATCTCTGCATCAGAGAAGTCAATCTTGTCAATCAGTCCGTCTGCTTCCACTGCAATATTATGAGCGCCCAAAACCATTGGATTGCCCGTAATAGAAACGGTGGTAAGTGCAATGTTTGCACGACGTAACAAATCAATCGTTGTAATGGCCTCTATTTCTTCGAAGCCGTTGTCCAAAAACAAATAATTCATAAATTCTTAAATTTCAAAAAATACAAATTACAAATCGTTTAGTTAAACTTGAAATTATATGTGATTGTTCCTATCTGATCATTAGTGCCTTCGGTAAATGCGGCTTTTTTTGCCGCCTCCAAGGCAAGTGCTTGTGTTTGTTTATCCGAGATGGTACCACCTTTTATAGTAGCGCTTACTACTTTTCCGGCAGCATTTACACGGATTTCTACAATTACTTTTCCTTCTTGATTAAAGGTGTTGTTCGGTGGTGGCAATGTGCCTTTAAGATTTCGTCCTGCCAACGACCAATCATTTCCTCCAACAGAACCGTGGCCGACAGGATTACCTTTTTGTCCACTGCCTTGGCTATCGCCGGATCCGTTTGTTCCACCGCTGTTTCCAAAGAGTGAACCCATTTGGTTTGCTTTAGCAATTTTAGCCTCTTCTTCGGCCTTTCTCTTTGCTTCTGCTGCCTCTTTGGCTTTCCGCTCTGCCTCCAAACGTGCTTGCTCTTCTTTCTGTTTTTGCAATCGCTCTGCTTCGGCTTGTCTGCGGGCTTTCTCTTCTTGCTCGCGTTGCTTGCGCAAGGCCAATGACTCTTCGTCTTCCTGCGTCAGCAGATTATTGTCCGAAGGTGCAGAAGGTTGTTGCGGTGCAGTAGCTTCCGAAGGAAGAGGAACTGCTTCTGATTCTTCGGGCATATATCCTCCTGCTTCTTCTACCTCACCAAAAGCAATTTCGACGCCTTCTTCCTCCACCGGTTTTTCTGCGTTCAGGTAAATAAACCACAACAGCAAGAAAACCAGCAGCATAAAAAGCAATGTGCCGATGGATGCAATTATGTTCGATTTTTGTTTATTAGTCATCTTTTACTATCCCAATACCCAAACGATCTGGCTTATTTTTTCGTAGCAACAACCAGTTTCATATGGTGCTCGTTAGCAACATCCAAAACTCGTACCACTTCTTTATAAGCCACATCTTCGTCCGCGTGCAGAGCAATGTACATAGTTGTGTCTGCTGCCTGTATGCGGCATAAATATCCTTCCAAATTCTCAGGGTCAATCATTTGCGGTTTCTCTTTTCCGATAGCCACAAAATAATTGCCGAGATTGTCAATAGATACTTTTGCCACTTGCGGCCTCGTCACTTGATTAGCACGTGCCTGTGGCAAGTTAATCTTGATATCATTAGGTGAAGACAATGTGCTGGCCATAACGAAGAAAAGGAGTAATAGGAACACCAAGTCCGTCATGGAACTCATTGCAAACGTTGCCTCAACTCTATTGCGCTTTTTGAGAGACATTATGCAGGTTCATTTAAAAGGTCCATAAACTCGAGTGTGCGTGACTCCAGAAGTCTTACAACGCGGTCGATGCGAGCTACCAAATAGTTGTATGCAAACATAGCAAGGATACCTACTATCAAACCACCGATGGTCGTTACCATGGCTTGGTACATACCTGTAGAAAGTGCACTCATCTCAATCACTCCGCCTGAAGTTTGTGCCATGTTATAGAAAGTCTGCACCATACCTAAAACAGTTCCCAAGAAACCGAGCATTGGTGCACCTCCGGCAATAGTAGCCATGATGACTAAACCCTTTTCCAGTTTGCCAACCTCTAAGTTGCCTACGTTCTCTACGGCCACTTGCACATCTTGCATTGGACGACCTATACGTGTGATTCCTTTCTCAATCATGTGAGCCGAAGGAGTATTCGTCTGCTTGCAGAGATTGATAGCTGAGTCAATCTTGCCGTCGTGGATATAATCACGAATACGGTCCATAAATGATTTGTCTTCTTTGGTGGCTTGTTTGATAATCACGAGTCGCTCGATAAAGATATAACATGCACCGGCCAAAAGGATCGCTAAGATGATCATAATCCAGCCACCGTATTGTGCCATTTCCCAAAGGTTGATAGACTCTTGTGCAGGCTCTACTGCTTGGTTCATCAGCTCTTCTGTAAGAGCAATTGTGTCAATCTGAAAAAACATATTTAATTAAATTACAAATTACAAATCGCAAATCGCAAATCACAAATGACTTACTTCAGTAAGTCCAAATATTCCTGAATAGTTTCTTGTATTCCTAAATATAGCGCATCGCATATGATAGCATGTCCGATGCTCACTTCTGCTGTCCACGGGAAGGCTTTGATGAAGGGTTTCAAGTTTCTCAAGTTGAGGTCATGTCCGGCATTCATTCCTAAGCCCAACTCATGTGCTTTTTCGGCAGCAGGACGGTACATATCAATGGCTTTTTTAGGGTCTGTGTCAAACAGTTCAGCATAAGGACCTGTGTATAACTCAACGCGGTCAGCGCCTGTCCGCAAAGCATATTCCACCATCACGGGATCCGGGTCCACAAAGATACTCACGCGAATCCGTGAAGCGTGCAGTTGGTTTACCACACCTTTCAGAAAATCTAAATGTCTTCTGGTGTCCCAACCGTGGTTGGATGTCAATTGTTTTGGGTCATCCGGCACTAATGTGCATTGCGTAGGACGAATATCCTCCACCAATGCCAAAAACTCTTCGGTCGGATTGCCTTCTACATTCAGTTCCGTTGTCACCATCGATTTGAGTTGGTACACATCTTCTTTTCGGATGTGTCGCTCGTCAGGACGAGGATGAACGGTGATGCCTTGCGCACCGAATAATTCGCAATCGACAGCGAAACGCTCTACGTCCGGCAGATTACCACCACGAGCATTTCGCAACGTCGCTACTTTGTTGATGTTAACACTTAGTTTGGTCATTATAATTGAATTCCTTGTGCATTAAATTCTTTGCCGTCGCGGATGATGATCAGTTGTCCGTCACGCAGAATCTTATTGGCTTTTTGTCCGTCACCAATATTCTCAACGCCTTCCGGTGCTTCGGCGGCGGTGAAGTTCTTGATGATGAGGAATGCATCGTTAAGAGGAGTTAATATTGCGTCCGGAGCTGCGCTATTGAAACTGACGTTTATACTTGATACATCAATCATATGCGCTGTTTCACCCCATGGGAAAGCATAGCGGCCTAAGTCTTTAGGAGCGACATAGATACCTAAAGCATATTCTTCTCCTGCTTGTAAAGTTTCCTCCTCGATGTTTGCACCGTTTGCCATAAAAATACCGGTTGGTTCTACCACTTCATAGAGAGCGCCATCAGGCAAGGTGATTTCCAGTTTTGAGCCATCAGAAGGATCACCTGCTGCCGGCATTTTGACATTCAGTTCTACTTCTGTCAAGATGATAGGAGAGTACACGGCAATAATTTTCTCGGTTGGGTCAGATGCCAACGGAATAAGTATTTGCTTGTTCTCATCCGGATAGTATTTAACACCTGCATACTCAAAGTAAGCCAATGGGAATTTTTGGATAGTATCCTCAGCCGCATTGCACATATAGTAATAAGATGAGTTGAAGATTTGGAATAAAGCATTCTGCATGCTACATAACGGTCTGCGAATACAACTACCGTTTGAATAACCGCTTGTGTAACCTGCTTGTGTCGGAGTCTTATCTGCGTTCTCTATTCTTATACTACTAACAGACGGAGCATTGCGCGGGCCTTTCATATCGAGACGACCTTCAAAAAAGGCCTCCATCAGCATATCGTCATTTCCCGTTGCATGTAATTCTATTATTTCTTCATCGCAAGTATTGCTATCGATGATAAAGAGGGTAGAAGCACCTTCTGCAACCATTGCGCCAAAAGCGTTTGTGCCTAAAGTAGGAACATCTACCGGCAGATATACAAACTGGGCATTAATACCTGCGAAAGCAGACTCGCCTGCGGAGAGCATAGAGGATAAATACAGATTATCTATTGCTTTGCAGTCTGCCAAACAATATTTGCCGAATTTTTTAATATTACTGCCATAGTCCATATAAGCATTCTCCAACCCGTAGAAAAGATAGTCGCCAAACTCAGTAATTCCACCACCGGTTAAATCTACATATTCTATTTTTTTGCGAATGCAATAGAAAGGAGCATCGAAGTCCTGCGTAACCACAGTCTTTAAAGCACCGGATGAACTGATTTGAATATCTTTTACGTCAGCGGTGGAGTTGAAGAAAATATCTGCACCTAATTCGTTTACGTCGTCGATGTTCAGGAATTGACTGTCACCTTTACCCGTTGCATTACAACCCGCAAAAGCGTGGTAATAAATTTTGGTTACGCCCGCTAAACTGTTTTGGCACCAATCCAAAGCAGAACAATCCTTGAAAGCTTCCGCATACAACTCTATACCGTTTGCAGGCGCAGGTGAAGGGAAGGTAACTGTGGCTAATTGCGGACAATTAGCGAAAGATTGTGCACGGAGTTCTAATTTGCTTGCCTTGCCGAAAGCAACGGATTCTAAAGCACTGCAACCATCAAATACATTTTTCTCTATTACAAACGGATTATTGACATCGTCCTCAATGGTAACGTTTTTGAGTTTGGTGTGACCGGCGAAAGCAGATTCCTTGATGGCATCTACATAAAGGATCATTCTCATTGTTTTTGTACTAATTTTTTGTTCTTTCGTAATCTTACGAGGAACGGTGAATGAAGTCATTCTCGCATATTTCAATTGTACTGTAGCAGGGATTGTATCCTTTTTGTTAAACTGATCAAGACTAATCAGTTTGGTGTGAACGGTCATGGTTGTAATATTGCCGTTCTCTGTTTTATTGAAAGAGACTACTTCAAAGAAATAACCTCCGTCAGCATAGTACAACTGGTCGCCGGCTTGTGGATCGGCGGCAGTAACATTCAAGGAAACGAACAACGCTGCTACAACAAACAGCAAGGAATAGATTTTTTTCATAACTCTCATTGTTTTAGTCGTTTATTATTCAGTTATTTTTATGGTCTGTCTTGATTTCTTACTATGTGCACCAATCGTTGGTTCGCGGATGCACACAATTTTACGCTGCAAAATTACTACATTTTTTTGATATATGCAAGACTTTAATAACTTTTTATTAAAAATAATCACCAAAAACAAAATATCTGCCACTCTTGTGCTACCAATTTCCATACTCCGCACATACTAATTGCCTGGTCTCATCGTGGTTTTAACGTATCCCACCCATACCTATATATACATATTTATATGTATATATGCCGTGATTTTTAATTTTTTATTTGCACATGTCAAAATTTTACAGTAATTTTGCAGCGTTTTTTATATTACCGTATTGTGGCCTTATGACAATTGCGATTTTTGGAAACGCCATGAAGAGCGAGACTTTGCAGGAAGTGCAGCATATCTTGCAATTCATGACAGACAAAGGAATCAACGTGCTGCTTTCGCAGGAATTGCGCCAAGAGATGAACTTGCGTGAGTATCCCGGATTCCCTGAAAACTGGGATGGAGACAAGCAACCCGAAAACGTATATGGCGAACCTATAGATTTTGCGCTTTCCGTAGGTGGTGACGGTACATTTTTAACCAGTGCCGCTGCTATCGGAGACAAGAATATACCTATCTTAGGTATCAATTATGGTCATCTGGGCTTCTTGGCAGAAGTGCAATCGCAAGACGTCGATGATATCTTGCATAAATTAGTCAACGGCGAATACACCATTGAGCAGAGAAGTCTCTTGCAACTGACTATTCTTGATAAAGACGGAGTGAAACGCGACGGACTGATTCTTGCACCGAATGCATTGAACGAGATAGCTATTCTCAAACAGGGTTTGAGTAGCATGCTTTCCATCGAACTCAAAGTGAATGGAGAACTCCTGCATACTTACCATTCCGACGGTTTGGTTATTGCCACTCCAACCGGCAGTACAGCATATAATTTGTCTATCGGCGGACCGTTAATGGTTCCGCAGTCAAGAGGAATCATCATCACACCGATTGCTCCGCATAGTTTGACGGTCAAACCGTTGGTTGTGCCGGACGATTGGAAATTTGACCTGGAGATAACTAGTCGTTACGACGCGTATATGGTTTCCGTGGACGGAAGAAGTCAGACGCTCACACCGGAGATGTCTCTCCATATCGAACGCGCGCCTTATACCGTCAAAGTGGTGCAAATAGGTAATAACAGTTTCTTGAAATCATTACAGGCAAAACTGAATTGGGGAAAATAAGTTTGCAAAGCAAACGTTTAGATTTTAGATCTTAAAATGTTATTCAATTTTATTACATGGGATGTGGACCCGATATTAATCCACATTGGAGATGGAGGCATCCGTTGGTACGGTTTGCTTTGGGCGATAGGATTATATATCTGCTGGGTGGTGAACGAGCGGATGTACAAACACGAAAACTGTCCGAAAGAATGGCCGGACCAGATGTTTTTCTGGATGGCAGCAGGTGTGATTATCGGCGCGAGAATAGGCCATTGCTGGTTCTATGAATGGCACGATGTGACCAATCCTGCACTGCGAAACTACTGCGAGTATATGCGTATTTCCACCGAACCGTGGCATCTCTTCGGATGGGCATTCAATTATCGCAACCCGTATATTGAGCATCCGTTAATGTTGCTTAAGATTTGGGAAGGCGGATTGAGTAGTCATGGTGGAGCAATAGGATTGATTATTGCAGCTTTCGGCCTGAATAAATTCCATTTCAGTCGTTATCCGCAGTACGGCACTTCGTGGCTTTGGATTCTTGACCGTCTTTGTGTCGGCGTTTGCTTCACGGCAATGCTGATTCGTCTCGGAAACCTCTTCAATAGCGAGATTTACGGTGGGCCTACTGATCTGCCATGGGGATTTATTTTCGTTCGCGACGGACAAACGGTTCCTTGCCATCCGACGCAGATTTACGAGATTCTCTATTGCTTTGCAGCGCTTTGTGTTACATGGCCGCTCTATTGGCACACGGAAGCACGCAGAAGAGAAGGACTGCTTTTGGGTATTTTCTTTGAGATTGTCTTCGTCACTCGTTTCCTGCTGGAATTCATCAAAAATGACCAAGAGGCTTTTGAAGCAGGGCATGTGCTGAATATGGGACAATGGCTCAGCTTGCCGTTTATTTTAATAGGTATCTACCTCATTATTCGTGCATACAGACGTCCGCTTTCACCCGTTGTGACGGAAGTGCCGCCAAGTATCAAAGATACACCGAAGAAGAAATGACCAAACAGGATTTGCGAATCATATACATGGGCACGCCGGAATTCGCGGTAGCGAGTCTGCAGGCGCTGGTAGAAAACGGCTATAATGTTGTAGCCGTGGTTACTATGCCCGATAAACCGGCAGGAAGAGGACATCAAGTGCAATTCTCCGATGTTAAGAAATATGCGCTTTCGGTCGGATTACCTCTGCTGCAACCGGAGAGATTGAAAGATGAGTCCTTCCTTGAAGAACTTCGTTCTTATAAAGCAGATTTACAAATCGTGGTAGCCTTCCGTATGTTGCCTGAAGTCGTTTGGTCTATGCCTCGTTTGGGAACATTCAATCTGCATGCTTCACTTTTACCTCAATACCGCGGTGCCGCACCTATCAATTGGGCAGTCATCAATGGCGATAAAGAGACAGGAGCTACTACGTTCATGCTAAAGCATGAGATAGACACAGGAAATATCATCTTGCAGGAGCGTATTCCTATCGCTCAGGACGAGAATGTCGGCTCTGTGCACGACCGGCTGATGGAAATGGGCACAGGACTGGTCACACGAACGGTGGACCTCATCATTGATTGTGAGAACAGCGGAAAACCGTTACCTACTACACCGCAACAAGAGATAGCAGAATTAAGACCTGCTCCTAAAATCTTCAAGGAAGATTGTGAGATCCATTTCTCTCAAAAAACAGCAACGCAAGTGCATGATTTTGTTCGAGGACTCAGTCCGTATCCTGCAGCGTGGGCAAATCTGACTATCGGCGGACAAGCATTTGAGAATGTCAAAATCTATGCAACAGAAGTGCATTCCGGACCGGAAGGGAAAGGAGAAATCGTAGTGCCATGCAAAGAAGGAGCAGTACGAATATTGGAATTGCAATTACCCGGCAAGAAACGCATGGACGCAAAAGCATTACTGAATGGACTACATAGCGCTCATTGATAAATATTATGCCGATGCCCTGGAACTACGGAATATCTTGCTGACTCATAGTCGTCAAGTGGCCGATAGAGCATTGCAGATTTTGGATGCACATCCTCAATGGGAAGAACAAGGACTCGTTGACAGACAATTTCTCGAAGAAGCAGCGATGCTTCATGACATAGGAATCATCTATTGCGATGCACCGAAGATCTATTGTTTTGGCCCGCATAAATACATCGAACACGGTTATTTGGGCGCAGAATTATTGCGCAAAGAAGGACTGCCGAAGCATGCTTTGGTGGCGGAGCGTCATACAGGAACAGGCATTACGGTAGAGCAGATTGAGCGAGAAGAATTGCCTATCCCCGAACGCGAATATTGTCCGCAATCATTGGAAGAAAAAATCATCTGCTATGCAGATAAATTCTATAGCAAAAGCCACCTCAACGAAGAAGTGGCTTTAGATAAAATCAAATACAACATTTGGAAATACGGTCACGAAGCTTTCGTACGCTGGCAAGCGTTAGAAGCTTTGTGTAAGTAAATCGAGCTTCTTGCGAGAAGTACTTATGATGCCTTTGTTAGATGGCAAGACCTCGTCGCTCTCTGCGGAGAGTAATTTTATCCTCTGTGCGCTTTAGAGATGGAAACCTATTCCGGCTTTGAAGATAGCGTCAAAGCCAATGTTGAGTTCTGCGTATCCGAATACAACTTTATTTCCTCCGGCAATGCCAACCGGTGTTATGTTGAAAGCAAAAATGGCTGAACCGCTAACAGGATGTTGATTGCCATCGCTGTCTGCGTAACCGGCGTCATATCGAGTATCTACGATATATCCTCCTGCTCCTGCATCTAATCCTGCGTATACTTGGAAGTGTTCACGGTTAAAATAAGTGAACTGCAGACTGGCCATTCCTGTCACGGTATGATTTAATGTATATCCCTTTTTGACATCCGTGTCTTCTTTGCCGGTGTACATATCATATCCGTCGCCTTCCCATGTAGTTTTGAAACCTACACGCATCCATTGCAATACTTGGTAATGGTACTGAAGACCGTATTCTCCGTAATAATGTGAATTACGGGAGTGTTCTGCAGCAGCAGGAATCCAACCGAAAAGAATCTGTTTCGTCGGGAAGAAAAGACTGCATGCACCACCACTGATAGCCAATGTGTGTCGACGGTCACGCCAATCCCACAAGTCGCTATCTACCTCTTGTGCCATGATATTTGCTGTAGCGCAAAGGGCTATCAAGCAAACAGAAAGAAACTTTTTCATATTTTACCTTTCTTTAGATTGTGAATTATTCTTTTTGTTGATTTATCTAAACTTATGTGCGAAACCGATGGACAGTAATTCGCGGAATTGAATTTTGGCATGGTCTTCGCCTTTCATAATTACCGATGAGTCATATCGAGGATGTAACATCAAACGGGCAGACATAAACCGATTGATGATAAAATCGCAGTTGACTTCCAAATCTATCTCAACATGTCTGTAGTTTGTGTACATATAAAACTTACTCTCCAAAGAGACTTCACGCACCGGTTTCCATGTGTACTCAACGCGCATAGAACTACCGATATTATGTTGTGTTTGTTGTCCGTTTTCCAATCCGAATTCCGTCTCTGTTATTCGCGCTGTATCCATGATGTGTATCACTTTGTAGGATACAGGAGAAACAGAAATACTGAGTCCTTTAACCGGTTTGTAATCCAGACCTATTGCAGCATTAAAACGCACAGGAGAGAACGGACCGGATTTCAATTCATGCGAGTTCGATTTATAAGTTGGTAACAGTCGTGTCTCAAACTCTGCGGAAATAGAAGCAAATAATTTGGGAACAACCCGTAAGTTCGCTTTGCTGTACAACCGCAAGATGTCGTCTGTTGTGTTTACTTTATGCAATGAGTCGGCAGAAATAGTAGATCCTCCTATTCGCCATTCTCCGGTATTCTCCCATGTGAATCGTTCGGAATAATATCCTACTTGACCTTTGAAGATTCCCAATCCCGCAAAACTGCTTGAACCGCCTTGATACCAGTTGTCGGTGACGTATGTCTGCGTTACCTGCAGCATGACAGTTGCTTCTCTTCGCCATGGAGTTCGCATGTCTCGAATCGCTCGAAGCACATCATTACGGTCTTCCTGCTCGTCTTTAACCCATGATTTTTCGATTTCAAATGTTGGCACTTCTGCTACAACGCGTTCTATCGTCTGCGCATTAATGGTTCTAAGTGAATCGATTTCTTTGATCTCTCGTTGCAGGGAGTCAATCTTCAGTCGTTCTGCGTAGGTCAGTCCAATGGTGTCTTCGGCATGCAGCAATTCACCTTGGTGTTGCACTAATTGCAACAGCAATAAATCAATATCTGCTGCGCGTTGTTGGTCTTGCAGTTTGAAGGTGTCCGGATGCAAATGAATACTGTCGGACGGTGAGGAAACACTATCCGATATTACATCTTGTGCCGCCAAACGAGTGACGGCACAAAGAAGTAAGCCCCATATAATCAGGCTCTTTTTCAATACTGTTTACAGTCCTGTGGCACCTAATTTGCCGTGGCATTGTTTGTATTTCTTTCCGCTTCCGCATGGACACGGGTCGTTCGGACGCGGTTTCTTATCAACATGTATTGGTTCCGGACGCTGATTCTCGCGTGTGTCTCTTCCTGCGGCTGCGGCTGCTCCGGAAGCTTGTGCTGCTTGCTGAACAGCGTCTTTCTGCGTGCGGTAACGTGAATAATCCTGATGGCGTTGTTGTTGTGCTTGTTGCACATTATTCGGCTCTTGTGTATGGATTTGTCCACGAAGCAAGATAGCAATAGCACGACGGTTGAGTGCATCCAGCATTTCTCCGAAGATGTGGAAGGACTCCAACTTATAAATCAACAACGGGTCTTTCTGCTCATACGAAGCATTTTGTACGCTTTGCTTGAGATCGTCCAATTGACGTAAATGCTCTTTCCATTCATCGTCGATGACATACAGTAACATACGTTTCTCGAATTCGCGAACTACCTCTTTACTGTTGCTTTCTGCGGCTTTACGGAGATTGACTGCAATCTGATAGACACGTTTACCATCGGTAATAGGGATGAGAATATTCTCATACATCTCGCCTTTGGTTTTGTAAACCTGTTGAATGACAGGGTCTGCCACTTGCATCAGTTTGTCCATACGGCGTTTGAAAGAATCCAAAGCTTCTTCCGCCAACCGTTGGCTCAATTCGGCACGTTTCCCGTTAGCAAAAGTCTCTGCATCGAAAGGTACATCCATTGCGAAGGTCTGCATTACTTCGTATTGCAGTTCATCATAATCATTGGCTTGACGTGCATCATTGAAAATGACTTCCGCTGTATCGTAGATCATGTTGGTGATATCTACACCAATACGTTCTCCCATCAAAGCGTGGCGACGTTTTGCGTAAATGAGGTTACGTTGTTGGTTCATCACATCATCGTACTCAATCAAACGTTTACGCATACCGAAGTTGTTCTCCTCAACTTTTTTCTGTGCTCGCTCAATAGAATTCGAAATCATCGAGTGCTCAATCATTTCTCCTTCTTGGAATCCCATGCTATCCATCACTTTTGCAATACGTTCAGAACCGAACATACGCATCAGGTTGTCTTCCAGGGAAACAAAGAAGACGGAACTTCCCGGATCACCTTGACGTCCTGCACGTCCTCGTAACTGACGGTCCACGCGACGACTCTCATGACGTTCAGTACCGATGATTGCCAAACCTCCGGCTTCTTTTACTTCCGGTGTCAGTTTAATATCGGTACCACGACCTGCCATGTTGGTAGCAATGGTAACAACTCCTGCGCGTCCGGCTTCAGCAACGACTTGTGCTTCTTGTTGATGCAGTTTAGCATTGAGGACATTATGTTTGATCTTGCGAATCGTCAACATACGACTGAGCAATTCGGAGATCTCGACGCTGGTAGTACCTACCAAAACCGGTCTTCCTTGATTGACCATGTCCACGATTTCTTCAATGACAGCATTGTATTTCTCACGAACGGTGCGATAGATACGGTCGTTCATGTCATTACGTGCAATAGGTTTGTTGGTAGGAATAACCACAACATCCAATTTGTAGATATTCCAGAACTCACCGGCCTCTGTTTCTGCTGTACCGGTCATACCTGACAACTTGTGGTACATACGGAAATAGTTCTGCAACGTGATGGTAGCAAATGTCTGTGTAGCACCTTCTACCTTTACGTTCTCTTTTGCTTCTACGGCTTGGTGCAATCCGTCCGACCAACGACGACCTTCCATGATACGACCGGTTTGTTCGTCAACGATTTTTACTTCGCCGTTATCGATGATGTAGTCGATATCTTTCTCGAATAACGTATAGGCTTTGAGCAATTGATGCACAGTGTGTACACGTTCGGATTTAACGCTATAATTGGTATAAATCTCGTCTTTCTTCTGCTGTTTCTCTTCTGCCGACAAGGAATGGTTGTTTTCCAAATCCGCAATTTCGCTACCCACATCCGGCAATACGAAGAAATTCGGGTCATCCGTTGTACCGGTCAATGCGTCAATACCTTTATCTGTTAACTCGATGGATTTATTCTTCTCGTCAATGACGAAGTACAACTCATCGGTTGCAATATGCATGTTTTTCTCATTCTCCTGCAGATAGAACTCTTCGGTTTTCTGCATTCGCACTTTGATACCCGGTTCGCTCAAGAATTTAATCAACGCTTTGGCTTTTGGCATACCTTTGAAAGAACGGAAAAGAGCCAGTTCTCCGGCTTCACGTTCTTTCTCGTCTGCTGAACCCATTTTGGCTTTTGCTTCTGCCAACAGTTTTGTGGTGAGCGTTGTTTGCGTGCGGACAAGTTGTGCTACGCGGTCTTTGTATTCGTCGAACATCTGATCCTCTCCGCGCGGAACAGGACCACTGATAATCAACGGTGTACGAGCGTCGTCAATCAAGACTGAGTCCACCTCATCGACAATGGCGAAATTATGTCCGCGTTGTACCAAATCCAAAGGACTGGTAGCCATGTTGTCACGCAGATAATCGAAACCGAACTCATTGTTTGTTCCGAAAGTAATATCGCATGCATACGCTTTGCGTCTCTCGTCACTATTAGGTTTGTATCTATCGATACAATCTACTGTCAGTCCTAAGAATTGATAGATAGGTCCGTTCCATTCGCAGTCACGTTTAGCCAGATAGTCGTTTACGGTCACGACGTGTACACCTTCGTGTGTCAAAGCGTTGAGGTAAACGGGTAGAGTAGCCACCAATGTTTTTCCTTCACCGGTTGCCATCTCGGCAATTTTTCCTTGATGCAGAACCACACCACCGAACAGTTGGACATCGTAATGAACCATATCCCACGTGATTTCATTTCCTCCGGCCATCCAGTGGTTATGCCAAATAGCATATTTGCCTTTTATCTCTACGTAGTCATGCGCAGCCGCCAAATCCATATCCATTTGTGTGGCCGTAACCTCTACGCTCTCTTTCTCTGCAAATCGTCTTGCCGTGGATTTGACAATAGCAAAAGCTTCCGGCAAAATCTCCGTAAGAACGACTTCGTACTTCTCCTTGATTTCGTTTTCTAACTTATCGACCTCGTTGTACACTTTTTCACGTTGGTCAATTTCCATCCCTTCAATCGAAGCCTTCAACTCTGCGATGCGTGCTTTTTTGTCCGCTACAGCAGCTTGCACTTTGTCCATCAAAGCCTGTGAACGAGCACGTAAATCATCGTTACTCAATGCATCAATGGTCTCGTAAGCAGCCTTGATTTGTTCTACAATCGGCTGAATGGCACGCATATCTTTCTGTGCCTTGTTGCCAAAGATTTTAGTAATAATCTCTAAAAAACTCATATCTTGTTTAATACTTCAAATTTCAACATCGCGGCATAGCCGCATAAATTGCGCTGCAAAATTACAACATTTTTTTGATATATGCAAATTTTATGCCGATTTTTCGAGTTGGCAGATTATTTCAAATCTTTGCACAACTACCTTCATGTCTCGTAAATGGTTCGAAATTGGCTCGAGATTGTCTCGATATTGACCCGTTCACAATAAGTGAACAGAAAGCAAAAAATCGCCAAAAGTAGAAAAACATTTGCGTAATTCGGAAAAAAGTGTTACTTTTGCACGGAATTTGTGCAGTTTTCTTTATGAACGCATTTTTGATGAGTATATTTGCGCTGGTTATGACTTTGACCGTAGAGTCGAAATCATCCGTTAGCGGTAGTGGCGATATACCTGTCGGCGTTGCTGCGGATTATAACTGTACATACCAGAAAGGCACTGTGCGTCAGGGAGATACAGCATTGTTGGTGCTGCAAAACATGAGCGATATTGAGGTGCAAAAGATAGTCCTCACCATGCATTCCAATAAAGAAGCCGGTGCCGGAAAAATTGATGTTTCGGCTGACGGGAAATTGTTAGTTAGGCATGAAGGGTCGTTGAAAAATTGGGTAGGAACGTTTGATAATGAGAACGGACATCCTTTTACTGCATATGCGGGCAAAAAACGTGCGAATACATGGGCATTGCAAATAGTCGGTACGGTCAATTCGCTTTATTTGGAGCAAGTGGAAATCACTTATCAACCGCCGCAACCTTGTTCTGTCATCTTGGAAAATGGCAGCGTGACATATGACACTTTGACAGAAGTGAGCGGAAAAAGCGGAGTAGTGCTGCCGTTTTTGGAGGATTTGGAAAAATGGACATTTGTCGGATGGACGGATGCAGGCTATTATACGATTGATTATCAACCGGTTACGCATTATCCCGGAGAGCGTTTTTATCCTTCGGAAGATATTCGTTTGTGGTCTTTGTGGCAATGGAAAGAAGAGATAGATTCGGTGTGGATGACAGATATTCAATCGGGCGATTATCTGTATCTCGAACCTAAGACCCACATGGCGATGGCAGGTGTTGCAACGCAAGATGGGTTGGCGAGCAAACATAGCGATTGGACCGATGAACTGCAGATATATACAATCCGTTTCTCGTCCGCCGGCGATAGTGCTACGATTTATCATCCAATGACGGATACGTATGTGGGCTATTCCGGTGCCAAATTGGCCAATAATGCGTCTCGCTGGGCAGTTTATCATAAGGGCGCGCAAACGGCATTTTATATGTCTTCCGGCGCGCAGATGTATCTGTTATGGCCGATGAGCGTGGATGCGGAATATGAGTTTTACACAGATCTGCTGGCTATCAAACAGTCACAATTATCGACTGTTCCGATGCGATTGCTGAAAGTGCCGGAAATAGAAAAAATCTTTTTCTCCTGCCATCCGGAAAACGGTTTGGGCACAGAGATGGTGAATAGCATATCCAAGGAAGTGATTGTTCCTTTCGGAATATACGAAATACATATTTGTAACGGAAAAAAATCAATACGCTTGCGTAATTAAGAAAGATGAAAATATTTCTAATCATATTAGGTGTTTTGTCGGGAATTCTCGGCGGAGATTATAATGCACTGACTTTGTCAGTGGCTGAACAGGATAGCATCCTGAATGCGGATAGCGGAAAAGCCAAGGAAGAAAATATCAATCTGTACAGCGATAAAACCAATCGGTATAAATTGGAATACGAGAACGAGGAACAGATCTTCCGGCGTTCGTTTGTGGCCGATTGGTATGTAGTGGATACTGAACGCGGCACACGCAAACAATTGGGCGGAAACGGAGTGAAAGTGCGGGACGCAGTATTAAGTCCTAACGGTCGTTATGTGGCTTTTGCCAAAGAGAATAATCTGTATATCCATAAACTGGATTTTGGTACCGAGGTTGCGGTCAGCAAAAATGACAACCTGGATATTATCAGCGGCGTGGCTGACTGGTTGTACGAGGAAGAATTCGGTACTACGGCGCTGTTTGCTTGGTCTCCGGATTCGAAACAATTGGCATTTGTGCGATTAGACGAACGTGAAGTGCCGACGTTTGCATGGCAAGTGTTTTTAGGCGATAGCACCAATCGTTATCCGCAATATACTGGTTCGGAGAGTCTGCGTTATCCCAAAGCCGGGTGCAAGAATGCCAAAGCTTCTGTATGTGTTTACGACGTGGCTACAAAAGGAATTTTGACCATGCAAGTGAATAACGATCAGGCAGATGTTTATTTCCCACGGCTCAGATGGGAAAATGATGGTCTGTTGGTGCTTCGTGTCAATCGCGACCAGACGAAAATGGAAGTGCTGAGCGTCAATGCCAAATCGACGGTTTCGCATCCGTTATACAGAGAAGAAAGCAAAAATTATTTTGTCGATTATACGCTGTTTGACGAATGGTTGTGGTTGTCTGACGGACGAATCATTGTGCTGAGCGAGCAAGACGGTTGGCGCAGAGCCTATCTCTATTCTGCGCAAGGCATTAAACAGAAAGTGCTAACGCCGGAAGGAATCGACGTGACAGCACTTTATACCGTAGATGAGAAAAATCAAATGCTTTATTACCAAGCAGCGCCCACTCCGGCAACGCGTCAAATCTTTGCGTTGAGTCTTAAAAACGGGCAAGTATCCCAACTCACTTCCGGCGAAGGAATACACGCTGCGCGTTTCTCGGAAGACGGAAAACGCATGATTGATTGTTTCCAGAGTTTCGATACTCCGAACACTTATACACTCTATACTGTCTCGAAGCAAAAAGCGACTAAAAACGAGGTTATCCTAGACAATACAGCGGTGAAAGAGCTATGGCAAGCCCATCAACTGCCGGAGCCGAAACTGATGAGAATTTCGAATGCTCAAGGTCAAGAACTGGAGGCAATGCTTATGTTGCCTAAAAACACAGATGGAAAACCTGCTGCTTTGGTGGTAATGCATTATTCCGGCCCGCAAAGTCAACGTGTGCTAAACCGCTGGCGCAAACGTTTTGAATACGCATTGGTGGATAAAGGTTATGCCGTTCTGATTGTAGATACGCGTGGCAGCGATTGCCGTGGACGTGCGTGGAGAAATGAGACCTATATGAATCTTGGTATCAAAGAAGCGGAAGACTTGATTGCTGCAGCGAATTATATCGGTCAACGGAATGATATTGATGCTCAGAGAATGGCGATTATGGGATGGAGTTACGGTGGTTACGAGACCTTAATGACTATGAGCACCAAAGGTCATCCGTTCAAAGCAGGCGTGGCGATTGCTCCTGTAACGGATTGGAAACTGTACGATAGTGCTTATACGGAGCGATACATGCGTCGCCCGCAAGTGAACGAACGAGGTTATAAAAATGCTTCGTTATTGAATCACGTAGAGGATTTGAGTGGCGAGATATTGATTATTCACGGTACCGGAGACGACAACGTGCATGCACAAAATGCGTTCCAATATATAGATGCACTCGTTCAAGCCGACAAACAGTTTGAAATGCAACTCTATCCGGATGATAATCATTTCCTGAAAAAAGGAAATAACTATACACATATGCACAACAGAGTACTGCTGTTCCTGGAGAAAAATCTTTAATTTAAATTTAATATATTATGGAAACAAAACAAAACAAGTCATTAACAATTATCACTATCGTCGCAATGATGTTTCTCTATGCGATGATTTCGTTTGTAACTAATCTTGCTGCGCCTGTAGGTAAAATTTGGGGAGCCTCTTTTGAAGATCCGGCACAAGCAGAGCGGATGGGTATGTTAGGAAACTTATTCAATTTCTTGGCATACTTGATTATGGGTATTCCTGCAGGAAATATCTTGGCCAAGCGCGGCTATAAACGCACTGCGCTCTTGGCTATTTTCTTAGGTTTCATTGGAATTAGTGTACAATGGTTGAGTGGAGTGTTGGATAGTTTCTATGTATATCTCTTCGGAGCATTGTTAGGCGGTTTCTGCGTATGTATGCTCAATACGGTTGTTAACCCGATGTTGAATCTTCTCGGTGGCGGTGGAAACAGAGGTAATCAGTTGAACATGGTTGGTGGAACACTGAACTCTCTCTCTGCTTCGTTAACGCCTATGCTTGTTGGAGCATTAGTAGGTCAGAGTCTCGCAGGTAAAGAAATTGATGACGTGAATATCGTTCTCTACATTGCAATGGCGGTATTTGCACTCATCTATCTCATCATCCGTTTGACTCCTATCGCTGAACCGGAAGGAGCAGGTCAGAATATCACATACGAACGTACTCCGTGGGCTTTCCGTCATTTGACATTAGGTGTGATAGCTATCTTCTTCTATGTGGGGGTCGAAATCGGTATTCCTGCTACATTAATCTCTTATCTGACGCCGAAAGTAGGATTTGCAGCAGCCGGATTTATTGCCGGTCGTTACTGGATACTGATGCTTATCGGTCGTTTCATAGGTTCGGCTATTGGCGGAAAAGTCAGCAGTCGTAACATGGTAATTGTGGTAGCCAGTGTTGCTATCGCGTTGATGGTAGGTGCAATGATAATTGGCGACAGTATCATGGTGAAATCGATTGTACAAGGCGAAGTGATTGATGTACCATTGGCTTCAACACTCTTGGTGCTTTGTGGCTTGTGTACTTCTGTTATGTGGACCTCTATCTTCAATATGGCTACAGAAGGATTAGGGAAATATACAGCTAAGGCTTCCGGAATCTTCATGATGATGGTTGTCGGTGGCGGAATTGTTCCGTATATCCAAAGTGTGATTGCAGCTCATGATTGTTTGGTAAGTTATATCGTTCCGGTAGTCAGTGTAGCCTTCATACTCTACTACGCTATATGGGGAAGCAAAAATGTAAATAAAGACATTAAAATAGATTAACCATGAAAAAATACGCATTAGGAATTGACTTGGGCGGAACAGGCACCAAGTTTGGTTTAGTGAATGAAGAAGGACAAGTATTGCGCAGCAATAGTATTCCTACTCAGCAATATCCTGATATTGACGAATACTGCAATGTTCTTTGTGCCGCAATGAAACAATTGGTAGCGGATGAAGGACTGCAGATGAGCGATATAGTAGGTATCGGTTGCGGTGCTCCCAACGCTAACTTCTATTCGGGATGCATCGAGCAAGCACCTAACTTGCCATGGAAAGGTGTTGTGCCGTTTGCCAAACTCATCAGCGAACGTATGGGCGTTAAATGTACCATTACCAATGATGCGAATGCAGCTGCTCAAGGCGAGATGATTTACGGCTCCGCACGAGGAATGAAAAACTTCATTGTCATCACTTTAGGAACAGGTGTTGGCTCCGGAATTGTGATAGACGGCAAATTACTTTATGGTCACGATGGTTTTGCAGGCGAGTTAGGCCATTGTAAGATCGATCATTCCGGTAACGGACGTCTCTGCGGTTGCGGACAGAAAGGGTGTATCGAAGCATACGCATCTGCTACCGGCGTAGCACGCACAGCAAAAGAGATAGTCACCTCCACTACACAACCAACTCTTTTGCGTCAAGTAGCAGACATTGACAATATTACGTCCAAAGATGTCTTCGACGCAGCAGAAAAGGGCGACCTGGTAGCAAAACAAATTTTTGATTATACAGGTCATCTGTTAGGCGAGAAATTGGCAGACTACGTACATTTCTCCAGTCCTGAGGCTATTATCCTCTTCGGTGGACTTACTAAGTCCGGCCATTGGATTATGGACCCGATTCGTGAGGCCTTAGATGCGAACTTAATGCCTATATGGAAAGGCAAAATACCTGTATCAATCTCTGTACTAAAAGACTCTGACGCGGCTATTTTAGGCGCTTCGTCGTTGGCATGGTAAGTTTACGCCCTCTATATCAATTCAGTATGCTCTTTCAACGTTTATATCCGTACGGAGTTTTCCGTGTGCCTTGTCCGGATAAAAACCGGCGCACGGTGTATCTTACTTTTGACGATGGTGTAATACCGGAGGTAACACCAAAGGTGTTAGAGATATTGAAAAAATATGGAGTAAAGGCAACCTTTTTTATGGTAGGCGAGAACGTGGATAAGTATCCGGAAATCTACCGCCAAGTGATTGCTGACGGCCACTCCGTCGGCAATCATACTTACCATCACGTGAAAGGTTTTCGCATGAGCAAGGCTGCCTATTTAGAGGAAGTAAAATTATGCGAAGAGGCTTTTGCCAGACATGGCAGTAAATCCGTGGAGGGTGGCTTAACAACGCGTTTAATGCGTCCGCCTTACGGCAGAGCCACCATCTGTCAACGCCGCGCGCTCGCAAAAATGGGATATACCCTGTATTTCTGGGATGTGCTGACGCACGATTACAACGCCAACTATAGTCCCGAACGGATGTTGTCGCTCATTTATCGATATACCCGCAATGGGTCGATCATCAATTTTCATGATTCGCTCAAATCGAACGAACGCATGTTAGCCACTCTGCCTAAAGCGATAGAGTGGTTGCAAGCGCAAGGATATACGTTTAACGCTTTGTAAAATCAGGAGAGAAGAGTTCGGATATCAAGCTTTATCTGCTCTTGTAATTCCTCCAAACTGTCAAATTTATGCTCGTCACGAATACGGCGGCTAAAGATAATCGTCAGTAGCGAACCATACAGGTCCGTTTTCAGTTTTGGTATATGTACTTCTATGGTACGCTCGCTATTCCCCACCGTCGGATTAGTACCGATATTAATGATGGCTTTGTGTTGCGTTCCGTCCGCCAGTAGCACTTCTCCGCTGTAAACGCCATTAGCAGGAATCACTTGGTGTACCTCGGCGGGAGCGATGTTAGCCGTAGGGAAACCGATTTTATGACCAATACCATTGCCATGAACCACCTTTCCTGCAAGTGTGTATGGTCGACCGAGTAAATCGTTTGCCATCACAATATTCCCGTTTTCCAATTCGCGCCGAATTTCAGTGGAAGACACGTGCCACTCTCCTTCCTGGTATTCGTTAAGCGTATAAAGTGTGATACCTATTTGGTCTGCTATTTTTTTATATTCACGCGGTGTACGCAGATTATCGCAACCAAAATGGTGGTCATAACCCATCAAAAGCGCATCTACTTGGTATTGCTCATGGATGAATACCATAAATTCATGGGCTGTGAGTGAAGCTATTTGCTCAAAATCCAATACTAAAACTTCATCCGCCTCTTGTTGGAGAATATGTATGCGATCATCAGTAGCGCTGAGCAGTTGTGGTAAATAATCGCTTTGCAGTACTGTACGAGGGTGTTGTGAGAAAGTGATACAAAGACTGCTTAGTCCTTCTTTTTTCGCCAATGAACGTAAGTGCTCAAACAAGAACTGGTGACCTTTATGCACTCCGTCAAAAAATCCTATAGTAGCAATTTGTGCCATATCTAATGTATCCTTATAATTGATTAGGTGGCGGCATTGGCACTCCTCCGCGATTTGGATTCATAGGAGAGCCTCCGTTTTCCATCATTTCTTGCATTCGTCCTGCAGCACCTTTGGCTTTCAGGTCTCCCATCTTATTTAACTTAAACGTACAGGTAAGCATAAAATAGGTGGGTAAGGTATTATATTTTGCGCACGAAACGGAATTATCATTTATGACCTGAACGATATTTTTGCGCTGGTGTAAAATATCATATACGTTGAGCGAAAGAGTAGCAATGTCCCATGTTTTGTCGATGGAAGCATTCAAGATAATTTCGTCAACGTCATTGAGTTGGTATCCGTATCGGGCCGTATAACCGCAATCGGCAGAGATAGTCCATTGTTTAGGCAGGTGAAACTCTATATCACCTGTTATACCCCAGTTATAAACATTGCTGGTACTATTATGCGTCAGATTATTATTGGTGCGACTGTAAGTGAAATTGGCACGAATACCTATATCTACGATAGAGTGAGTGAAACGTAGATTGAGATCTTCCGAAGCTCGTAGATTATTGGTCAATGAGCGTTCTCCGCGGATGAACGTATTGGTTTCTATCATTTGAGCAATCTCTGCAGCCGTTTGTCCGCGCTGGATATACGCAACACGTTGATTGAAAGATATTGTGGTGCGTGTATTGAACTGAAACATCTTCTGCGCGAAAGGTATATTATACATCAAATTCGCATTGATATTCCATGGTAAGGCATCGGCATTGACGGTTTGTTGGTACAGTTTTCCTGTCTCGTCATAGATAGAATTATTCACCAATGCGTGTTGGGTGAGTGTACCTTGTAACCCGGCCATAATACTGGAGAATAAATCTTGATTGAAACGACTGTACATGAACCGCAGGTTATGTGCAAAAGACGGATTAAGTGCTAAATTTCCAACGGTCTCGTTCATTGCATTAGAGTTGTTGCGAACAGGCTCCATCTGGTTGATGGATGGTTGTGTGGCTGTTCCGCGATAGGTAAAACGTGCGAACTCTTTCTTGCCAAATTTGTATTTGAAATTGACGCTTGGTGCAAAATTAAATGCATAGACAATGGTGTCTCGAAGTTGAACACCACCATAACTGGTTGCAGAGTGGGTTTGTGTCGCCAACCCCTTGAGACCAACGGTCAAATCGGTTTTTTCGCTGACCCAACGGTAATTAAGTTCTAACTGCTCAACGTAGTAATTATTTGCCAATAAATTGGAATAAGTACTATCAAAAGCATATTCGCCTATCAGCGTGTCTTTGGAGAATTGGTCCTTGTGACTAGTTCTGTTACGTCCTGAGAAATCCGCCGCAATCTCTAAAAGATGGTTATTGTGGTAGATCGGTTCAACGTACGACATACGCAGCGAATAACCATGGTTCCGATTGCCGGAGAAAGTATATTGGTCCACCTTATTGGTTCCGGTAGCGATAGTCATGTTAAAGCCGTCAGTCGTAGAGAAATTGTAGTTTCCGGTTAACGTAAGACTTCTTCCCGGGCGGAGGAATTTGCGATTATAAGTGATCTTTGTACCGGCACTGATTTGACGCGAGGTATCAATTTTATCTTGTTCTCCAATATTGATGAGTGTTGAGTCTTCCCAATAATTGTATTCCGAGTGTGAGAGAGATGAACTACCGGTGTAGGATAGGGACGGTTGAATAAGAATCTTATTCAGTGAGTCAATTTGGTAGTCTAATTCAAAACGTAGATTCACGTCCCAGCCTCGTGAGTCTTTGTCGGATAGTTGCGAACTCTTATAGGTTGTCTCACCTGCATATTCTGTCTTTTGCTGCTCGGAGCGAGTGTCGTTGTAAGAGTGATTGAGTGAACCGTCACCACCGAAAAGAAGAGTGGTTTTGGAATCAACGGGAGTAATCTTGCCCGTGAAATCCACATTGGTATTAATACCCAGGTTTTCCGACCAGGTAATACCGGAATTAGCCGACTGCCCAAAACCGGCATTTCGTCCTCTGCCCATCTTTACTTCATTGGTGTTGTTTGCTCCGCCGATGATAGTCGTTTGACTCTCGCCTAAAAGAATATTCGTAAACAGATTGAGCGTGTATCGAAAATCATCTCCAAAGAAATGACGAGTTCTATCCAGCGCTGTAGCCCCGTAAGCCGGGTTTCCGTAGTCAAACCAACCACCGTTAGCCGTCACCATATCTGCGCCTAAACCGCCTTTATAATTGCCGAAAATACCACGTTTGCGATCTTTCTTAAGAGTCAGATTGATGATATGTTCTCCTTCGTCATCGTCAAATCCGGTTAATTTGGCCATGTCTGATTTTTCATCTATGACTTGAACTTTTTCAATCATATCTGCCGGGATATTTTTCGTGGCAGACTGCACATCATTTCCGAAAAATTTCTTACCGTCAATACGTATAGCGGTGATATTTTCGCCATTGACGGTTACGTTTCCTTCTGCATCTACGGTCACGCCGTTCATTTTCTTGAGCAGGTCTTCCACCATCGCGTTTTCGCCAACGTTGTATGCCGCGGTGTTGTACTCAATCGTATCCCCTTTGACGATCATCTCTGCAGCGTGGCCTTGTACCTGAATTTCGGCTAAGGCTTTAATATCTTCATTGAGTCGCAAGGTGCCGATAGCCACGTCACGACCGGCAACACGAACAGATTTGTTTTGCTCCACAAAACCAACATTAGAGACAAATAATTTATATTCGCCATCGGCAATGTTTCGCAGCAGGAACGATCCATCAAGACCTGTTTGCGCACCTTGAACTAAAATACTGTCGGAGCCATTATAGCTAAATAAACGAATCGTGGCCATCTCCAGCACCGATTCATCGGTAGCAGAGAGAACACGTCCGGTTATATCAAATGCCTGCGATGGCAAGAGAACCAAGATAAACAGGAAGGCCAACCAGAAGCGTTTCATATTATTATTCATGTTGATAGCACCCTGCGTCCGGTATGCACAGTGCGCGTGAGATACCATTACGGTCAGTGGAGTAGGGCACTGCCGTTAAACTATCGCCAATAGCAATAGCAGGACTCAGTGAGTCCAAACGAAAATCGTAATAGTTGTATTCCTTATACTTATAGAACGTGTTGCGGAAAACAGAAACGGTATCGCTCTTTTGCCAATAGACATTACGCTCTGCGTGCGGGATGGTTAATGTGTCTGTTTTCAAATAATTACCGACAAATGCTCCCGGGTAGTATTGGTCAAAAGGCGTAGCAACTACCAATTGGTTCGGATAATAACCGGTAATGATGGAATTATAAAAGTCGCAAACGGTAAACGGTTCTTCTTTTTGCAGATTATTGATGAATACAGCTGCAACATCCTCTTTGCCTACTGTTTGTATGCGAATATTCGTATAACCGAAATAGGATGCAATGGTGTTGTGAATGAATCGATGCTCACCGCCGGAACAATAGACACAATACGAAGCACAGTTGCTAATCTCGGAATTGGTGACAAGCGCATCTGTATTCATCAAGACCAAACCATATAAAGCGTGGTTATGAATACGACAACCGTCCATACGAAGGAAGGGGAGATTGTCTTTCCGAGCGCTATAACAGTATAATCCTACATTGCCGGATAAGATATCAACGTATGAAAGGGAATAGTTGCGTCCGGCGGTCTCGGAGACCAGATATATCCCGTCCCATCCACCTGCTGCATAGCAATAAGGCACCGAATCAAAGAGATTGTCTAATCGGTCACCGCGAATGATAATCGGTTTATTGACTTCTCCTGCAGCTGTCACGTCTCCCTGCGCATAGATACACGCTCCGGCGTGCATATACAAGGTTGCACCGGCTTGCAGGGAAAGAGTTCCGGTAAAGGCAATAGTATCAAAAAGCAAGTACGGCTTGTCGGAAGTAAAAGTATAGTCGCCCAGGACTAAAAGCCCTTTTTCTCCACGTAGTCTGACCACATCCTGACCATACGCTTCCAATTCCACAGTCTGCGCATTGCCGGATGCTAAGTGGAAAACCAATTGGTCATTGACCAAAACCGGATTATTGTCACCGGTCGGATTGATATCTACGCGAACAAAAACGAACAAACTGTCACCGCCATTGAGTTTCACGTCTTTCAGCAGTGATAAATCTTGCTCACCGTCCACATTGACATGAAAGGTCTTGCCGTCTTGCAGAATAATATGGTCTATGAGCAATGCATTGGCATTGCGGTTGTACACCATTAACGGTAATGTGGCACTCCCTTGCTCCGTAAAAACGGTGTCAAAACGCAGGGTATCTACAGAGAAAGACAATTTCGCAGAAGGGTCATCGGTGATGCGTTCTTCACGGCAACTGACCAGCGCGCAGAGGCATAGTAATATGAATAATCCTTTACGCATTTACTCGAAATTGAAGGTCAGACACACACAATGATTCGTTAGTCGTGAGAGCGCGTCGGTGTAGAAGGCATTCTGAGGGGCTAATTCCATTCGTCCTTCGGACGGGTAGAGTTGGTTCGCAAAACCGATGCGATAAGTGATTTCCGGACAGAACTTAAACCATTGGAAATATAAGTCCACACCAAAACCTACTTCGCAAAAATAATCCATTTGATTGAGTAATACCGGTTTCTCGCGGTCACGGCTGACATTAAAACTAACACCTCCACCGGCAATGACATAAGGTCTGTAGTTTCCTTCTCGTGCGGCAGACCATTTGAGATATAGTGGCAGATAAACAGGAATAGCCAACACATCCACTTTAGAACCTGTTCCGGGTGCACCGACTACAGGATTGCCGGACTCGGTTTTGTAACTGAGTGTACGACTGCTGAATTGCATTCCCGGACAGAAGCGCAGGTTGAGATAATTGCATAAACGCAAGTCTGTAATAAAACCTACGTTGAAACCCGGCAGAATACTGCTTACGCGTGCGTGATAAATCTCCGTCTCGCCGGTTATCGGATTGGTGATTGGTAACTCACTGTCGGTCACACCGAAGGAAGAGAAGTTTAATCCCAACTGAAAACCAAAGTGGAATAACTTATCATCCACGTATGGTCTGTTCATTGCTACTTGTGCCTTTGCGGGCATAAAAACCCCCAAGCAAAGAATCACAATCGCTAATATATATTTCCTTTCACTTTTCACTTTTCACCTTAGCCCTCCGGGCGCACCTTTCCCCTTAATAGTCGCTGCTGCTGTTTCCACTATCATCCATATCATCGCCACCGCCGCCTAAATCACCGTCCGGTCTGTTGCGTCTGCGGCCTTGCTGGTTACCGAAATTATAGGTTATTGTAAAACTGATGGTACGGCTGTGCCATCTGTTCTCGCTGTACTGCCAGAAACCGTCGCCCCAAGTGGTGTTCTTTCGTGCGCGGCTGTCGAGCAGGTCACGCACGTTGAGCGCCAGCGCCAGTTGTTTGTTCAGGAAAGTATGGCGAAGACCGATGTCGATCGAGTAACTGTGGCTTGTCGCTCCTTGGGCTACTACACGCGGAGAACGGTAGTTAGCGGAGATCTGGCCGCTGAAATTCTTGGTGAACATAAACTGGGCGTTGATCCGTACGGAGCCTGCAAAGATATTTTGTCCCGCCAAATTAACAGGAATAGAGGCTCCCTGGTGCATGATCGTGTCGTGTACGGCGCCTATGTTGTTCCAGTAGAAATTGGCGGATGTAGTCAACTGTAGCACTTCTCCGAAGAGGCGGTTTTTAGCTACTACCTCGACACCCAACTCTTGCCTTGTCGTCACATTGAGATAGGTGTTCTTCATCACACCGTTGTCCATGTATTTGATGTTTTGCACGGCTCCTTCACCGTATTTCCAGAACACACCGGCACTCAGCGTATGACGCTCCCAGGTCTTGAGATAGTTCAGCTCCAGGTTGTTGGAGTATGCAGGAAGCAGGTCCACATTTCCGTAACTGATATTGGTGCTATCGCTGAAATCCATACGCGGGTTGATCTGGTGTCCCCGCGGGCGGTTCACGCGACGCGTGTAGTTGAGTTGCAATTCATGTCCGTTTCCGAAATCATAACCGATGTATGCACTCGGATAGACCTGGAAATACGCCGTGTCTTTCTTGTTCGGGAAAGCCGCGTAGGAGTCCTGGATAGCACCCGTTCCGTCTTTGTATCCCGATTCGAGATGGCGCATGTAGTACTCGCCGCGCAGACCTACCTGGATGGACAGTTTGTCGAAGAACCTGTTTCCGTATGTGATGTACAGCGCATGGTTCTGGGTCAGTCCGTTGAAATCGGCGTAGTAAGGGAATAGTTCCTGTATGTGTGCGCCCTGTTTGTTGTTATTGAAGGCGTCCGCTTTGCTGTTGTTCCATCCCCGTGTGTAGTCGTAGCCGGCTTCGAGACGGCTCTGAGTAGTCGGCTTCCACTCGTAGTCGGCTTTGATCTCGATACTCTGGTCGTTGCTCAGGCTCGTCTGGTCCTGGTAGGTGGTGTCGGCGTTCTCGATCTGCGTATAGCCGGTAGCCATGTTAAAGCCGAAGTTGTTATAGGTACCGCTGACGTACAGCTTATGGTTATCCAACTCGAAGGTGTAGTCGAGTGTCGCGTTTCCTCCGGGGTGCGAGTCGGTACCGCTCTGGTCTCTGGTGTAGTCGCGTATGACAGAGCCGTCCGGTGCGGTCAGCAGGTAGGTGCGGTGGTTGGTGTTGCTCATCTTGAATACGTTCGGCTCGCTCACCATCCCGAATCCGGATACACCGAGCGTATGGCCTTCCGCCAGGCGGAAGTTCAGTCCTGCGCGGGCGAAGAGACCTCCGCCGCGGTGGGTCTGGGTTCCTTCTTGCACCAGATGGCTCTGGATCAACGAACTATCCAGCGCCTGACTTCCTTCGCCGGAGAGGTTGTAGCGGTCGGTCTTGCTGCCGCCGTTACTGATGTGATAACGGTAGCCTACGTTGAAATATCCATCCACCGGTCCGGCGTTGAAATTGATGTTAAAACCGAGGTTGGCGCCTGGCGGTACGTTCCATGGCGCAGCCAGCGCGTAGTCCAGTCCCGCCTGAACGGAACCGTAGTAACCCGCCGAGCGGTCTTTTTTCATTACTAAGTTGATGATGCCGGATGTTCCTTCGGGGCTGAACTTAGCCGAAGGGTTGGTAATGATCTCTATCTTCTCGATCGTGCCGGCAGGCATCTGTTGCAGCACCTGTCCCCTGTTCTCGCTGTTCAGTCCGGCAGGCTTGCCGTTGATCCATATCTCCACGTCCTCGCTGTTGCGGAGCGAGATCGTACCTTCCTGATCTACATCCACAGAAGGGATATTCTCCAACACATCCGTGACGGAGGCGCCGGCAGAAGCGATATTCTGATCCACTGTGAAGACCTTCTTGTCCAACTCAAACCTCATGGAAGAGCCTTGTCCGACTACCTCCACTTCGCTCAGCGTCTGTGTATCTTCTTTCAGCGCGATACGTCCCAGGTTGACCGGTTTGCCGGCAATAGTCACTTCGCGTGTCTGTTCACCGTAACCCATAAATGAAACGGTCACGATATACTGGCCGTCGGTCAACTCGATAGAGAAATGACCTTTGGCGTCAGTGATGGTTCCGCCTACAGGCGTTGTCTCGCCTGAACGCGTGACGCTGACGTTGGCAAAATCGATAGGCTGCTTAGTGCCGTAGTCGATCACGTTTCCCGTGAGAGCAGCCGCCCAACTAACCAAGCTCACTCCCAGCAAAATCAATATGTTAACTAACCGTTTCAATCTTAAATCTTAAATTTGCAATATTAAATATTAAATAGCTTTTAGGCGTTCAATAGCCACTTTACGGCTTGTCGGTATCCCTCTGTTCCTTGACCTATTATACTATGCGCGCACACGTCCGTGAGAAGGCTGTTTCTTCGGAACGGTTCCCGTTTGGAGATGTCACTGATATGTACCTCTACTACCGGCACCTCGCATTCCTCCACTGCGTCTCGTAATGCCACGCTCGTATGCGTGTATCCGCCTGCATTAAGCACGATACCTGCTACCGTTTCTTCCGGCTGAAGGCTGACTGCTGACCGCTCATTCGCTTCCTGTATCCAATCAATCAAGTCTCCTTCGTGGTTGGACTGGCGGTAAATGAAGTGCACATCCGGGTACGCACGCTGGATGTCTAACAAAATCTGTGCCATTGATATATTTCCATATATCTCCGGTTTCCGTTTCCCTAACCGATTCAAATTCGGACCGTTGAGAATTAGAATTGTCATAACAGTTTAACGTTTTGTTGCAAACAAAACCATCTTAACCATTTAACGCCGTTAACGGCTGCCGTTAACGGCCAGCAGGAACTCGTCATTATCTTCCGTGCGTTCCATATAACTGGTCAGTTTCTCCATTGCCTCTTGGCTATTCATCTCGCTGAGCATCTTACGGATTTGCCACATACGCGATAATATATCCGGCGGCAGCAGTAAGTCATCTCTACGGGTGCTGGAAGCAGGTATATCTACGGCAGGGAAGATACGGCGGTTAGCTAACTTACGGTCTAACTGCAGTTCCATGTTTCCCGTGCCTTTGAACTCTTCGAAAATCAGATCATCCATCTTACTTCCTGTCTCGGTCAGTGCGGTAGCGATGATCGTCAGTGAACCTCCGTTCTCTATGTTTCGTGCTGCGCCGAAGAAACGTTTGGGTTTATGCAGCGCTTGGGCTTCCACTCCTCCGGATAACACTTTTCCGCTGGAAGGAGCTACGGTGTTGTATGCTCGTGCCAGACGGGTGATAGAGTCCAGCAGGATAACTACGTCGTGACCGCTTTCTACCAATCGTTTTGCTTTCTCGTGAACGATATTCGCCACTTTCACATGGTTGTCTGCCGGCTCGTCGAACGTAGAAGCAATCACTTCTGCATTCACGGAACGAGCCATATCTGTTACCTCTTCCGGACGCTCGTCAATCAGCAGGACGATCATATACACCTCCGGGTTGTTGGCTAAGATAGCGTTTGCTAATTCTTTCAGCAACACGGTCTTACCGGTCTTCGGTTGCGCTACTATCAGTCCGCGTTGACCTTTACCGATAGGGGAGAAGAGGTCGATGATTCGAACACTCAACGGGTCGTTTTTGCCGGTGCAGAGTTTGAATTTCTGGTCAGGGAAGAGTGGAATAAGGTTCTCGAACGCGATACGTTGTTTGGCTAATTCCGGTGCTAAGCCGTTGATACGAATCACTTTGTCCATCGGGAAGAATTTATCCGGTTGCGGGTTCACGCGAATCGAACACTCAACGGTGTCGCCGGGTTTGAGGCCATATTGACGTACTTGCTCTTTGCTTACATACACGTCGTCCGGGCTGGGCAGGTAGTTATAATCCGCTGAGCGCAGGAATCCGTATCCGTCCGGTGCACATTCCAATGTACCCATAGCAATCACGTTCTCGCCCAAATTCGGCAGATGAGGTGCTTTCTTTTCCTCTTTCACGCCTTCATTCGTTACCTTCGGGGTAGGCTTCTCATTTGTTACCTCGGGTGTAGACTCTTCCTTCACTCCTTCATTTGTTATCTCCGGGGTAGGCTGCTCTTCCCCTGCTTTAGCTGTTTTACGGCCACGTTTCTTGGTCGGAGCTGGTTCTTTCACCCCTTCATCCACTAATCCGGGAGCAGGCTTCTCATCCACTAATCCTTTCCCCCCTTCATCCGCTAGTCCACTCATCCGCTCATCCGTTAACCCCTCACCTTTCACCTTCACCACGGTTTTATTCGGTTTGTGGTTATTGGCTTTCAGTTGTTCGTGCATCTCTGCTAACTCATCTTTCGCATTGCCTACGGTGGCTACCACCTGTTCACTTTTCATGTTAGCGGTATTCACTTTCTGCGGAGCGCGACGAACACCGCGCACGCGTTCACGTTTATTTTCTTTCTGTTGTTCGCGAGCTTCTACTACTGCCGCACGGTTATCGGCCTGGGCGTCTAAGATGGCATAACTCAACTCACGAATACTCTGACTGCGGCGTGGATGCAAGCCCATAGACTCGGCTATCTCACGCACTTCATCGAGCGACATACGCTCGAGTTTTTGTAAATCGTATTGCATAAAAATAATAAGGAATTACTTAGAAATGGACTTCATTTTCCGAAATCCGGTGCAAAAGTAATACTTTTTTTTGAATTACGCAAATTTTTTGCAATAATTTTGTAAAATCAGGCCATAAGTGCTTGGGTAGCAGGTTTGTCCAGCGAGGTTATGGTTGTGTTTTGTTCGTGTCGTTTCTTAGGATGCACCGGTGTTAGGAAAAGTTGGAATACCGGGTGCTCTTTGTAGATTGTATGCCCTTTTTTCGTCTGCCGTCGGCACATAATCCAGAAGCCACATTTCTCTGCCTCTTTGAGTGTATTCAGGCGACCTGTGATAATCGCGAGCGAATCGGCATAGAAAATGACCTCAATGCACATAGTTGATTTGCGCTTACGGCGATGCACCATTTCAGCGCCCAGTCTCCGCTGAAGCATAAGGTATGCATCATAAAGAACAGGGTGAATTTTACAGTTTTTTGCTATAAATTTGAGAAGTTTCATTGTATTTGTGAGTTCAAAATTAAAAATCACGGAATATATATTATATATATAATATATATAGGGTGCACCGGGATACGTTATAATAAGGTAATTACCCCAATATTACCCCAAGCGGAGTATAATCAGTGCAAAGGTACAACAAATTTTGCAAATACGCAAGAAATGCGGAGATTTTTTGTTTAAGCCACCACAAAAAAAAGCGGCCCGAAGGTCGCTTTTTCTAGGAGAAGGGCCTACCCCCAACCCCTCCCTAAAAGGAGGGGAGAGAGAGGGAAGCGATTATCTCACGCGTTGACCTGTGATATTGAAGATACCTTGCGGTGTCTGGATATAGATCTGGCCGTTGTAGAGGAACTTGCGTATCTCAACGCGTTGTTCACCCTCAAGGTCGTCTATACCTTGACTGTAAGGCAGAACTTCAATTTCTACCTCAATCCACTCGGTTGCCTCTGCGAAGCGGTAACCTACAGGCAGGTCACTGTCGTTGGCCTCAAAACGAGCCTTGTTGTTAACCAAATCAACTCGCCAGTAAGCGCTGTTGTTGAGGATAGTACCGATAGTAGTACCCGTAGCGGCGTCGATAGCCGACAGTTGCAATGCACTCAGTGCAGCCGCTGCATCCATCTCGTCTTGGTCGTTGTAGATAGTGATCTTATCTTGACTTGCTACACCCTTAGCGATTGCCAACTCGAACGTTGCTTCTCCAAGACCGATACGCAGGCTCCACACATCGTCGCCCAGTTCAACATCGTACTGCGATACAACGACATAAACCATCTTAGCCACGCGCTCAGAGTTGTGGTAATAGCCCACCTCATACGGATAAGCAAAATCAATCTCATCGAATTTCTGCGGCGAGTGAGCCGACGAAGAGGTAGCAAAATCGTAGATCTGAATGATAACATCCTTCTGACTACCATACTCAACGAAGAGGTCTTGACCGGCAGGAACAATCACCATGTAGGCCTTCGCATTGTAGAGACCACCGTAGGCCGTGATGAACGAAGAAGGAGCATGGAAACTATACTCTGCATTAAACAATACCTTGGTCGATGCCGAAGTGAAGACACCGCTCTCGTTGTACGGCGTAGCCGCATCCACATACTCAGCTTGGTTGATCATATCGATGAACTCGATATACTCGGTGATGAGGAACTCATACGATAAGGTATCCTGCATCATGTAACTCATATTCAAGTAGTGATCAAATATCAGTACATAGTTGCCTGTCGAATCCGGGGCGAACTCAATAGCACACCAGCCATCACTCTCTCCATTGTACGTGGATACCAGGTTGCCGCTATACGTACCTGTCTTACGACTCGGGTCGAGAACAGAAATCCACAGATTGTTGACAGAACTCTCCTCAAGACTATGCATTAAGATCTTGTATTTCTTACCCTTCTCAGCGTGGAACTCGAACGTTTCTGCCGAGCCCGGCCAAGAATGATACGTATACTCGTCGAACAACGTCAACTCGCTGGTGTAGCGCTGACCTACCTCTACCGCCTGACGCACGTTAGGAGCGTTGTAATCTATCTCACGACGGAAATGGAAATTGAACGGCAGACCGGTCAGTGCCATAGACGAGTTACCGGAGATAACGATATAGTAGTGAGTTCCTTCCTCGCTTCCGGTCAGCGTAAGCGGAACGAAAGAGCCACTAAAGCTGCTGTATTCCGAACCGTACAGCTCAAGCGTATCCTTATATACATACGCGTAGAACGGCATATACATCATGCCACCACCTATACCCGCGATAGTATCGTTGATAAAGAGACCCATTGACACTTTCTCATCTTGGTATGCCACATACTCGTACACCTTGATGAGCGCATCTGCTTCGCTTACATAGTCCTCTGTCGTCAGTACATCTCTTACGATAGTATCCGGCTCGATAACGGCTGTTACCGTAGGAACGGTCTCCTCCTTGAGTTCCTCGATGCGCAGCTCGTAGGTATCGGTGCGATTGCCACCGTACATAGGCAGCGAACTGAGGACAAGAATGTAGGTGGAATCCTTGTAACAGGTCATGCGACCGATAGTAGGAGCTGCCTGTGCAATAAGCGAATTAGAACCGGTAATCTCATTCTTATAGAGGAAGATACCTGCACCACTCGGCGCGTTATTGCCTTTGACGGTCAACAGTACCTCGGTCGTATCGCTCGGAGTATAGACGTATGCCTTCGAGTAAGTCGTAGTGCCGAAGTAAGGATGGATCCACTCGGTAGCATCGGTATAGTCACCCGTCTCGATGTAGTCCGGCGTAATGGTCTTAGCTGCTAACGGAGCAATCTTGCTGAGATGGATCGTGTAGTCGTCGGTCTGCTTTCCGTTGGTCGGATTCAAACTGATAGCAATATAGTAAGTATGTCCTTTCTCTACTCTGCGCGAGAAACCACCGAAATTAGCCGGATCGCTGTATATTATATGACTATTATCAAGAGTGTCTCTGAATATAAAGAAGTAGATTGACGGCGAGCTCATCATAGTCGAACTGTACGACTCAGTTGTTACCGAGCAAACAATGTCTGCTACCGAATCGGTAGGAGTATAGCTGTACAGAACTGTCGGCCAAGTGGTCGAATACGGAGTTGACCAAGACACTGCTTCGGTGAAATCGCCCGTCTCGGTATAATCCGGCTCGATAGGCTTAGCCACCAGATACTTAGGCTTGGTGAACTTCAGTGTGTATTCATCCAGTTGCCCTTCGTTCAGAACGAGAATGTACAGGTCGCCAATCATGTTACGCAACGTGTCGCCACGCTCGAAGTATTGGAGCATTTCCATAGGTGCGTCAGCCGCTGTGTCGCGCAGAACCACACCATAGGTGTCGTTGTAGTCTTTCAAATGCTTCCACTCGAACGAGAAGACTGCATCGGTGGTATCAGCCAGATTGACACGGTAGGCCAGAACAGGGAAGTACATGCCCGCCGAGGGACCACCCATAGCGGCATTGGTCAACAGATCACCTTCCTCTGTATAATCGAACTCAATCGACTTAGCGTGGAGACGTGCATACGGTTCCGGATTATCTATAGGCTCATATACAAAGGCCTTGCTCCATGCACCCGCAATACCGTCGGCACAGATGCCACGAACATAAACATTGTAACCTTTATTTTTCTCGCCTGTCCAGAAGTAAGAGGTAGAATCCTGATGGAACATGATTCCCTCCACCTCTTCTGCCGTCAGATAAGACTTCTGCGTCACGATTACATCGTAGCTAACCGCGTCAACGCCCGTCCAAGAGACAAGGAAATTGGTGCTATCGATATCGTAGATAATATCCTCAATCTTAGCGTGACAGAAATCACACAGCACGCCGCTGAAGAGCAATTGCCCATCCACGTAGTCGCTTGCCTGACCCTGAGCAATATTCAGCACTACGGAACCTTCTTGATTCGTTACTATAGCACTTACTTCGCTTTTGTAACTACCTGACACCCAATAGATCTTCACCTCCTCGCCGGTGGACTCGTAGGTAGCGGTGCCGCACTCTCCATCCGAGAGGGTAATAGTTTGTTCTTCGCCTGCCTCTACAAAGCGCAGACCGCAACCATTCCAACCATCACCGTAACTATCGTACATATTGATGGTAAAGGTACAAGTGGAAGCCAAATTCCATTCTCCACCGCCATTTTCAGTATAAATGGCATCGAAGGTGACATAAGCCACATCGGACATCTCAGGCTTGAGACCTATTACATATACATAGTAGCGCACGCCCGGAGTCAGTGTGTCGATAACCAGTTCGCGCTCGTTGACGAAGGTAAAGCCCTTTGTATAACGAGGATCGGCATTCATCAATTCAACAGGCGTTACCAAAATCTTGGACTCAGTGAAAACGCCCGTCCAGCTGATACGAGCCGTCGTCGAATCGAGCATATTAACCATAATCAACGGTTTCTGGATCTTGACTTCACCGAAGCCGGTGATGAGGATAGTATCGTTATCCGTCATACCACGGTAGATAGTAGTCTTGTCCTCAATGAAGGTGCTTCCGCTATACTCAAATGCGTAACCTTCCTCCGCTTCTATTCGGAAGAAGAGCGTATCGCCGGGATAAACATTGCCGCCGTTCTCAATCGGTTGACTGTTCACCTTCAGCGTGTACGTAGTGTGCGGAACCTCGGGAACGATGACAACGTACTCAGGGCGTAACGATGCAGGAGGACACTCATATTTGACAATACCGTCCGCATCTGCCATGCTTTCATCAACCGGCATTTTGGCTCCTAATTCCAAGACACCCTCTTCGTGTGTTGTCTCGTAGAAATCATATCCCTTGTCTGCTACGAAAGCAAAATCGATAGTATCACCATTCCATGCATAACCGCCGTCATAATCAACACCATTCAACTTGGCGTACTTCAGACTGTTGTGCGTGGTCGCAACGAACTGAATCTTTACACCCTGCACAAAAATAGCAGCAGGACAGGAGATAATAATTTCGTTGTTCTCGTTTGCCTTGTCCGGATAGATGGTATTACTGGCAAATATATAATCATCATTCAAATCTTCGAACTTGTAGTGTTCCTCAGCTACAATTTCATAGTCCACTATGTCTCCTGCTACTACTGGTCCTCCTTCCCAATTGACACCGTTGACCATAACTGATTTCAGCGATGCGTGCTCAGGAATGTCGAATATTAATGTGTAAGAAATAATCTGCTGAGCAGCAGGACTATTGATGGTTATCTTCTTGTCCGCATCAGCCAAAGCAGCGGCAATAGTCACTGTGTTCTCTTTGACCGTAGTGGCATCAGAGAATATCCAACCGTCATCCGTACGGAATCTGTAGTAGAGTTGATCACCCGTGCTGACATTGTCGCCTAAGTTATAAAGTGCGCCGTTTAGACTGGTAGAGTCTAAGCTGACATGCTCGGCTAAATTGAAAATCAGAGTATATTGTTGGATTTGCTCGGGTGCTTCGGTAGTGATAGTAATACGCTTGTCCGAACCATCCACCTCAACAAGTTCCGGAGTCAGTGTTACGGTGACCTCCTTCACGGTAGTCTTATCGAGGAAATACCAACCGTCGTCGGTCTTGATGCGATAGTAGAGTACTTGTCCTAATAGAACACTGTCACCACTGTTAAATGCCGCACCATCTAAGCTGATGGAGTCCAACGTGAGATGGTCTGCCAATGTGATTGTCAACGGCATTCGAGAGTCAAGATCCAATTCTGCGGTCTTGGAGCAGGAGATAGTGAAGAACTTATCGGTCTTGTTGTAACCGCTGTAACCATCGTTCAATTGTGCTACACCCTGTTCTTCGGTAGAGTTGTCGGAGAATTTGTACCCCGAACTCGGTCGGAAGGAGTAGACCAGGTGTCTATCCCAAGGAGCATAGTCGCCATTGGCTATCGGCGTATCATCCTCTTGAATCGAAGCGGTCACCTCTATGTGATCATTCATTTGGAAACGAACTTCGAACATCTTTTCTGCACACATCGGTTCAATGTAGTAGTCGCCGCCACCTAAAAGGTGAATGGAGCCAATGTACCACCAACGGCCATCATCGCCCCAGCCATTGTTGGCAACCTTTTCGCAAACGAAACCGATAGAGTCAGTT
The DNA here is from genome assembly GCA_017412245.1 of Paludibacteraceae bacterium. Taxonomy (GTDB): domain Bacteria; phylum Bacteroidota; class Bacteroidia; order Bacteroidales; family Paludibacteraceae; genus Colicola. The sequence continues at coordinate 17,994 of JAFPYI010000018.1, read as the reverse complement.
GTAGTCAGCGTAACTTCTATCGTGTCGTAGAAGAGCGTGTAACCGGGGCGGTTGTAAGTGCCGTTAGTAAAATCACGCACAGCTGAACTCTGCACCGCGTTGTTTTTCGTCCAGTACAATTTGAACTTACCCCACTGAGCGAAGTCGTTATTCAAACCGCGAACAAAACTCACTTTAACCGTTCCTGATACACTCGGAGTGATTTTGTAGGTCGAGGATGACCCCCCGTTTGTGTTCGTGTAACTCCAGCTTGGCATCTGGTGCTTCCATCCGTCAATACCTACATCTTCAAAGCTGCTCCCGCCTGCTGTACACTTGGTAAAACCCTGTGATTCGCCATTGGCTAAGTTAGTCCAGTCTTGGCAAAAATCATTGTCTTTCAGCGTGACTGTCTTCTCGCGGAAAAATTCTCTTGAGCGAGACATACAGTAATGCGCGTCCGGTGCATAACGGATGTTGAGCACATCACCCGACCACACCGAGTCACCATTAGCCAATGTCGCGCCCCCGCGTGTCACGATAGCCGTTATATGCTCCATAGCAGGGATGCGTAACTTGCCTCCCACTGCGGCCATCACTCCACTAACGCAGACCAACATAGCTGCCATTAATGTGAAAATCTTTTTCATAAGCATAAATAAATTAGTTTAACTTAAAGAAAATGTGATAGTTATATATAAAAAGAATGTTATAATCCATATTTACCGCCGCAAAATTACTGCTTTTTTTTTATATATGCAAGAAAAAAATGAAAAAAAATAGGACATTTTTATACTTACTATACCAATTTGAAACATTTTTTTGTCCTACCTAATCGATATTTCAATGGGTTTTTAACCTGGTTTTTACATACTCTTAATGTGGTTTGGAAACGATAATTTTCCATAAAAATCATCAATTTCTTGCATATGTCGATTTTTTTTTGTACCTTTGCAGCCGCAAAGGTGTGTGCCTCAACTAACGGACAGCAGATGCAAATACGGATTGACGACGACATAAAACGCGGCACGGCGGAAGAAATAGAGCGATTATTGCCGCTCGTCTCCGCACAGAGAAGAGAACAAGCGCTGCGGTTCAAACATCCGTTCGGTCAGTATTGCTGCCTGCGCTCATGGATAATGCTGAAGGAATTAATGGGTGAGCGGTTAGCGGTTAATGGTGAGTGGGAATATAACGAGTACGGAAAACCGTTCTTGAAAGAGAAAGGTGAAGGGTTAAAAGAGAAAAGTGCGCAGTATTTCTCTATCAGCCATTGCCACGAAGCCATTGCCGTGGTAGTTGATGACCAACCGATAGGCATAGACATTGAGTCTATACGGCCTGCGAAAGAGGAACTGGTGGCACAGACGATGAACGAAGAGGAGTTTCAGTTTTGGAGCGCATTGCCGACTGCAACCGACAAAGACCGATTCTTCACACGCCTCTGGACACAAAAAGAAGCGGTCCTCAAATGTCTCGGAACAGGTATTCAGTCCTTTGAGCAACTGAAAAATGTGCTGAGCGAGCAACCGGCAATCGGTGTTCAGACATTTGAAAAAGAGAAATACATTTGTTCCATAGCATCGAAAACTATGGAAAATTGAAATTTGAAATTTGAAAATTAAAGATAAATGGAAAATTACATTGTTTCAGCGCGTAAGTACCGCCCGCAGACGTTTGACACCGTGGTGGGGCAGCAAGCTCTGACGCAAACGCTCCAGAACGCTATTCGTCAGAACCATCTGGCGCACGCATACTTGTTCTGCGGACCGCGTGGAGTAGGAAAGACCACTTGCGCACGAATTTTTGCCAAGACCATCAACTGTCTCAACCCGCAAAATGGTCTTGACGCTTGTAACGAGTGCGAGAGCTGCAAAGCCTTCAACGAACAGCGGTCGTTTAATATTCACGAACTCGACGCGGCGTCCAACAACTCGGTGGAAGATATTCGTTCGTTGATTGACCAAGTGCGTATACCTCCGCAGATAGGAAAATACTCCGTTTATATCATAGACGAGGTACATATGCTATCGCAGGGCGCATTTAACGCATTGCTCAAGACACTGGAGGAACCCCCTTCATATGCTATCTTCATCCTGGCTACGACGGAGAAACATAAAGTGCCGGCTACTATCCTGAGCCGTTGCCAAGTGTATGATTTCAACCGAATGACAGTTCCGGATACTATTGCGTATCTGCAGAAAGTAGCATCGAACGAAGGAGTGACCGTCAGCGACGAGGCACTGAATATCGTGGCGCAGAAAGCCGACGGAGGAATGCGTGACGCGTTATCTATCTTCGACCAATTGGTTTCTTTCTGCGGAAAAGAGATAACCTACGAACGCACAATAGCTATCCTGAATGTCTTGGATACGGAGTATTACTTCCGTCTGGTGGACCTCTCCTTGCAACACGACGTGAGCGGAGCATTACTGCTGCTCAACGACGTGCTCAATAAAGGTTTTGATGCAGGTCAGTTTATCATCGGTTTGGCGCAACACTTGCGTGACGTGTTAGTAGCGCGTGACCCGCAGACATTACCGTTATTAGAAACGGCAGAGACTATTCGTGCTCGGTACGGAGAACAAGCCAAACAGTGTTCGCCTATCTGGATCTTCCAGGCATTGGATGTCTTGAATACCTGCGATGTACAATACCGCACGGCGAAAAATAAACGTTTGACGGTAGAGTTGGCACTCATCAAAATGACGCAGTTAGGTGTGGCTCAGGCAGTCACAGCGCCGCAACCGGCGGCTCAACCCAAACCAACTCCTGCACAACCGCAGAAAGCAGAGCCTGCACCTGCACCACAACCGCAGGCAGCACAACCTGCACCACAACCTGCACCAAAACCGACACCTCAACCTGCACCGCAGTCGGCGCCTAAAATGGGACCTATCCCGTCGGCCATAAAAATGCCTACGGCAGGACTCAGTTTTGCGCCTAAACCCCAATCCTCCGCTACTCCCGCACAAGAGACACCGCAACCGGAGAATAGTGAACCCACTACGCCCAAGGAGGAGCGAAAAGACCCTTTTACTCTTGACCGACTCAGAGACGCGTGGGTCGGTCTGGCAAAAAACTATACTTCCGAACCGCGTCTCAAACAACTGATAGAAACCTATCTGCCCACCAAAGCAGATGAGACAACCATCAACCTCCAGATGCCTAACCCTTGGCAAATGGAGCAGATGAAAAAAGCATTGCCGTCCGTACTCCAACAGTTAAGAGACGAACTCCACAACGACCTGGTGGAGATACATCTCACGCAAGAGGAGTTCACACAAGAGCAAATGGCATACACCGCCGAGGAGAAATTTAAGGTAATGTCGGAAACCAATCCTTTAGTGTTGGAATTGAAAAATCAATTAGGACTGCAGATTGACTGACCTCAAGAAATATTTGCCGACCACCCGTAAAGAATTGGAATTACGCGGTTGGGATGAAGTAGATGTCATTTTCTTCACGGGAGATGCGTATATCGACCATCCTTCGTTCGGCGCAGCAGTCATCGGCCGTACCTTAGAATCAGCGGGATACAGAGTGGCCATAGTGCCGCAACCCGACTGGAGAGGAGACTATCGTGATTTTACCAAATTAGGCCGTCCGCGTCTCTATTTCGCCGTCTCGGCAGGAAGTATGGACTCGATGGTCAATCATTATACTGCCGCACGACGCAAGCGCTCCGACGACGCGTATACGCCGGAAGGCAAAGCAGGTGCAAGACCGGATTATTGCACAATAACCTATTGCCGAATACTGAAACAGTTATACCCCGACGTGCCGATAGTGATCGGTGGAATAGAAGCGTCCATGCGCCGACTGACGCATTACGACTACTGGTCAGATAAACTAATGCCTTCGATCTTGGTGGATAGCGGAGCAGATGCGTTAGTCTATGGGATGGGCGAACAAGCAATGACTGCCTTGGCGCAAACTAAGAATTGGCACGCTGTGCCGCAAACGGCATTTATAACTGACAACGAGGCGGAAATACCGACTGACGCTATTCGTCTCCATTCGCACGAACAAGCGCTGAGAGACAAAGCCAAACATGCGGAGAACTTTAAGTATATAGAGATAGAGTCCAATAAAATCTATCCGCAGACCATCGTGCAGCAGGTAGGCAAAAAATGGGTGGTGGTCAATCCTCCGTACTCGCCGATGACTACAGAGCAGTTAGACGCAGTTTTTGACTTGCCCTTCCAATATACGCCGCACCCGAAATACAAAGACAAACATATTCCGGCATACGAGATGATCAAATGGTCGGTGTGTATGCATAGAGGTTGTTTCGGTGGTTGTTCGTTCTGCACGATTTCTGCCCATCAGGGCAAACAAATTGTCAGCAGAAGCAAGGCCTCCATCTTACGCCAGATAGAGCGTTTGAGTCAATTGCCGGACTGGCACGGAGTGATAAGTGATTTAGGCGGTCCGTCGGCAAACATGTATGGGATGCACGGAAAAGACATTTCCCTCTGCGAGCGCTGCGCAAGAGCCAGTTGTCTGCAACCTGCGATTTGTAAGAACCTCAATCAGGACTTTGGCCCGATTATTGATATATACCGCACGGTGGATAAACTGCCTTACGTCAAGCACGCTTTCGTCGGCTCGGGTATTCGGTACGACTTGATGAGTGAACCTTATGCGCGCCAACTCATATCACGTCATGTCTCAGGACGACTGAAAGTGGCACCGGAGCATTGTGCCGACGAAGTACTGAAAATAATGCGAAAACCCAATTGGGCCAACTATCTGCGGTTTAGAGACCTCTTCCTGCGAATCAACAAAGAAGCAGGACTCAACCAGCAGTTAATACCGTATTTCATTTCTTCGCACCCGGGATGCACCAAACAGCATATGGCGGCACTGGCGGAGGAAACGAAAAAAATGCATTACAGGCCGGAACAGGTACAGGATTTTACACCTACACCAATGACACTGTCAACAACCATGTTCTATACCGGTATAAATCCCTATACGGGCAAACCGATTTACGTGGCGCGCACGGCTGAAGAGAAAAAACAACAAAATCAATATTTCTTTTGGTATAAAAAGAAACCTAATACATCGCACAAATGAAATCAACAATTCTTAGAAGACATTACCGCGTTAACCCCGATACCTTGCAGTTAGAGCGTGTTGAGCATGGTATCCATTATTGGTTGCGCCGCTCGGGATGGTACTTGATAGGAGGAGTTTGCTTAGGATTAGTGTTCTTCTTCGTGTTCTTCTATTTCTTCCCCTCACCAAGGGAAGCTTCGCTGATACAGTATAACAAGACACTTTCGTCGCAATTGGAAACGATGGAGCGCCAAGTGGACCAGATACAGGTAGTTATCAATGACTTGGCGCAAAGAGATGATAACCTCTATCGTGCTATCTTAGGTGCGGAGCCTATTCCGCAGAGTGTGCGTTTGGGTGCTACACAACAGATCTCTTACTACGACTCCTTGGCACGTATGTCCAATACCCAACTCTTGGCAGATGTGCAGCGTAAGATAGATGTATTGGAAAAAGGATTATACGTCCAGGCGCGCTCGTATGACGAGATCCTGCAATTAGCCAAAACCCAAGAGGTGCGTATGGAGAATATCCCGGCTATTCAGCCTGTGCTCAATAAGGACCTCAAACACATGGCATCCGGTTACGGATGGCGTATCGACCCAGTGTATCATATTCGTCGTTTCCACGAGGGAATGGATTTTACGGCACCTGTCGGCACGGATATTTTTGCTACAGGAAACGGAACGGTTAGTTATGTCGGTTGGCGGCAAGGATACGGAGAGACAGTCGAGATTGAGCACGGTTTCGGTTACCGCACACGCTACGCTCACTGCAGTAAACTGCTGGTGCGCGAAGGACAGAAAGTGAAACGTGGAGATGTAATCGCTCTGGTCGGAAATACCGGCAAATCAACAGGACCGCACGTCCATTATGAGGTCCACTATCAAGGTGTACCTATCGACCCGCGTAACTTCTATTTCTATGACTTAAACCCGGAGGATTACGACAAAATGGTGCAACTCTCCTCCAATATGGGAAATATGCTCGATTAACCTAATCGGGAAATTCGCTCCAACTCTTTCTCGTTGAGCAATTGAATGTGACGACCGTCAACGGAAATTAGGCCTTCTTGCGCGAATTGACTGAGCGTGCGGATGGCATTGCTGGTGGTCATATTACTCATATTCGCCAAATCTTCACGCGGCAGTAACATCGCTAAAGTACGACCGTCTGCTTCCACTCCGTAATTCTTGCGAAGCAAGAGTAACGCTTCTGCCAGACGACCGCGAATATGCTTCTGCGTCAAATTGACGGTTTGAATCTCAGCAATAGCCAAATCTTTTGCCATCGTTAGCATCACCTCATAGCAGAACTGACCGTTGCTCTGAATAAGCTGCTTGAAATCCGTATTCTTCAATCGACAAACCACGCACGGCTCAAAAGCATTGGCACTGGAGTTGTACGGCTCATTGGCAATAACAGCGCGATAACCGAATAAATCGTAGGGCTTCAAAAGACGAATAATCTGCTGGCGTTGACCGACACCTTCTTTGTAAATACGGACCTTTCCGCTCAATAACATCCACATATATTGAGGTTCGTCACCCTCCAAATGGAAAATGTCGTTCTTGTTGTAGTGAACAATCTCTACGCATTGAGAGACCCTCTCGCGTTCTTCTGTCGTCAGCGTCGACCAAATAGGATTAAGCTCCCATAAAGGAGGATACTCAATACCGGTAGTAATCATTTCGTCCTCTCGCATGAGCCTTTTAAGAAAAATTCGTACAAAAGTATACAATTTTTTCTATACGTGCAAAAAAAACTTTACTTTTTTGCTCAAAATGCGTTTTTTGAACAATTTTGCGCATAAAAAACTTGCAAGGTTTAGAAAAAAAGTGTAATTTTGCACGTTATTTTGGTTGCGTGTAAAAATATAATTATCGATAATGAAAGTCAACTATCTCGAATCTCGCCACATTGGTCTTAGTGAGGCGGAAGAAAAACAAATGTTACAGGCCATCGGTGCTGAATCGTTGGAGAGCCTCGTGCGTGAAACAATGCCGGAGAATATCCTGTTGCAGGAACCTATTGAATTAGCACCGGCTATCACGGAACAGGAGCAATTGGAAGCTGCCGATGCCTTAGCAGCACAGAACGAACCTTTCCGCTCGTATATAGGACGTGGGTGGTACGGCACAATAACTCCTGCGGTTATTCGCAGAAATATATTGGAGAACCCTGTTTGGTACACCAGTTATACCCCTTATCAGGCAGAAGTGAGTCAAGGTCGTCTCGAGGCATTGTTCGTTTTCCAAACTATGGTCAGCGACCTTACAGGCCTGCCGTTGGCTAACTGCTCCTTGTTAGACGAAGCTACCTCGGCTGCAGAAGCGGTAACAATGATGCGTAATCTGCGTTCGCGCGAGCAAGTTAAAGCGGAGGTAAAGAAAGTGTTTGTAGATTCAAAAATCTGGCCGAATACCTTATCCGTCCTTCGTACACGCGCTGCAGGGCAAGAAATAGAAATCGTTGTCGGTAACTATGCTGATTTTCGTCCGTCGCAGGACTTCTTCGGAGCATTGGTGCAATGGCCTAACAGCGAAGGGTCGGTAGAGGATTATGAGGCTTTCGTGGAGGATTGTCACGCGGCAGGACTGAAAGTGACGGTCGCAGCGGATCTGTTAGCTTTAGCGCTTCTCAAACCGCTGGACGCAGATATAGTTTGCGGCACGGCACAGCGTTTCGGTCTGCCGATGGGCTTTGGCGGACCTACTGCAGGATATATGGCTACGCGCGATGAATACAAACGCGAAATGCCGGGACGAATCATTGGTCTGAGCAAAGATAAATATGAACACCCCGCTTATCGTCTGGCGCTCCAGACTCGTGAGCAACATATCAAACGCGAAAGAGCCACTTCTAATATCTGTACGGCAGAGGCTTTGTCTGCTATGATGGCAGGAATGTACGGTGTTTATCACGGAGCAGAAGGTATTCGTGAGATAGCGGAAGGTATCCATAGCCGTGCGGTCTATCTCAGTGAGATGTTACAAGCTTATGGCTATAACCAAGAGAACGCAGAGTTCTTCGACACACTGCGCATCACACGCGAGGACGAAGGATGGCAAACACGTCTGCGTGAGGAGGCGGAAGAAATAGGAATCAATCTCTACTATGACCCGCAGGGATGGGTAGGGCTCTCTTTGGACGAGACGGTTACACTCGATGGCCTGAACGACTTGATTGAACTCTTCGCTTCGGTAAGCAATAACCTGCCACAGTACGAAGAAGATGAATCTGCGTTTGAAGGACTGTGGGCTATTGACGAGAGCCGCGTGCGCGAAATCGATTATATGCAGCAAGAGGTCTTCCGTCTCTATCATACAGAAACGGAACTGATGCGTTATCTCAAACGCCTCGACCGTAAGGATATTAGTCTTGCTACCTCAATGATTCCGTTAGGTTCGTGTACAATGAAACTCAATCCGGCTGCGGCAATGATTCCTGTTACTTACTCCGGTTTGATGGCGGTTCATCCACTTGCTCCCCAATCGCAAGTATTAGGATACCAAACGATTCTGGAGGAACTGCAAGAGCAACTCTGTGCTATCACGGGTTTTGATGCGTGCACGTTGCAACCTACTTCCGGCGCCGCAGGTGAATATACAGGTCTGGTGGTTATTCGTGAGTACCTGCGTCGATTAGGACAAGACCAACGCAAAGTGCTGCTTATTCCTGCTTCCGCGCATGGTACTAATCCTGCCTCTTGTGTGCAAGCGGGTTTTGTACCTTGTGCCGTCAAATGTGATGAGCAGGGAAATACAGATCTGGACGACTGGCGCCAAAAAGCAGAGGAGAATAGAGAAATCTTGGCGGGTTGTATGATCACCTATCCGTCCACACACGGAATATTCGAACAAGCTATCCGCGAGATGATTGATATCATTCATACTAATGGTGGTTATGTTTATATGGACGGTGCGAATATGAACGCACAGATTGGATGGACTAATCCGGCATTTATTGGTGCTGATGTATGCCACCTGAACTTGCATAAGTCGTTTGCTTCGCCTCACGGCGGCGGAGGTCCCGGAGCAGGAGCTGTGTGCTGCACAGAGGCAATGGCGGATTGTCTGCCTACAGACGACATTAACCGCGTCAGTGCGGCGCTCTACGGCAATGCAAATATGTCTATCATCTCTTGGGGATATATCGCTATGATGGGTGCAGAAGGATTACGTCACGCTACGGCTGCGGCTATTCTCTCTGCTAATTATATGGCGAAAAGACTCAAAGATGCTTATGGTGTTGTCTATACCGGTAAGAACGGAAGGGTAGGTCACGAACTGATTCTTGACTGCCGTCAGTTCCATGCTATCGGTATTACCGAGGCGGATATAGCCAAACGTCTGATGGATTACGGTTATCATGCGCCTACACTCTCTTTCCCGGTACACGGGACACTCATGGTGGAACCTACTGAATCCGAGTCGCTCGTAGAAATCGACCGTTTCTGTGATGTGCTTTTGCAGATACGGCAAGAGATAGCAGATGTAGAATCAGGAAAGGCGGATAAGACGGATAATCTCCTCCTCAATGCTCCTCACCCTGAGTATGAACTCGTCTCGGATGAATGGACACACCCTTATACCAGACGTCAAGCAGCTTATCCTACTCCTTGGGTGGAGCAGACTAAGTTCTGGTGTCCTGTCGCAAGAGTCGATAACGGCTTTGGTGATAGAAACCTTGTTGCTAAATTTGAATAATGAAAACAAATCAACGACTTCGGGAACAACTCAAGCGTTATCGCAGAACATTACCGTTCATCACAATTAAAGAACTGGTAATGATTGTCCTTTGTACTATTCCGTATGCGTTGGCGGTCAACCAATTGCTCGTCCCACACGCTATTGTCGGAGGTGGACTCACAGGTCTCTGCGAAATCATCTATTTTGCTACAGGTACTTACGTGCCTATTTGGCTCAGTACGGCGTTCTTGAATATCTTACTTCTTGTCATCGCTGCTTTTACAGTCGGCTGGCACTACGCTCTCAGAACCATCTGGGGTGTTTTCTGGCTCACAGCGTGGTTTAAGATTATTCCTATTGCACCGGTACCTATTCTTACAGACCCGTTTATGGCGGTAGTCATCGGAGGACTCTTCACCGGGTGTTTCTTAGGTATCTGCTTTTTGAATAACGGTTCCACAGGAGGAACAGACATAGTAGCGATGATTGTCAATAAGTACCACCATTTGCCAATGGGACGAGTATTATTGATTAGCGACCTGTTGATTATCTCCTCTGCTTTCTTCCTGCCTACTATCCAAGCCGCAGGCGTGCAAGGAGCAGTTGAGAAAATCCTATTCGGTCTTACTTATACTTTTATGTCCTCTACGGCTGTGGATTGGGTCATGAACCGAATGCGTCAATCGGTACAGTTTATGATTTTTACCCAAAAGCCGGAAGAGATAGCAGAAGCTATCATCACACAAGCGCATCGAGGTTGTACTTTCCTTGAAGCAGAAGGCGGATATAATAAGAAACCGATGAAAGTAGTTACTACTATTGCTCGTTCCTACGAGTCGGCAACTATTTTCCGTCTGGTGCGAGCTATTGATCCTAATGCTTTTGTCAGTCAGAGCCAAGTACGGGGTGTCTTTGGACAAGGATTTGATCCCATGGCCGCCGGTAAATAATAAAATAACCACTAACCATTCACCACTAACCACTAACCCTTATACATTTTCAATTTATAATGCCTTTCTTCTCACGCTATAGTAAATGGGTTAACCCGCATAACGCACCACAAACATTCTCGGTGCGAACGGTGTTCGAATATCTGGTTATCATCATTGGCATTTTCCCAATGGCGCTGATGGTTAACTGGGTATTACTACCCCACGCGTTTGTAGGAGGAGGACTGACAGGTATCTGTTCGGTAATCTATTATCTCACAGGAGGACTGGCTCCGTCTCTTTTCCCTGAATACGGAGGAGCTATACCGGTGTGGTTAACGACTTTTGTCTTCAATACGATCTTATTACTCATTGCCGGTTTTACGGTAGGTTGGCGTTTCTGCATCCGTACAATGGTGGGCGTGGCGGCTATTACTTTTTGGTATAGAGTGATTCCTATCTTGCCGGAACCAATCATTGCGGACCCGTGGCTTGGAGCTCTCGTGGGAGGATTTGTCTTTGGCTTGAGTCTCGGTGCAGTCTTGGCAGCTAACGGCTCATCCGGAGGAACGGATATATTGGCGATGATTATCAATCATTATCGGAATATATCGTTAGGAAATATCATGCTCTTGTGCGATATTATTGTTATCCTTTCTGCTTTCTTCCTGCCGCTGCCGGAACGAATGTTGCAGGATGGCGATAACGCCTTACTCTTGAAGACTAAACGTGTACTCTATGGTGTTTGTATGACGGTCTCTTATACCTTGGCCGTCGATTGGTTCTTGGCGCGTTTCCGCCAGTCGGTACATATATTTATCTACTCGTCGCATTATGCAGAGATTGCTACGGCTATCAATACCACAGTCAATAGAGGTGTAACGGTTTTGGATGGCACAGGGTGGTATTCCCAGAAACCGGTGAAAGTCATCTCTGTCTTGGCACGCAAGCCTGAAGCATCCACTATCTTGCAGATTGTCAACCAAATAGACCCGAATGCTTTTGTCAGTACAGCAAATGTGTCAGGAGTATTCGGCTCAGGATTTGACCCTATCAAGAAAAATTAACCAACTTAAAATATTAATATCATGTCAGATTTAACAATCTTAATGTATGTCGTTTTAGCGGCGTCGGTCTTAGCGCTCGGCTTCGCCTATTATTTCTATCGCTCAATGTTGGGCAAGGATGAAGGCACAGAACTGATGCGCACTATTGCCTCGCATGTTCGCAAAGGTGCGATGGCGTATCTTAAACAGCAGTACAAAGTAGTGACAATTGTGTTTGTCGTCTTGGCTGTAGTCTTTGCTGTGATGGCGTATTTCAAACTCCAGAACGGTATTGTGTGGTTTGCTTTCCTTACCGGTGGTTTCTTCTCCGGTTTGGCAGGATTCTTCGGAATGAAAACGGCTACGTATGCTTCTGCACGAACAGCCAACGCAGCGCGTCAATCGCTTAACTCGGGTCTGCAAGTAGCTTTCCGCTCTGGTGCGGTGATGGGACTGACCGTTGTAGGTCTTGCTTTGTTGGATATAGCCGGATGGTTCCTTGTCCTTAATGGAACCGGACTCTTGGAACTCGTAGGCGCTGAGGCTGACCTGATAACTATCACTACCACTATGCTTACTTTTGGTATGGGTGCTTCCACGCAAGCGCTTTTTGCACGTGTTGGTGGAGGTATATACACCAAGGCAGCAGATGTAGGTGCAGATCTCGTGGGTAAAACGGAATATAATATTCCGGAGGATGATCCGCGTAACCCGGCTACGATTGCTGATAATGTAGGAGATAATGTAGGAGATGTAGCAGGAATGGGTGCCGACCTCTATGAGTCATACGCAGGTTCAATCTTGGCTACTATGGCGCTTGGTGCTTCGGCTTTTGCTACCTCGGCGGTAGAAGGAATGCAACTGAAAGCAGTCTTGGCTCCTTCGCTCATTGCTGCTTGTGGAGTCCTGCTGTCAATCATTGGTATCTATCTCGTCAAGACGAAAGAAGGAGCAGGAATGAAAGAATTGCTCCGTGCTTTGTCTATCGGCACAAATACGGCTGCGGTATTGATTGCGGCTGTCACATTTGGTATCTTTGCATGGCTCTTCGGTACAGAGACGAACCAATGGTGGCAAGTGTCGCTATCGGTAGTAGTAGGTCTCGCTGCAGGAGTAATAATCGGTCAATCAACGGAATACTACACTTCCCAGTCGTATAAACCTACACAAAAAGTATCTGAGAGTTCACAGACAGGTCCTGCTACGGTTATCATCAGTGGTTTAGGATTAGGAATGCTCTCTACGGCTATTCCGGTTCTTACGGTAGGTGTGGCTATCATCTTGGCATATCTCTGTGCGAATGGTTTCCACGTAGAATTCAGTGCTGCTAACCTCTCTATGGGTCTCTATGGTATTGGTATCGCTGCGGTCGGAATGCTCTCCACGTTAGGAATAACACTTGCGACGGATGCCTATGGACCTATTGCAGATAACGCCGGAGGAAACGCAGAAATGTCCGGTTTGCCTGCTGAAGTACGTCAACGCACCGATGCACTCGATGCGCTTGGAAACACAACAGCTGCTACTGGAAAAGGTTTTGCTATCGGTTCAGCAGCACTCACAGCGTTGGCGCTCCTGGCATCTTATGTGGAAGAGATAAAAATAGCTCTTATCCGTACAGGAGAAGCGTTGCCTAATGGAGTAGAGGCAGCGAAAGCCACTCTCGTGGATTTCATGGATGCATATAACGTCAACCTCATGAATCCGATAGTACTTGTAGGTATTTTTATCGGTTCTATGATGGCATTCCTCTTCTGCGGTTTGACCATGAACGCAGTTGGTCGTGCTGCACAGAAAATGGTAGAAGAAGTACGTCGCCAGTTCCAGACTATCAAAGGTATTTTGGAAGGCAAAGCCGAGCCGGACTACGCTCGTTGTGTAGCTATTTCTACCAAAGGTGCACAGCGTGAGATGTTACTCCCGTCAATCTTAGCTATCATCGTTCCTATCATCACGGGTCTCATCCTTGGTGTGGCTGGTGTGCTGGGACTGCTCATCGGTGGTCTGGCTACAGGATTTGTGTTGGCAGTATTCATGGCTAACGCAGGTGGAGCATGGGATAATGCAAAGAAATACGTGGAGGAAGGCCATTTTGGAGGAAAAGGTTCGGATTGCCATAAGGCAACAGTCGTTGGAGATACAGTAGGTGACCCGTTCAAAGATACATCCGGTCCATCGCTGAATATTCTTATCAAACTCATGTCTATGGTGTCCATTGTTATGGCAGGCTTAACAGTCACTTATCACCTTTTATAAACATACAAAAATTAAACTAACTCTTGCATATTTGGGAAAAAAGCAGTAATTTTGCACCCGATTTGGAAATAGATATTCATTAATCATTATTCATTAATCGTTAATACTTATGAAACGTCTCTTTTCTTTCTGCCTCGCTGCACTCTTAATTAGTGCACCGGCTAATGCACAGTTCCTTAAAAACTTAGGAAATGCAATCAACAAATCTGCTTCGCAGTCGTCACAGCAGTCGCAACAGAAACAGGAACAAAAACAAGCACAGCAGAAAAAATCAACGAAAATCTATTATGTCAGCAATGCCGGTACAGCACGCGCTGACGGACTATCTGCTGCTACTCCGAAAAAAGATATTCAGGCTGTACTCAACATTATTCGCGATAACAACGAAGATGGCGCTACTATCCGCATTGCGGAAGGTAACTATCTCGGATACATGAATGTAGGTTATATAGAGATTGCTAACTGGGTAACACTCGAAGGTGGATGGAATGCAGACTTCACGCAGCGTGATCCGCTCAAATTCATCACACGTATGGAACCTACACAGGAGCAACAGGGACAGAATACTTCCAGAGGTGTCATCCATACCACACGTGCGCTCGACGATGTCATGGCGAAAACACCGAAAGGAACTCTCACCATCGATGGTATATTCATCAACCTCGGTTTTGAGAATAATTATATGCCGGCAGATCCGTCTGACCCACGTAACGGATGCCCGTCGGAGAAATTCGAAACAGGTCGTCTGCTGGATAACCCGCAACAACAACCGCAACACCAAATCTTCTATTCCGATGGTTGGATTGCAGGAAATGTTATCATCCGTAACTGCCTGATTCTCAACGGTGTATATTTCGGTCTCCAATTCAGTTCTCGCTGTGGAGAGATTGAGATTTACAATAACGTCTTTGTCTGCAACCGTATGTCGGCTGTCCGCATCCAAGGTGGTGATAAGAACGGAGAGGCGTCACACGTGGACTTCCATCATAATACCATCGCTTTCTCTTGGTGCCGCGATAAAGAGCAAGGTGACATGGGCTACGGTTACGAGTGCATGACGTATATCAACTGTGATATCCACCATAATATCTTCGCTTGCAATAACTACGCTGCTATCGCGCGTACACACGTCCTCTCCGGACCGGACAAAGTGATTGAGGCAAAACGCAAAACGAATATCTACGATAACGCTTTCTTCCTCAATGCAGCTGACCTCCAACTCCCGAACTCCGGTGGCGGCAAATGGCTCAACGTCAAAGTGGAGAACTTCGAAGACCTCGATGAGGCTATTATCCCGAAGGTAGAAGGTAACTTCGAACTCAAGAAAGGTGACTCTTTCGTAGATGCACTGGACCAAGATTATCTTGAGGCATTTGCTAACCTCAAAGTCGTTACCTCCAGTTCTTTCAATCCTAATTCCGCTGCTAACCTCTATCGCCAAGCACACGGAATGAATATGCAAGGCACAGAGACTATTCGTCCGTCCATGTACGGCAACAGATATAATTTTGATAAAGCGCTGCAACTCTTCGGAGCTAAACAAGGATACGGCGCACAATTACCTAAATAAACAATGCTGAAAGATAGTATTCAATCACTCTTAGCACAGGTGCAACAGATCAATGCGACTTCCGCAGAAGAACTCGAAGCACTACGTATTAAATATCTCAGTAAGAAGGGCGAGATAACCTCGCTCTTCAATGAGTTTCGTAATGTCCCGGCAGACCAGAAACGCGAGTTAGGACAAATGCTCAATCAACTCCGCCAAGAAGCGGAAACGCGTATCAATACCCTCCGTGAACGACTCAATAACCAAATGGTAAATGACCAAATGGTAAATGACCTCACGCGCACGCCTGATCCTATTGAATTAGGTACGCGTCACCCGCTCTCGCTCGTGCGCGAAGAGATTGAGGATATTTTCTCGCGGATAGGATTCACTATCGCGCAAGGACCGGAGGTCGAGGACGACAAGCACGTCTATGGAATGCTTAATTTTGCTCCCGAACACCCGGCGCGTGATATGCAGGATACCTTCTTCATCGAGAAAGAGATCGGCGTGCAAAAACCGACGGATATTCTCCTTCGGTCACACACTTCATCTGTCCAGACACGTGTCATGACGAGCCAAAAACCGCCCATCCGTGTACTCTGTCCAGGACGTGTTTATCGTAACGAAGCTATCTCCGCACGTGCACACTGTTTCTTCCATCAGGTGGAAGGACTGTACGTTGATAAAAATGTCTCTTTTGCGGACTTAAGAGAAGCGCTGCTGTATTTCTCAAAGGAGATGTTCGGACCCGAGACAAAAATCCGTCTCAGACCGTCGTATTTCCCGTTTACTGAACCTTCTGCAGAGATGGATATCAGTTGTAACATCTGTGGCGGAAAAGGTTGCTCTTTCTGCAAAGGAACAGGATGGGTTGAGATTCTTGGTTGTGGAATGGTAGATCCCAATGTGCTTGAGTCTTGTGGAATTGACAGCAAAGTTTATTCCGGCTATGCTTTCGGTATGGGTGTGGAGCGTATTACGAACCTCAAGTATCGTGTGAAGGACCTTCGTCTCTTCTCCGAGAACGATGTCCGCTTCCTCCGCCAATTCGAAAGTTGCTAATTCATTTTTTTTGAGAGTTGCTAAATTATCTTATAGATATTCTCTCCACGGCCGTATTTTGCGGCCGTTTTTTATGCATATTTTGTAAATCCCCATTGGGGTAATACTGGGGTAATTACCTTATTATAACGTATCCCGGTGCACCCTATATATATTATATATATAATATATATCCCGTGATTTTTAATTTTGCACTCTATCGTTATTGAAGTGCCTGTAGAATTTCTGCCGGAGAATCGACGATAGACTCAATGCCTGCTGCCTGCAATTGTTCACGAGGAACAAATCCCCACGAACACGCAATAAAAGGCACTCCCGCATTTGTGGCAGTCTCATAATCCACGAGACTATCACCAATGTATAAGGGCGAGTGTTGACTGTTTAATGTGGAAAGGATATCTTTGACAATCTGCGGGTCTGGTTTGCGAGGAATACCATCTCGTTCGCCGAGAATGACATCGAAAATATTCGGGAAGAAATGCTGAACAATTTTCTCCGTTGCCGCTTGATATTTATTGCTCGCTACAGCCAGTTGGTGCCCTTGTGCCTTCAGCGTTTTCAGAACATCCGAAATACCTTCGTAAGGATGCGTAAAATCGCAGTTATGCGCATCATAATACGGCACAAAGAATTGCCGCACATTTAGAATCGTCTCCTCGTTTCGCTTGTCCTCCGGCAAGGCACGACGAATAAGATTGTTGATTCCATTGCCCACCATTCGAGGATAATCCTCGATAGGATGCGTCGGAAAGGAACACTGACGCAATGCATGATTGCATGCATAACCTAAATCATCGATAGTATTAAGCAGTGTGCCGTCTAAATCAAAAATAATCGTCATCTGTAAATTATAAGCTTTTGTCGAGAGGGACTGTTTAATGCCCGTAGAGTAGGTGTTTCTTAGAATTATTTCTCCAACCGGCTTGATATTCATGCCTAACGAAATAAATCTTCAGGTCGGCTTGGTAGTCATGGTCCACGAAATAAATCTTCACGTCTGCCTGGTAGTCATGGCCCACGAAAAACCATTTTCCTTCGTTTCCTTTTGCTTGATAATCATGGTCCTCTTTGTACACCAATAAATCGGCTTGGTACTCATGATCGACTACGTACACTTTCACGTCCGCCTGATAGTCATGATCGGTGGAATAAACCTTCTGCGCTTGCACGCTTACGCCGGCAGCTAAAACAAAAACTAAAGCAAGTAAAATCTTTTTCATAATCATTAACCGTTAATTTATATTTATTTCCACAATAATTATGCCAAAAAAGCACCCCGAATGTAATGAACCCCAAAAGTTGAACAAAAAACTTTTGGGGTATTTTATGCTTAAAAAACATCCTTATGAAGAACGGTTGCTTGCCGTAAAATTATGTTTAGGAGGACGTCCTTTAAAGTCTGTAGCTCGTCAATT
>JAFPYI010000017.1 GCA_017412245.1 Paludibacteraceae bacterium | reverse complement strand
GTGGACCTTCTGAATCCGTCGAAGGCGACGCACGCGAAGAACATCCTGGCGCAGAACGCGCTCAAGACGGCGGCGCAGGCAGCCAAGACCGCCTTGGCCGATCCGACCGAACGCGCTACTCTCGAGGCGGGTTTCAAGGCCCAATCGAAGTACACCAGCCTCTACGGCTACACCGTAGCGCAGAAGTACGTCAAACCCAACTTTGGGAATTAAAAATTAAAAATTAAGAATTAAAAAATTTATTAACTTAACCTTTTATCCCCTCCCACGGCGTGGAGGTCCGAGCAGGTCTAACGACTAACGACTAACGACCAACGACCTGTTCGGCAAAAACGCCGAACATCCCATGGCAAAAGTAAATTGGAGTGCCGGTATCGACAGTGTATCCGGCGCATTGAGTAAGCCCTCAAAGGGCGGTCAACACAGTTGCGAGAAGATGTTGCTCGGTACGCACCGCGTGGCAGCAACGATGAGCAACGATTGTAACCGATTGTATCTCCGCAAGAAAGTGAAGCGTAGCACACCTGTCTCTGCCCGCGAGATGCAAGCGCGTACCCGTTTCGCCGCTGTACGCCAGGCCGTTTAGGACCGTGCACACGATCTGAACAAGATCTCGCAGGACCAGGCTGCGTTCATCGCCCAGAAGGACACGGCAGGTGGTCTCCGTACCATGAACGCCTACCTCTGGAAGCTGGAAGGCGATTTGTATGATGCAAATCACTAAACCCCTCTCCGGCTCTCCCCTCAAGGGAGAGTGAAGGGAACGAAAACCGGAAAGAAGCGCTCAAAAAAGCGCTTCTTTCTTTGTATGCAATTCAAAATTTTAATCCAGCAAGACGAAACCTGCCCAGAAATAGGGGTCCTTGTAGGGTTGGACGGTGACCGTCTCGGTTGTCGTATAGGTTTCTGTAGCGGGAGACTTGCCCTGATTTTTGTATTTTTCCTTATTGGAACCTACGGTGGTCGGCAAGGTATGCGTTACGGTTTTTGTTTCCTCTTTCGTGTAGTTTCTTACCTCCTGCTGCGCATTTCGGAATGCCTCCCGTTTTGTTTGACCTTTACTGTAGTTGCGGTAGAAAGCAGTCGTTAACATCCGAGTAGCATCATCATCCACCTTCCACAAGGCCATTAATATCGTTTGGGCACCGGCTATCTTAAAAGCTCGTTGCAGGCCAAACACCCCGTCTCCCGACACATCACCCAAACCCGTCTCGCACGCGGACAATACAACAATATCAGCTCCGCGAAGGTCCAAGGCGGATATCTCTTTAGCCGTTAATATACCATCCTGCACGCCCTTCTTCAATCGGTCACTATGCCCGCCTAAAGCCGTGTTGGCTCCTGCAAACAGCAGGCCGCAGCGGCTTAGCGGATCTATCGGCAGCGCTTGCTCTATATCGTTTTCAATTGTGCTGTTTTGGGAAAAGTATTTTTGCAGGTGAGCTTCTTTCTCCGACCAGTAGAAACCGTGAGTGGCCAGATGAAGAATGTCATTGCCTTGACCACTGAGCGCTTTAAACGACTCTTCCGTAGCACTGCTACCGCGATAGGCAGTAACCTGCATATGTTTCTCTTTCAGCATATGCTCAATGGAGTCCACTTCAATTTTTGTGCCCGGAAGATCATCTGCTTTGTCACGCAATATCATGCGTTGGGGGGATGCCATGGCCAGAGTGGCTGTATTGTACTGACTCCGGTATTTCTCATGTTCAAACGCAAGGTCGTTAGGGGTCGCGCTATAGCGGATATCTCCGAATAACGCAGCGTTCTGATGAGCTACATACCGCCTGCCGCCGATGATTTCACGGGTAGAAGAGAGCCGAACCATATTGTACACATCTGCCATTGTGCGTTTTTCGTCATATGGCAAGTTCTCAACAGCTATCTGATGCAGGATGCCGGAAGGAGAGAAAAACACGACCTCTCCGGGTGCAATATAGGGCATAAGAGCGTCCCATATCAAGTGAGTCAGTTGTTGGCCTTTCCCGGTGAAGGAATAAGTATTGTTGATTTTCTCTTTGCTGCCGGAGATGGCCAGCGAGGCCACTTCCTCTTCACCAAACAGTCGTATAGCGACAGGGGCTGTCGCATCGCTCCGAAGCAAAAGGGCATAATAGACAGGAACCGTATCTTCCCCTATTTTACCGTTCACAATCTCTATTGCCACTTGATGCTCCTTCAATGCGTTGCGCACATCCGACCATTCAAACTGATTGATACCGGCAAAATCATTCTTGTCTATATACTCCTGAACTGCAGATTGTAAATTAGTCTTGGCGCGCACAAGGTTGAGTTGCATGGTTATCGCCTCTTCACTATTCAAATCCTTTATGTCAGCAAGGGCTTTTTCGCGTTGCTTGCATCGTTGGTACAAATCACGAATGTTACTATCCGGATGTGTGGACAGTATAGAGTCTGTTTGGGTGTTAAGCGCAAGAAGAAGACCCTTGGACTGCAACTGCCAGTCGTAGAATGATTGCAAATAGAAATCATTCACACGGGAAGAGATGCTATCCTCGCAAATCATCACAAAGCAATCATTGATGGCTTCGTAGCGCTTTATCAACTGAGAGGCCTGTTCGACGCCTATACTTAGCAGTTGTTTCCCTATTGTTTTGCGCATATAGTCATTGAAATAGGTTAACTGCTCGTGTGCCTCTTGTTCACGACCTGCAAGCGCATAAGCCCGAGAAGGTCTCAAACACCCCTCATTAAACCAAGTCCCCATTGAAGTAGGCTCATACTGATTGACAATGTCTGCCGCTTCGGCAGCAGATACATAATCATGCTTAATCCAATAGTTGATCGCGAAACGATAGCCGTAATAGGACATGCTGTCTTGGGTTAAGGCAAAATATTCATCTAACAAACGGTTGCCCAAATCTATACTGTCCACATTGTAGTAATACTCGGCTAATGTGCCTAATGCATAGGCATTATTCTCACATCTTTTATTGAAGCGAACGGCTTGTAACAATCGGTCCGAATAAAACTTGCCATATTCAGCCATTGTTTCACCCTCATAGAGTTGATAGAAATAAGGCAACACCGATGCATAGAACCACATATAATGGCAATTCCATTCTTTGTCTCTGCTGACAATATTCGCATCAGGCAAAACCGGAAAGATATACTCCTCCAGAATAGACTTGGCAGCATCATTATTATTCAGTACTGTCAGAAAAAATGAGGCTGTATTAATCAATTGCATGTACATCTGGTCACCGTAATGATAATGAACCAACTCTCTGAGTACGGCATAATCAGCCATTACTGCACCTATTGCCCACGAGTCATGCGAGTAGTAGTACCAGTTCCTGGTGGCTTCGTTCAAATCACATATGTATAAGGTCAATCTGTTTTGCCATGTATAATTTTCCGACAAGGAATGATGGTAATAGCCCATAGTCTTGAGCAAGGAACGGATGTTGGCTGCTTGGTTCAAAATATAGTTATAGCCGTTTCCTTGCATTATTTCTTTGCATAAAACATAGCCCAGACGCAAATAACGCTCAAGATATGTTATACATTCATCACTTTCTTGCCATTCAACAGGAATGGTTTGTAACGGATAATCCACAAACATAAACCCGTTGCGACGCAAACTATCCTGATAAGATACGAAATCCTCCAGCATTTGGCTGCTTCCCACCGCATTGGATTTGAGCCCTTCCATATTCTCAAATTGGAGTTTATACTGCGAAGGATAGATTTGTTCGAGGATTGCAAAGAGTTTTTCAACAATCTGGTCCAGTTCTCCTTGCCTGTTAGCAGCGAGACGGAAATGATACAATATCGTGTTTTGGTCATAGGAAGATACATAATATGCATTATATATCAGAATCTTATCCGATATCGCAAGTAAAGCACTGTCTTTGTCTTCCGTCAATGCAGCAACACGCTCGGGCAATAAAGTGGGATCTGAAAGGACTTCTCTTCCCAATAGTTCTGCTATGGGGCTTGTAATACTGTCATCCGGCGCAGGACTGATATGGGCACAACTATACCGGTCGCTTCCAAAAAGCATGCGCTCCACGAAATGGATCTGGATATTACTCTCTTCCTCAAAAACCGAACGAGCATAAGTCAGTGCCGGTTCCGAGAATGTTTGTAATAATTGCTGTTTCTTACGGAAACCATTTAGCACTTTGAGCATTTCTGCCATTTCAATGACTGTCGTGCGCGTATCGCTGCGCGGGTAGAAAGAAGAATAGAAGGTGCCGAACACATTGCGCCCGTCGTGAATAGGGATGAATGTAGAGTCCTTTTGGATAATATAGCAGATAAGTCTTCTACACCAACCGTAATAGTCGTAGATAGAGATATTGTTTATAGTGCTTATATCCAATCCGCTCCATTCCCGGGATAGCCAATACAACTGATCCAAGTCGCCGTTATAAATAATATCCTCAACTATTTTCCCGATTTTCTTGGTATTGTTGATGTCTTTTTGCATTTCAAGCGGCAATTGGTCCTCATATTTGTAGAAAGTCTTCTCCTTCACAGCCGCATGGATGCCTACCATATATGGAAGCACCGTCAATGCAATCAATATCACAATCCTTCTTCTCATTACCTGTTACCTCAATTAATCCAGCAAGACGAAACCTGCCCAGAAATAGGGGTCCTTGTAGGGTTGGACGGTGACCGTTTCGGTCGTGACAACGGCAGCGTCAGTAGGGGACTTGCCCCTGTTCTGCATCTTGTCTTTGGCATTGGTGCTTTGCGTGGTTTGCGGCAGGTATCGGGTAACGGTCCTTTCTTCCGTCCGTGTGTAATTGCGCACTTCGTTCTGCGCGCTCAGCAAGGCCTCACGCTTGCTTTGACCCTGACCGTAATAGCGATAGAAAGCCGTC
>JAFPYI010000002.1 GCA_017412245.1 Paludibacteraceae bacterium | reverse complement strand
GCTGCTGCTGCTGCTGCTGCTGCTGGAATAATGAAGACCTAATGATTCCTTTCTTTAGCAAAGATATCCGCTTTGCGGAATTGGCTGAGATGGAGCCATATGATTATGCGGAGCCGTGGTCAAGGGCATTAGCTGGCAAGAAAGTGTTAGTTGTACATCCATTCGCTGAAACGATAGAGAAGCAATATCAGAAACGAGAAAATCTTTGGGAGAATAAGGATGTATTGCCGGCGTTTGAGTTGAAGACCATTAAGGCGGTGCAGTCGATAGCTGGAGAGGAAACACCGTATAAGGATTGGTTTGAAGCCTTGCATCATATGGAGAAACAGATGGAAGCAATCGAATATGATATCGCTATTATCGGATGCGGAGCTTATGGGTTCTCATTGGCAGCACATGCGAAACGGATGGGGAAAAAGGCGGTTCATTTAGGAGGAGCAACGCAGATTTTGTTTGGTATAAAGGGTAAACGATGGGATGAGATGCCGGAGGTAAATAAGTTCTATAATAAACATTGGGTGTATCCTTCTGCTGATGAGACGCCGAAGCATAAGGAAAGAGTAGAGGCAGGATGCTATTGGTAATATGGAATGGAAGGAAGAAATACGAAAGATCTATCGCAAGATTCATAGATGGTGCTTGCGGAGGAGATTGAAGAATAGGGATTTTACTATTCTGGCACCAACGTGCATTGCCGGTGTGATGTACCATGAGTTAGGACAGCAGTTTATGTCTCCTACGATTAACCTATGGATGTATGATAAAGACTTTTTGAAATTCGTGCATAACTTACAGCACTATTTGGATGCACCACTGCGGTTTGTTCAAGGAATAGATAAGACACCAACGGCATATTGCGATGATATACTGATTCATTTTAATCACTATCATTCCGACGAGGAAGCGAACGCTAAATGGGAGGAAAGGAAGAAGCGAGTGAATTTGGATAATCTCTATATCATCATGGCGGATCAGCCGGATGGTGGAGAGATAACGGATGAGGATATTCGTTCATTGAAGGATGTGCAATGCAAGAACCGGATGGTATTTACGATACGTCAGTTGCCGAATGTGGATTACACGATGGCGTTGCCGAAAGATCCGGAGAAGGAGTGCGTGAATATGTATATGTTTGATAAGAGTCCGATTTTGGGAAGATATAGATGGGAGCGAGAGTGGGACTATGTCAAGTGGATCAATGAAGGAGTTAATGAATGAAAGAATTAATGAGTTAATGATTTAAAGAGATGAAGATATCGATTATAACAGTGAATTTAAACAATGCGGCGGGATTGAAGGCGACTTTGGAGTCAGTAGCGATGCAGACGTGCCGGGAGTTTGAACATATCATTATTGATGGTGGTAGCTCAGATGGAAGTGTGCCGGTTATTAAGTCATACGAAGAACAGATCATAGCGAACCGTACTAACACAAAAACGATATATCCGATGATTTCGTGGATGAATGAGAAGGATAAGGGGATATACGATGGGATGAACAAGGGCGTAAAGAAAGTATCGGGTGAGTATGTGTATTTTCTCAATAGTGGTGATACGTTAGCTACGGAGGATACGATTCAAGAGATGATAGATGCAATTGACGATTCTGATTTTGTGATAGGAAGAGTGAATAAGTCTTATCAAGGAAGAGTAGTGGGACAAACAGACATGCTGTCAGAAGAGGACATGTCGCTCTATCAGATGTTCTTGCATGGTATCAATCACCAAGCCGCATTAATCAAACGTCCGTTATTAGTGACGACACCGTATGATGTTAACGTACGATTGAGTGCTGATTGGAAGTTTTTCGTGCAAAAGATAGTATTAGAGAGCGCTTCGGTGAAGTTTATGGATATAACTTTTGCTAATTTTGATATGTCGGGAGTCAGTTCTAATGCTGATACCCTAAGAAGAGAACGCATGCAGATACTGGAAACCTTTGTGCCAGAGCGAATAGCGCGTGATTATTTGGCGATAGCGCCACACTATTACGAAGTTATTCGGGTGCAATGGTTGCTAAAGCATCCGTTCTGGTATAAGTTGTATAGAGGGATGACGACATTGGGGAGAAAAATAATGAGTGTATGAGTGAAAGAATGAATGAGTTAATGAATAGTAAATGTGCAATCATAAATTTGAAATGAAACATATACTTATTTTAGGTGGTTATGGGTTCTTGGGAACCAACATTATGCATTATGTAGATGAACATCTGCATGGTAAGTATCGCTTTATTGTGTTTGATAAGTTTGCCAAACACATGGGGGGAGTAGAGTTAGCATGCGTAGAGAAGACGTATGCTGGAGACTTTACGGATACAGCATTGATTGAGTCTATCTTTAAGGAGAATCAGATAGATTTGGTGATTCATTCTCTAAGTACTACGGTGCCGGTAGATTCTGCTAATGCACGGTATGATGTAGAAACGAACCTGCTGCCCACCATGGATGTATTAGCGCTGATGGTGAAGTACGGAGTAAAAGATATCGTCTATATCTCTTCCGGTGGAGCAGTCTATGGTACGCGGGATAATAAGGCGCATGAGGAGTCAGATGCTGTATATCCAATCAGCTCGTATGGGGTAGTAAAGGTTGCCACAGAGAAATACATGATGCAGTATGGCCAGTTGTATGGACTCCGTCCGTTGATTGTGCGATTGAGCAATCCGTATGGCGCTTACCACTATAGCATGAAGCAAGGCGTCATCAATATTGCGATGACGAAAGCATTACGCAATGAAACTTTGCAGATATGGGGCGATGGTAATGATAAGAAGGATTATATCTATGTAGAGGACTTCGTGGATATATTGTTCAAACTACTTGATAAGGGAGTTTCGAATCAAGTAATCAATATTGGTAGCGGCACACTGCTATCTGTAAATGAAATCGCTAATGCTGTCCGGGCTCTTGTTCCCACCTTCCGCACCGCCCACGAACCCAACCAGCAGTTCGATGCTTCTCACTTCGAACTGAACACATCCAAACTACGTAGTCTCATCGGCGACTATAAGTTCACGTCTTTTAAAGAAGGTTTGAATAAGACATATCTATGGACTATAGTGTATTATAACAAGAAATAATACGTAGCACAGATAATAATGAGCAAAGACGAATTATTAGATAAGTGTATTCAGTTTTCGATTAAGATTAATAAACTGAGGAAATACTTGCGCGAGAAGCAACACGAGTTCAATAACTCGGACCAAATTCAGCGTGCCGGAACAAGTATTGGCGCAAACTATAGCGAAGCTTGTAATGCGGTGAGTAAGGCCGATTTCGCTAACAAGTTGGCTATTGCGCAGAAAGAAGCACATGAAACTATATATTGGCTCAAAGTTCTTTATGGTTCTGAGTTGATTTCTAAAGAGCAATACGATGATCTTATGTCTGATGTGCAAAGCCTTCATAGGATATTATCTGCAAGCGTGGCTACACTTAAGAGCAGCGAAGAAAAATAAATTTGAAATAATCGTTCTGTAAGGATAAGAAATTTGAATCTTGAAATTCATATCATAAATTTGAAATTTGAAACTTGAAATTCATATCATAAATTTGAAATTTGAAACTTGAAATTCATATCATAAATTTGAAATTTGAATCTTGAAATTCATATCATAAATTTGAAATTTGAATCTTGAAATTTGAAATAAAAAATGTTGAGATTATCAATAATCGTGAACATGTTCAATACTGCGAAGTACATGCCGAGGTGTGTGGAAACGCTGTTAGAGCAGGATATTCCGCAAGAGGAGTATGAGATAATCTTGGTGGACGATTGTTCACCGGATAACTCATTGGAGATGGCCAACGAATATGCCTCTGCGTCATCATCCGCATCATTACATCATTCTCATCATTCTCATCATTCCTCCCCCCTAATTCGAGTGATTCATCACGAGAAAAACAAAGGCCTTGCTGCGGCTCGGAATACGGGTATAGATGCCGCTAAGGGTCAATATCTCTGCTTTGTAGATCCGGATGATTATATTGAGAAGAATAGCCTATCTGCGTTATTGAAGCAAATGGATGATGAGCATCTGGATATGCTGCGGTTCAACTATCAGAAGGTAGATGAGGATTATAACAATGTGCCGGACTCAGAGATAGAAGCACGATTTGATTATACTCCTGGAGTAATGACCGGAACGGAATATTTGGCGCATCGATTAGGAGTAGGGTGCTATGTATGGGCATATATCTATCGGTTGGAATTTATTAAGAGTACCGGTATCCGGTTCTTTGAAGGTTGCTTCTTCGATGATACGCCTTGGCTGCCGAGAGTATTGCAGAAAGCGCAGCGCGTGAACGTGAATCCGGTTAGACATCAGTATTATCTGCAGCGTACCGGTTCGATGGTGCATTCGCATAATAATCAGGCTATCATGCGCAAAGCCGATACACAGATGCAGTTGATTGATATATTGTTGGATGAAAAGAAAGAAGCTCCGCAAGAGACGTACGGCTGGTTTGATATGATGTTGGCACATTCTGCGGTATCGCTATTAACATCGGTGGCGTGTGTAGACTTGAGGTTGAGCATGGATTATTATAAGCGATTGAAGGGGAAGGGTATATTCCCGATAACACATAATCGTGCATCGACAAAGAACACAAGGAAGATCAAGATGCTGAATCTGTGCCCGAGATTGTTGCTAATATTAGTACATTTCCATAATCGTAATCGCTAATCCCTCATCGTTCATTCATGATAAGTGTCGTAATACCATTATATAATAAGGAGAAGGCAGTTCGAGCAACTCTCGAATCGGTATTAGCGCAAACCTATACGGATTATGAGATTGTCATCGTCAATGATGGCTCTACGGATAATAGCGTAGCCGTATGCGAGGATATCATTAACTCGTTAACTCCTTCATTCGATAACTCATTACGAATTTTCTCAAAGCCTAACGGCGGTGTTTCCTCTGCGCGGAACTTCGGAGTTGAGAAAAGTCGCGGCGAGTATGTGGCATTTTTGGATGGAGATGATTTGTGGGAACCGACGTATTTGGAAGAAGCAGCGAAGTTGATTCAGGATTTTTCCGGAGCAGCTATCTATGGATTAGGGTTAGGTTGTATGACAAATGGCGAGAAGCATCCGGCAGCGGAGTTTGTTCCTTCGGGATATAGAGGAGTTGTGAGCAATCTATGGAATAATCCGAATACGATGTTAGCATGGACGAGCAGTAGTTCGATATGTCCAAGAGAGTTGTTATTGAAGACACCTGCAAACACGCAATTGACGCACGGGGAAGACTTGGATCAATGGTTACGATTGATGTTGCAGGGAGATGCAGTATTCTTCAATAAGACATTAGCTTATTATGTAAAGGATGCAGAGAATAGGGCGATGTATAAGATGCCGCCTATTGAGAGACATATAGTGTCAGTTATAGGCGATTATGCAGAGGCGCGTAAAAGTAATGCGCAGTTTAGGAAGGCATTCGATACGCAGATGATTTATTTCTTGTATCAATACTTGTTTACGCCCTATAAGAAGGAGGCACAGCGTTTAGCGGAATTGTTGGATTATTCTCAACTTAAAAGGTCTTTGCATTTTAGGATGAAATATCCGCGTCTATATAGAATGTATGAACGAGTTAAGGAATTAAAGAGTGAATGAGTTAACGAATGAAGGAGAGAATCGTATATATAGACTGGTTGAAGATCATTGCTGCTTTGATGGTGGTAATGATTCATACTTCCGGTATGTTGTACATAAATAATTCGGAGCACTCGTTATCGTATCTATTGGGTTTTTGGAATGCCGAAATAGTACGCTCTGCTGTACCTATTTTCTTTATGATTAGCGGTGCGTTACTATTGCGTCCAGGGTATGATGCCCATCCTCGAAAGATGGTGCGTAAAGCACTTAAGGTACTGGTTCTTATGCTGATATGGAGTTTCGTATATGCGATAGTTAACGTACATCCGATGACGCTGAAAGGACTTGTGTTCGCAACAATAAAGGGACATTTCCATTTCTGGTTCTTTGAGTACCTCATAGGTCTCTATCTACTGACTCCGTTATTTAAAGCTCTAGCGGATTATAAAGACGGACTATTGGTTCATTATTATTTAGCATTATTTGCCTTCTTTGGTATCGCAGTAGCTTCTTTGCAGGCATTGCCGTTTGGACATAAGTGGATTATGGACGTAACGACCAAGGTGCGGTTCGAATGGTTAGGATTTGCAGGGTATTTCTTCCTGGGGCATTATTTGAATCAAAAACAGATAAAGATATCTCCATGGCTTTTTATTGGTGCTTTTTCGGTAGCCGTACTATTGCAAGGTTTTATCTTTACAAATATGGGATTGCTTTATTCGTCCGATAAATTTTGGTGGCTAACTATTATCGAAGCTGCATCACTTTTCATTCTCTTTAAGAATATCGATTGGCAACGAATGGCATGGGGGGGGGCAAAACTCCTGTCTTCGTTAGTGATGGGTATATATATTCTGCATCCAATTATATTGGAAGCAATTCCAACGGATTGGTGGACAGCATCGCTCTACGGAGCAGATTTGCTATTGGTGTACGGAGGTGCGTTACTGATAAGTTATGTGATTTGGAAGATTCCGGTTGTCGGGAAATGGCTGCTTAGTGTTTAATGATATAATGATGGAATGATGCAAATGATGAAAGTACAAAAGATATATTTGGAATTGCTAAAGGCGGCAATATGGGGTGGCGAGTTAACGAATGAAAGAGTGAAGGAGTTAACGATCGAAGGAGTTAACGAGGTTATCCGGCTGGCTGCATTTCAAGGAACAGGGCCGTTGGTGTTTGACCAATTGCTAAAATTGAAGGACGTGGAGACACCGGATGCGTTGCGGATGCAGATGAAGCAGCAGTGTATGATGAGTATGAAGCAGCAGAATGCGATGATGCCTTTATTGTCGCAAGCATGGAAGGCTTTGACAGAAGCAGGGATTGATCCTGTGCTGCTGAAAGGTTTTGGTTTGGCGCAATATTATCCGCAGCCGCACCTGCGCCAGTGGGGCGATATGGATGTGTATGTAGGGCAGAAGAACTACCATTTAGGTTGTGAAACGTTGCGTGCTGCATTCCCGGGAGTAAAACACATGGCAGAAGAAGGGGATGATTATAAGCATTATAATTTTGAGTTTGGAAATGCAGTTTTAGAGATGCATAGAATAAGTATGGCCTTTGCACATCCAAGAGATAGACGATACTACGAGAAATGGGAGGAACAGAGTCTGACCAAGGAAGGACCTAAGATAGAGGTTGGAGATTTGACGATTACGGTACCGGAAGATACGTTTAATGTATTCTTTGTGTTCTTGCATGCATGGCATCATTTCATTGAGACAGGTATGAACTTGAAGCAAATGTGTGATATAGCCGTCATACTGCATGCGAAAAGAGATGTGATAGACAAGAATCGATTGCATGAGGCATTGAAGAAATTGCATCTGATGGAGGTATGGCAGCAGATTATGTATATCTTGGTGAAATATCTGGGTGTGGCGAAAGAAGAATGTCCATACTATACGGACAAATTGGCGAAACGAGCAGAGTTACTATTTGAACGAATCATGCAAGAAGGTTCATCGCGTCGTCATGAAGAAATTAATGCAGAGGGTGTATCCTATATAAAACGTAAATGGATAACTTTCCAATTGCGATTGGCAGATAGCCGATTGGTGAAGCCCTATGCTCCCAAATATGCTCGGCATATGGTCGTAAGTGATCTTTTGCATGGAGTCGAACGAATAGTGCATGGAAAATAATAATCTATAATCGTTAATCCTTCATCATTAATTCTTTAATTCATTAAGAATGAAAACAATATTATTAGTATTTGGCACACGGCCGGAAGCCATTAAGATGGCGCCACTGGTGAAGAAGTTACAATCGCTTTCTGAGCAATTTAAAACGGTAGTAGCCGTAACTGGTCAGCATCGGCAGATGCTCGATCAGGTGCTGCGGATATTTGACATCGTGCCGGATTATGATCTCAACATCATGCAAGCCAATCAAGACCTGTACGATGTGACGAGTCGCGTGCTGGTAGGTCTGCGGGATGTGCTGAAAGCAGTTCAACCCGATGTGGTGTTGGTACACGGAGACACGACGACGAGTACGGCTGCGGCATTGGCTGCATTCTATCAGCAGATACCGGTGGGGCATGTGGAAGCCGGGTTACGGACGGGGAACATCTACAGTCCGTGGCCGGAGGAGATGAATCGACTGATGACGGGACGGATTGCGACGTACCATTTTGCACCCACTCCGTTGGCGAAGAGCAATCTAATGCGGGAGAATGTGAGTGAGGAGAGGATACTCGTGACAGGAAATACGGTGATAGATGCGCTGTATATGGTGGTGGATAAGATTAAGAATAATGCGGCATTGCAGAGCCAACTTCGTGGGGTGCTGAAAGAGGCAGGATACGATACGACGCGCTTGGATAGCAGTAGGCGATTGGTGCTGATCACCGGACACCGGAGGGAGAACTTCGGGGATGGTTTTATCAGTATGTGTACGGCTATTCGGGATTTGGCAGCGAAGTATCCGGAGGTGGATTTTGTGTATCCTATGCATCTGAATCCTAACGTCCGCAAACCAATCCACGAAGTGTTTGGAGATATTGATCCTGTACACCATACACCTTACACCATACACAATCTATTTCTAATAGATCCCCTCGAATATCTCAGTTTCGTTTACCTAATGGAGCAGAGTACGATTGTGCTGACGGATTCGGGAGGTATACAGGAAGAAGCACCGGGATTGGGGAAACCGGTATTGGTGATGCGCGATACGACGGAACGTCCGGAAGCGTTGGAGTCCGGGACGGTGCATTTAGTGGGAACGAATTACGATAAGATAGTGACTGAGGTGAGTACGTTGCTGGATGATGCTGAGGCATACCAATGTATGTCGCAAGCTGTTAACCCTTATGGAGACGGTTTGGCTTGTAGTCGTATATGCGATTATTTGTTGAATGTGTAAGGTGTAATGTGTAGTGGCTTTGCCAATGTGGAATGTGGATGGTTTAATGTGGAAAGATAAACAATACACAATCAACAATCAACAGAAGTAGTATGGAAAATATCTTTGCTTTCGAACAACTTGATGTTTACCAAGTAGCACGGATGTACGTAAAAAATGTATATATGTTATCGGATAGATTTCCGCAAAAGGAAGATTTTGCGCTAACGTCTCAAATCCGTAGAGCTGCGGTGTCTATCACCTCAAACATTTCTGAAGGAACATCACGCTTTTCCATAAAAGATAAATCTCACTTTATAGAGATTGCTTACGGCTCTTTAATGGAAACTTATTCGCAGTTACAGGTAGCTACGGATTTGGGATATGTATCCCAAGAAAGCATTGCGCAGATTGCACCTCTTGTAGTAGAACTACGTAATAAACTTTCCGCTTTGAGGAAATCGTATCAGGAAAAGAAATAAACAACACTACACATTACACAATAAACATTACACAATAAAAATGAGCAGAATACCAAAGATCATTCATTATTGCTGGTTCGGCGGCAAACAAATGCCGGAACTAGCTGTGAAATGCATTGAGAGTTGGAAGAAGTATCTTCCGGAGTACGAACTGCGTTTATGGAACGAGGAAACCTTCGATCTCGATATGTATCCCTATGCTCGTGAGGCATACGATAATCGTAAGTTTGCGTTTGTCACCGATGTGGTTCGTCTATGGGCATTAGAGAAGTTTGGAGGCGTGTATATGGATACGGATGTAGAGATACTGCGTCCGTTAGGTGAGTTGATGGAGTTGCCGGCATTTACCGGTTATGAGGCAAGTCAGAGTAATGCACCGGTGACTGGACTGATGGCATCTGCACCGCACGGGGTATGGGTCAAAGAGCAGTTGGCATATTACGAAGGCAAGCATTTCGTGAAAGAGGATGGTTCGCTTGATATGACAACGAATACCATTACTATCTCACGTATTATGCAAGAGAATGGGTTTGTGATCAATGGCAAGTATCAGGTATATAAGAACGATATGCATGTATTCCCGGTGGACTATTTCTGTCCGTTGACGAGTACAAGGGTGTTGAAGTTAACGAAGAATACCTACTGCATCCATCACTTTGCAGGGAGTTGGGTAGAGAAGACGAGGGGGCAGATTGTAAAAGACTGGATTGTGGAGCATATTATAGGTCGTAAACTAACGGACAAACTCGTTCAGTTTAAAAGAAAACTGAAACGAGTTAAATGATGAAATAAGCCACAACTATAGTACTAAATGATACAAAACAGCGCAGACACACATAAGTGCCTGCGCTGTCGTTTTAATTCGTTAACTCGTTCATTCGTTCATTCTTTAACTCGTTAACCGTTCAACGCTTCGTCGTACGCTTCTCCTTCGACTTTCCAGAGCCAAGAATAGAAGGTCTTTTTGCCGCCGGAGAGGTCTTTCTGCGCGAGGAACGCTGCTTGGTCTTGCGCCAAGGTGGCGAGGTTCTTTGCGCGGGCGTTGACCGCTGCGTGAACGGTTGTGAAACGGGTGTGAGCGTTCAGCTCTTTGGTCGTCACATCGGTTGCGCGTTTCATCTTCTTACGTAGGTACAAGCGGTTACACTTGTTACTTTCGGTAGGTGCTACACGGTGCGTGCCAAGTAACATCTTGTTGCAACTGTGTTGACCATTTTTACCGGGTTTACTTAATGCGCCGGAAACGGAATCAATACCGGCGCTCCATTCTACATGTGCCATATTAGTTCGGCGTTTGCCGAACAGACCGATTAAGTCTGCTCGACCTCCACGCCGTGGGAGGGAAAAATAGTTAATGGTTTAGGTTGATCTTTTTTCTTTAATAAGCAATTTTTAAAAGATCACTTTTTGACTCCCTGATACTCTTCGACCGTTTTGGTCGAAATGGTAGTCGTCACTTTGGATGAGTCACCTACTTGCGTGTAGGTCGATGTGGTGCTGATGGTTCGCCAAGCCTTGCAACTCGTCATCCCCATCGCCACTGCTCCGATCAGGAGCGTGATAAAAAGTCTTTTCATTGGTCTTGATTGTTTTTGTGTTTGTAGGTGTAATCGACACCCATAATTGCACCGGCAAAAGTCACTACTTCGCCAAAGCCGATAAGCAAGGTCTCGTGGATCTGTCCTTGCGGGTCAATGTACACTCCGCAAAAGAGCAACACCAACCCTCCGATGGACAATACCGCAGCTGTGATTAACTGGATGTTAAACTTCATCTTCTCATGAATTTGCGCAGCATCTGACTCCTCATTTTTTGGAAGTGGAACGCAGTGAAACGTTTTTTTGAGAGGAATCAACGATTCCGTTTTTTGTAAACACACAACACCTCTGATTATTTTTGATATTTTTGCATCAATAGCAGGTACATCTTCGATGTGAGGATTCGTTAGTAACAGACTATCTGTAAGCTTGTTTACAAGTAGGCTGGTAGTAATGAATACTCATGGCGTTGCAAACGCAACTGGTATTGATGTATTTTCGGTATATTTTTCTTTATCTGAATAATAGCCGTTGTGTGTGCTTTTTGGGTTACTGAAAATGTTTTCGTTGTTTTCTCGCATGGAGAAGTGCTTTGACTTAGCACTTCGAAAAGGGAAGGCTGTCGGGGAGACTAGCCGACCGAGAACAAGTGTTTTCTGTGTCGTTTTCCTTTAACTATTAAGGAGTCAAGCCGCGAGGTTAATCACCAATCAGATCACCGTTCGCATCATACTGATCATTCAGTTTGTGCATCGCATAGCCAAACAGCGAACCGTACTTCGTCTGACTCTTGTACTCTGCGACCAACTGAGTCTTCTGCTCGCTTGATCCTGCCAGGATAGCACGTACAGCCGCTTGCACTTTCGTGAAGCGAGCCTTCGCTTTCACTTGGTTCTCAGATGGTTCCTTCGTGGATGGGTTACACAACTTACCGGTCGTCACCTTGCCGGTACGTTTGTTGGTGCGGAAGTACACATCGCTGTGCTCGCACACCTTTTTGCGCATTGATTCGATCAATGCCATAGGTTTGATTTCTGCCATTTGAAAATTAAAAGTTTAGGTTTAACAATATTTTATCTCGTGGTTTCACCACTTTTTCAATTTTATTATAAGGAAACTACTATTGATGCGTTAACTTTTATCTTATGCTCTATATCTATTTTATATTCTGTGGTTTACAAGCATACTTGGAATTTTCGATTTGAAAGAAAAAGTATTTTTGGTATTTTTGTGATGATTGGTTTTATCTCGGAGAGATGAGGATTATTCGGGTAAAATGGTCTTAAATTATTAGTGTTGCGTTAATTTTGGTCAACATGTTTATATCTTATTGATATATAATTGTTTATGCGGATAATTTAATTTTTCGATTTGAAACAAAAATATTTTTTTATGTTTTTTCTTTCGAATGATTTATACACTCTGGAGTACGTAATTTGGTAGTAAAAGCTATCTAAAAGTTTACTTTTAAGTAGGTTTTAGTAGCAAAGTACGTAAGATGTGCAACATCTAAATCATTCGAAAGGG
>JAFPYI010000016.1 GCA_017412245.1 Paludibacteraceae bacterium | reverse complement strand
CTTTTCCGTGGCAGAACCAATGCAGAGCAACTGTTTAGTTTGGGTACAGTAAATGGAATGGGAGGTTGTATTATCTTGCCGGATGATTGGACCGCTCCAGAGGGGATAACCTTCAATTCCATACTAAAATCTGCTTCTTGGAACGAAGAGAGCGGTAATTATACTGATCCTGCTGTATGTGTGTTGTATGAGTATAACAATTTCTCTGCAAGCGAATGGAAACAGATGGAGGATGCCGGAGCTGTATTCCTGGCTGCAGCAGGAGTACGAAACGGAGCAAAAATTGAAGCAAAAAATAAGTATGGCAAATATTGGGCTTCTCCTGTTGATGAAGAGACTATAGCAAAATCCATTCTCATAGATGATTGTGGCTTTATAATTAGATTTAATGAAGAAAGTTTTTGGGGCACCCGTAGTATAGGCGGTTCCGTCCGTCTTGTCCAAGAAGCAGTTAACCCATGTACCGACAAGACGTCTGAGTTCTCCGTTTCGGCAGAGACTTCCTATACATGGAATTCGGAGACCTATACCGCCTCCGGCGATTACACCAAAACACTGCAGACCGTTGCTGGTTGTGATTCTATCGTTACTCTCCACCTGACTATCGGTTCGGACGAGCCGGAAGACCCGATTGAATATAACCTGCGTGTATGCGGTACGCGTGTGGCAAGTACCAATTGTTCCGACCTGTCTGTGATTAACGGTGTGACCGGCACAGTAAGTTATGACCCGGGAAGGAATGTACTGACTTTGGAGAATGCAACTCTTACTACACCGGATGTGACGCAGGCTATCTGGAATCAGATTCCTGACCTGAAGATAGTAGTCAAAGGTGCGTGTGATTTGAATACACCTTATTGTATTGCTCTCCGCATTGATGCCAACACCACTATAGAGGGCTTTGATGCCAACGCTTCACTCAAGGTGCGTAATGCCGGACCATTGGATCACGCAATAGGTTCAGTTGCCGCAGGTACATGCTATACGGCATTAGCTACCTTTGCCAATGCCTCGCTGACTATCAAAGACTGCTTTGTAGAAACAGAAGGAGCCGGCGGCATACTGCTGCAAGGCAGTTCACAACTGACTGTCAACCATGCACGACTGACGGCTCTGACGGTTGGTACACCTACCTCCACAGCGCAACAGAATGTCATGCGTTCGTTCAAAGCGAGTGTGGCACCTGTCTTGGTAGATTGTGAACTGTTGGCTCCGGCAGGAGTGACCTTCAGCACTACGCTCGGAGGATACACCACGGATGGTTCCAGCCTCACGAGAGAGAAAGTGATTATCGGTCCTGAATGGACGAATGGCATCCTGCCTGGTAAGTTCTCTGTCAGCGCAAACAAGCAAGTCAATTTCTCCCAAGGTAACTTGCAATACCAAGCGAGCACCGAGACTTGGCAATTTGCAGAGAATCAAAACGATTATATTGGTGACGCTAATGCCAATATCTCGCCGACCTATGAAGGCTGGATTGACCTCTTCGGTTGGGGCACAGGTAGTAATCCTACCCTTGCTACAACCAATAATACAGATTACGCCGTCTTTACGGATTGGGGCGTGAATGCTATCTCCAACGGCGGCAACGAAGCCAACCTGTGGCGTACGCTGACCAAAGACGAATGGGTGTATCTATTCTACGGTAGAGCAAATGCGGCTACGCTGTTCGGTTTGGGTAATGTGAACGGTGTGAACGGAACAATTCTTTTGCCTGACAACTGGGTTCTTCCCACAGGTGCATCTTTCACCGCCAGCACTACACAGGGTTTGGCAGACCAAGGCACGAATTATTACAATTCTAACGGAGATAACTTCTCCCACAACACCTACACCGCTGAACAGTGGGCAGTAATGGAATTCGCGGGTGCCGTGTTCTTGCCTGCTGCGGGCTACCGCCACGGCTCGTTTGTGTACTATGTCGGTTCGCGCGGTTACTACTGGGCTGCTACGCATAGCAGCACGAACTACGCGTACTACCTCTACTTCTTTTCGAGCAGCCTCGAACCGCAGCACGGCAGCACTCGGTACAGCGGCCAGTCCGTTCGCCTAGTGAAAGAAGCAGTTAACCCATGTACCGACAAGACGTCTGAGTTCTCCGTTTCGGCAGAGACTTCCTATACATGGAATTCGGAGACCTATACCGCCTCCGGCGACTACACCCAGACCTTCCCGATGGCTAACGGCTGCGACTCCATCGTCACGCTCCACCTGACCATCACCGGCGGAAGCGCTACATATCTGACGGTGGCGCAGGCGATGGATGAATACACCAACTTAGCGTTGGAAAACAAAGCTACTTCGGAGAACAGCTACACCGTCCGTGGATATGTTACCCAGTGGGTGAGCGGGTATCCTGACTATCAGAACGCCGACTTCTTCATTGACGACACAGAATATGGCTTGAACACATTGCTCGAGTGCTATCGCCTGACTGCCGATAACGAAGCCGATAAACGTACGCTCATTGTAGGCGATTATGTGGAGGCAACGGCTTATCTGAAGAACTATAACGGTCGTGCTGAACTGGTTAATGGTACCTTCCGCGTCATCACGGCGGCTACGCCGGTAGAGGACAGAGGCGACATCGCTGTAGCGGACTTCCTGGCTGCGGCTGATACCAAGAATATCTACCATCTGACGGGTGTCGTTTCCGACCTGCCAGAGGACCGGACCAGTAACGCATGGAAATATGGTAACTTCAACCTGACTGACGCAACTGGAACGGTCTATATCTACGGACTCTTGACAGCCGACAGCGTGGCGCAACAGTTCCTGTCGCTGGATATTGAGAACGAGGACGAGGTGACCCTGAAGGGAGTATATTCCCTCCACAACGGCAACCCGCAGATAGCAAACGCTATCTTCATCAGCCGCAAGAAGCACTCGCACGAAGGCGTGGAGAACGTAGGCGCAACGGAAGAGGCTTCCAAACTCCTCATCAACAACCAGGTTTATATCCTTCGCAATGGTCGCATTTACACCATCCTCGGTGTTCCCGCTAACCCATTCACCCGCTAACCCATTCACCCGCTAATCCGCTAATCCGCTAATCCACTAAACCACTAAACCACTAACCCGCTAACCCGCTAACCCACTAACCCACTAACCCACGAGTCTGGGCACTATCACCTTCAAGGGAAAGAAATACCATTCTTTCGCTATCCCTCGCGGAATATGGGATATCTATCTGGAGTGGTATTCAACCAGACATGCTGGTAGCAACTTCCTAAACGAACGCTGTACAGTCAATACCCGTCAGAACGAATGGGCACGACTGGATTGCCGCGATAGTTATGGAGATGATTATTGGGTGCACCAAGGCGACGGAGAAATGTATTAATCCGATAACACTAATCTTTAAAACCGATGTGCCGATGGGATATAACGGGCAATTACGGTAATGAAAAAATTATTTCTATTGACTATTGCTGCTATTGCTGCACTGGCTGCTATGGCACAAGATGTTATCGTTACACGCGATGGCAGACGTATTGATGCGAAGATTACAGAGGTCTCCAGTACCGAAATCCGTTACAAAGAATGGAATAATCAAGATGGACCTGTATTCGTTCTCAGAAATGATGAACTGAACACTATCATTTACCAAAATGGTACAGTTAAGACTTTTGACCATTCATCAGCTGCTCCGGCTAATAATGGTTCATATTCTTCCTCTCCTTCATATGCTGCAAGCCCTGCTCCGGCTGGTATCATCACCAAAGATGATGGCTACTATACGTTGGGCAACAAACGCATGACGGAAGATGAGTATATTGATTTCATCCGTGTGAACTGTAAAGATGCTTGGGAGTATTATCAAAGTGGTTGTAAGCTCTGGTCTGCAGGTTGGAAACTATTCGGCTGTGGTGCTGGATTTACAATCTTAGGTGGTGTTCTATATGGAGTAGGTGTAAGTGTATTCCTCTATGACGATTATAACTATGATGCTTATCTGGGAATGACTATTCCGGGAGCAATCCTCCTCGCCGGTGGTTCAGGATGTTTAGCGGCTTCTGTTCCTTGCTTAATCGTGGGCGGTATTCGTAAGTACAATTCTCACAACGAATACAATGATTCCTGCGCACGTCAGAAATACGCAGTTACTTTCGGCATCCAAGCCTCACAGAACGGTCTTGGATTGGCTATGAACTTCTAGTCAACCAGGAAACCTCTCGGAAGCCTTGAAAATACGGGCTTGCAACGGGGTAACATTGGGTGATTATTGCGTGATTCGCACAATTTCAATCACTCGGACAACAATTCCTTGCTGATTTGCAAGGCTGCATTTATTCCATCGAGGGCGCTGCTCGTTATGCCTCCTGCGTAACCGGCGCCCTCGCCGCATGGATAGAGATGAGGCGTAGAAATAGATTGCATCGTTTCCGCATCGCGAACTATGCGAACGGCGCTACTGCTGCGACTCTCAACGCCTACTATCACGGCTTCATTGGTCAAAAAACCGGGATATTTCTTGTCGAAATCACGGAAACCTTGTTGCAGTCTTTTACCGATAAACGGAAGTAACCATTCGTCTAAACGACTGCACACAATTCCCGGTAAATAACTGCAAGCAGGCAAATCTTTACTTGCTCGACCTTCTACAAAATCCCTCAGTCTCTGTGCCGGAGCCGCTGAAGTAATTTGCAATTTGAAATTTGAACTTTGAAATTGATGCGCTTCGCGATAAGCGAGCGCTTCTAATGCCTCTTGATATTCCAATCCGCGTAATACTCCGTCACCCGGAATATCCTCAGGATTGATTTGTACCACTATTCCGCTATTGGCAAAGGGCGAATTGCGATGACTGGCAGACATTCCGTTCACCACGCATGTTTCTCTTGCACTTCCGGCAGGAACAATATGTCCGCCGGGACACATACAGAACGAATAAACACCTCTGCCCTCAACCTGCGTCACTAAACTATATGAAGCGTTACCTACATATTGGATGAGTTCTGATGGCTGACGGCTGACGGCTGATGGCTTCAGGTGGTACATCAACTTGTTGATCAGCGCCTGTGGATGTTCCACTCGCACGCCCATGGCAAAACCTTTTGTCTCCATCGCCACGCCTTCTGCCGCTAACATCCTGTACGTATCATGTGCCGAATGACCAATAGCAAGGATAATAGGTAATCCTCTAAACTTTAAACTTTCAACTTTCAACTCACGGAGAGAGTCTACACGACTCTCGAAGTGAATTTCTCCTCCATGCTCAATAATGCACTCGCGCATCTTTTTGATGATACTTGGCAACTTGTCGCTTCCTATATGCGCGTGCGCCTCATATAATATAGTGTCCGGAGCTCCGAAATAATGGAATAATTCCATTACTCGTTGCATGTTTCCGCGTTTCTTGGAACGGGAGAATAACTTCCCGTCGCTGAATGTTCCTGCTCCGCCTTCGCCGAAACAGTAATTCGATTCGGGATTTAAGCCTTCATTCCTGTTCAGAAGGGCAATATCCTTCTTTCTTTCACTTACTTCTTTTCCGCGTTCATAGATGATAGGCTTGATGCCATGCTCTATCAGCGTCAAGGCTGCAAATAATCCCGCAGGACCTGCACCGATAATCACTACTTTGTGCTGAGCATCACGCACATCTTGAAAGACCGGAGGAGTATAAAGTGGTATCGGCGCGTCTTTGGCAATGGGCTTTCCTTGCTCGTCTGCCAAAACAGTAAGATGCACTTTCAACTGACGTTGACGTGCATCTACTGAACGTTTCACAATACGCCATTGCTGTTCAGCGGAATAGGCATCTTGCGGAGAGAGTATATATTGCAGTGTTTGTAACTGCATAAGTACTATAAAAGGCTGTTTTAGTTGATCTTGGCTAAAATAGTTTCCAAACCTTTCTCCTTCACAACCTCATTAATCTTTGCCTCTAATTCATCGCAAAGATCAGGATTCTCTTGCAGCACAGCCTTCACGTTGTCACGACCTTGACCTAATTTGGTGTCACCGTAACTGAAGAACGAACCTTTCTTCTCGATAACCTCTGCTGCTACAGCGAAGTCGAGTATCTCGCCCGATTTGGATATACCTTCGTTGAACATCAGGTCAAACTCCGCTTTCTTGAAAGGAGGAGCTACTTTATTCTTAACAACCTTAACGCGTACTTGGTTTCCTTTGATAGTGTCGTTATCCTTAATCTGGCTCACACGGCGAATATCCAAACGTACGCTTG
This sequence comes from Paludibacteraceae bacterium, assembly GCA_017412245.1. Lineage (GTDB taxonomy): Bacteria > Bacteroidota > Bacteroidia > Bacteroidales > Paludibacteraceae > Colicola. The sequence continues at coordinate 69,959 of JAFPYI010000016.1, read as the reverse complement.
CGTAGAACTTCAATGCATTACCGCCGGTTGTCGTCTCCGGGTTGCCGAACATAACACCTATTTTCTCACGAAGTTGGTTGATAAAGATAACGGTTGTTCCGGTTTTGTTTACCGAGGCGGTCATCTTACGCAATGCCTGAGACATCAGTCGGGCTTGCAAACCTACTTTATTATCACCCATCTCTCCGGCAATCTCTGCTTTAGGAGTCAGCGCAGCTACGGAGTCGATAACAATCAAATCAACGGCTGCCGAACGGATTAACTCATCGGCAATATCCAATGCCTGTTCACCTGAATCAGGTTGAGCGACCAAGAGGCTGTTGATATCTACACCCAGTTTCTCTGCGTAGAAACGATCAAAAGCATGCTCAGCATCGATGATAGCTGCTATGCCGCCTTGTTTCTGTACTTCGGCCATCGCATGAATAGCGAGTGTCGTCTTACCGGATGACTCCGGACCGTAAATCTCAATAATTCGTCCGCGGGGATAACCGCCTACACCTAAGGCTAAATTCAAACCGATACTGCCGGTCGGAATAACAGGCACATCTTCTATCTTCTCGTCGCCGAGTTTCATAATAGCACCTTTGCCGTAGTTCTTGTCAATCTTTGCCATCGCGTTCTGCAGCGCTTTTAATTTCTCTGCAGAGGGTTGTTTGTTTTCTGTTGCCATAGTATTGTTGTTTTATTATTTGCTCATTAACCTTTGCGACCGCAAAGGTACTACAAAAAAATGACATACGCAAGAGCGAAAGTCATTTTTTCTTAAAATATCTGCAATAGGCTTGCAACCCGCATGTCTCGCATTGAGGTTTGCGTGCTTGACATACATATCGACCGTGCAGTAATAACCAGTGATGCGCTTTAGGAATGATTGTTTGCGGGATATATTTGACTAATTCGCGTTCTGTTTGCAACGGGTTCTTGCTGTTAGTCGTCAGTCCCAATCGTTCGCTGACACGGAAAATATGAGTATCTACTGCCATAGTCGGCTGATTCCAAATTACAGCGCATACCACGTTTGCTGTCTTGCGGCCTACACCTTGCAGCGTTTGCAAATCATCAATATTATCCGGCACTTGTCCGTTATATACTTCTACCAATCGTTGGGCCATTTGAACCAAGTGCTCGGCTTTGGAACGAGGATAACTGACACTCTTGACATATTCAAATACCTCATCGCTTGTTGCTTTAGCTAAAGCTTCTGCTGTAGGATAGGCCTTAAACAACGCAGGCGTAACCATATTCACGCGTTTGTCCGTGCATTGCGCAGAAAGCATAACAGCCACCAGTAACTCAAACGGATTGCTATATTCCAATTCGCTTTCCGCAACCGGCATGTTCTGCTCAAACCATGCAAGAATATGTTCAAAGCGTTGTTTTGTTGTCATAATATACTTTGCTTAGAAATTGCAGCAGTTTGGTTGCTTGTTCTTGCACATTACCGGTCTCTGCACTTATTTCTTTTTTCTGCAGTCGCAGCAATGTAATCTGGTATAGCAATGTCAAACAGGCCTCAATATCACTCATCGTCGGTCTGTCTGTCTTGGCTTTCAGTATATTCAGACCGGGCTGCAAACGAATAACTGCAGCACGGTACATAGCATCTTCGTTGAGCAATTGTGCGTGCAGTTCTTCTAATTCAGACAGTGCATTTCGGGCTAACTGTAAATGTCCGTTGTCCGTGATTCCCTCACGGTGCATCATCTCGCTCAGTTCATGCAATTCTTGCGTCGCTTCCGATTGATTTGGGAAGGCACGCAGATAATCCTCCATCTGCCATAAATAAAGGATATATTCGGCTATGTTATCGCGTTTCGTTTTCATTGCGCATACTTTTTCTCCCTTCCTTTTAGGGAAGGGTCGGGGTTAGGCTTCTTCATCGTCCCAGTCTATTTCGTCTAAATAGTTATCTGACATAAAAGTCATTATCTCGCGTCTGTCTTTCTTCGTCGGTCTTCCGGTGCCTTTGTCTCGTCCGGATTGACCGGCTATGCGTGCCAATTCAAGCAACTCAAGCTGCTCGGGCGCTGTGATATCTTGAATATATTCAGGAACTAATTTGGCGCCAAGTCTGTTTTCCGTCAGTTGCAGCACGCGGTAAGTATAGGTAATCGGTCCTTTGCGTACATTGAAAGTGTCTCCGATATGAAAAGTACGACTCGGTTTGAGTTGAACACCATTCATCGTGATACGTCCGTTCTTGCAGGCATCGGCTGCAATAGAACGCGTCTTGTAGATACGCATCGCCCAGAGATATTTATCGATTCTCACTTCCATAAGTCAATTCGTTGTTTATCATTCGACTTGTATATTGCTGAATATACGCTTTCAGATAGCGTTCCATGGCTGCGGTATTTTCATCTGCTTCAATCGTTTGCCGCAAACACGGATCGGCTACATAATTATATACTGCCGTTGTTTGCTGACCGTCAAACTGCAGCAACAAACTGTCACTCATAATCTGAAAGACGGGATTATTGTAGCACACAGCGTAATTATGCGCTTTCTTTCCCGTCAATGCATCTTCGCCGAAGGCAAAGAATGGAGAACTGTATCCCACAGCATGCAAAACCGAAGGCATAATATCCGTTTGACTCACTACATCTTCACGTTGTGAAGCTTCTAAATACGCAGGGCAATAGAATGCAATCGGCACTCGATACAGACCTAAAGCATTCGTGTATTCAGGCCTGCTGAGTTGATTGGTATGGTCTGCTGTAATCACAAATAACGTGTGCTCAAACCATGGTTGTTTCTGTGCATAATCAAAGAACAACCGCAAAGCATTATCGCTGTACCCAATGCACGGATGAATAGCTTGTGTCCCTTCCGCAAAAACGCCTTCATAGCGCTCCGGAACTTTGAATGGATGATGACTCGAGGCAGTAAAAACAGCGGTCATAAATGGTTCCGGCATCGTATCCATCGTATGAGCATAGAACTGCAAAAACTCTTCATCCCAAATTGCCCATGTGCCGTCAAAATCTCGCTTGGCATCAGGATATTCATCCATTCCGTAATACCGTTCAAAACCGGCACTCCGTGCATATGCCTGAAAACCCATACTTCCATTGGGCGCACCGTGAAAAAAGGCCGTGTTATATCCTTCTCGCTTCAGACAATCGGCAATGGACGAAACAGCATTCGTGGAGTAGGGTGTTACTACATATGGCTCAATCAGCATCGGTATAGACGAAAGCACAGAAGGCATCGCGTCAATCGATTTGCGTCCCGAAGCAAATGATTTTTGCCAGGTAACACTCTTGGCCAACAGAGAATCCAAAAACGGCGTGTAACCAATACTGTCTTCATTATAAAAACCGATATGTTCGCTCGCAAACGATTCCAAAATCAGCACAACGACATTCAGTTTTCCGTAATTATTAACTGCCACACTGTCGCCTCTAAATTCATGGCACGGACTCATGATGGATGCCAATTCGTCTGCGTCAAAATAATGCGGGTCAGTATAAACACTTCCTTCCGTCGAACGCATCAAACAGAAAGGCGTATTCAGAACCAACAGCGTTTCTTGCGGACGATTGGTGTATTGCAAAGCATTACTCAGCGTGATAGGACGTGTATATCGTCCAAAACCGCCACGAATACCAATGACAATCATATACACGGAAACCGCCAATAACAGGCTCTCGCGAGTATAATACCACCACTGGGAACGTGTTGTCGTGTACTCTTCCGATTCGCGGAACAGAAGTATCAATAGACAAATGGCCAAAACGGCAAAAACCGTCACATACCAGTATTCTGCCACACCTTGAAAAAAGATGGACGCTAAATTTCCGTCGTTTTGAAACTCGTCGAAAAACGTGATAGTTGTGCGTCTGTCCGTAAAACGCACATAAACCATATCAATGCAGTTAACGGCTATTCCAAAAATGTTCGGAATCAAAAATAACCATTTGGCTATCTTTTGGTAAATCTTATTCTGCCGCCAATGTATCGGAAACGGCAATAGAACCATCAGCAGATAAACCGAACTGAGATAAAGCACAGCCGTTAAGTCAAATCGCATTCCGCCTAACAGCATTTCCCCAAGATGCGAAAATGTCACATCCGGAAAAAGATCAGGACTGATAGCAAAAAAGAACACACGCGCAAGCGTGTATAGACTCATCACTATCACAAGATTAATTACGGCGCATACCCACGGATGAGAGAAAATATTTCTAAAATACTGCTTCACTTTTTCAAAGTGTGAACGGGTCAATATCGAGCCAATATCGAGCCAATCTCGAACCATTTACGAATCTGAACCCGTTCTGAAGAAATTTCCTTAATTATTTCCCGTTAAATTGATTCATCGTGCGGTCTATTCCTTGCAGACAGAAAGAAGGAATAATCTCAGTCAGCACTTTCAGTCGCTCCGGCAATGCTTTCTCTTCCTCCTCTGTCCATTGGCCGAGAACAAAATTGATTTGTGCACCTCGTGTAAACTCATTCCCTATTCCGAAACGCACCCGGGCATAATTCTCTGTGCCGAGAACAGATTGTATATTCCCCAATCCGTTATGACCTCCGTTGGAACCTTGTTTGCGAATCCGAATCGTGCCGAACGGCAGATTCAGGTCGTCAACAAGAATAAGCATATTCTCTACTGCTATTTTCTCTTGTTGCAACCAATAACGAACAGCATTGCCGCTCAGGTTCATATACGTAGACGGCTTAAGCAAAACGATTTCGGCATTCTTCACACGGCATTTGGCCACGAATCCGTAGCGTTTGTCTTGCCATTCCGCCTTCACAGAATCCGCAAATGCGTCTATCATCTGAAAACCGATATTATGCCGAGTGCCGACATACTCATCGCCTATATTTCCAAGTCCTACGATTAGATATTTCATATTTTTCTAAAAAAAATGGGGGAGCGAGAATTTCCCGCTCCCCATGCTTTCTACTTTCGACTTTGAGCGAAAGCGGTCTTGCGACTCATTAAGCTTGTTTGCTCTGACGGGTTGCCTTAACCTCTGCTACGCAAGCATCTGCAGGGTTGACAAACTTCAGACCTTCTACCTTAACGTTCTCAACAGCGATCTTCTTACCAAGACCAAGCTCAGTAACGTCGATATTGATACGATCAGGGAATGCGGTGTAGATTCCTTGTGCTTTCAGTTTGCGCATCGATTGAACCAATTTACCACCGGCTTTTACACCTTCTGCCAAACCGTTCAGTTGGATTGGAATCTCAACGATTACTGGCTTCTTCTCATCTACTGCAAGAAAATCGATATGAAGTGCCTTGCCATCGATTGGATGGAATTGCAACTCTTTTACGATTGCTTTGGTTTTCAACTCACCTACCGTCAAATCAACGATTTGAGTGTCTGGAGAGTAAATCAGTTTACGAACATCGGCTGCTGCTACTGTAAAAGTGCAAGCCAAACCGCAACCATAGAGATTGCAAGGAATTAATTCTTCTGCGCGGAAAGCTTTTGCTGCTTTCTTGCCGTACTCGCCACGAGGAGTACCTACTAATGCAAATTCTTTCATTGATTTAATTGTTTTGTGTTACTTAATACCGTGTATTCCATCACACGTCGTCGCCTTTCAATGTGTCTGCCGCTTTACTCATTATTACTGGAGAAGCGTTGAACCATATTTCCGGGAGTGCTATTCATACGCACCTTTCGACTATAAAGGCTGCCTACGCAGCCTTGTTGTCCACCGAGGAGTCGAACCTCGCTTCTCGGAACCAAAATCCGGTGTAATACCGATATACGAGTGGACAAAACCATTTACCGTTTGGTCATTTCAAATGGACCATTGGGCAAAAGCGGGTGCAAAGGTACTGCTTTTTTTTGAATTGACCAAATATTTCCGCTATTTTTTTGAAAAAAGTGAAAAATAATTGCTTTTCTTCCCCTTTTTAAACCAATTCTCCATCCCAATTCACATAATAATATCAACTTATTCTTGGTTTCTCCCAATAAGCACTAATTAGCCACAAATTGATAGAATATTCTTGATTTGCTTGGCGGCTTGCTCGTTACAGCGATGCCCGAATTTGGCATTCCAATAGATCTCATAACCCTTAGCTTCTGCATACTCAATAGCTGCATTAAGCAAATGATGAATCCGGACAATATATGTCCGAATATCCACGTTGCCCTCCGCCGTGCAGAAAATTTGCTGCAGGAAATGGCCTGACCCTCACGCACAATCCGAATATACACCACACGATATACGCTACACACGGGCGGCTCATGAGAGTCGCCCGTGTGCATTCTTAGTACTTCGTCACTTGGTACTTCACTTTACCTCTGCGCCTTCCGAATTATAGGTCTTGTCGCCGCGGAGGATGAAGTTAGCCATGATTTTATGTTGAGGGTTGAGGGGGATTCTATTACAAAAAACAACTCTTTCAAATCTGATTTAAGGAAAATCTCAACAGGAATACCTTCTTCGCCAACCAATACCGACCGATGGGGATGAAACAAATCTTGGAAAGTATGCAAGCCTGACGAGGTCCTTCAATGATTTGAATGAACTTTCTTGGCTCATTTAATCGTTGGGTAATCGTTTCAGAATAAGGACATTACTTGAATCAGATGCGAAAGTTTTCTATTATTAAGACTCCCCCTCAAACGCAATCAGGCGGGCAACTCAATCTGTGCCCGCCTGCTCTTTCGTTTATCCTTTACAACATATTGAATAATCACATGTCTAAATTACCACCAGACAACATTATATGTTGTGGGTTGTTGATTCTCTCCATATGCTACACCGATATCGCGGATTGCTTTTATAGAAGCTTTCTCAAGGTCGACCTCATCTTGTTGCTGTTTGAGCATAAAATCCCACTCACGTTTGTCGAGTTCCTTTACTCGTTTAGCCATTTCAGCATTTAACGATTCTGCTCCAGCGAAAGCGGAAGATTGAGGATTGACCTGCGCCAAGATAGCTGCTGCCGCTTCTGCTGCAGCTACATCTTGTCCTGCAGACCATACACCACGAGCCTCGGCTAATAACTTTGCTCCTTCTTGATTAATCTTCTCTTGATAGATAGGTTGAGCTGCTGCCATACATTTATCATAGCACTCTTTGCACACATCGGGAACTTGCATCAATTCTGCAATGGCGGCATCAAAATCTTGGTTCTTTGCTTTGGTTTGAGCTTGAGTTATGATAAAGTCACACTTCGCGGTATAATAATCCACTATTTTCTTTTTCCCTTCATTAATAAATGTCTGATACTGAGGGTCAGATGCTTTAATTTTCTTTAAAGCAGCCATATAGGCTTTATCTTTTGAATCCCCAGCAGCATTTACTTCTACAGAGCAACTAGAAAATAAAGTCCCGTCTATTCCATCTCCGATGTAGAGGTTTACCTCTAAATTATAAATGTAAATAACCGGAGCCGTCTCACTTTTTTCCAAGTTGAGTTCACGAATATTAGCGGTCATAATAAACCGAGTATTCTTGGCAGACCCCATACCATTCTTTGTGATAATCTTCTGCATACGATCTTTTAGTGTCTTCTTCGCATTATTTGGAATAGAGGAAGAAGGATCCATGTATGCAGATAGCGCTATACGCGCAGCATCATCCATGGTTTGAATTTGTTCTTGCGCAAAGGTTATGCTTGCCATAAGACAAGCAATGACCAGTATAATACATTTTTTCATAAAGAAAGTATTTATTTGTTATTCGTCTTCTGAAAGCGAGTCATCTTGTCCAAGTGTAATGACTGCATGTCCCATACTTCGTCCATCTACTCGGCAAGGTTGTCCTGTTGTCTCTGTAATAAAATCTGCAAGTTCCGTGGCGAAATCAGCAGCACTTTGCGCTCTTCTCTCAACTTGCTTAGTTATACGATTCTTTTTCTCTTTATATAAGGGAATAAAAATCTGCTCATAACTTAGTTTGTTGGCAGTGTTCTTTCCCGCAGTAAATCCTGGAGTTTGTACTTTTGTTTGAATCCAATCTTCTATATATTCAGAGAGAGGTGCGCCATCGTAACGCTTAGCAAAGTTAATTGGACAACTTTCTTTGCGCTTTAAGGTGATTCGAACTTCTCGTCCTTGTTCTCCCATTTTAGCAAATTTTTGCTGCAATGCTCCTAAGAATTCGTCTTTTACACTAAGAATGGCTTCCTTGAGTTGGTTTACCATTTGTCCACTACCATAGGTTGCAGTTCCTTGTGCCGAAATGGCGTAGAAAGATTTGCTAGTACTAACATCAGTTGCTTTGATACGGAATACAACATATTGTTTGCCCGCATCGAAGCGCGTCTCCGGATAGAATTCAATCTCAAAATCAGCACTTGCTGCTGAAGCCAGCATTTCTCGAACACCTCCTGCAGAACCTTCTCCATCGTCAATTTCATCAGCGGCATCCCATGCCTTTTCGCCTCTATAGTCTTTCAGCACAGCGGCGAGATCTTTAACTTGGTCGTATTTTGCCACATTTGCCATAAAGTTAGTAAACTCGTTGATAAGATCTTTCATGTTAACATCAGCAAGTGCTTTATTGTAATCAACAGTTTCGGGATCATCGTTCATAACATAATGATTCGCTTTACACCAATCCGCATCAGGGAAAATCATAATTGCGGGTTTTTGAGCACCTTCTATGGCATCAGCAACTCCCTTAATAATACCTGCTGCAACAAGGTCATTTCTAAGTTTATCAAACTGTACTTGAATCTCTACTTTAACTTTTATACCTCCCTTAACTTCACTCATATCTTTTCCTGAAGGATTTGCTACTTGAGTGAGATAATTAGTATATTGTCCGCTATTAAAGAAATCATCAAAATACTGCATATGATCTGCAGACGGTTGAGTAGACGGATAAAGAGCAGGGGTCGGTTGACCATTATTTCCCCCAGGAATTCCTTGAAATATTGCTGCATGGATTGCATTCATACCTGCTCTCTCGATAGCAGCATCTTTTTTCTTGCCTACACCAGATACTTTCACGTTTTTTGTACCTGCTGTCGCAACGTTGATGAATACGCAAGAATACGCTTCTGGGTCTTCAAAAACCAAAGCGTGTTTAATTTTAGCTGCAAAAATTGGCATTACAATGAGTGAAGCCAATAATACTGAAATGATTCTTTTCATACTATTATACAATTAAATTAGGATTCCTGCGCGCATATGCGCGCAGGAATCCTGTTGATTATTAGAATGTCCATTTTACACCTGCAGCAGCACCAAGTCCCATACCATGACCATAGCCACACTGCTTAGCATACTCGTTAAGCACTTTGTATGCATTCCATTGCATAATGCCTACAGAGTAGTTTGCCTGAATAAATAATTGGAAAGGATAACCGCAATTGAACACGATTCGCATACCTGGATCAATAAACAATCCGAAAGTTTGCTTAGCTGTTTTATCCGTAAAATTGATAGTCTCTCCAAGTACAGCCGTTGATAAATTTGTCAATACACTATTATCAAAACCATGAGGAACAATAATATCTAATCCAACATTGATAAATGGTTGAAACTCCATTACTTGTTTTACTTTCAAACCGCAAGCATATCCGACAGCCACATTAACATAAGAAACTCCCTTCCCAAAAATTGCTTGTCCTGCATATTTTCCATCTGCATACGTATACCAAGCAGTGCCATTCTCATTAGCACCCTCTTCTAATTGTTTGGCGGTATTGATATCATAGCCGACATTGAGGCGAGCATAATGGCTGATACCACATTTATGGATATAAGCAAGATAATCTATAGTAAGATCTACCATAGAGTATGCACCGAATATCTTATTGTTAGCTCCCATGCCCAGTCCATTGTAATTATAATCAAGGCTTACCCCTAACCGAATGTCATTGCTTTGTTTAAGGAATTCGGTTCCTTTTAGATGTCGTCCTGAAATTTGATAGAACGAAGAAACACCAGTATTGCCTGTTGCTACCTCATTGTTATTATTTATCTCAGTAGCACGTGCATATCCTACTTTTACTGTACGAAGATTACCTTCTTCCTCATCTCCTTTATTTTTGAAGATTTTGAATCGCTGACCATTTTTCAACCCCTCTTTTGTTCCAACCTTTGCCGTAATATATGGACGCACTTCCTCTGGAGTAGCTGTTACTTCCCATGCAGATATTTTATTTTCGAGTTTTCGGAGAATATCATCATACGAGCTGGAAATAGCTTTTTCCATAGACTTTTCGGAAGAGGCAGAAGCAGATTGCGCGGCAATACATTTCATTGGAATACGGACGTTTCGATATAAATCGCGTTTTTGCGCAACAACACTTGCTTCCTCTCCATCATTAATCCACATATTGTGCACAATATTACCTATAACTTCTTCAGCACTATCGATCGCGAATACATAGCCTGTTACATCAGCCATATAAACGGGCTTCTTATTCCCGTTTTTATCGGTAGTTTCACCTATCTTGGTCTCTTTCGCGTCATACACTATTAAGTAACTATTAGCCAACAGAGCTGGCCCGTTTTCGTTCACAGTTTTTACTTGAGATGCATTATCCAATTGCACATCAGCATCTGTAGCATTCCACCGGCTACGCTCTACCATAAGATCATAGTGGAATCTTCCATTACCATCTACCATTAATACGTAGTCAAAAATTTCTTTTCCGATGTTGTTTTGGTTGATATACTCAGTCAGAAGACGTTGTGTCAATGTGTCGGGTTTGGCAGCAACACCTTTGCCTAAGCCTTTAAAGGCATCACCTATACCCTTGAACATATCTTTAAACGCATTTGTTTTTTCTTGCGGTTGTTGTGCTGCAAGTTGGGCTTGTTGTTCTTCCGCCGTTCGGAAGGCTCCTTTAAGACGAATGGTTTTTGTTTTGATGTTATTTATATCAAATTTTGCACCAGTTTGAATAGAATCCACACCGGTCACGACTTGGTTATCCCATCGATCTCCATAAAGAATCGTAATTTTTGAAATGCTGTTACGGGAATAATCCGAAGAAATAACCGTAGATTTTACCTGTCCTTTAGCGAATGCCATTGAAGACATCATTAGGGCTATACATAAGCCCATTACATTGTTTAATTTTCTCATGATTGTTTGTTTTAGTTAATTTATTATTTTAAAATACCATCGCTGATAAGGCGTTGTTCAAGTTGAGATTTAAACACACATACAGTAGTAGTACAAACTGTTTGTGCATTTGTTCTTGTATAGATACTGGAGAGATCTCGTTTTTCCTTCATAGAAATATACTGAGTATAATCCCCACCATCTCTAAAAAAATTATCAAAGTATGCTTTATTTTGTTCGTATGCACGTTGCTTCAGAAGAAATACCGAATCAATTTTTTTTCTAGGACCATTCGGCCAACTAACATCAGTGAAGAGCACGGCATAAAGCGCTTGTTTTCCTGTTTCTTCATATGCATCTACAGCATTTCGTCCACGTCCCTCTACACGTAGTGTATATGAACCATCTAACTCACTGGCAATACACACAGGCTCGGATTTAGAGTAAGCAATCGTCTTGTGGGTTCCACATGATACAAAAAGTACACCTACCAACAAAACACTTAATTGATAAAATAATTTTTTCATAATTTAATGATTAGTATTAGTTTATGCCTACTCTTTATCGGATTTTCGGCATTCTCCGTTATATTATATTAAATTTTGTTTCTGCACCTATAGTTCAAATCAGACCAGCGAGATAGATTCGGGTTGAGTGTATCTCGAAACTATATCGAGGGTATATCGCATCCCACTACACCCTATATATACATAGTATATATCCCGTGATTTTTGATTTGTCTCATTCATTCATTCATATGTAAAAGATCTCATTTTTATGGCACACTTGCACTTTTTTAGTGCACGTTTGGTGCATTACGTTAGTCCGGCGGGGCCTCAATATGGCAAAGAACGCCTCATTACGATTTTGCATTGCAAAAGTACTACAAAAAAAAGAAAGGCGCAAAGGTTTGACCCTTTACGCCCTAATTAGCCCTAATTTAGTATATAGTGTATGGTGTATGGTGGAATGTGAAGGGGTTAGTGCTGTTTCAGCCAATAGCTGAGGAACTTATCGTACACCCTATAATCTCCATCATCATTCCGGTACAATAATTCTTTGTCTATTAGAGTAAGGATAGCTCCTCTTACTGTGCTATAGGCTCCAAGTTGATACTTTTGCAAGAAATGATTGCTCCCCGGTTCTTTTACTATTCCTTCTTTCGCAATAGCCCGTAGCACTTGCAGTTGGCGATCCGTAATCAGCCGGCAATACATCTGATATGCCGGTTCTTCCTCTTGTATCAATTGGTTAAGTGCGGCCTTGATTGCACTCTCGTCTATAACTTCTAATCCGCGTTGATAAAGCCGGTTCAATAACACCTGCACATACCATGTATAGCCATCCACCATGGTATATAACTCATGAAAAACATCCCGGTTGATTTGTTGACCATGTGCTGCCAAATGCTTGCAGGCAAATTGATAATAGGCGACCTCGTCAATCACATCTATATTCATCATCTGTGTACTCCGGTAAAATGGACGCTTGGCAGAAGTGAACATCTGGGCCATGACATGTTTCTTACTACCGGCAAAGATGAACTGCACATTTTTCAACTGCTGAATATATGTTCGCAGCAATGCTTCCATCTTCACATTCTTGTACTCGGCAATGGTTTGGAACTCGTCAAAAGCCACATAGCAAGGCCTATCCGATTTCTCGAGATATGTAAAAATCTGCTGCAAGGTCCATTCCTCGCGTTGAGGCTGTACATCAATCGTACATTGCGGCGTACCGCTGACAGGATCTATGCCAAAAACAGGACGCAATGCGCCAAAGAAATGCGTTATTTCCTCCCAGATACGTTCGGAGAAAGGATTAATGCGAGCACTCAATACCGCTTCCGCAAAGACTTTGGTAAAATCCTGCAGATTGGAAGTACTGAACAAATCTACATAAATGCAATGTGCTTCATTTGTATCCAAAGAATAGAACAAATGCTGTATCAAACCGGTTTTGCCAACGCGCCGAGGACTGATAAGCGTCACATTGCGCTTATTGCGCAAGGCATCTTCTAAATTTTTGGTATCTTCAATACGGTCGCAAAAATACTCTGCGCCTAAATAAGAGGTAATCGAAAATGGATTCGTTACACCAATCTGACTTGCCATAAACAATTGATATTAAAAATTTTATACATATCGTTTTCTCCGTGACGAAATTCACGTCACGTAAAATTCGCTGCAAAGATACAACAAAAGTTTGATTTACACAAGAATTTGGGCAAGAAAAATCGAATTTATTTGCTTTTTACTCGGAAAGCGGTTTCACTGGCAGATAAGTTGTATCGCCATAGAGGTTGACAGTCACATACGGGTAATCTTTATGGATGTTATACAAAACATTGATGTCCCGGCTATAGATAAAAAGGTATTGATCATACAATTGTTCCTCATATTGAGGATAGGACTTCGCAAATTTATCTCGCGTTTGTAGCATCCGCCTTGCATAGCAATCTGTCATAGCTAAGGCATCATTGCGAATCTTTTTCGGCATGTTCTTAATCGAATCGGCATAGGTGCGATACAATGCCTTGTATCGTCCGGCTGCCTTACTCTTTACATTCAACCATACGGAATCCACCGCCGGCGGCGCAGGCTGTATAACAACGACCGTATCCGTATGGTACTCAACCGCAGAGGGAAGCTCTTGTTTCTGCGGCCAGAAGCAGACCAGACAAGCAGCTGCAATAGCCAAAAAGGCAAGCATAGGCAGCAACCACCTCATTCGCCAATAACGATGGAGCGCAGAGCGGACCTGGCGGACGGAGGTGTATCGTTTGCCGTTGGCAGATGTGCAACGGCGGATAACCGGTTTGACTGATTGCGGAAAAAGGAGCGCAAGTATCTTACCTAACGCATAAATGTCCCGTTCGGGTTTTAAAACATCAGTGGGCAGTTGTTCCGGCGAACTGATAGAAGGCGATGTTCCGATATTCTTAGCGATGAATGCTTCATTGTCCGAAAAACCAAAATCAATCAACTGGACATGGTTATCCGAATCGGTAATCAGGATATTGCTCGGCTTCAAATCGCCGTGCACCACCTGACGTTCATGCAGGAAAACCAATGCCTCCATCAGTTCGTCCGCCACACGGCGACGCTCTGCCGAAGAAGGATTCTCCGCTATAAACCGGTCTAACGGACGGCCATGGACATACTCCATCACAATGGCTTTTCCTATGCCCGGGACATCTGTCAATTGCCATGTCTTGACAACATACAGACAATCAATGGCGTGCATGATGTCATACTCTCTACGCAGCAACATTTGGTTGCGGGCCGTATTGCCTTCCTCCTCCTTGACCGTCTTGAGAATAACCCATTTTCCATCCAGCAATGCGCGATAGACACAGTTGTGACCGGAGTCGGACAACAACTCCAGATCCGTGAAATGCGGAGAACCTAATTCTTGCGCAGAGAAATCACGCAAAGGACCGGATGTAAACTCGTTTTCAGTCATTTTTCGGCACAAAAGTACACTTTTTCTTTGATATTTGCAAATTTATTTGTAATTTTGCAGCCTAATTTTATTCAAGCGCAAAGAAATGTCCACTTCTCTTCCTGCCAATAGTCCGGAAATGCTGCAAATCGTCAAACGTGTAGAGAGTCGATTTGGCAGTCATCCGGACAGTCCTGCGGATTTTGCAGAACTGAGTCTGCGTATCAAATTAGACATCGGCAAAGAAATCAGTCCTGATACATTAAGTCGTATATGGGGCTATAAAAAAGGTTATTCTTCTGTCCGCCGTACCACCGTAGAGATTTTGGATGCATACGGAAAAGCGGACACGGATTCGGATTTTGTGTATGGTATGGCTATTCGTGCAGAGGAGATGCCTGTTGGCGGAATGGTTCGTATCTTTTGGCTGCCGGACCGTTTTGCATTATTGGAATACAAAGGTGATTTTCGTTGGGAAGTGTTGCAAGTGGGCAATAGTAAACTGCGAGAGGGCGATACTTTCTCCTGCCGCATAATAGCAGAAGGTCAGCCCATGATTATAGACAACCTGAAAACAGCCGACCGAGTGTACAAAGGTTACATCATCGGTGGCAAAAACGGACTGGCTATGGTCAAAAAGATAATCGGCGGTTATTAAAAAATACTCTGTTGGCCGTCGGGTGAGATAGGTGTCTTATGCAGATGCTCGTATGCGAGTGCCGTTGCTTCTCGACCACGAGGTGTACGTTTGATAAAACCTTCCTTGATCAAGTACGGCTCGTAAACATCTTCGATAGTACCTGCGTCTTCTCCCATTGCCGTTGCAATTGTATTGAGTCCAACCGGTCCGCCACGGAACTTATCGATAATCGTGAGCAGCAGTTTGTTGTCAATCTGGTCGAGTCCGAAAGTATCGATGTTTAGCGCTTCGAGCGCATATTGAGCAATCTCCAAATCAATTTTTCCGTCACCTTTCACTTGTGCAAAATCGCGTACGCGACGCAAGAGAGCATTGGCAATACGGGGCGTACCACGACTACGTCGTGCAATCTCTCCGGCCGCTTTCTCGTTTATCTCTATGCCTAAGAGTCGTGCAGAACGTTTGACAATGCCCGTCAAAATATCTGCATCGTAATATTCGAGGTGGCAATTGATGCCAAAACGTGCACGGAGTGGGGAAGTCAACAAACCGCTACGAGTGGTGGCTCCAATCAAAGTAAAGCGATTCAAATCAATCTGTATCGTGCGCGCAGACGGACCTTTATCAATCATGATGTCAATCCGATAATCCTCCATCGCGGAATAGAGATATTCCTCCACAATAGGACTGAGACGGTGAATCTCATCAATAAACAACACATCGTTCGGTTCGAGTGAAGTAAGCAATCCTGCCAAATCTCCGGGTTTGTCGAGAACCGGTCCCGAAGTGACTTTAAGTCCCACACCTAACTCGTTTGCGATAATCTGACTAAGTGTGGTTTTTCCTAATCCCGGAGGACCGAAAAGCAAAACGTGGTCGAGACTCTCTCCACGTAATTTCGCGGCTTCTACGAAGATTTTTAGGTTGGATGTCACTTTGCTTTGTCCTGCAAAATCTGCAAAACACAAAGGCCGCAAGGCATTATCTTGCTCCTTTTCGGACATCTGTTGACGTATATCAAATTCCATTTGTGACGGTTAGTGGTTAGTGGTTAGTGGTTAGTGGTTAGTGGTTAGTGGTTAGTGGGTGAGATGGTTTTCTGTGGCATCCCTAAATAATTTCTCTAAATCAGGAACTTCTCCAATCGGTTTGTCTGCTTTGATAACCCCATGGTCGAGAATGACAATTCGGTCGCACATCTCTCTGACTTCCTGCATAATATGGGTAGAGAGAATGACTGTTTTGTCATGCCCGAGTTCGCGTATGAGGCTTCGTATCTCAACGAGTTGATTAGGATCTAATCCTGTTGTCGGTTCATCTAATATCAACAATTCCGGTTCACCGATAAGCGCTTGCGCCAAACCGACACGCTGACGGTAACCTTTGCTTAGTTCGCGAATATGTTTGTGGCGTTCGGGTGTCAGACCTACGCGAGTAATCAATTCGTTCACCAGTTGCTTATTAGGCATTGCGGACTTGCGATTGGTGAAGGTCATATCTGCCATAAACCGCAGATACTCAACCACATACATATCTTCGTATAGCGGATTATTCTCCGGCAGGTAACCAATGTTCGCAGGTGCTTCTACAGTCCCGCTGTCGGCTTTCCACAGACCGATAAGAATCTTCATCAGTGTGGATTTGCCGGCGCCGTTAGGACCAAGCAATCCTACAATCTCGCCTTTAGGAATGCTGAGCGAGATGTCCTGCAGCACTTTCTGCGGACCGAAAGATTTGTTAATATGTTGTAAGTTTACCATTTCCGGCTGCAAAGGTACGAAAAAAAAATGATATACACAAATTAAATTTGCGTATATGAAAAAAAAGTAGTACCTTTGTCGCGATTTTTAATTTGGGTAAGTATGCGTATCTTGCAACATATAGGTGAGTACATGCTACTGATGGTTCGTGTACTTCGGTGGCCGGACAGGCAACGGATGTTCTGGCGACAGTATAGTCGAGAGCTGGAGAAACAGGGCCTGCAGTCATTGCCAATCGTACTGATAATATCGGTTTTTATCGGTGCTATTTTGACTATTCAAGCGAAGACCAATACGGAGAATCCTTTGCTGCCGACCTATACAGTAGGTCTTCTAACGCGCGAAACATTGCTGTTGGAGTTTTCGAGTACCATCCTCTGTTTGATTTTGGCCGGTAAGGTTGGTTCGAATATAGCGTCAGAGATAGGAACGATGCGTATAACCGAACAGATAGATGCCATGGAGATAATGGGTGTGAATAGCGCCAACTATCTTATTTTGCCGAAGATCTTGGCATTTGTAACCATGATGCCGTTATTGGTTATCATCTCCACCACCGTAGGATTGATTGGCGGTTGGGCTGTAGGTGCTTTTACGGATATCATCACTGTGCATGATTATTTGATAGGTGTGCAATACGCCTTCAATCCGTATTATGTGTGGTACGGTATTATCAAGAGTTTGGTGTTTGCATTTGTCATCACGAGTATGAGTAGTTACTATGGCTACTACGCGCACGGCGGCGCATTGGAAGTAGGTCGTGCAAGCACCAATGCAGTGGTGAATAGTAATATTATGATATTGTTCTTAGACCTTGTGTTGAGTAAATTATTGCTATGATTGAAGCAAAAGATATAGTAAAGAGTTTTGACGGGAATGTAGTGTTGGACCATGTGTCAGCGACACTCAATGACGGCGAAGTGAATATGATTATCGGTCAGTCCGGTAGCGGAAAGACGGTATTCATGAAATCGCTCATCGGACTGCATCCGGTTGATGCGGGAGAGATTCTCTATGACGGTCGCGATATAGCCAAGATGAAAGAGCATGAGATTCGTATGCTTCATCGCGAAGTAGGAATGCTTTTTCAAGGGTCGGCGCTCTTTGACTCCATGACGGTGATGGAAAACGTGTTATTCCCGATGGAGATGTTCAGTCATCAGACGCGTGAGGAGATGCAGGCACGTGCCGAGTTCTGTTTAAGACGTGTAGAGATGCCTGAGCGTGTGTGGAATTTGATGCCGAGTGAGATTTCCGGAGGACAGCAGAAACGTGTGGCGATAGCAAGAGCTATTGTATTAGAACCGAAATATCTGTTCTGCGACGAACCGAACTCAGGTTTGGACCCGAAAACCAGTCTGGTGATAGATGCGTTGATACAAGATATTACACGGGAGTATAATATCTGTACAATAGTCAATAGCCATGATATGAACTCTATCATGGAAATAGGAGATAACATTATTTTCTTGAAAAGCGGAAAGAAAGAATGGCAAGGTTCACGGCACGAAATCATGTCCAGCACCAACGAAGCGTTGAATGATTTCGTATTCGCCTCTGACCTGTTTAAGAAAATCAAATCCGCAGCAAAATGAAATAATAACCATTAACAATTATAATTCATGAAAAGAATATGTCTTTTACTGGCCGTAATGGCCGTGACGCTGACGATGAGTGTTCAAGCACAAAACCGTCCGTCTAAAGTTCCTGCTTATCCGGGACTGATTGAGCGTGTACAACCGAATGGTGATACAATTCGCACATACCTTCGTGGAGATGAGCATAAACACTGGTTGTTGACAGAGGACTGCTGGCAGTTGTTCGAAAATCCGAAAGGATGGTTGGTGTACGCCAAACAAAAAAAGAACGGTCAGGTAGTTATCAGTCGTAAAAAAGCACATAATGCTGAGGCTCGCAAGAAATGTGAAAACAGATGGCTCAAGAAACACGGTGTGCAGTTAGAGAAAAGAGAATGAAAAGAATAGCGATTAGTTGGATATTATGTGCAATGGCCGTTATGGTCATGGCTAAGCCTGCTTATCGCGGGCCTATTGTTCGTGTGGATGAGAACGGAAACGAACAAACCGTCTATCTGCATGGCGATGAGTCTTTTCATTTCCTAACCGATAAAACGGGACAATGGCTTGACGAGAAGACTTTACGTCCGCTGACGGAGACTCAAAAAAATGCTCGTTTGGACACGGCTATTGCTCATAAAGCACGGCGGGCTCCTCAACAGGAACTCGTAGGAGGCAAACCGAATATTGCGCCTCGAGGATTATTGGTGTTGGTGAACTTCCAAGATGTGAAGTTTACGACTCACAAAGATACGGTAGACTCGATGCTTAACGGAAGCAATTTTACTCGTCATTATAGTTTTACGCACGATAACAAAGAGTATGAAATCATCTCGTCCGGTAGTGCACGACAATATTTTATTGACCAGAGTTGGGGACAATACCAACCTGTTTTTGATGTGGTAGGACCTGTGACTGTGAGTCAAGACATGGCGTACTATGGTGCAAATGATGCATCCGGAAATGATAAGCGTCCCGAAGTGATGGTTCGTGAGGCTTGTAAAATCGCCCATGATGACTTAGGTGTTGATTTCTCTCTCTATGACAACAATAATGATGACGATGTGGATTTTGTGTACGTCATCTATGCCGGTTATGGAGAAGCGGATGGCGGAAGTAGCAATACTATTTGGCCGCATAGTTATAATTTGAGTAAGACGGATAATGAGATAGAACTAAACGGCAAGACGGTAGATAAATATGCTTGCGGATGTGAGTTGAGTTTCTACACCAAACATTACGATGGCATAGGTACGTTCTGCCATGAGTTCAGTCATGTATTAGGTTTGCCGGATTTATACCCCACTAATGGTGCTAATCATAAGACTTTGGGAATGTGGGACCTGATGGACTATGGTCCCTATAACAATGAAGGAAACACACCTCCGGCGTACTCTGCCTACGAACGTTTTTATATGGGGTGGTTGACACCTCGTGTACTCAAAGAACCGGAGTCAGTATGGTTAGGCTTTCTGAACGAAGACCAACAGGCATTGATCATCTGCCAGGGAGACGAACATAATCTGAAAGGATACAATCCTTCCCCGACAACATTCTATATGCTCGAGAACAGGTTGCCGCAAGGTTGGGATGCGTATAATCCCGGTGGTGCTTTACTGATTACCAAGATACAATATGTGGCAACCAAATGGAGTAGTAATACAGTCAACAACAGTGCTCGTAGCATGGGTATAGACCTTATAGAAGCCGATAAGATAGCTCCGAGTTATGATAAGAAAAATCGAGACAACGGTTATTTCGGAAAACTGTCAGATGTCTTTCCTGCAGGAGCATCCGAATGGACCGATTTTGCAGGACATGAAGTGACGCAGATAGCGCAAACCGGCACAGGAGCAATTGTTTTCAGTTACCGCGGAGCACAATTAACAGATATAGAGCAGGTAGAGATTTCTCAACCGGCAACCAAGGTACTCCGTGACGGAAAAATAATCATCATACGAGACGGTGTAGAATATACCGTATTAGGCAACCGCTTATGAAAATCATCAGTTATAATCTCAATGGTATCCGTTCAGCCATCAGTAAAGGTCTTTTAGACTGGCTGAAAACGGAAAATCCAGATGTGTTCTGTATTCAAGAGAGCAAGGCTCAACCGGAACAGATAGACATCCTTGCTATGCAAGAATTGGGATACCATAGTTATATCCATTCCGCAGAGAAACGTGGTTATTCAGGGGTTTGTATCTTCTCTAAAGCAGAGCCGGACAAAGTGGTAGTAGGTATGCATAACCCGAAATACGACCGTGAGGGACGGGTTTTACGTGCAGATTTCGGAGATATAACCATCGTGGATGCATATATACCCAGCGGGACGTCGGGAGGTGAAAGACAAACCTACAAGATGGAGTTCCTGGAGGATTTCTTGGTGTGGATAAATGAGCTGCGCAAAGAACGACCGAATATTGTTATCTGCGGTGATTATAATATCTGTCATAAACCGATTGATATCAATCATCCGGAGAGGCAAAAAGGAGTCTCGGGATTCTTGCCTGAAGAACGTGAATGGATGGACCGTTGGGAAGCAAGCGGATTAGTGGATTCTTTCCGCGTGTTTGACCAGAGTGCGGAAAAATACAGTTGGTGGAGTATGCGTTTTGGCGCGCGTGCCAGAAATGCCGGTTGGCGAATTGACTATCATTGGGTTAGCGAATCGTTAAGACCACGACTGAAAGATGCTAAGATTTTGGCAGAAGTGGTGCATTCTGACCATTGCCCGGTGGTAGTTGTATTGGACGATAAGGCCAATTAGTATTAAGCGTTTAGTGTTTGAAACATGGATAGACTAAGAACAGAACATTTAGTTAAACGGTACGGAAAACGTACTGTGGTGGATGATGTGTCCATCGAATTGGAACAAGGAGAGATAGTAGGTTTACTCGGTCCTAACGGAGCGGGGAAAACAACGACTTTCTATATGACTACCGGTCTTGTGACAGCTAATGCCGGACGAATATTCCTCAATGATGAAGATATAACCGGTTTCCCGATGTACAAACGTGCACAGATGGGTATAGGTTATCTGCCGCAAGAAGCAAGTGTATTCCGCAAGATGACGGTAGAAGATAATATCCGTTCGGTGTTAGAATTGACTCGTTTTGATAAGGACTACCAAGAGGAGAAACTGGAGCAACTGATTAAAGAGTTTAACTTAGCGCATGTGCGCAAAAACTTAGGTGACCGTTTGAGTGGAGGTGAACGTCGTCGTACAGAGATCGCCCGTTGCTTAGCTATTGAACCAAAATTCGTGATGCTTGATGAACCTTTTGCCGGTGTGGATCCTATTGCCGTGCAGGAGATACAAGATGTCGTTTGGCGGCTGAAAGACAAGAATATCGGCATTCTGATTACTGACCATAATGTGGATGAGACGCTGATGATTACTGACCGTGCCTATTTGCTGTTTGAAGGTAAGATTCTATTCCACGGTACACCGGAAGAATTGGCTGCCAATCCGATTGTTCGTCAGAACTATTTAGGACGTGATTTTGAACTGAAACGTAAAACCAAGGCGGACTGAAGATAGTGCAAGCGAAACAGCTTATAGGAGGTTTGTGGATTATGCTGACATTCTTCGGATGTCAGGGTAGTCCGGATATACAAGCAGTAGTGCATGAGAGTGCTCCCATGCCGAATGGTGGACGAGCATGTGCTACTTGTTTTGTGTTGAATGACCAAGCTTATATTTTTGCCGGAAGAGATGCTGAAGGGGAATATCTAAATGACCTATGGCGTTATACTCCTGCGACAGATACATGGGAGGATTTGGGAACAACACCTCTCTCTCCACGAGTCAATGCAACTGCCTGTGTCTATGACGGCAAAGCATATATCGGACTCGGGTATTGCGGAAAGTATGGCAATGACACCTCTTATCTTAGTGACTGGTGGGTATTTACACCTGCCACGATGAGTTGGGAACGCTTGCAGAATTATCCTAATTCTTACACCGATGATGCTACGGCATTTGTGGATGACGACAAGTTGTTCGTTGGTTATGGTTTCTGTTGGAATTACCGCAGAGATATGTTTTGTTACACAATCGGAACCAATAGATGGGATTCGGTAGATGTGCATGTGCCTTTCCATGGTTATCCTGTTCGTTCTTTTGGCGGTACAGGTAGTACTTGTCAGCATCGTCATTTTATGGGAACAGGTTACTATCGGCATAGTCTCAACTGGTGGGCGGAGTTTTTACCTGAGGGTCGATGGGAAAAACGAGCAGCAGTGCCCGGAAAAACACGAACTCTGGCATCTTCGGCAGCCACAGCCAATTATATCTATTTGAGCGGTGGTTTGCATTATGGAGGAGCGAATACATCCGGAGAAGTACTGCAAGACTTACGAAGATATGATCCGCAAAAAGACACATGGCAATGGGTGGCGGTAATGCCAAAACGGTTAATGAACCATATTAGTTTTGCGGTAGAGAAGAAATTGTTCTTTGGTCTTGGAGAGGACGAGGATTATATCATTAACGACCAACTTTACTACATTGAGGAATAGACTGATACTCATATTACTGCTTGTAACGAGTATCTTGAATGCTCGTGAGTTGAGTTGGAACTGGTGGCCTACGGGTATTGATGCCACGGCCAAAGGAGCAGATACATTATCCTATGGTTTTGGTGTGAGTGCTGTAGCGTCTTCCGGCAAGTATGCTCCGTTCTGGTTACAGAGCAATCAAAACGGTGATGTGAGCAGCAGTCCCTTTAGTGGAAATCTATATGCAGGTCTGTACAAAGAAGCACAAAGTCCGACTCGATGGTATGATTACGATTTTGCGGTGCAACTGACAGGTCGTCTGCAATCACGTATTCCCGGTAGTCATTTCAGTACGCAGCAACATATAGGAACCGGTTATTTTATTTTGGCATATGCGCATGTTCGCCTGTTTGTCTTTGATGTCACTGTCGGTATAAAACCGATGATGTACGAGATGCAAGATAGTCTGCTGAGCATGGGAAGTATGATTTTTTCCGGTAATAGTCAACCTTTGCCTCG
Source organism: Paludibacteraceae bacterium (assembly GCA_017412245.1). Taxonomy (GTDB): domain Bacteria; phylum Bacteroidota; class Bacteroidia; order Bacteroidales; family Paludibacteraceae; genus Colicola. The sequence continues at coordinate 46,506 of JAFPYI010000016.1, read as the reverse complement.
TGTGTCAATAGGCATAGACCATTATGTGCCATTCCCCGGATGTTATGGTTATTTTGAAATCAAAGGAGGACTGACGCATGCTTGGGTGGCAGATAACATATATATTCAACACGAATGGCTTCATCATAAATGGGCTGCTGTACGATTTGGCGGCAAACTGCCGGTGAATATCAGTTATGAGTTTCACCATGCAGCGCAATGGGGAGGAATCAGTCCAATATACGGAGATGTAGGAAGTGATTGGAATAGTTTCGTCAATGTGCTTTTGGCTCGAGGAGGAGGCGTGATGCGTAATGATCAGCAGAATGCACAAGGAAACCATGTAGGCAGTCAGCAACTCATGCTTACCGGTAAATGGGCAGGGTGGGAGATTAGTGCTTATTGGCAGAATTTTTTTGAAGATAATTTTGCCTTTATCGGAGACGGGCAGAATGTGCGAGACGGGTTATGGGGAATTAGTATGAAACAAAATCGCTGGCCGTTCATTCAAGGTGTGACATATGAATTTTTGAACACCACTGACCAATCCGGATTATGGCACGACAGAGATGGACTTTGCTATGCCGGGAATGATAGTTATTATCGGAATAGTGTTTTCCAGAATGGATGGAATTATTTCTACCGCACGATGGGCAATCCGTTTCTGACCTCGCCGCTGTATAATGAAGACGGGACTATCTATACGCTCAATAGCCGTGTGCGTGTGCACCATCTCGGAGTACGGGGAGATATTTATGGTTTTCGCTATTTAGCCAAAGTCAGTTATGCCCGCAATTACGGGAATGACAATACTTCACGCGCCGAATTGAGTCATAATACGGCTCTGTTATTAGAGGTGCATAAACAGGTAGAACAAGCATGGGGGCTGGATTTTGGTTTTCGTTTGGCGGCTGATTTTGGCACGCAATGGGGAAATCAAATCGGCGCTCAGTTGACGATTAGTAAGAGAGGATTGATCTGCAAATGGTAAACGATTCAAGGATACATATTATCATGCCTGTTAAGGATTCTTGGTCTACAGCCGAAGAGTCTATTCGTGCTATAGTGGCTTGCGGCTATACGCTGACAGTCTATAATGACAACTCTTCTGCAGAGACGGTTGAGCAAATGGAGAAACTGCAAAAAGAGTCGGGCATAGATATTATACATATCTCTGATTATATAGACCATCCGTCTCCTAACTACCGTTGGATTTTGATTGACGCACAGCAAAAAGCCATAGCGGATAGTGCGCATTTGGTGATTGTAGAGAGTGATGTGAAACCAACGGAACGTACTTTTGCTACGATGTGCCAATCTGTGGATAAAGGAGTAGGAATGGTGGCGGCTGTGACACATGATGAGGACGGACAAATTAATTTTCCGTACGAATATGCCCGTCGTATCAAGCAAGACGGAGTATGCAAAAAACGTTTTTCATTCTGTTGTACTCTCCTGACACTGGATCTGCTCAAGGCGTATTCTTTTGAACAATTAGACCCTACGAAAAACTGGTATGATGTGACGATAAGTCATATGTCGCAAAAACTCGGTTTTGCGAATATATTGCAGGTGAGTAATCCTGTTCTCCACAGGCCTCATTCAAGTCGTCCGTGGAAACAACTCAAATACACCAATCCGTTGCTCTATTATTGGCGTAAGATAACCCAACGGCGCGATAAAATATGAAACCATTAGTGTCCGTCATAGTGCCTATGTATAACGCAGCTCCTTTTGTTCGTGAGACATTGGAGAGTGTTTTGGCATCCACTTATCGTCCTTTGGAGGTCGTAGTGGTTAATGACGGTTCTACGGATGACAGTTTGGCGGTGGCGTTAGCTGTTGCAGCCAAGCATCAGGAGATAAAGGTTATCAGTCAAAAGAATGCGGGAGTGAGTGTTGCTCGAAACCATGCTATTCGTGAAGCATCAGGCGAATGGATACTACCTGTGGATGCGGATGATAAGATCAGTACTATCTACATAGAGCACGCTGTAGCAGCCATAGCAGATGACGTGAGAGTGATTAGTTGCCGGGCTCAATTTTTCGGTGCTCGGGAAGGCGAATGGCATTTGCCGGATTATTCGCCGGAACTCCTTGCACGCAAGAATATGATTCATGTCACGTCTCTCTTTCGTAAGGTCGATTGGCAACGTGTAGGAGGTTTTTGCGAAGAGGATATCTATCGTGAAGATTGGGATTTCTGGCTCAGTATGATGTCATTGGGTGGCAGGTATGTTCGTTTGGATGAGATAGGTCTTTATTATCGCGTACAACCCCATAGTCGCCGGCACACTGCTAAAGCGCAGAAACGAGCCATTGTAGATGCTATCAACCGTCGCCATCCGGATTATATGAAACGATATCTTGGAGGTAAACTGCATTACCACCGTTCGTTGTCTAAATGGTTGAACCTTTTCTATAGTGTTCATCAGGAAGGCGATTTTACGCAATGGTATGATGGTCAAGTTATTTTCCAACGTCGTAATACTTTACGTCGGGTGGGGAATGTCGTTGTCAAACAATTTGCAGTGCCTTCTATTGCTCGAGGTCTTATTTACGGACTATTTTGCAAAAGTAAAGCTCGTCGCAGTTATGAATATGCATTGCGAATGAAAAGTTTGACGCCAACACCTATTGCTTATCGGGAAGAGCGTATTTTCGGTATTCTACGCGAGAGTTGGTATGCTTGCCAAGCGTCGGAGTGTACGCATACGTTTAATGAACTCATCGGCGCTCTGGATTTCCCGGATAGAGAAATTATTCTGCAATCAATCGGACGCTTTACGGCAGAACTGCATCAACGTGGAATCCTTCATCGCGATTATTCGGGCGGCAACATTTTGTTTAGTGAGGACGGTAGTTGTGTGGAAGTGATAGACCTCAACCGAATAAAGTTTTGTAAACACCTCAGTCGAAGCGAACGTTTATGCAATTTCGAGCGTTTGAATATCGACCGTGAAGCGCTTCGTATCATGGCTCAAGCATATGCTGAGGCTATGCACGAGGATGCATCGGAAGATGCGGAATATATCATTTCCCATCGTTGGCACAAACATATCAAACAAGGAATAACTAATCTATGAAAAACTATCAGGATATTGTAAGGCGAGTGAATTATTGGTTATTCCTCGTAGTGGTGGCTCTCTTGCCATTTCCGCAAGTAGCACTTCGGTATGCTTGCGTTCTGTGGCTTATCAGTTGGTTTTTGGAAGCACGATGGATACGTAAACCTCAATGCCTCAAAACTAATACGATGGCTATACCGTTTATCCTGTTTGGAGTATGGTATCTATGGAAACTCCTTTCCGGTTTATGGTCACCTGATATAGCCGCGTGGCGTTGGGAAATGGAGCGATATATGACTTTCGGTTTGCTTATTCCTATTGGTCTATGGGGCGTGAATACGTATTACAACTGGCAGCAAGTAGGAAAAGTGCTGGTTTGGAGTTGTGTAGCTGCCGTACCATTGTATATCTGCTGGATGGCGTTTTTGTTTTTCCATCCGGACTTTGCTTCTTCCTTGCCGTTGGCTGAACCATGGACTCAGCACAAAGAATGGTGGGTGTTCCTTTCGGACAATATATCCCATTTCAAACACCGTTTGTTTTTATGCAGTGTTGAATTATTCGGACTGATTATAGCCATACAATTATACCGTAAGCGTTTGGCGCTGTTAATACCGGCAGCCATTGTCATGATTTCTACGATTCAACTAACGGGTTCCCGTCAATCGGTTTTAACTTGTGCTGCTATCCTTGTAGCGGTCATCATTTATGCCTTGCCCAAACGTTTTCGTCTTACTTACGGTTTAGGTATTCTGCTTTTAGGAATTGTTATCGGTGGAGGATTGCTCAAACTGCATCCGCGTATGCAGGAGTTTGATATCTCGGATATCACAGAGATGCGAGAAGTGAGTTATGAGCACGATGTGCGGTTTAATATATGGGGATTTGCCTTGCAGCAGCCGCAAGATTATATCTGGTATGGCTTAGGCGCAGGACAGAGTAGGCAATATATGCTTGAGCGGTTTGAAGCAGCGCATTATGAGGGATATGTGATGAAGAACTACCATAGCCATAATCAATATCTGGAAGAGATGATGGAGATAGGCGTTTTTGGGATGATCTTCTTTATCCTGGCTTGGCTTTCGATGCCTATTTGTGCACGCGGGAAAGGCAAATATACGGCTACTCTTTTCTTGATTCTCTTTATGCTCAACATGCTTACCGACTGTATGTTCGGCAAGTTCGACGGTATTGCTTTATGGGCTGTAGGATTAGTCTTTATCCTTCTCCAGTCCTACACGGAACGTGAAAAGCAGACCACGGGGAATGCATAGACTCATGGAGGTGCGACTATCTTTCATCGTTTCGATTCCTCTTTCTACAGTCCAATGCGGGTAAGTCGGATGATTATAGTCATCAAACGTATATTCCGTTAGTGCTGTTCCGAAATCGTAGATATTGTAGCATAAAACCTCCAGTGACATAGGAATACCGCGTACCCACCAACGACCTGTTGCGCGCAATTCGATATTGAAGAACGCATCTTCCCGTTTGCCGAAAGCATTATTGGCCATATTGATTCCTTTAGCATCAGAATGCAATAGCGCCACTTGTTGATGACCATTCACTATAGCCGGTGCAGCCGTAAAGGTAGAGAAGGGTTGGCCATCTTTGAATTTTCCGTTCAGACCTATCGAGAAATACTTGCAGGCATTGTATGTCACTTGCAGTCGCAGGATAAATGATTTATCTTGATTAAGCCTGCAATTTCCTTGATGCGGAGCATTGGACTCACTTAAAGCTACATAGGTGTTGGGGTTTGCAGAAGACTCTGATAAAACGCCGATATTATTATGTAAAGGTCCATTTCCCATGGTGCTCAGTCCTGACATCAAATAGCTCTGCCAACTGAGTAGGACGAACCATTTGCGTCCTGTGTAGGTGTAGCGAACAATATTAGACATGTAATAAGGTGTTCGTCCGCCTACGCGTGAAGACATCAAATCGAGAGGTTGTGTGGTGACAGAATATTGTTTTTCTCCTTCGCGTTGGTAATAAACTCCATCCTGTGCTATCATGTTCGCATCAAGACCGTCAGTATAGGATGTGAACCATTGGTTGTAATACTTGCGGATGGAACTAAGTATGGCAATCTCGTGTCGTTTAGAACGCCCGAAAAGAAAATGTATAGGTAGGTCCAGCATCGCGTATGACGGTTGATGCATCCATAGTTTTTTATCCGGTGTATGGAATGCTCCTCCTGTAGTGGCGAGCAGTGTGTTATCATCATAACGAATGTCTCCCGACATGTAATCACTGCTGAGATATGCTACCTCATTCCAAGTATAGGACATCCGATGATGGCTGACGGAAACGCCAAAGCGGAACCACCAGACAGGTGTGTAATCGATAGCTATTTTTGCCAACCAGTTAGGTGTGATAACCGATTTACCGTTGCCCAAAATCATTCCATCCAATGAAACACCAACGTAACCTTGTAAGTTCAGTCCTTTTGCTACTTCTTTTTGAGCAATCACCTTTACTTCATTTTCCAGGATTCCGGAATTGAAAGATTGTGAATGCCAATGATACGTATATAGCGGAGTGGGCGTAGCATCGCTGATGGATTGCGAATAAAGGCTATTGGTCCATTCGGTCGTTGTAGGACGAAAATGAAGCAATGAGTTGTAACCTTCCGCGTGGATTCGTAACCACGGCAAGAGCGGTTGGTCGTATTGCACGGAGAGATTGACGGCATGCAATCGTCCGTCGGCGTACCAAGGTTCAAAGGCTTCTCCGTCTTGGTCTAAAATATTTCGTGCGAAGGATAGTGTGTCATGGCGGAGCGAATTGAGTTCGTAACTCAAACCAAGAACCAGATTTCCCTCATTGGCAAACTGCTTAACGGCATATAAACCTGCTTGGTAGGTACGCTGAAGCGCTTGTTCATTGCGGTTGAAATAAAACTCCGAACCATAGTCTGTGCGACCATTGGTAACCAAGAAATAATTCAAATGGTCAATGACATTATTTTTTCGTAGCGGTATTTGGCCGTCCAACTGAGCGGTATAAAAATCCGCGTTGTACATGCCGGATATTCCGGTCGGGTCAAAAGCATCTAATTTTCTTCTGCCGTAATGGACATAGGCGTGTTGGTAATATTGATTTCCGTATGCAGGGATAGCGAAAGTCATTTCAGCTGTACCGGCTCCAACCATGTGATTTCGCATTTCTACGGGTCTTCTATCCATGGTGCGTTCTTCGCCTGACGAATGGAAAAGATTAATCATCTCTCGTGTGCCGGGAGAGATTCCTCCTAAATTGCCTACATTTCCTGTCAGGCGGAGGGATTGTTTTTGGAGAGAGTCGTCGGTAAAATTTAATATTCCGTTATGGTAATCCAATGCCAATGCCGTTCTATCCATGCCGAAATGCAAAAACGAATGCCCTGCTTGCGTGCGGGAATCGATTCTCATTCCGTTGAGGGTATATTTGTTTTGTCTAAAAGAATTGCCGGCGATGGAAAATACATTTTGGTCTCCAAGGTTCCATTCTCCTGTGGTTTCTGTCTCATAGACTACATAATCGTTGCAGTTGTCCAGGTAATGTCCTAAATCCGTTGTCTGATACCAATCACGGAAGAAGGTCGATTGGACAGAATCAATACCAAAAACCGGAAATGCCTCAGCACGAATAATCGTGGAGAGGCATAACAGAGAGAATATTACCATTGATTTTCTCATATTCCGAAGAGGTTTCTGAAGAAATTCTTCTTGTCTGCTGCGCCCGGAGCGATATTCGGGCTGTCCTGAAGCTGCTCTATCAGTTTGCGCTCGTCCTTAGAGAGTTTTTCCGGGATATATACTCCTACATTGATGAGCAAATCGCCTGTGCCGTAGTTTCGTCCGTATTGGTCGATGCGCGGCAGACCTTTTCCTCTCATTCGTAACACTTTTCCGGGTTGTGTTCCGGGAGTGATGGTTATTTTTGCTTCGCCGTTGAGGGTAGGAATTTGTACTTGTCCTCCGAGAACGGCTGTAGGCATATCGAGCAAGAGGTTATAAATCAAATCGCTGTCTTGGCGAATGAAATCTTTGTGTTCCTCTTCTTCGATGAGCACTAACAAATCACCGTTGACACCTCCGCGCGGAGCTGCATTTCCTTTTCCGGAGACAGTCAGTTGCATGCCTCCTGCTACGCCTGCCGGAATAGTGATGGTGATTATCTCTTCATCGCGTATAACGCCTTCTCCGTTACATTTCGGGCAGCGGTTTTTGATGATTTTTCCTTCGCCGTGACAGGTCTCACATTCGGTTTGTACTTGCATCATGCCGAATATACCTCTTTGCTGACGGATCATACGTCCGGAGCCTTTACAAGTCGGACAGGTTTCCGTTGAACCGTCGGCACTTCCTGTTCCGTTACAGGATTTGCATTGTATGAGTTTGCGAACTTTGATTTTCTTCTCGCATCCTGCAGCAATCTCTTCGAGCGTCAGGCGTACTTTGACGCGCATGTCACTTCCACGTCTCACGCGCTGGCCACGACTGCGTCCTCCGCCCATGAACATATTTCCGAGGTCGCCCAAATCAAATCCTGCTCCTTCGAAAATATCGCCGAAATGGGAGAAGATATCTTCCATACTCATGCCACCGCCGGAGAATCCTCCTGCGCCTTGCATGCCTGCGAAACCGAATTGGTCATAGCGTTGCCGTTTCTGCGGGTCGGAGAGAACTTCATAAGCTTCTGCAGCCTCTTTGAATTTCTCCTCGGCTTCTTTATCGCCCGGATTTTTGTCAGGGTGATATTGAATGGCTTTCTTGCGGTATGCCTTTTTTATTTCTTCAGCGCTGGCGTTTTTCTCCACGCCTAACACTTCATAGTAATCTCTTTTCTCTGCCATAAAGATATTTACGATTTGGACATTTACAATTTGGTCATTTATTTTGTTATTGAGCCATTTGGTCAATTACAAATCTACTTTGGATTTAGCCGTAGTAATTGATTTGCTGGTAATTTTGCTCAGTTCGATACTTTCGTCATACAGGTCTTGCACACGCGATTTGGGCAACATTCCACTATCAATTATAATACTCAGCCAATGACTTGTCTCATCTATTTCTTCTTCAACCATTTTGAGTTTGTTAATAAAATCCTTGTCGGATTTTGCCAGGCATGCAGCCCGATAATTAGCGGCCGGAGAAGTACCTGAACGAACTATTTGCTTGGCGATAGCATTAGCAGAAATGGTATTCGGCATGGCGTCAACCATTTTGATAATACGCAGCGAAAATTGCCGATAACGTTCTTTCAGTTCTTCTCGTGTCATAACGACTCAATGATTAAATGAACAAATAAATGGTACATGGTACATGACCAAATGGTACTTGAATTTATTCTCCCACAACTACTTTTGCGAAGCGGATGACTTTATCGCCGAGTTTGTAGCCTCGTTGTGTACAGTCAATCACTTTGCCTTTTTTATCTTCTCCGGCCGCAAACGTGGTTACTGCTTCGTGCTCATCCGTATTGAAATCTGCGTCTTTGGTCTCGATAGCATGCACATCATGTTTGTCGAGGAAAGAGAGGAATTTCTGTTGAATGAGTCGAATGCCTTCACGCACGGCTTCGATATCGTCTGTTTTTTCCATGGCTTCCGTTGCGCGCTCGAAATCGTCTACCAATGGCAGCATTTCTGTGAAGATGCGTTCTCCGGCAGTCTCCATCAGTTCCAATTTCTCCTTATTGGTGCGACGACGGAAATTGTCGAACTCTGCCAGCATACGCAGGTTTTTGTCCTCCAGTTCCGCAATGCGTGCTTGTAAGTCCTCAATGGAAATTTCAGGGGCCGCAGTTTCTACTGTTTCTACGGTCTCTTGGGACTCTACATGTTCTTTATTTTTTTTCTTACTCATAATCTCGATCAGCTATTCTTTTTTGTTCTCTTTCCATCAATCAACTCTCGTGCCACGCACGCAAAAACTGCCAATTTGTCATATATCGGCATCCGGGAAGAATATTTGTGTCACAAAGGGTTATCCTTTCAGGCTATATTCGAAGCAATAAGTCTCTTCGCGTTGTTTCCGCCTGCAAAGGTACTACAAAAAAATGACATATGCAAATAAAAAGTAAAGAAGCGGCCAGATGGTCGCTTCTTTATTTATGAGACAAAGTCTCAAGAAGTAGCGTTATTATTTGTTTTCCTCAACTTCTTTAGCTACATCTTCGCCGAGTTCAACTGCGCGTTGAATCAAGCTTTTCTCTTTCTCTTGAGCAGGAGTTTCTTCAGCTTTCGGCTCTTCTTTAGCCTCACACTCTGCAGCAGGAGCAGCAGGAGCTTCTTCAACAACTTCTACCGGAGCAGCTTCTTGTGCTTCTTCAGCTTGCTCAGCCGGTTTGTTACCGCAGCTAACCATTGCGAAAGCGATAGCTGCAATCCATAACATTTTCTTCATAAATTTAATGAATTAAAAGTTAAACAATAATAAAGCTTTATTATCTTTCCCCTTTTCCCCTCCAAAGGAGGGGATGGGGAGAGGTTTCTTTTTTATTTTACAACAGCGCCTTGTGCGTTGTAGAGGACACCCTTCTTTTGGATGAAGAGTTGGCCATCGCGGATAATCTTAACAGCTTTTACTTCATCGTTGGTGTTATCAATAGCTGTCGGGTCAACCGGTTTCTTCGCCATGCGGAGTGCGCCTACGCCACCATCACCACTGGTTTGTGCAGAAGCAACAGTCAGCATGAACGGAGCGCTTTGCTCAACTGCGAGAGCTACACCGGCCTTGGTCAGTTTAGCTTTGTCGCCAAGTTGTGTCCCGTTTACGTAGAAGCGTACGTCACGCTCTGTACCGCTTGCACCGGCTTTCAGAACAACGGTGTCGCAAGCCGGGAGGAAGAACTCTACGTGAGTCTTACCTGCTATTTCACGGCTGAAGTCCGAGTCGGTCTTGGAGAATTTCCAACCGCCTTTGTCTGCGCCAAAGCCGTTAGCTGCTTTAACCCAAGCCTCTGTACCATCGAAAGTGATTTCGTCTGCGCTGAACTCTACCGGAGCCACCTCAGCAAGAACTAATGAATAGAGAGCGATGGAGTTGTCAGCACCGGTAAGGGTAATGTTGTTGCCATCAATAGCCCAAGTGGTACCGTCGTTTACTTGATAACTCTTAACAGTCGGAGCTTCTTGACCAGCGAGATAGAAACCGTTGATGATGAACGGTTCAACAGATTGACCTTCAACGATGTATGCGCTATAACCGTTGCTGAGGATAACCTCGTTGATTTTCTTAACAGCCGGAGCTACATCAATCCAGATGACATATGCGTTTTCGCTACCATTTTCTGCGGTAACGTTGATAGTGAAGTTTGGCGTTGCCGTACCGGAGTAATCCTGAATCTCAACCGTTGCACCTTCGTGGCGTGCTACGGCTGTTATTGCGCTTACAGCAGGATTTGCTGCTTCGTAAGCACGTGTGATATGATATGTCAAAGTTTCCGTATCAAACTCAGGAGTGAGTGTATAACCTTCTACGCTTAACTCTTTCAAATGCCAATCGTTGCTAAGTTCAGCAGATTTGTAAATTTGAACAGTATAAGTCTTCTCTGTACCATCTTCAGCAATGATAGTGAATGCCTGGCCTCTTGAATCGCCCACGTCCGGAGTAGTCAACTCATACGGATTGCTCAAGCCATACTTGATTGTTGCCAACGGGTGAATCTCAAATGCGATAGTAACGGTTGGCTCTTCATAAGAAGCACTGAGAGTGTATTCGAACAGGCCGTTATTTTCAGCCACCTCATTACCGTTAACGGTGAGGCTGTGAATAGTAGCATCGTTGCTGTCCTCACAAGAACGAGTAACAGAGAACCAATTGAATGTCGGATTCCATTGTGTGTTACCGTTTTCACGATAGAGATAAATGGAATTTTTACCATTAGCAGCAGCAGGCAGAGTTACTGTCAACTCACCTGTCACGTTGAGATAACCTTCGCTTCCTGCGTCAACAATAAGGTCTGTACCCTCTTTGTCTGCATAAAGCATAAATTTACTACCCTCAGTATTGGCAGCTGTAGTTACATTGATAGTGAATACATCACCAGCCATAAATGAACCGTTAGCCAATTTTACTCCATAATATTTGCTCTTGTCCAATTTCTTGGTATCGCCTGTACCATTGTTGGTGTCATATGTACCACCGATGACACCGGTAACAGTTCCTTGGGTAGTAGCTTTAAATAACTCGCCGCAGAGTTTGGTGCCGGTTACGTTGATAGCGGTAGAAGCAATCCATTCGTCAGTAGCATTGTTGTCATTGCGAGCTTTGCAAACGATAGCATAGATAGCGCCTTTAGCGGCAGGAGTGAACTCGAAAGTCTTCTTGGTCTCGCCGGTTTGCTCAACGTCGTCAACGAACCATTTGTACTCAGTAGCAGCCACGTCGGTTGTAGCAGTGTATTTTGCAGCAAAACCAACGGCAGCCTCTGTAGGACCTTCAATAGTAACGGAAGCAACCGGATCTGTAACAGGAGCAGCTGCGGCTTTTTTGAAAGCGATTGCGTAATATGGACTATTGCCAGAACTTGAACCTCCCGATCCAGAACCTTCTTGACGAACCACAATGACATATTCTTTAGAACCATCTAGTTCAGAAATGCTTGCAATGGCATCGTCGTTAACTTCAAAACTATTGCTTTTTACAGGAGTATCTCCAACTTCTCCATCTGTGAGCAAATAAGCCTCTAGAAAAATAGTACGTTTTTTGTTAGAACCACTTTTCCCTAAGATTGCGACATCTGTTGTTTTGGTAATACGATAGTAGTACGGGCCTTTGCTCGTTCCGTTCAATGTCGCAACTTTTCCGTCATTAGTCGTCCATGCACTTTGGGCAGGGAAAGGATCAATTGCCGCCCACGTTCCGTCTGTAGAGCCGCTTGTCCCCTTGTCAGCCCATGATTGTGTAGATTGATAAATCTCGTACGAAGAGAAACATACCCAGTCGCCATTTTCAACGTAAGCAGGAGAATACTTTCCTGCCCATCCGGTTGTAGGAACCTCTGCTGGGTCTAAGGTGCCAGAGGGCACTGTAACTGCTGCCCAGAGGCTAAAGCTTGCCAAGAGAGCAGCGGCTAATGTAAATAATTTTTTCATTTTGTTTTTGATTTTAGGGATTAATAAAAAGTTTATTTGGGTTGATTTGTTTTGTTTATTTCTTGTCCTTGTTTGTTCCTCTTTTGACTTTGTGTTTGATTTTTACAATCGCGAAATTGAGTTCAATCTCAGTTTCCGTTCCTGTCGTTTCTAATTGCGTGCCGATAACATCTCCCATTAATTCCCCACTACGCCGTAGTAAGGATTTCTTTTCTTCTTCCTCTTTAGTTGTGGCAACCGCCTGCATAGTGCGCGCTAATTTTCGTAATTGGACGAAAGCTCGAATGATAGCGAGAGTTGTTTGGGTGGCTCGGGGACTTTTGAGAATAGTGGCCAACATATATAATCCACTCTCCGTAAATGCAGTAGGAGCATTCCTCCGGCCTCCCCAACTTGCGGTCGAAATTTTCGACTTCAAGTCTGCAACTTCCTGATTATCAAGTGTAAAAATAAAATCTTTGGGGAATTTCTCAGGATTGTTCTTTACAGCCTCGTTAACTCTTTTCGTTTCAACGCCATACAACCGTGCAACATCGGCATCAAGGATTACTTGCTGTCCTCGAAGAGTTATAATAACATCTTTGACTTGCTCGTATTTGACTACTTCATTCATGCTTTTGCTAACTCAATATTACAAAATCGGGGCAAAGGTAATACATTTCACGCACATACGCAAATCTTTTTGTAAAAATATCACATTTTATACAATTTGTGGCAAAAAATACACTTCCTTCGCGCAACCTGTATTAATAGAAAAATGCGCTTGCGCTTACAAAAATAGAAGAAAATAACAAAAATATTTTTAATTACAGACACGCTTAATGGTTATTTCCTTGCAATAGTCAACTTCTCGGATGCGTAGAAAATACGGGCGGTGCGGAAGGACAGAGTGAGGATAATTGAACGAATCACGCAATAATCACACAATAATCACGCAATAATCACCCAATGTTACCCCGTTGCAAGCCCGTATTTTCAAGGCTTCCGAGAGGTTTCCTGGTTGAAAACGAACTGTGGCAACCAAAAACCATTAAAAGTATTCAAGACAAGTTTAGCGTATAAAATCCGGAAAGCCGGTATGCTGATGGTACGTAATAACCACGGTATACATAGCATAAACATAGCATTAAAAAAGGATTTATATGCCGCTAGTGTTTTTGTATCCAAAATAGTGAAAAAATAATAAAAGTAATGTTATATATGAGAAGACTTATGCTTCACATCCCCAAAAAAAGTGTCCAAATTTGCATAAATGCAAAAATTGTCGTACCTTTGCAGGCTGTTTTGCACGAATTTTGCAAGATAACCAATTAAAATCTAATAAATATATTAATTTTAGAACTTAAAAATGAATAAAAAAATGTTGTTGAGCTGTCTGGTGCTCTTTATGAGTCTGGCAGCAATGGGGCAGACCTACACATTGACATACGAAGGTTTCCCATACATGAAGACCGCTTGCGAGGCGCCGAGATATGCTGCAGGCGAGAAAGTAAGATTGTCATCCGGTCAACCGAATATTCCATTGCAATGGTTCATGGGATGGCAGTATAACGGTGAGATTTATTATCCCAGCGGTCTCTTTACCATGCCTGCTGAAGATGTAGTGCTTGTGCCTCTCTTCAAAGATATCAAAGAAGGTATAGAAGATGCAAACGGCGAGAACAAATCGAAAAACCGTAAGTTCATCCGCGACGGACAATTGCTGATTGAGAGTAACGGAGTGATCTATAACGTATTAGGAGCTAAAGTGAAAATTGCGCCCGAAGGGCTAAAGTGAAAAAGCCTAACCCCAACCTGTCTCGATTCGAATGTTCACTGGACATTCTCCGTCTAAAAGGAAGGGAGTAAAAATATAAAATATAAGTAAAAATTATAGATATGAAAAAAATACAAATCATTATATTATTTATTGCTGCTGCTATGTCGGCTAATGCTGTTCCGGCAAAGCGCGGATGGCAACAAATAGAACAAGCAGACGGCACAACCGTTGAGTTACAACTCGTGGGCGATGAGTTCTGCCATTTCTGGGTTAATCGTGACGGACAACGCGTGCGTGAAGTGAACGGAATGTTCGAAGTAGTAGGCGAAGCGCCGACAGCAGAAGAGTTTATATCCAAACGCAATGCCGTCCAAGCGCGTCGTAACGCTCGCAAAGCACAAGCCGCTGTAGGCGTGGAGCCAAACCTTGCTCCGCGTGGAGTAGTCATCCTGGCGAATTTTGACGGTACAACGATGAGAGCAGCGCACACACAGGCGGTTTTTGATGAACTGTGTAACTCTGATAACTGCACCGTGAATTCGTACGGAGGCGTTAAATATCCTTCCGCAGCACAGTATTTCGCGGACCAATCGCACGGCAAATATCGTCCGATATTTGATGTGTACGGACCTGTGACATTGAGTCATAACTATGCGCACTACGGAACTGATTTAGTGGGTCAAGATGAAGGAACAGATACTTTGGCAACCGATGCAGTTGTGGAAGCTTGTCTGCTCGCGAACCAACAATACAATATTGATTTCACGCAATACGACTCCGATAACGACGGTTATGTCGATTTCGTATATGTCATCTACGCCGGACGCGGACAAGCAGATGGTGCCAGTTCAAAGACCATTTGGCCGCATAACTGGGAAGTGGAGTCAGCTATCTATTATGGCATGTGTACTTACAAACGCAGTCAAGCCAAAGTGGACGGAAAATACATCAATAACTACGCAATGTCCGCAGAAATGACAGGCACTGCTTTTGGCGGAATAGGTACACTCGTGCATGAGTTCGGCCACGTGATGGGTCTGCCGGATTTCTATGATATTGCGTACGGCACGAATTATACCCAACAACTAACGCCGAACGAATGGGATGTGATGGATGGCGGAGCATACAACGGTGGAGGACACTGTCCACCGAACTACAGCCCGTGGGAGAAATATTTCTTCGGATGGTTAACTCCGGAAAATCTTGGCACCAACGGTCAGTATATAGAACTGACTGCCAATGGTTTACAAGGATACAAAGCTTATCAATTCAATGCCTCCGGCGCACAAAAAGAGGCTACGGATGAAGGATTGAGTTATTATTTCGAGAATCGCCAAAAACAAGGCTGGGATAGAGATATTCCTGCTGAAGGATTGGTCATCTGGAAAGTGGATTTCAATGCTAACGCATGGATGAACAATACTCCAAACGGCGTTGCCAACAAACCGAGATACACACTTGTTTGCTCCAACGGAAAGAAAGTAGGTGCTTCCTACGGCGCGAAAAATGTGTTCCCGTACGGAGAATTGGATTCATGTGTTGTGGTAGCAGACAAACCGCTGCGCGAGATAACGAAAGACGGACAAACGGTTTCGCTGGTGTATATCCAAGACGCTGTAGAGCCGACGATTACATGGATGGCGAACGGAGAAATTGTAGAGACACAAGTCTATAATTCGCGTGATGCTTTGGAATTGCCGGCAACGTTAGTTGAACCTTGCGAAGACGACGCAGAGATCATCGGCTGGACGGAAGAAGAGAATTGGGCTGATCCGTTTGTTAAACCCGAGGACTTTTTTGAATCCGCTGACGGAAAGAAAGTAACCACGAACACAACTTATCACGCTGTGTATAAATAAATATGAAACTTTTTAACTATTACTCACTACTGATTTGCCTTATCACCCTCAGTCCTGCATTTAGCAGGGCTGCAGAGGTGATTACCACGCAAGACTTAAACGCAATGGCGGTTGCCGAGACATTGACGTTCTCCAATTCAAACAAAACCGGTACAACGGATTTTGTGACTTATACCTGCTCCGGAGGAACGGCGAAGTTTGATATTTCTGGCTCTTTGATTAACATTTGTTTGACAGGCTCTTCTGCGAAAGTGCAGACATCGGCTATCGAAGACTTGAAGGCTGTGGCTTTTCGCTATTCGCCAACGAACGTAGCAGATATGACGTTCTCTTATTCGACGGACGGAAGTACATTCACGACGCTTGCTGCAGACGCTTCCTCCATCGCCGGAAGACGTGTATATATCTTGCCGACGACCGGAAAATACTACATTCGTATCAGTCGCGGTTCAACCGATTTCTATATACGAGAAATGCAATTCACGACCGAAGCACCGTGTAATTGCCTGAAAGTGGAATTGCAATAAGATTATCGAAGTTTCGCAGCCCAACGGCGAACATAAATATACCAATCTGTAGCATTCGTTGCCACGGGTTGGTTTTCTTTTGTCGCTCCGCAACAGGTGAGATAGAAATGCGCAGAATACTGATTGCCGGCTGCTGATTGCTGCAAAAGGCACAAATTGTTCTGTTTGTCGCGTACGCGTGCGCCTGCATATTTATTAGGAATAAAGACCGCCAGGCCCACTGTCTCTTTTGCATATTTGGCGCTGTCGTTCACCGGCCAGTCTGTGCCCCACGAAGCCAAAAGAACACCGTTCTCCAACTCTTCGCACAGCCACAGACTGTCATTCGGCAGTTTTTTTGCCGGAATAGACTGAACGCCTGTACACAGACCTTCAACAGGTTGAGAAAGGAAAACATCACAGCGCAAATCACGATGACCTGCAAGCATAGTGTATTGTACTTGCATATCGATATTTTTATCCTCTACTTGCCAGTCTTGAACGGCAACTTCAATCGTGGCGCTGTTTCTCGTTTGGCGAACAATCCTTTGGCTGCGTTGCGAAACAGGCTCAATATGCGTGTGTTTTTGACCGTTCCAGTATTTCACACTTCCGACACCGACTGTTCCGCTCACACGAAGAATATCATCGCCAAAACCGGCTGCAAGCAGACTGTCGTTCGGATACCAGAAACTCGTTGCCAGTTCCAGTTGCGGCGTGCGTTTGCAATAAGGGTCAATCGTTTGTTTCTTATCGAAATAAATGCGATAGGCCATCAGTTCGCTTTCTACGGCTACGCCGTGATGATGAAGCGAATGGTATGTGTCCGGCCTACCCCTGTCCGTTCTGGTTGGAGCGACGCTCCCCGCTGCTCCGGCCGTTCGGATTGCCAAGTCAAGGCAATCCTCCATCTGAAGGGAAGGGAAATCATCAATCCATGTAGTAACAGGAAAACAATGCCGAGTCTTGCCTTCAGCATAAATAACCCGGTAACCTTCTTTCGTGGAATCAGCAGGTGTGCCAATCCTCCAAAAAGAAGTTGCTACCCGCGGACTACAACCCGCGAGCAGCAAAACTATAACAGAGAACCCGAAAAGATATTTATTTGAACGACACATTTTCTACGCTCGGCGCTAATGTGAAAGGTTCGCCTTGAGCGGGATGAATATCTACATTCTCCACTGTCAGGCCATCCGTTTGACGGAAGAGTGCTCCGTCAGTAGCCGTCATAGTAATATTGCGCAATGTGACATTTTGAATCTTCATCTCCGGCAGACCGTTGAAATAGATAGCCCGTTTGAGATTCAAACCGTTCACGTCTTCAATAACGATATTTCGGAATGCAGGTGTCTCTTCGCTCACTTCCGGCGCTGCGGCATTCATACGAGCGGCAATTTCTTCTTCCGTCTCTTCGCCTGCACCTTTACCACCGTAGAAAAGGTCGAAAAGCAAACCTTCGTTAGGAATATTAATCATGTTGATGCCTTTGATGAAGATATTTTCCACCACGCCTCCACGACCACGTGTGGACTTGAAACGCAGACCTACGTCTGTACCAATATAGAGATTATTGCTGACTTGCACATTCTTGATGCCTCCGGACATCTCGGAACCGCATACAAATCCGCCGTGACCGTGATAAACCGTACAGTCATCAACCACTACGTTTTCAGTAGGAATACCTCTCTCTCGTCCCGGAGCGTTCTTTCCGGACTTCATGCAGATAGCATCGTCGCCCACATCAAACGAGCAGTGAGAAATAACTACATTCTTGCAACTCTCTACATCCACACCGTCGCCATTTTGACTGTACCACGGGTTGCGGACATTCAAATCACGCAGAATAAGATTCTCGCAGCACATAGGATGGATATTCCATGCAGGCGAGTTTTCGAATGTAACACCTTCCAGCAAGATATTCTTGCATCCTACGAAATGAATCATCACCGGGCGTAGGAACGATTTTACTTTCTGCCACAAAGCATCATCGTTGATGACTGGCACGTTTTGGTCTTCGCAATAGGTCTGTGCCAAAATAGAAGCACTATCCGGATACCAGATACCTTTTTCGGTTACCACACCGCCTTTCAGCAGATGCTCTTTCCATTGACCGGCAGCCATCTTGTTCTTCTTCAGCGGTCTCCACCAATCGCCGTTGCCGTTGAATGAACCTTCGCCGGTAATAGCAATATTCTCTGCATTGAAAGCATTGATAGGACTTGTGCAACGCTTGGTAGGAATACCTTCAAACCACGTGTCATAAATCTCGTACAGATCCAAATCGTGCGAGAAGACGACAAGACTATTCGGCTCGGTGTACAACCGTACATTGGATTTTAATTGGATAGGACCTGTGGTATAAATTCCTGCAGGGATGATAACTGTTCCTCCGCCTGCGTTCGTACACTCGTCAATGGCTTTTTGAATAGCCTCAGTGGCAAGCGCAACACCGGAAGGATCTGCTCCGTAATCCAAGATATTGTAACTGCGGTTAGGGAAGGAAGGAACTTTTACTTGCGGCATAGCAAAACATGCTTTATTCGTCAAAGCATCAATGTCACGTTGAGTTGTGTTTTGGTACGGTTGTGCTGTTGAACAAGCACATAAAATGAGCGCTAATAATAGCGTGGGAGTAAATTTACTCTTCATGATAAATAGTATTTAGATATTGTATATTCACTAAAAACAGTCCTTCAGCCGGTGCAGAATGTCCTGCGCATTTGCGGTCATGAGCAGCGATGATATTTGCCAATTGTTCTTCTGTCATCTTGCCATAACCCACTTCAAACAATGTTCCCACAACGGCACGAACCATGTTTCGCAAAAATCGGTCTGCTGTAATCACGAATGTTGCTTCGTGTTCGTTCTCTTGCACCCAATAGGCCTCTTTCACATCGCAAAGAGTGGTCTTGACATCCGTATGGACGCGACAGAAAGAAGCGAAATCCTGTTTGCCTAACAGCCGTTGGGCGGCTTTGTTCATTGCCTCGAAATCCAAACCGTCTTTTACGCGTGTGCGATAGAGATGCGTGAAAGGGTCTTTGCGTGTGCTGATTCTATAATGGTACGTGCGTGCCGTAGCGTCAAAACGCGCATGTGCGTCATCTTGCACTCTGCGGATGGACGCAATGGCAATTGCTGCCGGCAAGAGATTATTCAGCCGTGAGGCAAAGTTCACCGGAATAGGTTTGACTGTGTCAAAATGCGCCACCATACACTCTGCATGAACTCCTGCGTCCGTGCGTCCGGCAAAAGTCAAACTGACAGGCGTACGAAGAATAGTGGCGAAGGCTTGCTCCATCACCTCTTGAACCGTAACACCATTAGGTTGCGTTTGCGAACCATGGAAATTACTTCCGTCGTATGAAAACTGAATGAAGTAACGCATTTATTTCCGGTGATAACTGACTGCGATAGACTATCCATGCACCGCCTCCGAGAAGAACAATCGTGCGAAGAAGACTATCAATCCATATATTTAATGTCGGCAGACAGGCCTGCCAAAGGGTATTCAATCCGAAAAGGACTATCAGCAACAAGAGTCCCCACCACCAAGTCCTGTCCACAATCTTCACTTTGCATAGCGGAACAACGGTGGCGATAATCAGTACGAAATACAAACCATACGAAAGCAGATTGCTCATGGCGGCTCCTTCCATTCCGTACAGAGGTATCAAATAATTGTTAAGCAATATAGCGCTCACGGTCAAAATCAGTGAAAGGAGCAGACTGAACGCATAAAAACGCGAGTAATTAAGCGCCGTGAGACAAATAGTGAATGTAGCCAAAATCAATTGACTCACACCCAAGATAAGTACCACATTCTTTGCCGTGGCATAAGTAGCGCCATTGGGCAGAATATGGAAAATCAAGTCGATGTTAAACCAAATCAACAGCAAGATAAATCCGCCAATCAGCAACAGGTTTCGGGTTACCTGACGAATGAGCAGCGAGCATTCTTCTCTGTTCTGCTCTTTGATAGCATGTGCCAGTTGCGGCGAAGCAATAGCTGTCACAGAGCGGTAAGGAACACTGACCATCACAGCCATATAGGTTGCAATAGCAAAGACACCTGTACTGTCCAAACCCATTTTTGCCGTGACAAAGAAAGAAGAGAGAGTAGGTGCTAAAATAGTTGTCGCGGCGGAAACAATAAGAAAACCGGTGTACACTAAATACCGCCGTACCAACGATTTGTTCTCACGCAAGAACTGCCAATCGGGGCGCAAACTGATAGGTTGCAGCGCAAAGAAATAACAGAGGTTAATCAATGCTGCTATTCCGTAATTGACGCACAGACCGATAACGAAACCATCCAGCGAGAGTACCTTGAACGCATACAACAGATACAGCGCCAGTAAACCGACGCGTACAATCAGTTCCCGAACAGCACGCGGCAGAACAATATGCATCAGCACATTGGAGGTGGTCTCAAAAATCGTCTGGTAAAGCATGAAGAACGCTATCGGTATAACGAAATAATAGTACTGCACAAAGAGCGGCGATTTATCACCAAACCATGCTCCAAGCGGAACACGACAAGCCCAATAGATGAGTGCAAAAATGACGAAACCGATAAACGGAACAACTATGGACCAGAAGAAGAAACCATGGTCGTTGCCTTTGAAATTATCGTTCCCCGTTGTGGAAGAGAAATACGGGTAGAAACGAATGATGCTACTACTCGTTCCCAATTGCGCCAAACCGATAAAGAGTGTCGAGGCATCAATAAGCACTCGTGCTAACCCGATTTCCTCGGCTGTGAGGAAACGGGTTAACACAAAGAACGTGGTGACAATGCCAACGGCAATGCCAAGATAGGTAACTATCGTACCACGAACTGACTGCTTAGCGATAACGCCCATAGTTCTCTGAACTAAGTGATTTATTTGATTTCGAGCAACTCAACCGTGAAGATTAAAGTAGCAAATGGAGGAATCTGTTGACCTGCGCCACGATCTCCGTAACCGAGATCGTAAGGAATATACAGTTTGTATTTAGAACCTACAGACATCAGTTGCAGACCTTCTGTCCAACCCTTGATAACACCATTGAGAGCAAACTCAATAGGTTCTCCGCGTTGATAACTGCTGTCGAAGACTGTTCCGTCAATCAGTGTTCCTTCGTAATGAACTTTAACGGTGCTCTCAGCGGTCGGTTTTGCACCTTTGCCTTCTTTCAAAACCTCGTATTGCAAACCGCTCTCGGTCACTTTTACTCCGTCGCGCAGTTTGTTCTCCTCAAGGAATTTCTCTCCTGCTGCTTTTGCCTCACCGTATTTCATGCGGTTTACAACGCCGTCCACATATGCACCTGCGGATTGCAAATCCATTTGCTCGGTATAGTTGTAAAGGCCGTTGATGAAACCTTGTTTGATCAAATCGAAGTTAGTCTCCAAACCGCTGATGCCGAGTAAACCAACAGGCTCTTGCTCGCGAATGGCGTTACCTACGTTCTTTCCGAAAGCAACAATACGCGGGTTGCGGATATTCTCTTTCAAACCTTTGTTGACATATTTGATAAACTCATCTACGCCGTCACCCAAAGTGTCTTCTACCAACACATATTTGCGAACCTGTGAACCGTTCAACAAACCGAATGCGAAGTTAAGAGAGTCGCTGAAATTCTTCAACTCAATCGTCTTAGCATCTTTCGGACATTTAGCAGTCACTAATTTGCCTGCTTCCATTTCCTTTTGAGACTGATAGGCTTTCATAAAGAAGTCTTCTGCATCTTTCTCATTCATGACAGTAGAGTCTTCGCAAAGACCGTTTACCAAACCTTGCAAGAGCATTTTTTCATTGACTGTCCATGATTTGTTCTCTGCCAAACCGTTGGTCTCCATACTCTTCAGTTGCACGCCGAAGTTATGACCTGCTTCTGCAAAATCGCTCAGCTCTTCTGCTTTGCCTGCATAAGCTTCTTCCAAAGCGTCAATAAACTCTGCTACGGCTTCATCGCTGCTGTCGTTACGCAGATAATACTGTTTGATTTGTAAACCGTTGATAAGACCTACGCCGTAGTTTACAGAATCGGTCTCATTGCTCAATACAACCTCATGAGGTTTGTAACTGTTACCGCAGGAAATCATTGCCATTGCGGCCAGCAAAATAATACTTAATTTTTTCATTGTTTTTGTTATATTAGTTAATTTATTTTTGGGTTGACCTAATCGGGGTTTTAACGTGGTTTTAAGGTAGTCTTGACCTTATTCTATGCCTAATAATTCTACCGTGAAAATCAATGCTGCATAAGGAGGAATAGAAGCACCTGCTCCGTGTTCGCCATACGCTAATTGATAAGGGATGAAGAATTTGAATTTCGAACCGATAGACATCAGTTGCAATCCTTCCGTCCAACCTTTAATCACACCGCTAAGCGGGAAAGAGATAGGTTCTCCGCGTTTGTAACTGCTGTCGAAGACTGTTCCGTCAATCAATGTGCCTTCATAATGTACCTTGACGCTGTCTGTTGCTTTCGGTTTTTGACCCAAAGTAGCTTCCAATACCTCGTATTGCAATCCGCTGGCTGTAGTCTTTACACCTTCACGTTTAGCATTCTCTGCGAGGAATTTCTCGCCTTCCTCTTTAGCTTTAGCAGACATATTCATTACAAAATCAATACCTGCTTTGAACTCTTCATAATTGAGTTCTTTCTCTCCGTATTGCATCAGATACTGTGCTACGGATGTTCCCAATTGAAACGATAAACTGTTTTTGTTCATATTAATGGATTTTTAATTTTTCAATATCGCAGCATAACGACTTAAATATTTTCCTAAGATATCAAACTCGAGATTGACGATAGTGCCTTTTTGTATATATTTGAAATTGGTGTTTTCGTGGGTATAAGGAATGATACAAACAGACACCCATCCTTTGTCTTTTTGAATCTCCGGTTCACAAACCGTCAGACTCACGCCATTGATGCAAACCGATCCTTTGTCCACGCAGAAATATCCGCGTTCAATCATCGAACGGTCGGAAGCGTATTCAAAACGGTAGTACCAACTGCCTTCTGTCTCTTTTACCTCAATACAACGAGCCGTTTGATCTACATGACCTTGTACTATATGTCCGTCCAAACGCGAACCCATCATCATTGAGCGCTCTACATTCACCCAATCGCCTTCTTTCAACACATCCAGATTGGTCAAACGAAGTGTCTCTTGCATCGCTGTCACGGTATAGAGATCTCCTTCAATCTTCACCACCGTCAGACACACTCCGTTATGAGCGATAGACTGATCTATCGACAAAGGCTCGCCGAATGGATTGCGAAGCGTGAAATGTTTATTGGTTTGCTCAGTCTCAATCTTAACAACCTGAGCCATTGTTTCTACTATTCCTGAAAACATAAAACGATTTATGATTTAATCATTTACCATTTGTTCATTTGAAGTATTTGCCGACTACCGGTAGACCGGATAGCGGAAAATCTTTTCTCGTCAAAACGAATAAATAAATGCCTAAAAGCACTGTTCCGATAGCCATCAATATCCACATGTTCCAATGCGTCTGGATGCGGATGGCATAATATACACCTAATAACACTACAGTCAGCAATGTGTATAGACCGATGCTCCGCAGGTCGTAAGGAATCGGTGCTTTCTTTTGACCGATGAAATACGACAGAAGCATAATACAGAAATAGCAAACTAAACTACTTCCGCAACTTGCCCAATAACCGATAATCGGCACGCCGACAATCTGCAGCACTAACGTGATGACCAATCCTATCAACGAGAAATATGCGCCCCATTTAGTCTCATCCGTCAGTTTGTACCAGAAACTGAGATTGAAATAAATACCCTGGAAAACATAGGTCCACAGCACAACCGGCACAATCTTCAATCCGTCCCAATAGGCACTCGAGATAATATATCGGAAGATATCCAAATAGAAGATAACGAGCAGCAGTATCAAGTACGAGAAGATGATATAATATTTCATGGCATCAGCGTATGCTTCTACGGATTGTCGGTCTTTATGCTTGGCAAAGACGAACGGTTCATAGGCATAACGGAATGCTTGTGTAAACATCATCATTACCATCGCTACCTTAAAGCATGCTCCGTAGATACCGAGTTGTGCTTGTGCGTCTGCTCCTGTATAGAGATAAGGGAATAAAATTCTGTCAAGCGTTTGATTCATAATTCCCGCTACACCCAAAATCAACAGCGGCAACGAATAGCGCAACATCTCTTTTAATACCGGCACGCTGAATTGTCCGCCTTTCGGTAGGGTTAACGGCAGCAGACAAAGAGTTTGGATAGTCGTCGCAAGGATATTACTGAGGAAGACATAGAACACATCGTTCTTGCCCAATATGACCAAAAAAAGGATATTGAACGCGATATTGAGAATGACAAACAGCAACTTGAGTGCCGCAAAAACTATCGGCCGTTTCTGATACCGCAGATAGGCAAACGGGATGCACGCAAACGCATCGATAGCTACCGTCGCGAACATCATCTCCACAAACTCCGAATGATCGGGATAGCCCAGGACATTCGCCAAGGGCTGATGGAAGATGATGACCAGCATAGTGAACAATGCGCTGGTGCATAATAAGGTAATGAATGAGGTCTTATAGACGGTCCGCGGGTCGTAATCCTCATGGTTGGCGAAACGGAAGAAGCCCGTCTCCATGCCATACGTCAGAATGACCAGCAGCAGAGCCGTCCAAGCGTAGATATTCGTCACAATACCATAATCTGCCGTGCGCGCTAACGCGTACGTATAAAGTGGTACGAGCAGGTAGTTCAGAAACTTACCTATTATCGAACTCAGACCATAAATGGCGGTGTCCTTCGCCAAGGATTTCATCGAGCTATTTACCATTTTGTCATTTCCCATGTACGATTTATTCTTTTCCTGCTACGCAGATGACGATTTCGCCTTTTGGCGCTTTCTCTTTGAAATGCGTTATTACTTCTGCCAATGTGCCACGAACGGTTTCTTCATGCACTTTGCTGATCTCCCTCGTCACACTGACTTGTCTTTCTTCTCCGCAAACGGCGGCTAATTGTTCCAATGTCTTTACCAACCGGAAGGGCGATTCATAGATGATAAATGTCTCGTCCAGCGTAGCCAGATATTGCAATCTGGTCTGTCTGCCTTTCTTTTGCGGTAAGAAACCTTCGAAATAGAAGTGATTATTCGGTAGTCCGCTATCTACCAATGCCGGCACAAAAGCTGTAGCACCCGGAAGACATTGTATCTCAATTTCGGCTTCTGCAGCAGCACGGACCAAGAAGAATCCGGGGTCGCTGATAGCTGGAGTTCCTGCGTCCGAAATCAATGCAATATTGGCGCCTGCCTTCAGACGTTCCACAATATCTGCTGTCGTCTCGTGCTCATTGAATTTATGATGACTCTTGAGCGGCGTGTGGATATCAAAATGTTGCAGCAACACACCACTGGTGCGTGTGTCTTCCGCTAAAATCAAATCTACAGACCGCAGCACCTCAATGGCGCGAAACGTCATATCTTGCAGATTGCCGACCGGTGTTGGAACAATATATAGCATTTATCCGAAACGTCTGTGCAGGGTTACAAGGAACTGTTGATAGGTGTTACTTTCTGTATCCCATTGGAAATGAGAATTGACATACGCCACCGCCTCATCAAAAGAACTGAGCGCATTGATGTCATTGAGTGTGCGTTGCATCAGTTCTGCGTTCTGATTGAATAACTCACGTTGATACAGAAAACGGTCGCCTAACGAAATAGCCTGACGGATGTCATCAACTGCCTTGCCGTAAATAGCTGCATTAGGAGAAGCTGTCTCTTTTGCAGGAGCAGGTTCTTCTACGACCGCTGCTTTTTCAGGTTCAACAACAGGCTCCGGCTCTGCGACAGGTTCCGGTGCCAAAGGAATCTCAGGTTCCGGCTCTGCGACAGGCTCCGGTTCAATAATCTGTTCTTGAACGGGCTCCGGTTCTTTCTCTTGCGCAGGAGCAGGAGTTTCTTCCACTTCCTCAATCTCCTCGATAATCTCTATCTCGCTCAGAGTATGTTCTACATTGTTGACTTTTTGCTCCAATGCACTGATTTGTGCATCTTTCTCTTTCAACGTTTGCTCTAATGCCGCTATGCGTGCTTCTTGTTCTGCCAGTTTAGCATTTGCTGCGGCTATCTGAGACTCTAAATTTTCAAAATATTTAATGATTTCTTGCATTGCTTTTGATTTTTGTCTGTCTGTGTTGTATTATTTGGTTGCATCCTCTAATTTGTTCATGATAGAGAACATGAAGATTGCCGCAATGAGGCAAACGCCTACAAAGACGCTCCATACCAACCAAAGTGGCAATGAACCCCAGAGGAATCCACCTACGGAAACAAGCATATTTCCTAATGCAGTAGCCACGAACCATAATCCCATCATGGCTCCTTTATACTGAGGAGGTGCAACTTTGCTGACAAACGAGATTCCCATCGGGCTGAGCAATAACTCTCCGAAGGTCAGAATCAGATAGGTGATAATCAGCACATTTGCATTTGCAAACGTAGCGTCTCCACTGACGCGTGCTAACTCTTGTGCACTCGGCGAAAGCAGTTTGACGGAACAAAGTGCCATAAATACATATGCTGCAGCGGCTACCACCATACCGTAAGCAATCTTACGAGGTGCAGACGGTTCTTTCTTGCGTTTTGCCAATGCACCGAAAATAGCCAAACTAATAGGAGTCAAAGCTACTACATAGAATGGGTTGAACTGCTGGAAGATTGGTGCGGCAATGGCCAATTCTGCAGGATGATTGAGATATTTGTATGCTAATACGGCGATGGCTACAATACCGATGCAGCTCCAGATGGTTTTTGCTTTGCGACTGCCTTCTCCGAAGATGCCGAATAAAGCGTACACCAAAATAGCTACCATTACCAGATTGATGATATCAAATGCCATCGTCTGAACGCCATGTACTGCAGGAGCGACAAACTCATTGGCAAAATAAGTCAGCGTCAAACCGTTTTGGTGGAAGGCCATCCAGAAGAACAGCACAACGGTGAAAACCAGACATAACGCGATAATTCTTTTCTTGGTCTGCTCCGGAGTGAGTTGTTCTACTTGTTGTCCGGCAGCAGCTGCTTGTTTAGCGGTGTGCTCTACATGCTTGAACCAAGGACGGCAAGCGTAGTAAATAGCAATACTGAATACCAACGAAGCGCAAGCAACCATGAAGGCGAAATGATAACTGTCATTCACGCTGTATCCGAGTGACTCTTGTGCCCAAGCCATGATTTTTACGGCTGCTGTCGGAGCAAACATTGCACCGATATTAATTGCCATATAGAAAAGTGAGAAAGCTGCGTCACGACGGTCTGCGTATTTGGGATCATCGTACAGATTGCCGACCATCACTTGCAAGTTACCTTTGAATAAACCTGTACCGAAACTGATCAGAACCAGCGCAGCAAACATAGCTGTCATTGGTAAAGCAATGGCGCCGTTGTCAATGCCTCCTAACGGAATAGCTAACAACAGATAACCGATGAACATGACGATAATACCAATCGTCACACATTTGCCGTAACCGATTTTGTCGGCTAAGATACCACCTACCAACGGCAGAAAATAGACTAAACCGAGGAAAGAAGAGTAGATTAAACCTGCTGTTCCCGGCGCTAAACCAAAATTAGCACGCAGGAAAAGTGCAAATACGGCTAACATCGTGTAGTAGCCGAAACGCTCGCCTGTGTTGGCAAGTGCCAATGCGAACAATCCTTTGGGTTGATTTGAAAACATAAGTTGATTTATTATTTGTTATTTGTTCAGTTCTTAAAAATCACGGAATATATATTATATATATAATATATATAGGGTGCACCGGGATACGTTATAGTCTCGTTCTACTTCCGATATTACTATATGCGGCTCAGATGCCGATTATTTTTCAATTACTTCACACCAATGGTGCTTGTCTTCTGCTCGTCCGTACTGAATATCTTTCAGCGCATGATACAAATCCGTCAACACCGGCCCCGGTTCTTTGCCGAAAGAATACGTCTTGTCTTTTTCCGCGTCAATCACTTTGTCAATCGGACTAATCACGCAGGCTGTGCCACAAGCTGCGGCTTCCTGCATCTCGGCCAATTCTTCCAATCGAATATGTCTCCGTGTCACTTTGTAACCTTTGTCACGAGCCAGAGTCATCAGACTGTTATTCGTGATACTCGGCAATATAGCACTACTTCGTGGAGTCAGGTATTCAATCTGGCCGTCTTGCTCTTTGATGCCAATAAAATTCGCCGCGCTGCATTCATCAATATACCGATGATACTTGGCATCGAGGAACAAACAATCCATTCCTTGTGCATGCGCAGGTTCGGTGGCACGGAAAGAAGAAGCATAGTTTCCTCCCACCTTGAAATGACCGGTTCCGAATGGTGCTGCTCGGTCCACATGTCTATTGACGATAAAAGTCGTGCAATGGAATTTACCCGGATAGTAAGGACCAATCGGCGAAGGGATAACAATAAACTCGAAGTCTCGTCCCGGACCAACGCCTAATCGCGGAGTGGTACCAATCAGCAACGGACGGAAATACAGTGTAGCTCCTGTGCCGTAAGGCGGCAGAAAATCGATATTCTTCTCCAGCGCCAGATATATGGCTTTGCCGAACAACTCTTCCGGAACAGGCGTCATATATAATCCTTCTGCACTTCTGGCCATGCGTCGTGCGTTTTCTCTCCAGCGGAAGATTCTGATCTTGCCGTCCACACCACGAAAAGCCTTCAATCCTTCAAAGGCCTCTTGTCCGTATTGCAGACAAGTAGCAGATACATGCAGATGCAAATATTTGTCTTTGGTGGCATAGGGTTCTTCCCACACGCCGTCATGACAAGCTGCCCGAACAATATAATCCGGCTCAGTATAATGAAATCCTAATGTACTCCAATCAATATTTTTCATTTTTCTCTAAACGTCCCATGGTTGCCGGACCGAACTCAAAAAGTTCGTCTAAAATACTTTGTCCGTCGCCAAAATAACAATTCAATTCTTCTCCTCGCCAGTCATCCGTAGCCTTGTATGCAAAACCTTCCACGCGTTTGGGACTATTCAACAGCAACTGCATGATGGTTTCGTGTATCTCGTTGTTCAAATCCCATAAAAAACGATACTCTTTCTCGTAGAACGGCCGAAAAAACTCTTCGTAATACCCGAAATACGGTGTGTGTTTGTAAGCCGATACTAACGAAATCCAGTGTTGGTGTTGCCAGTGGCTTTGATAACTGATTTCTATATCTCGTGTTAGTTGTTTATGTTCTACTTTTTTTACCGGTACACTCAATGTCAACGGGCCGTCGGGCATACTTATTCGGCATCGGTTGCGACAGGTTTGTTTCTCAAAACTCTCCAGTCCTTCTATCTCAACCTCCTCCGGCTGCACCAAATAGGCTTTGTACCAATCCGCAGGAGCCATATATGCGACAGGTAACACCATTACCTTTTTGCTCCTCGCCCTAACCGATTCCAACGAATCGAATGTTTGTCTTTATCCACGCTCAACCAGATGAATACCGGTCGTCCTACAATATGGTCCTCAGGCACAAATCCCCAATAACGGCTGTCTGCGCTATTATGCCGATTGTCGCCCATCATCCAATAATAGTCCATCTCGAATTCATATTCTTCGCCAATCTTCATCGGCTTGAACTCATAGGCATTGGCAATGCGTTTGTAAATCCAGTAATTCTCTTCGGTAATCAACAGCTTGTCGCCTTTTTTCGGAATATAAATCGGTCCGTAGTTATCACGCGTCCAGTCGTTATGTCCCAGCGGATAAACAGCGCCGCCTTGTGTCTCCGGTTCCAAAGCAACAGTCAATATATGCGGATTTTTCTCCAGTTCGGCTTTCATCGCTTGCGTCAACGGGAAATGCCAAACGGTGGCATCTAATTGTATGCGGTCAGCCACGCTGATGCCTATCTTCTCCAAGTATTTGCCGGAGAGAATATGGCCGTCCGTCTCAATGAGATAATTCAATTGTTTTCCTTCTTTTTCCGGCTCTGCTGTCCAATCTTCATTCGCCTTTGTCCAAATCACATTGTCCACGATTTTCAGACTGTCTCCCGGTTCACCTACGCAACGTTTCACATAGTTCTCACGTCTGTCCACCGGACGAACCACAATCTCGCCGAACACATCTTTGCGATTCTTGACCACTTCTTCTCCGTAGTAGTAACAAAGCGTATAATAATCCGGATTTTGCATATTGGTGCAAACAGTATCGCCTGTCGGGAAATTGAATACCACTATATCGCCTTTCTTCGGACTCGTCCAACCTTTAAGACGTTTGTATTCCCAATGCGGATTGTCAAAATAACTCTTTCCTCCTCCTAACCAATTCGGCATAGTGTGTTGTACCAGCGGCATAGACAATGGCGTTTGAGGCACACGCGCACCGTAAGCCATCTTGCTTACATACAGAAAATCGCCTACACGCAAAGTCTTCTCCAGACTGGAACTCGGTATCTGGTAGTTCTGGAAAATATACAGATTGATGAAATAAACCGCCACCAACGCAAACACAATAGCATCTATCCAGGAGAAGATGGTGTATAATGCCGGTTTGGTGTCTTTGTATTTTTTCCACCAACTGTAATTGATATATTTCGTCGTGAATGCGTCAATAATCAGCGGCAGCAAGGCTAACCATCCTAAACTTTTCCAGTCGCCCCAAGCTACCCAGAATACGAAGATGACATACAATGCGCTCCAAATTCCGGCGCGTATCCATCCGCCGCGGGTTACTTCTTCTATGCGTTCCTTAAAATTCTTCATTATTTTTTCTTTTCTTTAATGGGGTTATCACGTGGTTTTTCTGTGGTTTTTACGTGGTTTTGTCATAGTCTTCAAATTTGCTCTGCTGCAAGAACGGCTCCCAAAGCAAAACCTCTACGACCTTTGGCAATATGAGTGATAATGATTGTATCTTCTTCGCTGTCCCATTTCACTTCATGCGTTCCGGGAACCTCTCCTTCGCGAATAGATTCTATAGCAACATTCGTGCCAATCTGCTCCGCTAAAGTCTTTGCCGTTCCCGAAGGTTTATCCAATTTGTGAATATGGTGTATCTCTTTTATCGAAGGCGTATATTGCGGTTGCGAAACCATTGCTGAGGCTAATTGCTTATTCAGTTCAAAGAACAAATTTACACCTACCGAGTAATTACTGCTCCACATCAGCATGGTTTTGCCTGATTCATTTTGGATAATGGTGCGGTTGCCTTCTTTGACAATTTTCCATTTCCCATTTTCCAATTTCACTTCCTCCGGTTTCCATCCCGTCGTTCCGCACACTACAGGCACGCCTTGCGCCCACGCGCGTAAAATATTTCCCTCTGCCGTAGCCGGTGTAGTGAACTCAATCGCTACATCTGCACGCCGGAAAGCCTCACTCGCAAAGCCTTCTTCTAGCGAAAAAACATTCTCCTTTCCTTTGAGAGAAGGGTCGGGGTTAGGCTCTATAATCGCTATTACCTCATGGCCGCGTTGAAGGGCAATTTCTTCTATCATATGCCCCATCTTGCCGTATCCTATTATTGCTATTTTTTTAGCCATACATGCACGATTGACTGCGTTTTTCATAAACGGGCGCAAAGGTACAAAAAAATAATGACATATACAAGTATATGTCTCAAAAAAGAGTCACTCGCGACTCTTTTTCTACTTTTTCCGTCAATTCGTCTATCTTTATGGAAAAATTATTCCCCACGCAACCATTCTTGGGGCTTGATGACTGTTCCGTCCGGCAGAGTAGGTTTTTTCAATACCTTCACCCATTGGGGCCTTCCTTCAGAACGGTCCTGCGAACGATATTCATAACTGTTCGGACACGGATTATCAACATTAAATCCTTCTTTGTCTTTCACTAATCCAAGGGACCATCCTTCCTTGTTCAAAATACCTTTTTCCCATTGGGTATAAGCCCAAACAGTCTCGCCCCACCATCTCCAGGGACGAGCCAGAAAAACTTGTGCTTCGCCTTTGTCTATCGTCCAATTCTTGTCTTTTACAGGATTGGCCAACTCATCTTCTGTCGCCAACCGAATAGAACACTTATAGAATAGCATTCCGCGGGAATGATTATCTTCTATCTGTTCTCCGTTGGGCTCACTTCCGCTTCGTCCGGCAGAGATATAACACTTGTCGTTTTTCTCGTTATTGATATTCGCTACAATCGTTACGCCCTCGGCACAAAAACACATCGCTCCGAAAATAAAATCTACGCCGCCTTGTAGTATTCCTCCTTCCCAATAGACACTTGCTCCTTGGTCGCCGTAAACAACATCTTGTCTGCCTACGGCACGGCAGTTTTTCAAGTGCGCATTAGTCGCTGTTTCCGTAAAAGAGATAGCAGCGGCTCGTTCGCGAAAACGTTTCTGTTGCACCTCTGTAGAACCAATAATCTTCGGCCTTTCAGGCATTCGTTTTTTCGGTCGCTCTTTGGCCGTCCAGGGCATATCGGACTGACTGATATCCACCAAACTGTCTTGTGCCTCTCGCTCGGAGACATATAAATTGAATGAGTTCTCAAAGATGATATTTTCTGCATAGAAATCCGGCGCAGTTACCAATACAGAAGCGTTCCATCGTCTTTCTCTCCTGCCGCCGTAATTCACGCGTTCACCCATACTCTTGTATTGATATCCATGCCCGTAATACCAACTGATACGAACAGCGTTCTTGTCGCATTCAACACCGTTATTATGCAAAGCAATAGATGCCTTCTTGGCACTGTTCTTAAGACTCAAACCCGGCACATCAACTGTCAATTCTTCTTGATACGTACCCGGTTCAATAAGAATAGTCGTTCTCTCCCCACGCGTGTTATATATAGTTCGCGCGCTATCGATGGCCGTTTGAATGCTCTCGCCCGAATGAACGTGTAATATAAGAGAAAAAATAAGTGCTAACATTCGTCAACCAGCATTTGGCAGTTCTTGCAATCGAACGTAAGACGCAAAACCGTATTATTGCGTAGCCGCAAATAACGTGGTTCCTTCTCTTTTGGATAAGGATTCGTCTTGCGACAATGGCCTAACTCGTAAAGCAGGCAGTATTTGCAAGTCATCAATGGATAGTCTTTCGTCTCCATTCGTTCAAGATACTGATAGGTATAAAATAGGGTTTGCTTTCAATCCGTATATTGCGGGCAATATAAGGTGTGTCCCCGAGTTTGGCTAACTGCGTTCGAATGGTCTCAATCGCTTTTTCTGCATTCTTGGCCGGCTCGTGCGAATAGACAAAATGTTCTTTTTGCTCGCCTATTTGCAAATCAAAACCATCTTCCGTCTCGCGAAACAAAATATCTACGGGAATCTTGCGCTCGCTGTGTAAGGACTTGACAAACTCAACATCCAGATTACGAAATACCGCTACCGGCAATCGAAAATCCGAAGCCGCAAGACTCTTGTTAATCTTTATCCACTCTCCGTCTATCCCGTTAACAGAAAAACCTTCTGCACCCAGACTCAATCCGTCGCCGTTGTGAAGAGAAATGCCGGCTTTCAGACGCACACGCAAACTGTTTCCTCTCATCTCAACCACTTTGCCAATCGCTTCTCCCGTTGATTTAGGCGTGTCCCAATTGGCCATTTTGGCTGTGCGACCATGCAGAAAATAATCTATTCCTCCGCGATGGAAAGTCTTTTCGGGATTGGGGATAAAGGAACGACTGTAAATATGTCTTTTCTCTATTAACGCAGCGTTCTTTGTCCTTTCGGCATAGCGGTCTATGAGGTCACGATAGTATGCAGTTATATTGGTTACATAATCCGCATCTTTCAGTCGTCCTTCAATCTTAAAGGTCGTCACACCCGCATCAATCAATTCCTCCAAATAAGCACTACGATCCATATCCTGCAAGGACAGTAAATGACGTTGATGAATCGGTTTGCCTTCATCATCCAAAACCTCATTCATATTCTCGTCCAGCAGATCATACGCCATCCTGCAATATTGCGCACAAGCACCTCTGTTGGCACTTCGTCCTGCTAATATTTCGCTGATATAGCATCGTCCGGAATAACTCACACACAACGCCCCGTGTACGAAGGCTTCCAATTCTATCTCCGGCACAGCTTGATGAATAGCGCGAATCTCATCAATGCCCAACTCACGCGCTAAGACCACTCGCTTAAATCCCAGGTCTCGCAAGTGTTTCACTTGTTCCGGACTGCGATTATCGCATTGAGTGGAAGCATGTAAACGAATAGGGGGTAAATCGAAATCCAGGAGATGCAAATCTTGAATAATAAGCGCATCAACACCAATCCGGTATAATTCATGCGCCATCTTCACGGCAGTGGCATATTCGTCTTCGTGAAGTAAGGTGTTTAGCGTCACCAACACTTGCACACCATATAAATGTGCTTGTTGTACTACTTCTGCTAAATCTTCCAGACTGTTTCCTGCCGCTTGACGCGCTCCAAATTGCGGAGCACCGATATAAATGGCATCGGCTCCGGCTTGTATCGCAGCAAAAGCCACTTGTTTGTCGCGAGCAGGGGATAATATCTGCAATCTCTTATTCTCCACGTCTGAAGGTTTCGCTGAGTCGGTATAACACAATGCCGGCTGTCACGCTGACGTTTAACGAGTGTTTGGTACCATATTGCGGAATCTCAATACAGCCGTCGCATAAATCAATCACTTCTTGTTGCACACCGAAAACCTCATGACCGAAAATAACGGCAATCTTTTGAGATGAACTCATCTGCTGAGCAAAATGTTCCAGCGTGATGGAATTATGCGCTTGCTCCACAGCATACACTTGATAGCCTTTCTCCTTCAATTCGCGAATGGCATCTGTTGTCTCTTTGTAATACTGCCATTCTACACTTTCTTCCGCACCCAAAGCGGTCTTGTGTATCTCTTGATTGGGCGGACAGCAACAGATTCCACATAGCACCACTTGTTCCAATCGCATGGCATCTGCTGTACGAAAAACAGCTCCTACATTATGCTGACTGCGCACATTGTCTAAAACCGCTACCAAGGGCAGTTTATCTGCTGCTTTGAACGCTTCAGGCGTCAGGCGATTCATCTCTGCTGTCGTCAGTTTGGTATTCATAGTTGGAAAGGAAGATTAACGTGTATGGTTTGTGCCTCTTCGTCAATATCGGTGATGAAATCTTCGTGCAAGGGAATCATCCTTCCGTCTGTCAATGTGGCAAGCGTATTGATGGTCGATTCGTCAATAGATTCAATAACACCGATAGTGCCTGATTCTTTATCTACAATGGAAAATCCCACAATATCTTGCCATGTAAGCAGAGAAGAATTTTCTTCATCTCCCAATAAATCTGTACGCAAAACAAAACCTTCTTCGCCTTTCAGTTCCGAGATATCTTCAGACTTAAACGGCACAAATAATCCGTCTCGTTTGACAAAAACAAAAGGAGGAAGAGTCTTGTCATGCGTGCGACGGATGATACCGATAGATATGAGGTCTTTGTTATTAATCATTGGCGTTGAGTGATGGTCAATTTGCCATCTGCATTGATGATATTCAATCGTCTAAGATATTCGTGCGCAATACCTTTTTGCGGAGCCGATGTACCGGAGCCCAAATCGTAATGCTCTCCACAACGCGGACAAACAGCAAAAATACCATTTATCTCGCACGGTTGGCGAAGTGACGCACAATTCGGACAGCAAAGGTCATAGGCATCATATCCTCCCATCATATTGATATACACCACAATACCGGCATATCCCCACATATCTGTAGCATTAAGCGGTGCTACGATGGCGTCGTGATAATGGTATCCGTTTTTATCAATGACGATATATTCCCCTGTTGCCGTAGGCTGAAAATGAACCCATTGTCCGACGCGTGTGTCAATGCTGACGCGCACAGGATAAGCAGGAACACTACTTTGAAACGTAGTCCCTTCGCATGCACTCAACATCAACACGCACAAACCCAATATTATTCTCCGGTAACGGAACATATATGAATGGTATAAATCAGTGTAGAGTAGGGCGGAATATATGCTTGCGTTCCTTCTGTTCCGTATCCTTCAGCATTATATTCATCGTCGCCTGTCACTTTCTCGTAATCATATCCGAGCCAATAAGGGATATATAACTCAATATCACCGTTATTATGCACCAAGTGACAACCTTCTCGGAAACCCGGAATAGTATTCGGCAAACTCAGTGTCGCATTTCCTCCGTCCACTTGATAACCGTTGATCAGGCGGGCGGTGTAATCACAATTGATGGTACTGGTGGAATTAGGCAAAGCATCTTTCGGCGTCGGGTCGGCAATAATCTTATACTGCAGTCCCGATGCAGTCACATGCACACTGTCTTTAGTGCGGTTTTGCTCCAACCATATTTGATTTTGCACTTTCCATTCCGCCCATTTATTCTCCTTGCACGAAGGAAAAAGGAGCATGGTTAAAGGCAGAAGGACAACTATGATTTGTCCGATGCTGAACAGTCTTTTGTCTTCTATTTTGCTATCCATAATTCAGGGTTGAGAATTTCTCGGTCTTTGTATATTTGAAAATAAAGTTCTGTCTTTTGGTCTTCATTGGGGTCCGTGAAAATGGTACCGATAACTTGCTTGGTACTCACTTTGTCTCCTTGTTTCACTTGCAGTTTGCTCAGATTGGAATAAACAGTGCGATAGTTTCCGTGTTGAATAATAACGGCATAAGTGTTATTTACCATAAAACAACTGGTCACTTCGCCTTGATAAACCGCTCTCGCTTTGCTACCTGCCGTAGTCTGCAGATAAATACCCTTATTGTCAATAGTCACCTGCGAATAAACAGGGTGTTGTTGTTTGCCGAAATGTCCGCTGATCAGTCCTTTCTCAACCGGCCATGGCAAACGTCCTTTATTGGCTTCGAAACCACCGGCAACAAGTTTCTGCTCTTTGGTAAGTGTATTCTTGGTCGCTGCGGCTTGTTTGCGAATCATATCATCAATCTTCTTATTGAGTGCAGCTACTTTCTTTTGTTGTTGTTGCAGTTTTTTGTTCAAGTCTTTCTCTTTCGACTTCAGTTGATTAAGCATATTCTGCTGTTTGCGTTCGTCGCGTTGAAGATTCTCTTGCTCACGCTTACGAGTGCTCAATGCCGTCTCTTTGTCGTTTTTATTAGCTTGCAGTAACTCGTTCTGCTGGTCTATCTCGTTTTGAGTGTCCTCAATACGTTTTACTTGTTCCTGACGAAAATGCGCAAATTCCTGCAAATACCGGGCTCTGCGTGCCAACTGCTGAAAACTGTCGCTACTGAGCAAAAAGAGTAACGGCGATTGTTGCATCTGCGCGTAATGGCTCTGTTGAACCATCTTGGCATAATCGTCTTTGTATCCCTCCAGCACTTTCTGCAACGAGTCGCGAGTGAGACCTAATTGCACCATCTCATTGTTCAGCGCCGTGATCTCGTTATCCAGCGTATGAATCAATTGGCGTTGATTCTTAATGTTCTGTCCGATTAGTTGCAACTTGTTAAGCGTGGCATTCTCGTCACGCTTGGTCTGTTTCAGCATCTTGTTGGTTTGTTCAATCTCTGCCTGCAGTTTCTTTTGTTTCTTCTGCAGGTCCTTGACACTTTCCGCACTTTCGATGGACACACAAAGTGCCATGCACAAAACAGTCGCTAATATAAACTTTCCTCTATTCACTTTTAACCTTTTACCATTAACCATTAACCATTAACCTTTCACCTCACAGCCAACGGCTGATATCTATTTGTGTGTATTTATCTTTTCGTATGGCATTCATCTTAACCGGCACATCTGTCTTTCGTGCCGGGTACTGAATAACAAGTTCTATTCGCTCATCTCCGTAGTTATAAACCAGTCTGGCTTTCTCACTACCGGTCGGCAATTCCGCAGAGCATATCTGTTGCAGTATATCCCAATTGACACTGGGAGTCAACTGTCGATTCAAATCGCTGTATTGCGCTTTAGCGTATTGACCGTGAATCTTGTCAATGGCGGTCAACTCAAGCGGAGTGGCTTCTATTCGCATCATCTCAATTCCTAACATCGGAATGACGCTGATGATAATCATCGAGTCGCGAACTACTTGCATGGTAGCATTGGCTGACAAACGCTCTTCATCGGTAATAACCGTCACTAGTGCGTTTTGTATCACGCACGTGTGCCATGCAGGAACCACAGGTTCTTCTGCTTTGGGTTGTGTCTTGGCCGTTTTTTTCTGCGCACCACAGGCACTCAAAAGCACTACACTCAATAATATGATTCCCAACCGGTATATTCTCATTACGGTATTTGCTGTAAGTGTTTGATTATTTCTTGTTTCACTTCCTCACCATCCGCCAGACGATAAGCTTTTTGCAAGTAGAATTTGGCTAACATATCTTGTCCTTGCAGGTGCAAAATCCACCCATACGTATCTAAATACACAGGATTATCAGGTTCCTCACGAATAGTCAGTTCACTCATTCGCTCTGCTTTCTTCAAATCGCCTCCATGCGTAGCTAACAAATAAGCATAATTATTCAGTATCATCAGGTTACCC
This sequence comes from Paludibacteraceae bacterium, assembly GCA_017412245.1. GTDB lineage: Bacteria > Bacteroidota > Bacteroidia > Bacteroidales > Paludibacteraceae > Colicola. Next base: position 7,732 of record JAFPYI010000016.1, on the reverse strand, counting down.
GGAGCAATGGCAAGAATTCGTTCGTACATAGCAAATAATTCTTCTTTCTTGCTGATACGACTTTTTTCCATTATCTCCACGCGGTAGAGCAGGAACTGAATATCGTTAGGTTCGTTCTCCAGATATTTGTCAATCTCTGCGATAGCTTTCTTCGGCTTCTCCCAAAAGACATATACCCTCGTCCGGGCATAAGCGCTGTACGCATCATATCCCTTCAAAGCGTCTAATTTATCTTGTGCTGCCAGCGCTTTTTTGTATTTCCCCATCCCCGTATAGAAACGAACCAGTAATGTCAGCAACTGTTCATCTTTAGAGTTAAGAGAATACGCTTTTTCTAAAACCTGCAATGCCTCTTTGCTCTTGTTACCCGAAGGGTCCTCTAATAATGCGATGTGGTAATGATACCATTGGTCACGAGGATCTGCTTCATAGGCTCTCCGGTAGTAATCCAACGCCTTCTCTTTCTTCCCCAAGGCATCGTACATAGACCCTAAAAAGTCCAAAGTCTTTCCGTCATTAGGCTTCAGTTGTTCGCAGAAATTGAGCAGTACAAATGCATCGGAGTAACGCTCTTCGGTGATGGCTTTCTTGGCGGCATACCAATAATAGGTAAACTGCTGCTCGCGTTCTACCGACACACTCGCCACAGCCTGCTGCGGCTTTTTCTTTGCACTCACACTTGGAACCACCAGCAAAAGGCAAAGAACCCAAACTATGTACTTCTCAATCTTCAATCTTAAATTTGAAATTTGAAATTTGAAATCTTAAATAGGACTTTGTCCGTTAAATAGCCGTTCACGGCGTTAAATCTTAAATTTGAAATAGCCATCTGGCGTTAAATCTTAAATCGCCCTTCGGGCGCACCACTAACCACTAACCACTAACCACTAACCACTAACCCTTACTTCCTCCCGCTATGCCCGAAGCCACCGGCGCCACGTTCAGTCTCGCTCAGCTCTTCTACTTCCACTACTTCCGGACTCTCATGTTTAGCAATCACCATCTGGCAGATACGCTCACCCGGTTCAATCGTTTGCGCTTCACCACTGAGGTTAATCAGTATCACGCCCACCTCACCGCGATAATCGGCATCGATGGTTCCCGGAGTATTCAAAACCGTCAAACCTCTTTTCAGGGCCAAACCGCTACGCGGACGTATCTGTGCTTCGTAACCAACGGGTAGTTCGATAAATAAACCGGTTGGCACCAGACGTCTCTCCATCGGTTGCAGAGTTATTGACTCACTGATATTACAGCGAATATCCATTCCTGCTGCCTGTTCACTCTCGTATTTCGGCAGCGGATTATTGCTCTTGTTAATAATTTTCAGTTGCATTTTATGTGTTTGTTTTTATGTCTTATGGAATAATTATTTTTGTCTGCGTAATAGGTGTGCCGTTTTGTTTGACTATGAGCACATAAATTCCTTGCGGAAGACCGGTAGTGTCAATTTGTTCGTTGGCGCTATAGGCTTCTTGCACTCTCATACGACCATATATTGTGTGCCAGAGTTCGTAAGTGTTTGTAGCATTATTGTCTGCGATACGTTGGCGTAGGTGTTGTACGGATTCTTCGTCAATAGATGAAGACTCTTCCTCCATGCCGGTGCCGGCAATAGTATAACTAACAGTGTAGGTCTTAGAAGAGACATTCGTTCCGCAGGGCTTGGCTTCGTTAGTAGCAATTACTTCGTATTTCCCCGTGGTAGTCGGTCTGTATGTGATCGACCTTCCCGTTGCTTGATATACTATAGTCGTATATGGAGGGAATAAAGGACTTGTTGGGCGGGTTCTCTTAATAGTCCACGTAATCATGTTATCGGAAACTTCCTGGCAATTAGTAACAGTAAATGTCCTTGCGGTATTCCTCTCCCAATGAGAAGCCGTGTCGCTGGCGCTGATGGCGGGTACGCCCACAGATGGCAGATAAAGTTTTTTCTGAGCCAAATAGGAATTATCACCGCTGGAAATGGTTACTTTCAATGTCATTGCCGAATCAGGATAAATAGGAGGGGAGGGAGGAAAGACTATTTTGGGATCTGATTTAGCATAAGGTATACGGTATACAATCAGGACGGAGTCCCTGTCGCGTGGTCCGGATATATCATAAGAGTAATGGGCGTATTGGGGATTAGTCAGTTGCCATTGGATGGTAGCTCCTTCCGGCACATTGCGGACATAGTGATACATTGTGTCGCATAAATATGAAGGGCCTTCGATTTGAGCGGAGTCGCGCATCATTACAGCAACTGCATCGCGAAAGGCGCCATGCTCAACCACACTATATTTCACCCAATAAAAACCATGGTCTCCTAAACTATCTCCCCAAGAATTCATTACTTTGAATGCGTCTTTTTCGTCATCATATCCGACGATACATGTAGCATGACCTGACGCATTATGATCATATAATGTAGTGTCAACATTATTCCATTCTCCGTGTGATGTGGTGTCATTCCACATAGTTAGAAAAGAATCATACACAGGCATCCCAACCACAATTGGCCAACCGAATCTAAGAGCTTGCTTGTACCAACTTGTGTCGTTTGTCACAGGCAATTGGTTAATAGAGAATCGCTTGTTTAAAGCATCTATTTTCTGGGCTATAGTAGGCATTTGATTACAATTAGTCGTATATGGCATTTGCGCATATGAACACGTTCCTTCTTTTGACAACCAATATCCAAGATAAAGAATATTTGATGATACACTATCACAACTAGTTGTATCAACAGCAGCATGAGAATGTTTGTACTGATTAAACAAATAAGAAGGGCTGCACAAAGCAATATCCCAATTTGGAATACTATCGTACAAGCGTATGCTAGCCCCTGCGTAACAGAGAGCCCAACCGACACAAGAGTTTAAATTCTCTTGATTGCCGATAATAGGCGGGGTATGCAATAATACTTGAGTAGGAGAACTACTCTTAATAGTATTACGTAAAGGATGTTCTTTAAGATATTGTAAATCCAGAATTGGGATTGAATCATACCATGCGGCATATCTGCTTTGTCCCAAAGATGGCAAACTCATAATCGTAACAATAATGATAAGAAAGACGATTCGTTTTCTCATATGACTATAATTTATTTTATGGTTAATGTTTAGTTGCCCATTTAATTTCACTATTGCCTGATTCGTTGTGAAATTTGAGACAATCATTATGAATATCTAATATGAGTGTCAATTCTTTCCAAGAAGGATTAGGATGATGACTATATGTCACCCAATAGCAATGATAGTCATTATTATAATTATAAAAATCCATTAAAATGCCCTTCTCCTCTTTTTCTACACGTTCAATTTCATTTGTTACAGTTCCTGTATCCCAGTCAACTTTATATTGTTCTATACAGAGTTGGAAATTACAATGGTTTCTAACCATATACCGTCCATACTCTACCAAAGAATCTTTTTTATATCTGTAATAGTATCCGTTAGATGTCAATATGAGACTATCTGTTATGTTAGAATTGTCGCCAATACGTTGTCTGTAAAAGCCATCTTGGTAGTATAATATATAATGTCCAAAAATAGATTTAGAGCAAGCACTTGTAGTATCAACCTGTATCGTATCCAACCATGCGAATTCACCAGACGCAACGCGTTGCGCAAGAGACATTTCTGTTGCTGTTTCTGCCTGCTCCGTTGTTGCGGGTTGTGTAGCTTTCGCAGCGTTGACTTCCACCGTTGCATTCTTCTTCACGCCGCAGGCGGAGAAGGAGAGGATTGCGAGGGCAAAGACAAGTGGTAATATGTTAAAATCTTTTTTCAACTAATACTCTTAATCCGTCCGGCACAATGCGAATATGAATATCTTTCTCCATCTCTACAGGGTCGCCGTCAATATGGAATGGTGCAGCATTCTCACGCTCTAACGTAATCTCTTTCGCACGCAAGGTGTCCATGAAATGACTATCATCTATACTGCCCGCAAACAACCGTAATGCTAAACTTGCACTGCCTAAAATAGCATGTTTCGACATCACCATAATATCCATCAGTCCGTCTTGCATACTGGCTTTAGGTGCGATAATAGCATTGTTGCCCCATTGGTTGGCATTGGCGAAAGTAATCAAAAAAGCCGTATGGGTCACATCCAAACCATCACCCACCAATCGATATGTTTGCGGTTCATAACTAAACACATCTTTTAATACACTCTGGATATAAGTGGTAAATCCGCGTTTGTTACTCCCCGCAAAATGATCTGCTATTACTGCATCAAATCCTGTGCCACAAGTGCTGACAAACAATTTCCCGTTTGCCAAACCATAGTCCACGCTTATCGGCTCGGAATGGTTCAACATCTCAATGGCTTTGTTCGGACGCATAGGTATATTCAAATGCCGTGCAAATCCATTGCCGCTACCCATAGGAATAATGCCCAATGCGGTCTTAGTATCACGTAATCCGCGTGCAACCTCATTGATGGTGCCGTCTCCTCCTACTGCTACTACCGCGTCAAAACCCATGCGAGCATATTGATAAGCTAACTCGCTGGCGTGACCTGCATATTCGGTAAAAAAGATATTAGGCAACCACTGCTCTTGGTCCAGCGTTTGCATGATCAGTTTGGGTAACTTGCGCTTGGCGTTTTGCGTGTCCTTGCTACCGGAAATAGGATTGATGATAAAAGCAATATTTTTCATATCAATTGTTTGGTTTTACTGAGCAACTCGAAAATTAGCGAACTTCAATACCTAAAACATTATATGTCTTGCCGTCACGGATAATGAGCACTTGGCCGTTGCGAAGAATCTTCATGAAGTCATCCTTAACCTCGCTGTTCTCAACGGCTGTCTCTATGCAGGAAACGGAAGAGGAGTAATAAGTAGTACCGCTTGTTTCTTCTTGCTGCTTGTACAGATAAATCGGATCTCCGGCTGCTGTATGTGCCGCAAACTCGGAATATTTGCCGTATGACTCTAAGTGATGCGTCGTGATCGCGGTAGAAATGAAATCCCAACTGCCGCTATTCACCGTGTAAGTGAAATTGATGTTATCACTTGTGCTCGTCGTAAATCCTACATTGTAGTGTGTGTCGTTTTGATAAAGATATACATACTTGCCGGCTGCTTCGTTGTAGAAGGAGACGCTATTGTCGTTAACGGTTATTTTCCAAATAATGCTGCCGTCTGTAGTACTAATCACGTTCGAAGAAGGACTAACCTCTTTGGTGTCAATATAGTACGTATAATTCGGCTTGGTGTCATTCTTCATTGCATAGTATTTGGAGTTATTGTAATAACCTACTACAACATAGTTGCCGGTTGCTAATTCGCCGGTAGTCGTGATCTTGGCATACTTGTCGGTCAAGACTGTTCCACCGCCGTCTTCAGTCAGACTGTAAATAGCGTAGTAATCTTGATCTTTCGTGGCACGGAAATTAGTAATCCAACTCTTTGCTTCTGTGTTGTCTGCATCGAGTGGGGCAGTCCACCAGCCGACAAACGTATAAGCGTCGCATGCAGGTGTCGGGTTGGCAGGAACAGTAGCTTGTTTGCCTTTCTGTACCGTCTGCGCCTCACCTATTTGTGTGCCGTTGTCGAAGAAACGAATCGTGTAATATACCGGTTCACCGCTTCCGCATTCGGTCGCATAGTCATAGTAACTGGTGCCACCGCCTGCAGTTATGTCAACCGACGCAAAGGCCAATTGTCCGGCTTTAGTGGAACCGTCTGATCCGTACTCGGCTTGTGCACCTACAGTAAAGGTTACCGATTGCGCATTGCCAGTCCATGTCACTTCTGTGTCTCCGGTTGCTTGTGCTGCTATCGTACCTGTGCTGGCTGTGATAGAAGTTAAACGTCTCAGTCCTTGCGCACTCAGCGTGAAGACAATCTCAGTCATATCTTTATCACTGCTGATAGTCAAAGTATTACCTGCATAATATCTTGCATCTTTGTTATTGGTGTTGTACACAGGCTCATTGGTTCCGGAACCTTTATCGCCTGTGAAGGTAAAATCACCGGATGTGCCGCTGGCATCACCGATAGTCTCCATCACAACGGTGGTGGTGCTTGCAACACTACTACCTGTCTCTTCTTCTGCATAAACAGCGTAGAAAGTGGCATCGGATGTAATCAAATCACCTTCTTTGGCAAAAGTAGGAGCGGTGCTCTCGCTTGCATAATCAGCCACAGAGGTCCAACCCATAAATTTCTTGCCGTTAGCACAATCGTCCGGAGTATCGGTTGGGAAACTCAATCGACCTGCTGTAGCTACTGTCTGGTCGAATAAAACACCGTCAGCGTACCAATCTACGTTTGCATCCGGCAGTACAACAGCAGGACGCAGACCAATCAGAGCATCTAAGTTGCTCGAGAAATCATAACTCGTGCCGGTGGGCTCAAGTGCTGTGAGAGCAAAATAACCGTTGCAATCACCTTCCCAACCCCAGTTGATGTGGAATTTATTGTTGGCGTCACGACCGTCACAAACGAATTCGTGACCTCCACCTCCGCTGGTATCTTCGCCACCCATCAGAATAGGACGACCTGCTTCCAAATCAGCATTGAAATAGGAAATGAATTGCGCTGTGGTAACATCAAATTCTGCAGGAGAAACAGCGGCTGTTCCATAATCGTTCTCTGCGTACATCGTGATGAACTTGTCGAACTCATAATCGAAATAGTTCTGCAAACCGTAACCCATATCGTCTGTCCATGCACCCGATCCGTTGTTTGCATCACCACCGTATTGCATCTTAGCGGCAACGCCTACATTGTACATCAGCGATGCCACAGCTTTGGATTGTGCTTCGGTATAACTCTTTCCGTCGTAAGCAGGCAATAAATTAGCCCAGTCAAAAGTAACGGTGTCGAAATCGGAAGTGACGGTGATTGACCAAGACTGGGTGCAATCATCATTCTTGCAATCTTTCCATGTGTACGAACGTGTACCGTGTCCTTGTGCAGGATGTTGCCATTTGTACATGATGGCAGAAGTGGCAGTCGCTACGCAACCGGTCAGACTGCGTGTATTGTCACGTTGGTCAATCGGGCAGTAGTTGTTATACGGCGCCTCTTGATACCAAGTAATCTCCTCGCCATTGCTATTCTTCAGTAGCGGAGCGATAGCCGTCACTTGTTTGGCTTTGCGAGGCTGCGATGCAACTTTCGTATCTTCGTTAATAACCGAGATCTCCTCTGCATAACGGTTGAGCCAGAAACGTAAATTCGGGTTGATGCTATTGATGTCAAAATCTGCGCCGCCATCCGAATAACCCAGCACATCTTCTGCGGTGCGGTCATCTGCGGAAACGATAATAAAGCCTGCCTTGTCTGCGCGGTTGAAGACATAGAAAGCATTTTCTTGCGATGCATCTTTCTGACGCGTAAAGGCCAGACGCATAGAAGCAGCACTCTGTGCCGACTTGTGCGCCTTGCGAAGTGCAGGCTGATTGTTTACAAAGGCTGCAGCAATACTGGCTGCCTCTTCTGCGGTCCTGCTCTCTGCATAAAGCGAAACCGCAAGGACGAGGGCGATAAACCCTAAAAATAATTTTCTCATTGTGTTTTGTTTGTTTTTATTGGTTAAATGAAAAGTAATATTTATTATAAATTTCAACGCTGTAGCGTTGTAAATCTTGTCGTTTTCCAAAATTAACAGGGCTTTGCCCGCTAAACAGCGAAGCGCTAAACATTAAACATTAAAATATAAACAGGTCTCTGCCCGCTAAACAGCGAAGCGCTAAACCCTTAAACAGCGCAGCGCGCTAAACAGGG
>JAFPYI010000015.1 GCA_017412245.1 Paludibacteraceae bacterium | reverse complement strand
ATGCAAGATCTCAACATTTGGATGATACCTTGGAATGCTCAAAAGGCAATCCACCAAGGTGTCTCCTAATTCCGTCCGCTCTATATGCGCTTGCTTAGGGTCATTATTGGGAATGAGGAGGGAGCCTAACAACGGCTCACGCGACGGAATCGTCATCGTGATATGGTATAGTCCGGCGCCTTTCCATGCCGTTCCGGGTTCCTGCCAATGCCATGTGTCGTGATTAGAGGGCATGGTTGCAATTTTAGTTCAAATATTTATCCAATATAGCTTTTTTGCGTGCAGCACAGCCGTTCATGATTGCTTGGGCTTTGCGGATTTCGGCTTCGTATTGTTCTACTTTCGAAACTGCTTTGCGCTGTTCTTCTATTGGTGCAACATCTACTGTAAGGCTCTCTATTCGGTCAATAGAAGCTCTATAACTACGGTTAAAACCTACTCGCTCGCCTTCCTTTTGCAATAGATATGCCATATACTTTGGCAACACATCATTTGTTTTAATACGGAGTACTCCGCAGTGATCTGTTGGGAAAAATGGGGTGTTTGCCGGTATCGTATTAACCATCCAATCTCCATCAATTCCCCACAAAACAGAATCTTTTGAGAAATCAGTTAGCAATAAACGATCTATCATTCCAAATGGTTCAAACACATTCGCACTATAAACAGGGATAGTAAACTCTGGACTTACTTCACTATTCAAGATGCGCCGACCTATGCTTATCTCAAAGACGTCTAAGTTGTTGAGTTTCAGTGCCTTACCCCCCCCCGTGCGGGTTATAACTTGCAGATTCTCAAATACTTGTGCAATCTTTTTGCGATAGTCTTCAATGCTCATACGCGAGGTCTTGTATTCCTCATCTACCTTTGCACATTCGGCAACTATTTGCTGCATTTTAGTTTCCTCTATCTGCGGAATTTGCAAGTCCGCGATATCATTAGGATATACATGAGGTTGTGCTGCTCCTTTTTGCAAATAATAGATTTGGTCTTGAATAGATTGCAGAAAATTATAAAGAAAAAGTGTCTCTATATCATTTCTTCCTCTTACTGTCGTACAGTCAGAAGCAAATATCGGCTCTTCCCAGAAATTCACATATCCAGCATTTGCACCACTTGCACTAATAGTAATAGTGTTTGCTTCTCTGTTTGCGACATTATGCAAATAGGCGTAATCTACACCGCCAGCAACTACTTTAACATTACCTTCTTTGGTTTCAGCCTTGGTTATAGATTTCCCCTTTGCGATCTCTGCAAATGAACCAAGTTTTACAAGAGGATATTTACTCTTGATAATAATTTTTTTGTCAGACTTAGTTTTTATAGCTTTATCAAAATCTGCTTTTGTAAAATCTAACATATCAATAGTACGGCAAGATACAGCATATTTCGTGAGAGGGTTTTCTTCTCCCATTTCCGTACGCATATTGCTGAATGCATTACGCACAAATGTAGCTAACGTACCATGCGCAAATCTATTCTTCTCATTTGTCAAGTAACCTCCGTTAGGGTTCAATACAATACCTTCACTTCCTTTGCGGTTACTCCAATCATAACCTAAGAACGTCTTTTGTTCTGCATTATCAGTAGGAGCTGTAATGACCACTGTTTCTTGCCCGCGTAACAAGGTAAAATAGATAAGTTTATCTTTCTCAACTTCTCTTATTTTCTTGTAAAGCCGATCTTTACGCTCTTGCTCAATTTGTTCTGGGGTATAGTTCTTTGGGAATTTTTGTTGTGTTTTTTCAAATTCATATACGTATATTTTGAAATACTCAATAGAACGTAATTCCTCTATAGAAGCTGTTTCCGAAACGAAAGCCTTATATTGTTCTGCCTTTACACCAATGTGGGACAAGTATTCATTCAGTATATCACTATCATTCCAATCACTATTATCATTACCCGAAAGAATTCCATTTGCTGTATCAATTGCCAATTGCTTTTGTACTGGTGGTTCATGAAAACGCTCCATAAAAAGCACGACAGTTCGTGTTCCTGTTGCCCCAAATGTCTTTGTATCGAATAACGTTATGGCCTTCAGATAGAAATTGGACAATATTTGTTCCCGAGCTTCAATATAACCACTTTTGTCGCTGGCTGTAAGGATGGAGATTGGGAGGAAAACTCCTGCTAAACCTCCAGACTTAAGCAATTGCCCAATTCTTTCTACAAACAGAGTTTCTATTGTATCAGAAGTCAGCAAGATTTTGGGCAGAAGTTCCAACTCATTATGTTGCAGTTTCAAGTGTGCTTTGAAAGCAGAAACAGCATATGGAGGATTAGCAACCAGAATATCAAATTTGCCGTTTTCAATTCCTTTTGCCGGGTCATTATCCAGACCGTCGCCGAAAATGATATTAGCATCACCGGCTCCGTTCATAAACAGGGCTATCTTGCTGACACGCGCCAAACGGTAGTCTTTCTCGATTCCGTAAATGCAATCACGCACCCATTTGTTATCCGCAGGTATGGATTTGTCTCTGCGCTTATGCTGAATATCGTTAATAGCCTCAATACCTTCCGTCAGGAAATGCCCTGCTCCGCAAGCGTAGTCTATCACCTTGGGCAATCCGTGTGCAGCGAGATATTTCTCCAAAGGCAAACAATCCCATACAAACCGAGTAATCGGAGTTGGGGTAAAGAATTGTCCTTCGTTTTGTTTGAAACCCTTTGCTAATAATTGCTCAAACAAATCGCCGAGGAACTGGTTCTTTTCAGGATAGACGATTCTGTATTCTTGGAAAAGTTTGACTACCTCCACCAAAATCTTTCCGTTTTTGGCAAATAGTTCCTCATTATGCACATCCACAAAGGCGAAATCATTATTGGAATAGAATTTGAGATTTCGGATAGTCTCATCCAATTGTTTGATAGCTTGTGTGCGTGCGGCTCCTTTATAAGCAGAGAAAAGTTTTTGGGCGTAATCTTTTTCTACATAGAAAATATCTTCCCTCATAAACTCATCCATGCCTTCTTTATGAAGTCGTTGCAAACGGTCTTGCAGGTCCTCATAGGTATCAACACGCTCTTTGTATTGGAATTCCATTTCCGCATCGTCACCCTTTTTGATTTCATCCACCAGTTTGCATATAAAGAGTGCTACAAGACGGTTGAAAGCGTTTTCTTTGTCGCTGACATTGTTGTGCCGGAGTATTTCTTCAAACTTATTGACGATTCTGCTGTTCTCCATGGAGAAGGGTTTCAGGTCGCGCTTCCGAAGAACATCTACGCCTATATTGTATGCGGATGAGTTGGTTTTGAATATAATATCGTCATGCCATTCGCTATTATAGGTTTCTTGCCATACTTCAAACAATTCCGGTGTAGTTTTAGCATCGCGGTAGAGTTTGTCGGCTATCTCCTCTTTTTTCTTGCGCTTCTTATCGGCTACTTCCAACAAGTTCTTATCATCTGAGCAGTTAAGGACTTTACAATTGTGCGTTACCTTTTGTGCTTCATCGTCCCAGTTAGATGCATAAATAGCGAGCCATTGGGTGGATTTCTCTTGTTGCCAATATGAAAATATCTGTCCTCCATCTTGTTCCGTTTCTTTAACAGCATTCTCAAACTCTTTCCCAACTATCTTGCATTCTATAATGAACAGTATCTTTTGAGGATTACCAGACTCATTCACACAGATGTCCGCACGACCACTTTTGCCTTCGTGACCCAATGGCCACACTTTTTCAAGCTCTATATCCTCCGATTTATACCCTTTATCCAGCAAACGATCCACACACTCAAAGACAACCATATTTTCCTTATGCGAATCATCAATCAAGGTATTGCGGTCGCCTCCACGCATATCTGCAGGAAACTCAAGGCGCTTTTCTGCAAAATTAACGGACATACGCGTATCGCCAACCAGATTACCATTTAGATGGTATTCCTTGGAATATACTTCTTGTTCCCCGTCTTGCGTGAATCCAAGCGAGAGTAGAACCTCTTTGAAATTGTCAATTGTTATCATAGTTTGATTATTTGATTATAGTGAATGCCACTATTCTAATGAGTATGCTCAGATTATTTTTTTCTCGATTTTGTCGCGGAGTTCAGTTAATTTCACTCCATTGTATGTGAACCAGAGTGTGCCTTGCACGGGGTGAGTGAAGCCTTTGAGTTGCTGTGCTAAGGCAGACAGAGAGGTCGTTTGTCCATTCCACTCAATACGACGGTCATCAATCACTACCGGCTGGATGGAACTATCTTCGATAAATACTACTTTCTCTCCTTTCTTAATACCACACATAGAGAAACGGAAGGGACCACGCTTGGCATTCTCCTGTACTTCTTTGGCAATCTCTTCATCTATCACCTCATGACCTTCCGGTGTGAGGCGTTTGAGGCATTCCGTTGTTCCGCTAATCTTGGCGATGCTTTCCAAGATAGAATAGGCTTCCTCGGCAGACATAGCATAGAACTCCTTAACGCGCTTCTTTCCGTCGAAAGTTTCGATGGTACGCAGATCCGGATTGAGGTTGTCAATCAGTTTGTGCAACTCCATATCGGTCAGTTCGCTCTTGACCTCATATATCGCATATACGCGGAAAGCAAACGGAATAGTCTCACTCCTGTTCAGTTGGCGCAGACGTTTCTCTATGTCGTGCGCATAGCCGATTTTGACGTACTCCTTGAAGGATGGATTGGTAAGGATGTAAATTACTCCCTTGTGTTCTTTGGTCATATGTAGTGGTTGTTTTTAGTTCGCTCTGAATTTTCCAGACAGTGTTTGGAATTTTCCAATATTATTACCTTTGTAGCAGTTTTCATTTCACCCACACGTTGTGGGTTAATTAGCCCGCCGGTGGCTGGCGAATTTGGTACACGCGTGTTCCAAATCTTATTTTAGTCTTTGTCTATTATCTCCCAGTGGCCGCTATATCCGCTGCCAACATATTTGATATGTGGCAATTTAGCAAGACGGCGACCGATAGTCTTAACACTCACATGCAATAATGTCGCCAATTCCTCACGCGTGATCTTCGGATTCTGCTTAATGAGCGCAGTAATGTCTTGAGGGATACCTTGAAGGACATCTTGAAGGACACCTTGAGGGACATCTGTCTCTTGACTTGCCACAAATGCGTTAATCTCGGATTGCAGGTTGGTATTATGTAGACGCAACATGACATTCGGGAAGATGGATTCGTCCTGCTGGTCACGTGTGTCATTGAGCGCTTGGATGTACTCCGCTTTCTGCTCTTTGAGCACCTTGGTCGGGATGAGGCCAAACTCAAACTGGAGCATGTTCATCACCAGACGTGACATGCGTCCGTTACCGTCTGCCCAAGGATGGATAGAGACGAGGCGGAAGTGCGCCACAAACGAGAGACGATAGGCTGCGAGGATGTCATTCTTCGGCATGGCAGCGCGTTCGGTATTGAGCCAACGGCAGAAGTCCGACAAAGCTTGTGGCACCTTCTCATGCGCCAAATAAGAGCGTCCGCCGAAACCGGCTGTGACATTGACTTTGCGCAACTCGCCTTCTGCTGCGGAGAACGAGCCAAGCGGCGTGTTGTACGTGCTACCGGTGTTCTTCATCACAATCGCTGACAGGCGGCAGAGCATATCAATGCTGTAGGGCGTGTGTCGATCAGCAAGCCTTTGCGCTTCCTCGTAAGCCGCTTTCAGGTCGAGGTTCATCATCTGCTCTTGGAGTGTACGACCGGGAGCCGTGATGCCTTCGTCGAAAAGCAGTTGGTTCTCAATCTCCGTGACGGTTGAACCTTCGATGGCCGTGGAGTGCGTAATAATAGAATACAAGTAGAATTTCTTGTAGTCAATCTGCTGGTCGATGCCCAAGGCTCGGTAGCGTTCGATAGTCTTCAGTATGTTTGGTATATCTGCCATATCTCAATATTAGTTTTTATCTTTCAATTTATGCGACGTATCTCACTTTTTCTTTTCTTAGTATGCTCTCAGTATATCATTCTAATGTACATTCCGGAACAGGACCATCACGGGAGCATCTTCCGACAACCTTACTTTCAGAACACTTGCACCCTTTAACTCTTTGTTAAAGAATCGTACAGAGTTTTAATTGCTTAGTGGCCTTGGTTTCTATACTGCTACCTTTCTGCACGCATTCGGCGTGCAAAGGTACAACTTTTTTTTGAGATATACAAGAAAAATCAAAGATTTTTAGTTTAAAGTTTAATGTTTAATGTTTAAAGACAGCAGAATACACGGAGCAGCGGAGCTTTCGCTCCTTGTCGGGGACGTAATCTACGCGGATAGTATCCGTGGTAAAGGACAAACGTCTTACTTCCCGGATTTCAGCTCGGCGTTGAGGGAGGCGATGATGAAACCGCGGAGGGTGGAATAGTACTTCTGTTTGGACGTAGGTGTGGTGTTCGGGTCGATGCCGAAGAACTGCGCATTGGCACGAGAGAGACTCTTGTTGGCGAGTTTGACGTACTGTTTGTACTGCTCCTGCCAAAAGACAAGACGCTCCGGATTGTTCATCTCCGCTTTGCAGAGCTTGACCGCCTTGCCGAACACGTCACTCTGCGCTTGCTGCAGAGCTGTCACTTTCTTCGGGTCACGATGCAAAGGGTAATTGCTAACCACCGTCTTACCATGCCGATGGGTAGTATAGAACTTGCTGTCGCCCGTCAGGCGGCCGCTCAGTTTGTTCAGTAATATGTCTAATTCTGCTTTTGCCATCGCGTTCGTTTTTCTTCCGTTGTTCTTCCGACGATAGTACAGTCCGTTTCCGTGTCGTCTTCGTCTCGTTTTCGTCTCGTCTCCGTGTTTGACAGGGGAATAGACGCTATTTATCTATTATCTCTTAGCCTTCCGTCACGATTATTTCCCAGTGGCCGCCAAAGTCGCCTCCAATACGGCGGATAATTCGTCCAGATCGGCATCTTCCGCATCAACATGTCCCAACGTAAAATGAATAAAGAAATCTTTACTTATCTGTGAACCATATTGATCGCCGCGCTTCGAAGCTCGTTAATCAGCGTTAATAGCTCATCGGAAGGATGCGATGAAGCAAGATTGACGAGTCTCGTCCGCACCGCAAAAAGACATCCAAGCTGATGTCTTTTTGCGGTACGTGTCTCAAAGTGGTGAGAGCTTTTATAATTTTGCCAATTCGACTTCGATATCTTTCTCGAAGTCTTTCGGTTCGACTACCGGCGCATAGCGTTGGATGGTCTTGCCGTCCTTGGAAACGAGGAACTTGGTGAAGTTCCATAAGATGTCGCTTGGTTTCTCAACACTCTTGCTGATACGTTTGAGCATCGCGTGTGCAGCCTTGGCTTTGAGACCTTTGTACTCCTCAACCGGAGCTTGCTCTTTGAGGTACTCGAATACGGGGTTGGCATTCGCACCGTTGACATCTGATTTAGCCATAAGCGGGAAGGTTACCCCGTGGTTGAGACGGCAGAACTCTTCAATCTGCTCATCGCTACCGGGTTCCTGGTTGGCGAACTGATCGCACGGGAAACCGAGGATAACGAAGCCCCGGTCTTTGTATTTCTTGTACAATGCTTCCAGACCGTCGTATTGCGGCGTGAAACCACATTTGGAAGCGGTATTAACGATGAGAATGACTTGACCTTGATAGTCTGCGAGGTTCACCTCTTTGCCTCTGTTTGAGAGGGCTTTAAAATCATAAATGGTTGCCATATTATAGAATATTTAGTATGTCTGTTATCTTTGGTACAATGTAGGTGGCCGTCTCTTCTGTCTCGCCTTCATGAATCCATACCTGATCAATACCTGCGGCCTTGGCTCCAGCGATGTCGGATGAGTAACTGTCTCCTATCATAACTGCTTCATCAGCGGAGATACCGTTGCGCTGCAAGGCAATATGGAAGATTCCCGGCTGAGGCTTATTGATACCTACTTCTTCGCTGATGAGTGTATGGGTGAAGTATTTTGCCAAACCGGAGTGCTCGAACTTATAGTACTGCACCTCTTTAAAACCGTTGCTGATGATGGTCAGGGGGTATTTGGATGCCATATATTTCACAACTTTTTCGGCATAAGGCATCAGGCAGAAATACTTGTTGGTCAATCGCAGAAATTCATCTCCCATTTCGTGCGCCAGTTTCACCATTGTATCATTCGCACTATTGGCATCATTTACCAGCAGTGGTTTCAAAAACCGCTGCAAATGCAACTTATCTTTCGTCACTTCACCGCGTCCGTACATTCCCCATAACTCCAGATTATACGGTTTATATACGTTTAAATAGTCCTCAAACGTAGGATATAATCGATTTAGATGATACGTTTGGTAAATGTCCTGCAGAGCCTTATGTTCTGCCGTCGTCCAATCGCCAATCGTATCGTCCCAATCCAGGAATATGGCCTTATACTGTTTCATTCTGTTCATTTTCGGCGCAAAGGTACAACTTTTTTTTGAGATACGCAAGGATTTTGGGTGAAAATCTTTACAAATGATACTCTATGCTGATTTTTGCCCATGCGCCGGGTTGCAATACTCCGCCGTAGTCATAGTAATGGCTGTTGGTCATGTTGGTGCAAGACACGGCAAAACGCCAATGCGTGATGTCGTAGTAGATCTTACCGTCCAAGAGAAGCACCGGTTGGAAGTCAGACACCGTGCCATCGGCATTGTTGAACTGCCCTACACGGTTACGATAACAGAGCGTCCATGAAGCACCGAGGCCTTCGTAGATACCATGCTCTAGCTGAAGGACGACTTTATGCCTAAGGTAATCCAGGTATCGTGAGTTGGCCTGCTGCAAGTTGATATCAAGGTTTGTAAAGGCATAGGTAAGTTGGACGTTACGCAGCCATTTGTTGAGTCGGTACTGCACGGAGCATTCGACCCCGAGCGTGTTGACGCGCTGTTGGTTCTGAGCATGATAAGGGCGTTTGGTGTCCTGAGCCACATAGACCCAGTCGATGATATCGCGTCCCCAACGATGGTACAGTTCTGCATTGAGCGCCAGCGTACCGGCTTGGTCAAAAGTGTGTCTGTACGATGCACCGAACGATGCTGTCCATGCTTTCTCGGGCATCAGATTCGGATTGCCCAATTGGTTGCCGGCGTCATAATAGAGGTCGGTGAAGGTCGGCATTCGCAGCGAACGGTTAGCATTGGCATAAAGCGACACCCCGCAGTCGAAGGCATAGCCTAAGTCCGCACCTACCGTCCAATGATGTGCGAACGAGGTATTGTAGATACCGCCTGCCGTGACGGAGGCAGAGAAATGCTGGACGTGAAAGGTCTGTTGTGCAAAATAATGGATATTCAGACGGTTGTGATCACCGAAATTGGTCGAATGGATGTTTTCGTTTCGTGCTTCAACGCCCACCGTGGTCTTACCGATGGACGAGGCGTAGTGCGCCCGCAAAGCAGCCGTGGCATTATGTGTCAGATGGCGATTGGAGACGGTACCCCGATGCCATTCGTAGCGGTCATGGTTCGCCCGATAAGCCGCCAGCGCGTCCAAGGACCATTTGCCCCAACTGTGTTTGTATCGCGCCGAACCGAAAGCAGTGCGTGTGGCATCAAACTGATCCTGCGCCCCAAAGCCGTAGAACATCCCGGCTCCGGCATCCTTGTACTGGGCACCGAGTTGCATCTCCAGTCCTCGCCAGGTGGCGTTGAGGTAGATGTTCGCTCCGTTGAAATCGGAGTTTTTGAGCGATGTTGCCTCATTGTCAGTCGGAGCAGGCGCATAGTATCCGTTGCTGTGGGCGTAGTCGGCACTCGCCAGCACGCGCCACTCGTTCCGCCGCCAACCGCCCGTCAGTTCGGCTTTGGCAAAGCGGTTCATACCCATCTGCATGGACACGTGATACGTGTTATTGGTAATTCTTTGCCATGCGGCACGATCTGAAGGTATGGGTGATTGGTGATCGGTCATTTGTCGGGTGACGATGTTGATCGCTCCGCAGAACGCATTACCGCCAGATAGTGAAGCTGCGGCTCCTTCGAGCACCTCGATACGCTCAATGGCAGAGAGCGGGATGGGGATGTTCATGGAGTAGTGTCCGGTTTGCGCGTCGCTGAGGCACACGCCGTTGAGAAGGATCATCACTTGGTCGAACGTTCCGCCGCGCATGCTCACATCAGCTTGCGCACCGTTCGCTCCGCGTGTGCGGATGTCCAGTCCGGGAAGTGTCTGTAGCAGGTCAGCCACGGTCGTCGCAGGCAAGGCAGCGATGGCATCTGAGCTGATCTGCGTCACAAGCCGATAAGCTTGCGAATGGATCTCCGTCTGCTGTGAGATGACCTGCACTTCTTGTAAGTGCAACTGTGTCACCTCGTCCGGAATGGCAGACGAATCGGCTACAGAAGCCAAGGCGTTGACAACGCCTGCAAACGACAAAGCAAGACCTCCAAGAACGACACGACCGGAACACACCAGTTGTCTGTCGCATAATGCGCGGCTCAACCGTCCGATGGTCACCTCACGGTGCATCGAGACGAAGGCGGCATATGCCTTGCGCGCAAAACGCTTGAATCGGAGCACTCCCGCTCCTACTTGCATTAGTCGTTGTTTCATTGAGTAATAATTTTAATTATGTTTCTTTGTTGCTGCAAAGATAATCATTTCTATAGGTTTCCATCGTATCCTATTGGTCGAAATTGTTCCTGTTCTTCACTGTAGACATAGCCGGCTTCGTGAAGAATGGCTTTGATTTCCTCCGGCTC
Source organism: Paludibacteraceae bacterium (assembly GCA_017412245.1). Classification (GTDB taxonomy): domain Bacteria; phylum Bacteroidota; class Bacteroidia; order Bacteroidales; family Paludibacteraceae; genus Colicola. The sequence goes on along the minus strand of JAFPYI010000015.1, from coordinate 3,087 downwards.
GGTGTTGAAGTTATAGCATAATGATTCCAACGAGTCAAATTCTTGATCGCGTAAAAGCATATTAATGCTCGATACTAATATAGCAGGGTTTTGCGGTAGGTAGTCCATTTGCTTCAATTTTGGCGCAAAGGTACAACTTTTTTTTGAGATATGCAAGGATTTGGTTCAAAAAGTCCCCAAATAGGTCAAAATGGGCTTTCTTTTTCGCGAAGCGAGCGATAGATAAACAAAAACAATTTGCAGGATAAGATTAGATGGCTTACAATGATCCAAAACTCGCTCTTGGAAAGAGACGAGCACAGGACACCTCCTCTGCGGAATACCGCAGAAAACAGGACACCTGTTGGATGGCATCCAACCCAATGAACGATGTTTTGAACCCGAATGCAATTTCGGGAAATGAACGAAGGTGGGATGGATTGTTTCGGACGAAACAGACGAAGAAAGAACCTGCCTGCTCGGTGGTGGAGCAGGCAGGAGTCCGATAGATCGGGTTATCGGGTTAACGATAGATCGACAGGGGTTATTTTACCTCTTGACCTTGTAGGGTATAGGTCTTGTCGCCACGGAGAATGAGGATCTGGCCGTTATGAACAATCTTTGTACATTGTACATTGTTCCCTTGTACATCTTCGATGCCTTGGCTTTTCGGCGTAGCAGTATAAGTCGCTGTATAGGTAGCATCCGCCGATGCAATGACGATAGTAGGTGTCCAACCATTAAAGGAATATGTGTATTGTTCATCTTCAGGGCGTTCGGGTGTTGCGCCGGTATATTCGGGCAGTGTGCCTTCCTCTACCTGCGAGGACTGCAATTCCGTTCCGTCCCAGTTGGCAAAAGTGATGGTATAGGTGGGCGGTGTATAAGTGCCGGTAGTTGTGAAGGTCTGTTCCGAACCGTAGTAATACTGGTCGCCTACCTTGCCATAGACGCGGTAACGATAGATTGTACCGGCATCCAAATTAGTCAGTGTAGCACGTAAGGCAATACCGCTTGCCTGCACGAAGAAGTGCTCACCCAGTGCAGCAGGCATACGATGCGGAGCGTTTGCGCCGTTGTTTGCACGCGTCTCTGCCCAATATTCAAAGCCTTGCTCCGTGAAATCCTCCGAGCCTGCGAGCGCATAACCGCTGATAGTGGCTTCGTTCTCTTTCACGACGGTTGCGCCGTAGGTATAGAGAATCGGATCAAACTCCACGGCTACATCGCCGGTGAAGATATACTGCCAATCGCCGTAGTACATATTTCCTGCTGCTGACTGATAGAAGGCGCGGTATTTGTAATACACATCGTCTTTGAGGTTCTTGAGTCGCCCTGCCATCTGACCCGAAGCTACCGGACAGAACACTTTTGTTCCGTCCATATCCGCCGGTGCGTCATTGCGTTTGTACTCAAATCCGCAAGAGGTCTCTATATCCGCCATATTGGTTTGCGCCAAAAGGATGGCAGTACTGGAAGAGACGGGCTTGGATGGTTGAGTGGTGAGGGTGAGGACGGTGGTGGAGAAGGACACATTAACAGTCTCTGTTTCACCGGTATTAGATGTTAATACTACAGGAATATTCGCATATTTGCTATTCGGTTCAAGACCATTATATTCAAGTACATTACCAGCAAATTGTTCTCCGCCTTCGACGGCGCAGGAAGCAATATAATCATTTTCCAAGTCCCATATGTTGTTTGTTAAGGTAATATTTGCACTTGTGGAGTTAATATTTTGTTCCGCAGAAATGAAGGGTTTCATGAACATATCTTTCCAATTGTCTGCCAACATATAGTCTGATAATGCATCATTCGGAACAAGAGCCACAGCCTCGGGCGCAATGCCAGTAAATGTATTTGAAGTAATAGACGGAGGGGTGGTATTCATGGAAATGATGTGTTTCAAATTGGAGCATTGATTAAAAGCTTCCCATCCAATGCTTGTGACGCTGTTGGGGATGGTCACACTCGTCAGACCAGAGCAACCATAGAAAGCCCCCCATCCAATGCCTGTGACTCTGTTGGGAATCGTCACAGAAGTCAATCCACTGCAACCAGAAAACGCATAATTGTCAATGGTTGTAACACTGTTGGGGATAGTCACAGAAGTCAATCCGGTGCAATCACGGAAAGCATCATTTCCAATGCTTGTAACGCTGTTGGGAATAGTATAATCACCTTCTTTACCTCCCGGACACTGAACCAATACTGTTTTATACTTATTAAACAATACGCCTTCTACTGAACAGTAATTAGGGTTATCTGTCACTACATTTATTGAGGTCAAACCGCTGCAACCACTGAAAGCACCACTTCCAATGCTTGTGACGCTATTGGGTATAGTCACAGAGGTCAAACCGCTGCAATCAGAGAAAGCATAATTTACAATACTTGTGACGCTGTTGGGGATAGTCACAGAGGTCAAACCGCTGCAGTTATAGAAAGCATATTTTCCAATACTTGTGACGCTGTTGGGAATAGTCACAGAGGTCAAACCGGTGCAATCATAGAAAGCATAAAATCCAATACTTGTTACACTATTGGGAATCGTCACAGAGGTCAAACCGCTGCAATCAGAGAAAGCAGCATATCCAATGCTGGTGACGCTATAAGTAATCTCATTGTAGGTCACAGAAGCAGGGATAATAGCGGTAGTAATATCCCAACCTTCATTATATTTATAATTAGTATAACTTCTGTATGTTACTTCAGCCGTTTGGTTGGTGGCATCAAGGTTGTAATACAAATCGCCGATTTTAACCTTCTCGGCAAACATGGTTCCTATGCCGGCTGCTACAGCGAGCAAGAGAGTTAAAAGTTTTTTTCTCATGATTATTTCCCTAAATTCGTGTCGGGTGCAACTTTTAAATGTTATTTTTATTAATTAGGATTCAATAGGCCACTATAGGTCACAATAGGTTACTATATGAATATAAAAACAAAAGCGCGAACATTATTCACGCTTATTCTCCAAATAGAGGTTCCTGCAAGACCCTTCAACCAAGAATAAACAATAACGTCCACGCCCGATATGTATCACCCTCCCGCCCAAAGCGGGCGAGGACTGAATATAACATATCCACGAGGACGCTTATTGCACAATCT
>JAFPYI010000014.1 GCA_017412245.1 Paludibacteraceae bacterium | reverse complement strand
TGCCTCGTCCCACTCTTCCTCTGCTTCCTCTTTCCATTTGTCAGCGAGCTTGTTCCAGCCGTTCAGACGGTCGTACGCCGAGAAAGCGAAATGTTGTTTACTGTTTCCAAACCATACTGCGCCCAGATATGCCAGGCCTTTCAGTGCTTCTTCTTTGCTCATAATTTTATTGATTTTAAAAGTTAATTATAATAATTTTACAATTTCTGCCTCTATGTCTTCGGGTTTGGTGGTAGGAGCGAGACGGCCTACTACGTTGCCCTCACGGTCCACAAGGAACTTGGTAAAGTTCCAACGGATGTCGTTCTCTTTCTTGAAGGTCTTGCTGATGCCTTTAAGCATCGTTGCGGTAGCCTTGGCTTTAAAGCCTTCGTATTTTTCCTCCGGACCGTTCTCCTTCAGATACGCAAATACCGGGCTTTCGTTCTCGCCGTTCACCTCGATCTTCGAGAACTGCGGGAAAGATACTTTGTATTTGAGCTGGCAGAAGGAAACGATCTCCTCATCGGAACCCGGTGCCTGCTGACCGAACTGGTTGCAGGGGAAATCGAGTATGACGAACCCTTTGTCCGCGTATTTCTTATAGAGGTTTTCGAGCGCCTCGTACTGCGGTGTGAATCCGCAACCGGTGGCGGTATTAACTACTAAAAGGACTTTGCCTTTGTACTCGTCTAATTTGACTTCATTCTTCTTGGTGTCCAGCACCGTAAAATCATAGATCTTCATAATTTTATCTGTTTTAGAGTTATTTTCTGTTTGTGCGCAGGCCGGGAAGAGTACCGTCATTCCCACTGCTAAGATGGCTAATAATTTCTTCATACAGGTATGATTTGTGTCGCTCGCGACTTAAATCGAGTGCAAAGGTACAACAAATATTTTAATATCGCAAGCGATATATCTAAAAATAGTGTATTTTCTTAACAAAAGTAAATAAAATCTTAATAAACGGCAATAAAAACACTAAGAAAGCAACTATCAGACAATAGATGCATATAAAAAAACATACGCGCGCACTATTAAGGTACGCGCGTATGTGTGTATGAGAGAGTAGGTGTTTAGACCACTCCGCTGAAGCCCATGAAGGCCATTGCCAAAAGTCCTGCAGTCAGAAGGGCAATTGGTGTACCTTTCATAGTCTCTGGCACTTTGTTGAGTGCTAATTGCTCACGAATACCGGCAAAAAGTATAAGCGCCAGACCAAAACCAATGGCGGTTGCGAAAGCATATACAGTACCGGAAAGCAATCCGTAATCAGCACCAAGCGGCAGCTTAGAGAGAAGTTTCTGAGAGTCTGCAACGATAAGAGCGACACCAAGAATACAGCAGTTGGTCGTAATCAACGGAAGGAATACACCCAATGCCTGATACAGAGCCGGGGATACTTTCTTGAGCATAATCTCGATCATCTGCACAAGTGCAGCAATGATCAGAATAAACAAGATAGTCTGCAAGAACTCTACATGCCACAATATCAATAATTTTTGCAAGAGATAAGTAACAACTGTGGCAAGAGTCAAAACAAATGTCACGGCGGCACTCATTCCCAACGCAGTATCAATCTTCTTACTTACACCCAAAAACGGGCAAATTCCTAAGAACTGACTCAATACAATATTATTAACAAATATTGCAGAGATGAATATCAAGAAATAAACCATAATCTTTAATTTTTAGGAATGTTATTTTTTCTGCAGTTTATTGAAAATAGCCATGAGGTATGCAAGGCATATGAATGCACCCGGTGCCAAAACGAAGATAAGCGATGCATAATGGTCGCTATATACATTCCATCCGAAGATAGAACCGGAACCGAGGAACTCGCGTAATGCACCTAAAATAGTGAGAGCCAAAGTGAAACCAAGTCCCATACCTAATCCGTCAAGGGCGGAAAGACCAACACTGTTTTTAGCGGCAAATGCCTCGGCACGACCTAATACAATACAGTTTACTACAATCAGCGGAATAAATAATCCGAGTACGTCATAAATGCCGGGCAAATATGCTTGCATCACCAACTGGACGATGGTGACAAACGTAGCGATAACGACGATGAAGGCCGGGATACGCACTTTGTCAGGAATAAGATTCTTAAGCAGTGAGATAACTACATTCGAGCAGATAAGCACGAATAGTGTTGCCAATCCCATTGCCATACCATTAACGGCACTGGTGGTTGTGGCCAGTGTAGGACACATACCGAGAACCAAAACAAATGTCGGGTTCTCTTTGAGGATACCGTTGGTAAATGTTTTTAATGCGTTATTCATTGGTTACCTCCTTTTCTTCTTTTGCTTCTACAATTTCTTCCGTCTCTGCTTCAGCAACAGTCTCATTGTTCTCTTTTTCCTCTACCAGTTGCAATTGACTGGCACCGGAAGCAGCTTCTACTTCTTGGGCTGCTAAAGCGTTATATGCTTTATTGATAGCCTTAAGGAATGCGCGGGATGAGATAGTAGCAGCGGTAATAGCATCTACTTCTCCGTTATCCTTCGTAACGGCTAAATTGCCGGCTTGTTTACCGATGATATTTTGGCCGGGTTTGTCTGCATTCTTAAACCAATGGGTGATATGAGCACCTAAACCCGGAGTCTCTGTCTGCTTGAGAATCTCGTAATTGATTACTTTACCCTCTGCATCAAGACCAACCATAATCACTTGCGGGCCGTCAAAACCAACCTCGCTGGTCTCAATAGCAGTAGCAACCCACTCGTTATTCTGGTATGCTTTATAAACCGTCAAGCCATTGATTTCTTCTGCCTCTGCAATCTCGCAACCTTCCGGTAAAACAGCAAGAATAGCAGCTTGTTGTTTAGCCACTTCTTGTGCTTCGATATTAGCCTTAGTCAAAGTGTAAATACCTGCTAAAGCACCCGCTGCAACGATACAAATAACAACGAGGCTTAAAACCATGTTCTTTAATGAACTTTGTAATTTCTCCATAGTTGTACCTCCTTATTTTTTCTTCTCGCCGAAACGAGTCGGACGAATCTTGTTCAACAATGGAACGCACGCGTTCATAATCAGTATTGCGAAAGACATACCTTCAGGATAATTACCCCATGTACGGATTACCATCACAATAACACCGATGCCAATACCAAAGATAATCTTGCCCCAGGCAGTCATCGGACTGGTGACATAATCCGTTGCCATGAAGAATGCGCCAAGCATCAAACCACCGGTCAGTAACTCATATGCTACATAGTGACAAGTGTCCAGTCCTTCCGGCAACATACCTGCCCAACCCGTGCAAGCAGCAAAGAGAGCTACTGTAGCAATGATGGATACAGGAATATGCCAAGTAATGACGCCTGTGCAAATCAGGAACAGACCACCGATAATCAGTGCCAATGCACAAACTTCACCAAGTGAACCACCCATAACTCCAAGGAAAGCATTCATCAAATCCGGCAGTTGGTTAATAACAGAACCATCACCTGCATCAACAATATGCTTAAGGTAGTACAATGGAGTAGCTCCTGTTTCTGCATCGATATACTTGGTTGCAAATCCTTGTGGAACAGGCCAAGTGGTCATCTGTGCAGGGAAAGAAATAAGCAGGAAAACACGTCCGACAAGAGCAGGGTTGAATGGGTTTTGTCCCAGACCTCCGAAAGTCATCTTGCCGACGCCAATAGCAACTACCGCTCCAATCAGTACTATCCACCAATCTAAACTTGAAGGCAAGTTGAAGGCGAGTAGCAGACCTGTCAGAACAGCAGAGAGATCTCCGATGGTTTGCCGTTTCTCTTTCAGTAGATAACGGCTGATAAGCCATTCTGTAGCCACGCAAGCGCAGATACTGATGGCAGCAGTAATCAATGCTCCCCATCCAAACTCAATAACTGAAACGACATAAGCCGGCAGCAGAGCAAGAATGACCAGAAGCATATTGCGGCGGACACTATCACCACTATGGGTGTGAGGGGCCGGAGCTGTAATAAAATGTGCCATTTTATAATTTGAATTTATGATTACAAAATTATGAGTTATTTTTTCTCTGCAGCGGCAGCAGCGGCGCGCTCGCGAAGAATTCCACCTACTTTAGCCTTACCCGGGCGAATGTCATCAAGCAGACGACGGTGAGCTGGACAAGTGAAGACACAACATCCGCAATCGATACAATCCATGATGCTGTGTTTCTCCAGTTCATCCCACATCTCCAACTCCGAGAGTCGACTGAGCAAATACGGTTCGAGACCCATTGGACATGCTGATACACATTTGCCGCAACGAATACAATTCTCCGGTTCAGGACGGACACTCTCAGCCTCCGGCATAAACAACAAACCAGAGAGACGTTTGTTGGCCGGCATATCTTCTGTATGATCCATCGCGCGTCCCATCATCGGACCGCCACCGATAATCTTGCCTGTGTTCTCCGGAACACCACCTGCGAAAGCAATAACTTCCTCGATAGGAGTTCCAAAACGAACAAGATAGTTGCCGGGTTTAGCAAGTTCTTTTCCGGTAATAGTCATCACACGCGAGATAAGCGGTTTGTTCTTTTGTACGGCCTCATAAATCGCGTAAATGGTAGCTACATTGTCTACGACTGCCCCGACTTCGATAGGTAGTGCTCCGCTTGGAACCTGACGACCGATACATGCGTCAATGAGTTGCTTCTCACCTCCTTGCGGATATTTGAGTTTCAACGGCTGAATCTCGATGCCTAATTTCGATTGAGCCAGGTGTTTCATGTGCGCAATCGCATCTTTTTTGTTATTCTCGATACCGATGATAGCGCGTTGTACATTGAGCGCTTTCATCAGAATCTGTGTGCCGATAATAATCTCTTCACCATGCTCTAACATCAGTTGATGGTCGCATGTCAAATACGGTTCACACTCTACGCCGTTAACGATAAGCACATCTGCTTTTTTGCCGGGAGGAGGTAACAGCTTGACATGTGTCGGGAAACAAGCGCCACCAAGTCCTACGATACCTGCAGCAGCAATCTTATCGATTATTGCCTTGGAATCCAACGTGCATTGGTGTACTAAATCCGGTGTGCGATCAATTTCCGGAATCCATTCATCACCTTCTACATCAATGAAAATAGCTTGTCCCGGAGCACCCCATGCGTCCGTCCAATCGCCGATTTTTGTTACTGTACCGCTTACAGGTGAGCAGATGTTTGCACTAACGAATCCTCCTGCTTTGGCAAGCAGTTGACCTACTTTTACTTTGGCTCCGACTTCTACAACCGGTTGAGTAGGTGCTCCGATATGCTGTACAAGCGGAATGATGGCTTGTTTGGGCAGCGGGCACTCCACAATTGGTTGGTGTGCGGAGAACTGTTTGTTGTCACGTGGATGAACTCCACCTATTTTGAATGTTCTCATATTCTACCTTTTCTGTGCTAAAGCAATTAAACTTGGGAAGGCAGCCATAGGTGTTGGCAGAGCTTTGATTTTTTCTGCCACAACAGGGTCAAAACCTTTCTTGTCTTGTTTCTCTCCAGCCGTTGCCGGTTGTGCTTCCGCAGATGGGGTAAGAATTTTCTTCACCTCATCCATTGTTGGATCTCCTCCGACGGGGCAGGCTAACGAAGCGAGCGATTCTGCCTTGACACATGCCTCGGCAAAATTACGACATCCGGCAAAACCACAGCCTCCGCAGTTAGCACCGGGCAGTACTGCTTGCACTAAGTCGATTCGGGGATCTTCCTCTACTTTGAAGGCCAAACTGACAAAATAGAGCAGAACAGCTGCTACCAGTCCTGTCACACCAAGCACTCCCATAGAAATTAGAATCAGATTCATGTTGGTTGAATGTTTTTGATTAATTATTTATGAATATATTTTTCGTCTATATTATGCTTTTCGAGCTGTGAAAGAAAATTGCTTCTGCAATTTGTTTCTAAAGAGCCTCAAAATTAAATAATATGCAGCGATAGCGCATAAGGATGTGGAGCCTACAATCGCTTCGCTCCACGGAGTCAGCAAATCTAACAATGCAATGACAGCAATCATGATGAGGAACGGCAAGATATATCCCAGTAATACTGCCTTCCATGCCAGTCGTTCGCGAACCACTACTTCCACTTTGTCTCCGGGTTGCATCGGCTCAGTCATTACTGCATCAATCAGTTTGCTCTGACTTTCAGAAGACATACACATGCTCTTGGCTTTGCATTCCGCACAAGCGCTGGTTTGCAAAATCTCGATACGCGCCATTAGACCGTCTGTCGAGAGCACAACACCACTATGTCTGATATCTTCTTCCATGCAATTTTCTTTATAGAATCGTATACGCACACAATCCGACGGCAAAGGTACAAAAAATATCTTACATGTGCAAGCGCGCGCGAACTTTATTTGTAAAAACGACATTTTTTACACAAAAACGCATAAATTTTTAATAAAGAGTTTTTTATTTCAATCTTTTTTCGTATCTTTGCATGCTAATTTGCGGGACTATGTGTCCGAATTAAACCTAAATGTATTAACTAAAAGAAAAAGAATTTATGCCAAGACATTCTTCAAAAACAGGAAATAGCGTGTCGGAGCACTCGGAAGAGCGTGCGATTCGCGTGGAAAGAGAGAACTGGTGGATAGCCACGAAACGAATACTTTTGGACCGTCGGACGCTAACGATTATCGGTCTGCTAATGTTCGCTTTTGCCGTATTGGCTACTATCGCCTATGTTAGTTTCCTATTTACGGGTTCAGCAGACCAGTCCTTGCTGAGCATGGATCATGCTGACCGTGTGGAAAGTCGCAGTAGCGTGCGCAACCTGCTTGGTTTGCCGGGTGCCGTATTAGCGCAATTCATGATTGACGGCAGTTTCGGATTTGTCAGTATCTTACTTGCCTTGATGATTGGTATCTACGGCCTGCGGTTGATGCATGTGCTCAAAGATATTCATGCTATCAAACTGTTCTGTGGTGGTATCTTCTGGGTCCTGTGGGGATCGGTAGTATTAGGATTTGCGCAGCAGATGGTACGTTTCTTAGGAACATTCCAATGGGGAGGGGCTTTCGGAAAAGCGGCCGCTGCATGGATGGTTAGTTATATCAATATAGTGGGTACAGTAGTACTCTTACTGCTGACAGTAACGATATTTTTGATAGTAACGGATCCGAATTTTATTGACCATTGTCGTGCTTTTGGCCAATGGATAGCAGGACTGTTCAAACGTAAACCGAAAGAAGAACCCATTCGTTTGACGGACGAAATAGAAACTGAAGACGATACAACTGAACCCTTCACTATTGATGTTCCTGTGCCTGTGGATCTTGACGAATCGACACCTGCAGATGTGACAGAAACGGATGATGAAACAAGTGTCGATATTAGTATAGATACACCTCTTCCTGACGACGGAGGTCCGGCTGATGGAACGCTTACGGACTTGTTGAAACAGGAAGAACCGAAAAAAGAACCATCTGAAGAAGAAAAGAAAGACCCGAATTTAGAGATAGAAGATATCAAGGTTGATGAGTTGTATGACAAAGACCCGGACGCAATTTTAGCGAAACTCGGTCCGTATGACCCACGCAAAGATTTGGAGTACTATAAGTTCCCGAGTCTGAATCTGTTGAAAGTTTATGACAACGAAGCCGCGCCGGTCATTAATGAAGAAGAGCAACGTGCCAACGGAGCTCGTATCGTAACCACCTTGCGTAACTACGGTATAGAAATCGAATCTATCAAAGCGACAGTCGGTCCGACGGTAACGCTGTATGAGATAGTGCCGAAAGCAGGTATCCGCGTGGCAAAAATCCAAGCATTGGAGAATGATATCATGCTTTCTTTGAGTGCTACGGGAATCCGTATTATTGCTCCAATGCCGGGTAAAGGAACAATCGGAATTGAGGTGCCGAATGAAAATCCGCAAACGGTGTCGATGCATTCTGTAATCGCTTCCAAACGATTCCAGGAAGAGACCAAGATGCGTCTGCCTATTGCTTATGGACGAACCATCACGAACGAAGTGTTTATGTTCGACCTCGCTAAAACGCCGCACTTGTTAGTAGCAGGAGCAACCGGAACCGGTAAATCCGTGGCTATTAACGCAATAATAACTTCGTTATTATACAAGAAACACCCTGCGGAGTTGAAGATGGTGCTCGTGGATCCGAAAATGGTTGAGTTTGCACCCTATAAACCATTGCTGAAACATTATCTGGCAGCTATGCCGGATATCGATCCTGAGCAAGTGGTGATAACGGATTGCGACAAGGTGATCAACACGCTTAATTCGCTTGTCATCGAGATGGAGAACCGTTATAAATTGCTCATGGATGCCGGTGTGCGTAACTTGGAGGATTATAACGATAAGTTTGTCCGTCGTCGTCTGAATCCAAATAAACTGGTTGGCGATAGTTTGCACCACCAATACTTGCCTTATATCGTGATTATCATCGACGAGTATGGCGATTTTATCATGCAGGCAGGCAAGCAGGTTGAGACGCCTATTGCGCGTATCACACAGAAAGCACGTGCCGTGGGTATGCACATGATTCTGGCTACGCAACGTCCGTCTGTAAACATCGTCACGGGTGTCATCAAAGCCAATATCCCGACGCGTATAGCGCTTCGTACACAGTCTGTTATTGACTCGCGTACAGTTCTTGATGCCAAAGGTGCTGAACAACTGATAGGTCGTGGAGATAGTCTTTATGCCGGTAACGCAAGTATCACACGTGTGCAATGTGCGTTCGTGGATACTCCGGAAGTGGACGAAATCGTCAAACATATCTCCAAACAACAGCGTTATACAGAACCATACCAATTGCCGGAATATATTGGTGAAGGTGGCGAAGGAGAAGCTCTGGCTCCGGGTAGTGTAGATATGAAACGTCTTGACCCGATGTTTGCGGATGTTGCACGTTATGTAGTCACAAAGCAAGAAGGTTCTACCTCTCGTCTGCAGCGTGCGTTTGAGATTGGTTACAACCGCGCAGGAAAACTGTCTGACCAATTGGAAGCAGCAGGAATTGTAGGACCTAACAAAGGACCGAAAGGTCGTGATGTGCTGATTCAAGATCTCGACCAATTGGATAGATTGTTGGAAGAATTGGGAGTCAAATAAGTTCGGCATGATTATTGTTACACTCGAAGAGTGAACGGGCCGATAACGAGCCAATATCGGGCCAATATCGAACCGTTTACGAGTCATTATCGAGTCTGTCCTAGACTTTACACGAGAGTAAAAGCATGAAAACCCTACTAATCATACTATCCGTTCTAAGTTCGTTCCTGACGAACCTGGAAACGAAAACGCTTCAGTCGGATTTCACTATCACGGTGTCTGAAGAAGTGAATGCACCGATGAATTATCCGGGCAAAATCACTATGCACGGACGAAACTTCCTCTTGACGATGTTTGGAATAGAGGCGGCGTACGATGGCAAGACACTTTATATGTATTCTGGCGATGTGGACGAATTGACACTCTCCAATCCGACCGAACAGGAACTGCTGGAAGCCAATCCGTTCTTGTACGCAAAGGCATTGGTGAATGTTTGTAATATCACAGAACGAACACTGAATAATGGGGAACAAACGCTTATCACACTCACACCCAAAGATCAGTCGATAGGTATCAATCGTTTCACATTACGGGTGCGAAATTCGGATTTAATGCCTATGCAGGTTGAACTCAAAGAAGGGAAAAAATCGACAATACTAAAACTCAATAATGCAAAGTTTGTTTCTGACCCGAAGAATTATGTCATCAAGCCGGAAGCATCTACTTACATTAACGATATGCGTTTCTAAATACGTAAATGTACAAATAAGAAAATGAATAAATGTAAATGTCTTATCATCGGCAGTGGTCCTGCGGGCTATACAGCAGCCATCTATGCCTCTCGCGCTAATTTGCAACCGGTCCTTATTGAAGGTCCGCAGTTAGGAGGACAACTGACGACTACTACCGAAGTGGAGAATTTTCCGGGATATCCTGATGGAATAGACCCATTCACGATGATGGAAGATATGCGTCGCCAGGCTGAGCGTTTTGGAACTCAGTTTGTGTCTGGCATAGTGACAAAAGTCGATTTCTCCGTCTCGCCTAAAAAAGTGATTGTAGAGGATACCGATGAGTATGAAGCGGATGCGGTTATTATCGCTACAGGCGCTTCTGCAAAATATCTTGGCATAGAGTCCGAGCGTACTTATCGTGGACACGGAGTAAGCGCGTGTGCTACTTGTGACGGTTTCTTCTACCGCAAGAAAATTGTAGCAGTTGTTGGAGGAGGAGACACAGCATGCGAAGAAGCAAATTATCTGGCAGGTCTGGCAGAAAAAGTCTATATGATTGTTCGCAAACCTTACCTCCGTGCATCAGAAATCATGCAGCAGCGTGTTCTCAATAATCCGAAGATTGAAGTGCTCTTCGAGCATAACACGCTTCAACTGACCGGAGACGGAAAAGTAGAAGGTGCAGACTTGATATACCGCAAAGGAGAACCGGATGAACAAATTCGTCATATTGATATCAACGGTTTCTTCTTAGCCATTGGCCATCATCCGAATACGGAGTTGTTCAAAGACTACTTGAAACGTGATGCCGAAGGATATATCATCGTTGAAGGAGATAGTCCGCGCACAAATATTCCGGGCGTATATGCAGCAGGAGACTGTGCAGATCCGCATTATCGCCAAGCGATTGTAGCTGCCGGTTCCGGAGCAAAAGCTGCCATCGAAGCAGATAAATACATCAAGAGTCTGTAAGCGATACAGCAGATCTATTCAATAATCTGCAAGCGTAGAATTACCACTGCTCTAACGTAGCAGTCAGTTCATCAAAAGTGTGTGCCTTTGCTTGGGCGCGCACTTCTTGTATCTGACGATTGACGGCTGCGTCATAAGTCTCTGCTTCTACATCACGAATAACACCCAAAGCGATTGGCAACTCATCGTCGATATCATCTGTCTTGACTTGCTCTACACGTTTTTGACCCATCAAAGCCAATAGACGATGAAGTGTCGGATCTTGTTGATGTGCATCGTGTGTCAGAACGCGCGTATCATCCGCAGAGACTACTATCAAGCGAGGAATAAATGTCTGTGGGTCGATTTCAATGGCTAAACCTTTATCTTTGTCCTTGCCGAAAATCATTTTCTCGCCGTGCCGCAAAATAATGCTATGCTCTGCTCGCAAATCTCTATCTGCTATCCATGCGTGTGTACCATTATTGAAGATAACGCAGTTAACCAGACATTCTACAATCGAGCAACCTTTGTGTTGTTGCGCAGCCACCAAACAATCTACGGTCGTAGGCATATCTACATCTAAGGTGCGGGCAAAGAATGTTCCTCTTGCACCCAATACCAATTCGGCAGGAATGAATGGTCTCTCTACGGTTCCGAAAGGACTCGATTTGCTGACAAATCCTTTTGGACTGGTAGGAGAATATTGTCCTTTGGTCAGACCATAGATGCGATTGTTGAACATGCAAACATTCAAGTCTACATTTCTCCGTATCTCGTGAATAAAATGATTTCCTCCGATTGCCAAACAGTCGCCGTCTCCGGACATTTGCCAAACACTCAGTTCCGGATGACTCGTTTTAACGCCTGTAGCCACAGCGCCTCCTCGTCCATGAATGGTGTTAAAACCATACGTATTGAGATAATGCGGCATACGACTTGAACATCCGATACCGGAAATAACTGCTATTTGATGGGTCGGAATACCTATTTGTGCCATGGCTTTTTGAAGCGCCATACAGATGGCATGGTCTCCGCAACCCGGACAGAAACGTACGTATTGATCTGATTTATAATCTTGTGCTTCCATAATAGTCTATTGTCGGTATGTCGATTATTTCTTTACAAAGTTAACAATTCTCTCTACTGCAAACGGTTGTCCCTGTATCTCGTTGTATTGCTCAATCGGCATTTGCGGGAATTGGGAACGCAGGTAGGCTGCAAATTGACCTGTATTGAGTTCGCAAACGATGATTCGTTTGTATTGACTTAGAACAGATGCTGTGTTTTTAGGCAGAGGATGTATGTAATTGAATTGTGCCAAATCGCATCCTAATTCATTTGCTGCGGCATGCAGATGTCCTTCTGTCGAACCCCAACCGACTAATAACACATCGCTTTTTTTGCCGGTGCTGATTACTTTCAATTCCGGAATACGATTGGCCACTTGTGCTACTTTAGCTTGTCGAGCACGAACCATAGACTCGTGATTTTCAGGATTGGTGGAAATAGTACCTTTCTCTGCATCGCGTTCCAAACCAATGTTTCGATGCTCAAATCCTTCCATTCCGGGGAATGCCCAATAGCGCACTCCTCTCTCGTCACGTAATGCAGGATTATATTTCCCTTTTAATCTCTCAGGTACATTTTGTGGATGAATTTCCGGTAATTCTGCTGCTGTGGGTATTCGCCAAAGAGCAGTTCCGTTCGCTAAATAAGTATCTGTCAATAGCACAACAGGTGTCATATTCTCCAATGCTAATCGGCAGGCTTCATAGGCGTATTCAAAGCAGTTGGCACTGGTGGAAGCCGCTAAAACGACACACGGGCACTCTCCGTTTCGGCCGTAGATGGCTTGCATCAGATCGGTCTGCTCTGTCTTGGTTGGTAAACCGGTAGAAGGACCTCCACGCTGTACATCGATGACTACCAATGGTAATTCTGCCATTACTGCTAATCCTATGGCTTCGCTTTTTAGACTCAAACCGGGACCGGAAGTAGAGGTGCATGCCAAATCACCTGCAAAAGCAGCTCCTATTGCGGTACAAACACCTGCTATCTCATCTTCGGCCTGAACCACCATCACGTTCATGTCTTTGCGCAATGCTAATTCCTGCATGATATCTGTAGCAGGTGTAATCGGGTAGGAACCGAGGAATAAACGTTTGCCTGCTTTTTCTGCTGCGGCTATCAGTCCCCATGCAGTTGCTTTATTGCCGGCAATAGAAGTGTAATGCCCATCTTCAGTAGCCACACGCCTATCGGTAAGTTTTGCTTGGTCCAAATGAATCTGGTTGATGTTGAGAGCAAGATTTTGTCCGTAGTTATAACCATCTACCATCACTTTGGTATTAGGCGCTACGAGTGCCGGTTTTTTCTTGAACTTGGTCTCCAATAAGTGCATAGCCTTGTCCATTGGTTCGTCGAATAACCAACAGATAAGTCCGAGTGCAAACATATTGCGACTCTTTAGAATCGATTTGTTGTCTAGACCGCTTTCTTTTAGACTCTCTTTGGTTAGAGCGGTTAGCGCAACCGGGATAATCTGCACACTCTCCGGGATACCTAATTCTGTGAAAGGATTCTCCGTGTGGTATTGTGCTTTCTCTAAATCTTTATCGGTCAATGCGTCAGTATCCACAATCACTATTGCATGGCGATGGAATTGTGCAAACTCTTCGTCATAATGTGCTTGCGGATGGTTGAAATGCGAACCTAAAGTACACACTTTCAACGCGGCGGCATTCATAGCTACTACCACGTCTGCTTTGTCGCCGGGTGTGTACACTTCGCTTCCTAACTCTACTTGGAAACCGCTCACGCCGCCTAATGTACCTTGTGGCGCGCGTATCTCTGCAGGGAAATCCGGAAGAGTGGAAATTTCATGTCCGGATTCGGCACCTAATTGTGCAAACAGGTTACCGGTTAATTGCATTCCGTCACCGGAATCTCCGCAAAATCGAACTACTATGTGTTTCATTTAACCTTAAGGTATTAAATCGAGCGCAAAGGTACGAAAAAAAAGCGATATACACAAAAAAATCTTGCAAATATTTGCGTATGTCAAAAAAAAGCAGTACTTTTGCACCCGCTTTTGAAAGAAGCAGAATAAATACGGCGAAGTCGATATGATTTCATTCCCCTTCAGCCGCCATTGTTTAACATTCGTTTGTCCGATAACTAAGGCAAACGAGAAAAAGTAAAAGCTTTTATGTATTTAACATCAGAAAAGAAAGCTGAACTCTTTGCTAAATACGGCAAAGACGCTAAGAACACCGGTAGTGCAGAGAGCCAAATCGCACTCTTCACTTTCCGTATCAATCACCTGACAGAGCACCTCAAACAAAATCGCAAAGACTTCGGTACAGAGCGTGCATTGACTTCTCTCGTAGGTAAGCGTCGTAGCATGCTTGACTATCTCAAAGCAAAAGATATCGAGCGTTACCGTGCTATCATCAAAGAGTTAGGTATTCGTAAGTAAACCAAATGTGTTTACCACAACAAAAAAACAGAGTTTTCGCTCTGTTTTTTTGTTTATAGTTTGACTAACTTGTATCCTTTTTGCCGAACCGCTAAGATATCATAACCTACCGGCCGAAGGAATCGTCTCAGATGATTGATATACACGCCTAACGAACGTGATGTAAAAGCATTGTCTTCTTTCCATAAATGCGCCAATATATGGTGTCTGTCCACCAATTCTCCTTCGTTTCGGCAAAGCATAAGCAGTAAGTCACTTTCTCGTCCGGAAAGATGCTCTCCTGCAAAACTCTGGTGCGTGGCATCGAAAACATGCCCATTCAAGTCAAAAGTGCGTTGTTTGTTTTCCTCACGCATCCGCACGCGACGCATGATAGCTTCTATTCGACAGATAAGAATCTCCATCGAAAAGGGTTTGGTGACATAGTCGTCGCACCCTAACTGAAAAGCACGCATCTGTGCTTCTCGTTCCGTGCGCGTAGTCAATATGATAATAGGCAGTTGAGAGGAACGGTGGCGCACTTCTCGCAGCAAATCAAAACCATTGCGCTCCAAGCCGTGTAATTCCATCAAAAGCAAATCGACATGACTATTGGATAAAAGATCCAAAGCCTCTGTGCCTTTAGTGACATGTAGTGCTTGAAAATTGCGAGATTCCAAATAGTCGCACAGCACTGTCGCCAGACTAATATCACTATCGATGAGAAGAATGCGTGTCGTCATACTTAGTAATTTTGTGCAAAATTACAACTTTTTTTGCATATGTCAAAATTTTTATGTACTTTTGCACCGCAAAAGTTAATTAACAACTATAATCACGATGAGTAAGGTACTATTGATTTCCACGGGAGGAACCATTACGATGGTTCGTGAGCCGAAGAGTGGTTCTCTTGTTCCGGCGGATATGGAGACATTCAAAGCGTTTATGCCGGAGTTATTTGCCGGAGATATTCGTGTGGAGATTGCCGCTTTCGATCCGCTGATTGACTCATCCGATATAGCGCCGGATAGTTGGACAAAAATGGCACAGATGGTTTATGACCATTATGACGAGTACGACGGATTTGTTATTCTGCACGGTACAGACACTATGTCTTACTCTGCTTCGGCGCTGTCGTTTATGCTGGAGAATCTCGGCAAACCGGTTGTTTTCACAGGTTCTCAATTACCTGTGGGTGTGTTGCGTAGCGATGCGAAGGAAAATCTGCTGACGGCTATCGAGATTGCAGCAGCGAAAGATGAAGACGGAAATGCTATCGTTCCTGAAGTGACAATTTATTTTGAGGATCGTCTTTTCCGTGCTAACCGAACGACCAAACGCAACGCAGAGCATTTCTCGGCATTCAACTCGTATAACTATCCGGCATTGGCAAAAGCAGGTGTGCATATCACGTACCAACCGCACCTTGTTCATTATAGCGACACGCGGCTGCCGCTTACGTTGCATACCCAATATGACACCAATGTGGCAGTACTTAAGTTATTCCCCGGTATTCAACAAGCAACCGTTCGTGCCATCTTGCATATACGCGGACTGAAAGCTGTTGTTTTGGAGACTTTTGGAGCAGGAAATGCACCGACGGCTAAATGGTTATACCGTGAGTTAAAATCGGCTGTGGACAAAGGAATCATCATTGTCAATAAAACGCAATGCAGCACAGGTTCTGTGGAAATGGGTCTTTATGCTGTTTCGCTCAACCTGATGAAAGCAGGTGTTCTTTCCGGCTATGACATCACAACGGAAGCATTGCTGACCAAGATGATGTATCTGTTAGGCGAATTGCCGGACCAGCCGGAGAAAGTAAAACAGTTGCTGCAAACCAATTTATGTGGTGAGATAACCATTGAATAAATAAGAATTACTATTAAAAGAAAGGATAATATGAGAAACTTGGAACCCAAAGCGGTGTGGGAGAGTTTTTATCAACTCACACAAATTCCGCGTCCGAGCGGAAAACGCAAAGAGATTGCTGACTTTTTTGTCAACTATGGTAAGTCATTAGGTCTCGAGACTTTGCAGGACAAGATAGGCAACGTGCTTATCCGCAAACCGGCCAGCAAAGGCATGGAGAACCATCCGGGCGTTATTCTACAAGCGCACATGGATATGGTGCCTCAAAAGAACGGAGACAAAGTGTTTGACTTTGATAAAGATCCGATTGAAGCATACATCGAGGATAATGGTCAATGGGTAACGGCTAACGGAACAACATTAGGTGCAGATGATGGAATAGGTGCTGCTATTGCAATGGCTATCTTGGCGGACAAGAATGCTGTTCATCCGCCTTTGGAGGCTCTCTTCACGATTGATGAGGAGACAGGTATGTTTGGTGCCAACGATTTGAAAAGCGGCTGGTTACAAGGTAAATATCTGCTTAACCTGGACAATGAAGATGAGGGCGAGCTGTGTGTAGGCTGTGCAGGAGGTATTGACACAACGGCTACTTTTGCCTTCCAACCTGTCGATACAGAGAAAGGCGATATAGCGCTGCGTATAGATGTTAAAGGTTGTAAAGGCGGTCACTCAGGATGTGATATCCATCTCCAACGCGCGAATGCAATCAAACTGCTCGTACGCGTACTGAAAGATGCGGTGGCTAATTACGAAGCACGTCTGGCTTCTATCGATGGTGGCAGTCTGCGCAATTCTATTCCTCGTGAGGCTTCGGCAGTGATCACTATTCCGGCTGAGTCGTATCAGGATGTACAAGACTTGATTGACCGTTATGAAGACCTGTATCTGCATGAGTTCGCAGGTGTGGATGACGATCTGAGCCTGAAAGCCGTAGAGGTAGAATGCCCGAAACAAGAGATGCCGGAAGAAATTCAAGACTGCCTGATTCATGCATTGACTCTTTGTCCTCACGGTGTATATCGTATGATTCCTGAGCGTCCGGATGTTGTGGAGACCAGTAATAACCTCGCAATGGTTAAGACGGAGGAAGGCAAAGTAACATGTTTCTGCCTCACTCGTTCTTCAGTAGAAAGTCGCAAAGAGGAACTGCAATCGATTATCCAATCGGCCTTCTCACTTGCTGGTGCAGAGGTAGTGTTCACAGGCGGTTATCCCGGTTGGCAACCTAATTTCCACAGCACGCTGCAACAGAAGATGGTGGAGACCTACAAACGTGAGTTCAATGAAGACGCACGTGTAGTGATTATCCACGCAGGTCTGGAATGTGGTATCATCGGTAGCAAATATCCGGGAATGGAGATGATTGCTTTTGGTCCTACCATCAAGCATCCGCACACACCGGACGAGAGAGTGGAGATCGCTACTGTCGCTAAATGCTACAAATACGTAGAAGCTATTCTCAAAGCACTCTAAGGATTGTTTTGATATTCGATAAAAGAAAAACGGGCTGCCTAAAGCAGTCCGTTTTTCTTGTTTTGCGGTAGATAACACCGATAATGAATAAGGAATATATAAGAAATATATAACGAACCACTAACGTTTTTGGGGACCGATTCAATGCAAAGGATATAAAAAAATGCACTGGCGATTATGGCGATACTAGCGATATCGCCAATATCGTCAATATTGCCAATGTTTTTTTATAAAGAAAAAATCACATGAGAATTTTGAGAATTGTGAGAAATTCGAACGGTAAAAATCTTAATTTTCTCAGTTTTCTCAATTTTCTCACGCAAATTTTTATAGTTATGCAAAGAGAAGAAAAAGGGAACAGGCTGTGTGTGGCTTGTTCCTTTTTTTGAGTAGAGATTAACTTAACTTATTGCCTTACGGTAGACTCTTGTTTTCGGTTAAGGATTATTTCGAGAGTTCTTCGACAGCTTTCTTGGTTATCTCGTCATCGCGTTCAAAGAGCGGGAAGAATCCTTCGTCACCTAAGATATTTCGCACGATATACGCATTGAGCAGACGAACCATCAGCGGTTTCGATTTCTGAATCTCCGCCTCGTTCGGTTCCACACCTTTGTCTTTCGCAAAAGCGACAAACTCATTCAGTATATTTTGCTTGAGCAGATAACTCTCCAGCGCTTTCCAATCCTTATATTGACTCAATTGTTTGCGGTGGTCGTTGGTATATTTGTATGCAAACTGATAGGTGTACGCCAGATTTACGCAACGGTTGAACCAAGGCGTGTTCAGCGTGGTGTCGCGTCCTACAAACACATCCGGCATGATACCTCCTCCGCCTCGAACGATTCGTCCTTTTTTAGTGCGATAGGTTGTTGTGTCTGCGAAATGCACACTATCGGCAGAGAAGAACTCTCCATGCTCATAACGGTCCAGTAGTTCTTGCTGATAATCCGCTTGGTCGCCTAACGAATAAGGTTTCTGAATGCATCGACCTGAAGGCGTGTAATAACGGGCAATCGTCAGTCGCACGGCACTACCGTCACTGAAAGGCATTTGCTGTTGTACCAGTCCTTTTCCGAATGAACGACGACCGATGATTTGTGCACGATCATTATCTTGCATAGCGCCTGCAAAAATCTCACTTGCCGAAGCCGAGAAATTGTCAATCAGAACTGCTAATTTAGCATCTTTGAAACGTCCCCCTCCGTCTGCTTTTGCCTCATAACGAGGATAAGCACGACCTTCTGCATAAACAATCAGATCATTGCGATTGAGGAACTCATTGGCCATACGAATGGCTTGGTCCATATAACCGCCTGAATTCTCACGCAGGTCAATGATATAACTCGTTGCACCTTGTGCTTTCAGTTCTGCTAGAGCAGAAATAAACTCGCGATAGGTGTTCTCGCCAAACTTATTGACGCGCACAAATCCAATCTTCTTACCATTGCGCTCAATGATAAATTTCGCATCTACGGAAGTAACGGGAATATCACCTCTTGTAATCGTAAAATACAGTAAATCAGGCGTTCCGGAGCGTTTGATACCTAATTTGACCTTTGTTCCTTTCTCGCCTCTCAGCGTGCGCATCACTTTCTCATTGTTGATTTTCTTACCCACGAAAAGACTGTCGTCCACGGTGATAATCTTATCTCCTGCCAGCACACCGACTCCTTCACACGGCCCGCCTGCTATGACGGCAATAATGCCGATGGTGTCCTGTTGAATAGAGAACTGCACGCCGATGCCTGAGAAAGAACCTGCCAGTTCGGAACTGACTAATTCCAAGTCCTCTTTGGGGATATACGATGAGTGCGGGTCCAGTTTCTGCACCAGTTCGCTCATCACCTCGTCGGTAATACTGTCAAGGTCCAGACTGTCCACATAAGCAGTCTCCATGAGTTGCAGCAATCGATCTACTTTGGACTGCTCCAAACTCCAGCGACCGTTTTGGTAAACGATGCGTTGTGCATTGGCTTTCTGCGCCAGCATAGCGCCGATAAAAATACCTAATGCTACGCCGAAAACGGTTAAGGTAGGAAGGATGTATTTTTTCATTTTAGTTTTGATTTAGTCATTCAAGAACTCCACTTCAATGCCTGCACGCTTGAGGAGTTCCACACCGTCCATGATACGATATTCTTCGCCATAGACTACGCGTTTGATGCCTGATTGGATAATCAGTTTGGAGCACTCCAGACACGGACTGGCAGTAACATATAATGTAGCGCCATCGGAACTGTTGTTGGAGCGTGCCACTTTGGTTAAGGCATTTGCTTCGGCGTGCAGTACATAAGGTTTGGAGACGTTATTCTCGTCCTCGCAGACATTCTCAAATCCCGATGGAGTGCCGTTATAACCGTCAGAGATAATCATCTGGTCCTTAACGAGTAATGCACCTACTTTGCGGCGCACGCAATAACTATTTTCAGCCCATGTACGTGCCATACGCATATACAGATAGTCGCGTTGGCGTTGTTTGGTTTGTTTGTCCATAAACGATTTCAAATTTTCAATTGATTGCTATACAAAATTCATGCCATTAGAACTTTTTCAGGAATCGACAGAGATAATCTTGCCAATTTTCCCAAGTATGTCCTCCGGTACTCTCGTAATACGTATATTCGATATTGTTATCTTCCAGCCACAAACGGTATTCCTGCAATTGGTCGTACAGATGATCTTCTCGTCCCATTCCAATCCAATAAACAGGTTCGGAGGCCATCATTTCACGCACTTCTGCTTGCCAGTTATCATATACTTCTGCGGAAGTAGGAGACAGGATGACTGCTGAGAAAAGACCGATGCAAGAGAACTGTCCGTGCAAATAATGCGAAACATGCATGGTGTGAAAACCGCCCATTGACAGACCTGCAATAGCTCTGCCTTTTGGTTCCCGACTGATGCTGTAACGTTTCTCGGCCTCTTCCATGAACAGCGGGAAATTCTTCTCCCAATATCCCGACATCTCATAAGCTCTCTCTTGTTCGCGTGTCAGTTTGGACCAATGTGCAGAACCGTTCAGCAGGTCGAATTCTTCTCCTGCAGGCGTGATATTCGGCGCGTCCATCAGTGCCTGGCGTTCCTTCGGAGGAATACTGCCTAAGAAATTATCAGGCATGATAACCACCATCTCTCGTACAGCTCCGCACGCCAACAGACTGTCCATCAGATGCAGTAAATCGCCTTGATTGCTCCAGTCATCCTCAGAACCGTACATCCCGTGTTGCAAGTACAAAACCGGAAAGACTTCCTGTTTGCGCTCTGCCCGTTTGGAGTAATCGTAAGGCAGATAAACGCAGCAAGGCACTCCTAAAATGGTATCCCGCTCGATAGTACCGACCGGAACTGTTTGAGTTGAATGATTTGCGCAACCGCTAAGTGCACCAAACACCATCACCGATGCGATGAAGAAGAGGATTTTTTTCATAAGACTATTTATTAGCTCCTAAGAGTTGTTTGGCAAAAGCCGGTACATCAATGCCGTCAAAAGTACCGCTGGACATCATCAGCAAAGCGATGCCTTGCTCGGCAACGGGTAAGTTTTTTCGGATGGTCTCCCGCAATTGTGCTTGCAGTGCCTCACTATCCGTAAACACCTCTACGTTGGAAGTTCCAAACGCCTTACGTACGTCTTCGGCTGTAATCGGCGTTAAGCGTTTATGCTCAATCACTTTCGGGTTGAAATACACATACGCAATATCCGCCTCTGCCATACAATCTTTGTATTGCGGCAGAAAATCCGCCATCAGACTGGAGAACGTGTGCAACTCCATAGCTGCCACTAATTTTTTCTTCGGATAACGCTCACGAACAGCATTCACCGTGGCTTTCAGTTTGCTGGGAGAGTGTGCAAAATCTTTGTATGCCACACAACTCTCTGTCTCGCATATTTTCTCCAACCGGTTGCTGGCACCGGTAAAAGTGCTTATCTCGCGATAGAAATCATCCGGCGCAACACCTATGCAATGGCATGCTAACATCGCGGCTTGCAAGTTCTGCATATTATGCTTACCGAACACCTGCATCTCCACGTCTCCGCTGTACGCCTCATACGGAATACAAGTGATGTCTTTTCGTGCGTTCTCGGCTATCTTGCGCAGATTCTCATCGCCCTGATAGTAAATAAAACTGCCGTTGGGCTCAAAACTATCCACAAACTGACGGAAAGTATCTACATATTTGTCGAAAGTCGGGAAGACATTAATATGGTCCCAGGCAATGCCGGTCAAGATAGCTACGTGGGGATGATACCACAGAAATTTGCTGCGCAAATCGAGTGGGGAAGTGAGATATTCATCGCCTTCAAAAACAGCATATTTGGCTGTGTCGCTGAGACGAACCATCCGTTCAAAACCTTCAATCTGTGCGCCTACCATATAATCCGCTTCTATGCCCAGACGTTGCAGCACATACAGAATCATAGAGGTCGTAGTGGTCTTGCCGTGACTACCGCCTACCACGATGCGAATCTTGTCTTTGGTCTGCTCGTACAGATACTCAGGGAAAGAATAAATCTTCAGTCCTAATTCCCGTGCACGCACTAATTCCGGATTGTCCTCACGAGCATGCATTCCGAGAATAATAGCATCGATATCGGACGTTATTTTCTCCGGATGCCAACCCATCTCTTCAGGTAATAAACCTGCGTCACGCAAGTGAGTCAAGGCAGGATCGAATATCTCATCGTCCGACCCTGTAACCTTGTATCCTGCTTTGGAGGCTACGGCTAATGCCAAGTTATGCATTGCCGCACCACCGATAGCTATGAAATGAATGTGAACCATATTTACAATTTATTCATTGGTACATGGTACATGACCAAATGGTAAATTAAATGGTACATAGTACATGACCAAATGGTAAATTAAATGGTACATGGTACATGACCAAATGGTAAATTAGCTAAACAATTTTCCGAAATCAGCATGGGAGATAGATTTCTTCTCAATCTTTGCCACACCTTTCAATGCTTCGTAAATCTTGTTTTCTGCTACGCGCTCTACGATGCCGCGCAATTGGTTTTCCTGTTTCAGCATCTCGTTGGCGTAATTAGTCAGATATTGGTCGTCGATATGCATCAAACCGTATTGCATGAATTGCATGCGTGCCACTTCTTTAGCGTATGCTTCTACATCCTCTTTCTGCACATCCACATTGTATTCTTTCATCAGTTGGTCTTTTGCCAAGTGCCATTTGAGTTCTTCCAGCATCTTCGGGAAGTCTTTTTCTACTTCCTCAGCGGTCATCTTCTCATTGGTGGTCAATACCCAACGTTTGAGGAAATCAACCGGGAACTCAATTTTTTCCATCTTCTTCATGATGGCTTCTTTGGCATCCAAACCGAATTTGTATTTGCTGTCCTCGGCCATGTTAGCCACGATTTCAGCTTTCACTCTTGCGCGGAACTCTTTCTCGTCTTTCGGTGCATCGGCGCTATATACTTTGGCGAATAACTCTCCGTCAATCTTTGCTGCCGTGTGGCGGGTAATCTCTTGAATCTCGAAGGTAAAATCGCTCTTCAGTTCAGCGGCTTGCTCTTTGGTGATACCTAACATCGAAGAGATCTCTGTCTCGTGCTCGTATGCTTTTGCAGGGTTGAAAGTGATCACATCACCTTTCTTGGCACCGAAGAATTTCTTTGCTTGTGTTTTCTGTTTCATGTACTGCGGATTGAGAATAGCGTTCTCTTTCACGATTTCGCCGCCTACCTCTTTGCACAGACCTTTAACGATGTCACCTTCAGCTACTTCTTCTGCTTGGGTGTACTCACCGAAACGCTCGCAGTAACTCTTCACTTGGTTATCTACCATTTCGTCTGTTACTTCAATCTCGTACTCGGTCAGTTTGTTTTTTGCAGTCAGCTTAGCGTCGAACTCAGGAGCAACAGCAATGTCGAAGGCAAAAGTGAAAGTGTCTTCGTTGTCGAGGTCAATCTTTGGAGAGTTCTCGCTTGGCAGCGGGTCGCCGAGGATAGCTAATT
Organism: Paludibacteraceae bacterium; assembly: GCA_017412245.1. Lineage (GTDB taxonomy): Bacteria > Bacteroidota > Bacteroidia > Bacteroidales > Paludibacteraceae > Colicola. Next base: position 7,921 of record JAFPYI010000014.1, on the reverse strand, counting down.
TATTGTCCTCAATGTGTTTTTGCAGGTTCTCGCCTACTAACTTGTTCAATACATCAGCCAAGATACCTTTGCCGTACATTTTCTTTACCAGTCCAACAGGTACCATTCCCGGACGGAAACCAGGAATCTGTGCTTTTTGACGTACTTGTTTGAGTTGTTTGTTTACTTCTTCTTGATAGTCTGCCGGCTCCAATGTAAGCGTAATAACGGCAGTCAAGTCCTTAATTTCTGATTGTTTAATTTGCATGATTGTATATTATTAAATTTGAAATCTTAAATTTGAAATTTGAAATTTGAAATAGCCTTTAGGCTCACGCTCTTCCTGCGCGTTTGCGCTCCAACTCGTCAAGAATGATTTTGCGAATTCGCATTGCATGAGGAGTAACCTCTACGTACTCATCCTCCTTGATGTATTCCAGTGCTTCTTCGAGCGACATACGAATAGGCGGTGGTAAAACAGCCTTGTCGTCTGCGGATTTGGAACGCATGTTCGTCAGTTTCTTTGATTTGGTCACATTGATGACAATATCGCCTTCTTTGGCATTCTCGCCCACTACTTGACCTGCATACACTTCTTCTTGCGGGTCGATGAAAAACTTACCGCGGTCTTGCAATTTATCCAAAGCGTAAGCATAAGCTGTTCCGGCTTCCATGGCAATAAGCGAACCGTTATTGCGTTTCACAATCTCGCCTTTCCACGGTTGATACTCGAGGAATCGGTGCGCCATAATAGCCTCGCCCGCACTCACGTTCATCACGTATGTACGCATGCCCATGATACCGCGGGAAGGAATAGTGAACTCCAGATGAACGCGATCGTTGACCATCTCCATCTTTGTCATCTCGCCTTTGTGTGTGCTCACAAACTCAATGATCTTGCCCGAACATTCTTCCGGCGTATTAACGGTCAGCATTTCTACCGGCTCACATTTCACACCGTCAATCTCTTTGATGATCACTTGCGGTTGACCTACCTGCAGTTCATAACCTTCACGACGCATGGTCTCAATCAGTACTGACAAGTGCAGCACACCACGACCATATACACGCCAACTACTTTCCTCTGTGCCTTTTTCAACACGCAGCGCCAGGTTCTTCTCCAACTCCTTGTTCAAACGGTCCTGAATATGACGACTGGTGACGAACTTGCCGTCTTGACCGAAGAAAGGACTGTCGTTGATACAGAAAGTCATACTCATCGTCGGTTCGTCAATGGCAATCGGTTTGAGTGGTTCGGGATTCTCGAAATCGCAAATAGTGTCGCCAATCTCGAATCCGTCGATACCTATCATCGCGCAGATATCACCGTTCTTAACCACTTCGGTTTTCTGGTGACCCATGCCGGCAAACGTGTGCAACTCTTTGATTTTGGTCTTCACCATCGTGCCGTCTTTCTTTGCCAAAGTGACATTCTGTCCGTCTTTGAACTCACCACGGTGAACACGACCGATAGCGATACGACCTACGTATGAATTGTAGTCCAGACTAGTGACGAGCATCTGCGGTGTGCCGGGATTCTCTTCCGGCGCAGGGATATATTCGATGATAGCATCCATCAGATCCGTCAAGTCGGTTGTCGGTTTACGCCAGTCCGTACTCATCCAACCTTGTTTGGCTGAACCGTACAGCGTCTGGAAATCCAACTGGTCGTCGGTGGCATTCAGGTTGCACATCAGGTCAAACACTTCTTCCTGTACCTCATCCGGTCTGCAGTTGAGTTTGTCCACTTTGTTAATCACTACGATAGGTTTCAGGCCTAACTCCAATGCTTTTTGGAGCACGAAACGTGTTTGCGGCATAGCGCCTTCAAACGCATCTACCAGCAGTAACACACCGTCGGCCATATTCAACACACGCTCTACCTCACCGCCGAAATCAGCGTGCCCCGGAGTGTCGATGATGTTGATTTTGGTGCCTTTGTAATCGATGGCTACGTTTTTCGCCAGAATGGTTATTCCGCGTTCACGCTCCAAATCATTGTTGTCCAGAATTAACTCTCCTTTGTTCTCGTTGTCACGGAACAGATGCGCCGTGTACAGCATCTTGTCCACCAATGTGGTCTTGCCGTGGTCTACGTGCGCAATAATTGCTATATTACGAATGTTTTGCATATTCTCTTTGCCTTGCATATGTGCATGCGCACATTATGCCAATATAAAAATCGCGCAAAATTACTAAAAATAATCGATATACGCAAATCTTAAGAGAAAAATATAAAAAAAAGAAAAAAATGCTATATCGTTTTTTCGATTCTTGATCGGGGTTTTAACGTGGTTTGGTCATACTCTTAACGTGGTTTCATTAGGATTAGAAATCCCCCAAATAATAATCAAAGTGTGAACGGGTCGATATCGAGCCGATCTCGAGCCGTCTTCGAACCAATTACGAGACATAACCCGTTCTGAAGACTGTCGGAATATCTTTTTTTATGCAAAAAAAGAAACTAAATTTGTGTAATCCAGAAAAAAGCAGTACCTTTGTGCGCTAAATTGGAGTATTATGTATCTGAATATCCTGAAATCTAAAATCCACAGGGTGCAAATAACCGAAGCGAACTTGGACTACGTCGGCTCTGTAACTATCGACGAAGCCCTTATGGAAGCGGCGAATATCTTTCCCGGAGAAAGAGTGCAAATAGTGGATAATACCAATGGTGCCAGACTGGAGACGTATGTCATTACCGGGCGTCGTAATTCCGGTTGTATCTGTATCAATGGCGCTGCGGCTCATCTCATGCATGTCGGAGATACGGTTATTATCATGGCATACGCACTCATGACACCTGAAGAAGCAAAGGACTTCAAACCGGCTATCGTCTTTCCGGTGAATAATAAACTTTAACACTTGCCCCGCAAATGTCTTTTTTTGAACTACATAGCGAAGCTAAAGGAGTAGGACCGAGAGCAGGTGTTATTCACACCGACCACGGAGATATTCTGACTCCTATTTTTATGCCGGTAGGTACAGTCGGAACGGTGAAAGGTGTTCATCGTACGCAACTGGAAGAAGATATCAAAGCGCAGATTATTCTCGGTAATACCTATCATCTTTTTCTTCGTCCCGGAACAGAGATCTTGCGCCAAGCGGGAGGTCTACATCGTTTTGAAGGATGGACACGACCGATATTGACGGATAGTGGTGGTTATCAGGTGTTTAGCCTCACGGATATTCGTAAGATGACGGAAGACGGAGTACGTTTTTCTTCCCATATAGACGGTCGTAAACTGATGTTCACGCCGGAAAACGTGATGGATATTCAGCGTGAGATAGGCGCAGATATCATGATGGCTTTTGATGAGTGCTGTCCGGGAACGGCAGACAAGAAATACGCACGTGAATCGATGGAACGTACGCACCGTTGGTTGGATAGATGTATCACGCGTTTTGATAGTACGGAAAACCTCTACGGTTATGCGCAACATCTCTTCCCGATTGTACAAGGTTGCACCTATGCCGACTTGCGTCAAGAGGCGGCTAAACGATTGAGAGACTTAGACCGTGACGGTTACGCCATAGGAGGACTGGCAGTCGGAGAACCGACAGAAATCATGTATGACATGATTGAGGTATGCAATGATATCTTGCCGACCGATAAACCGCGTTATTTGATGGGTGTCGGCACACCGTGGAATATTCTGGAAGCTATCGACCGTGGCGTGGATATGTTTGACTGCGTCATGCCGACTCGCAACGGACGTAACGGAATGATTTTTACATGGCAAGGTGTGATGAACATGCGCAATAAGAAATGGGAGGATGATTTTACACCGCTTGATCCTTGTGGCACGTCGTTTGTTGACCAAGCGTACACACGCGCGTATGTCCGCCATTTGATACATGCCAAAGAGATGTTAGGTCTGGAGATTCTCTCTATCCATAATCTGGCTTTCTATCTCGATTTGGTAACGCAGGCACGCCAACATATTCTGGCAGGCGACTATCACGCGTGGAAAGAATCGGTAATGCCGCAAATAACCACTCGTCTATAACCCGTGAAACGTCTGGATTGGTATATTATCCGTAAGTTCTTAGGCACGTTCTTCTTTTCCATCGTGCTCATCCTCTCTATTGCCGTCGTTTTTGACCTCACGGAGAAGATGGACGATTTCTTTGAAAACCAAGTGCCGTTGCACGAGATAATCTTCGATTATTACTTACCTTTCCTGCCGTATTACATGAATATGTTTAGTTCGCTGTTCATCTTCATCTCGGTTATCTTCTTTACCAGCAAACTGGCAGGCAATTCAGAGATTATTGCCATGCATGCAGCGGGAATGAGTTACCATCGTTTTATGGTGCCTTATGCTTTTTCCGCCACACTGCTTTTCATCTTGAGTGTGATTTTAGGCGGATGGGTTATTCCTAAGAGTTCGGAACGAATGCTGCATTTCACGGACGTCTATATCGAGCATTTCTCTATCGAGAACGCACGCAACATGCAGATGGAGGTAGAACCCGGAACAATCTTGTATATCGAGTCCTTCCAGAAACGCAGTAAGATTGGTTACCGTTGCTCGTTGGAGAAGTTTGACGGCAAGACTTTGATGTCTCGTATCACGGCGGACCGTATCTATTACGACTCAGCCTATAACTGGCATCTGGATAATTATACCTACCGTCGTTTTGACGGCATGCACGAGTCGCTCACACGTGGCGAACGCATGGATATTGAATTGCCGATTGAGCCAAGCGAGATGTTCATCACTGCCCAGCATGCACAACAGATGACTACGCCTGAACTGCGAGCATATATGGCGCGTCAGCGTGAAAGAGGTTCAGGAAATGTCAAAGCGTTTGAAGTGGAGTATCACAAACGCTGGGCATCGCCGTTAGGAGCATTCATCATGACTCTTCTTGGTGTCACGATGAGTAGCCGAAAAGTAAGAGGCGGGATGGGTAAAAACCTTGGAATAGGAATAGTGCTTACAGCGGCCTATATCTTATTCTCCACTGTAAGCACTACATTCTCGGTAAACAATGTGATGTCGCCGTTTATGGCAGCTTGGTTACCGAACTTAGTCTTCCTTGCTATTTCTATTCCGCTCTATATCAGAGCCAGTCGTTAAATCCAACGAACGTAGCAGAAATCCATTCTGTGGGGCAGTAATTCGCTCTGCGGATACATACGCAAACCGAATTTCATTCCACCGGCATAATCCAACTGATAAGTATTCTCAAAGAACAGATGACTGCCTTCTGCTTTCACGAGTTGGAGAGGCTCTACTTCGTATAACTTGTCGTTATTGTGGGTAGAGGTACGGATAGCTACTAATTCTACGCCGATACCCTTGTCGTTCAGACCTTTGGTATCCAGTTCTACGGCTACTTTGAACTTATCGCCCACATTGAGATTATTGAGGTCGATATCGCTCTTGCTTACTACCTCTATCTCGTCCCAGTGCTCAACGATATTCTCTTTCCAGGCAGCAATCTCTTTGGCTACTTTGTAGTTGTCTGCCATGAGCATGCTATGACGTTTAGCCAGTTTGTTGTAGAACTTGCGGAAATAGTCGTCCATCATACGTTTCATGGTGAAACGCGGAGTGATCTTCGTTACTGAGTTCTTGATATATTGAATCCACTCCGGGCTGTAACCCTTGCTATTCTTAGCGTAGTAGAGAGGAATGATTTCGTTCTCGAGGATCTGGTAGATAGTAGCAGCATCCAATTGGTCTTGGTGTGTCTGGTTCTCGTATGTACGAGTCTCAGTCAGGTACCATCCTGCTTTCTCTACGTATCCTTCGTACCACCAACCGTCTTTGACGGAGAAGTTCAGCACACCGTTCATCTGTGCTTTCTCACCGGATGTACCGGATGCTTCCAACGGACGGGTAGGAGTGTTCAACCAGATATCCACACCGGAAATCAAACGTTTAGCCAGTCTCATGTCGTAGTTCTCAAGGAAGATAATCTTACCCAGGAACTGCGGCATACGGCTGATTTCGATGATACGTTTGATCAGTCCTTGACCGCCTCCGTCTGCAGGGTGTGCTTTTCCCGTGAAGAGGAACTGAACAGGATAATTAGGATTATTTACCAACTTATCCAAACGCTCCAGGTCGGTAAACAGCAGGTGTGCACGTTTGTAAGTAGCAAAACGACGACCGAAACCGATAATCAGGTTATCCGGGTGCATCTCATTCAGTGCGCGAACAATACGAGCAGGATCACCTTGACTCTTCATCCAGTCCTCACGGAATTTCTCTTTGATGTAATCCATCATCTTCCGTTTCAGGCTCATACGGGTGGACCAGATAACCTCATCCGGAATATCGTTATACGGTTTCCACATATCAAGGTTCGATTGGTCAGCCATCCAACCTGCAGGCAGATATTTCTGATAGATGTTCTTCCACTCGCTGGCAGCCCAAGTAGGCATATGTACACCGTTGGTCACATAGTCCACGTGCAGTTCTTCAGGGAAATAACCGGGCCAAACAGGAGAGAACATTTTCTTCGATACTTCTCCGTGCAACCAGCTCACACCGTTTGCTTCTTGACAGGTATTGAGCGCGAAAACAGACATACTGAATTTCTCAGTGTTGTCGTCCGGATTGGTGCGACCCAAACCGATCAAGTCATGCCACTCGATGCCTAATTTATCTGCATATTCGCCGATATATTTGTAGAACAGACCTTCTTCAAAATAGTCGTGTCCTGCAGGCACCGGCGTATGGCAGGTATATAAACCGCTGGAACGAACTACTTCTTTGGCTTGCTCGAAAGTCAAACCTTCTGCTACCAAATCTACAAGACGTTGCAGACCCATCAAAGCAGCGTGACCCTCGTTGCAGTGGTACACATCTTTCTTGATGCCTAATTTCTTCAGGGCCAGCATGCCACCGATACCTAACAACACCTCTTGTTTGATACGGTTCTCCCAGTCGCCGCCGTACAGTTGGTGTGTTATCTGACGGTCCCATTCAGAGTTCAGTTCATTGTCGGTATCGAGCAGATAGAGGTCCATACGACCTACGGCTACACGCCATAAATAAGCTTTTACGGTGCGGCCGGGATAAGGCACTTCGATAATCATATTTGAACCGTCAGCCTCTTTCACTTGTGTGATAGGCAGGTTGCTGAAGTTCTGTGCCTCGTAGTTCGCTATCTGTTGTCCTTCAGGACTGAGTGTCTGTGTGAAATAACCGTAGCGATAGAGGAAACCGATAGCCGTCATATCGACGTTGCAGTCGGATGCTTCTTTGATATAGTCGCCGGCCAAAATACCCAGACCACCTGAGTAAATCTTCAATACGTGCGTCAGACCATACTCCATGGAGAAATACGCAACGGTAGGTTTTTTCTTGTCTTTCGGAGTGTCCATGTAGGCACGAAACTCATCGTACACTTTATTCAGGTTAGCCATGAACTTCTCATCTTTCGACAATGCCACCATGCGGTCATAACTCAAGATGTTCAATAAGACGATAGGGTTGGAGTTTGCGCGATGCCAAGCCTCGTTGTCGATATAACGGAAGATATCTTTTGCTTCTCCGTTCCAAGTCCACCAGAGGTTGTAGGCGAGTTCTTGCAGTTTACTCAAGTCTGCCGGAAGGGTTGCATGGATATTGCACTCTTTCCAAGCCGGCTGATTAACATTACTTACTTTAATTTTCATTCTTTTTGCGAAATATTTTGTTCTTAATTGTATTCATCCAAAAATCGGCTGCAAATTTAGTGCTTTTTTTTGACATACGCAAATTTTCTTTTGAAAATGAAAACCCAAAACTACAAAAGTCCCTGCGCGTTTTTCTTTTCTACGAAACAAAAAAAGCATCCCGAATGAGGTGACCCCAAAAAGTTGGACGGATTATTAAATCTATTTGACTTGATTTTGAAAGTGAGTTCGGTATTGTACCGGGCTCATTTTCAGTTTTAGTTTGATACGTTCGTTGTTGTAATACCTGATATACTCTTTCAG
>JAFPYI010000013.1 GCA_017412245.1 Paludibacteraceae bacterium | reverse complement strand
CTTCTACATTACGGCGTACTCTGCGTGCTTTGTTGTGCAAACCGTCACAATCCGATGAGGAATGTTCAAATATAGTCAATCAATTTATGACTGATCATGCGTATTTGGAGTGGGGCTATTATGCTTCAGATGAGGAGGCTAAACGATATGAATCCATATATATAACCAACGGCTACTATCCCTTGAATAATAGCGAAAATATAGAATCTCTCAAGCCCTGGACGCATCGGATGACTCAGTTAAGAAATAAATGGAAATAATTAACCCTTTAAATTCTAATCACTATGAGTAAAGAGTATTACCGCAAGAAAATCATTGACTTGCGTGCAAGTCTTGACAGAGAAAAAGAAGCAAAGAAACGTGACAACGAACGTTATGCCTCATTGATTAAAGGTGCTTCTTCTCCATCCAGTAAGGCATCTTATCGCAAATCTAAAATCGACGCCGCTGCGCGCCACGACCGCCAGATTGATTATCTAAAACGTCAAATCGAGAGTGCAAAAGAATCGCTCAAACGCGAAAAATCATAGTGCCTCTTTGACAAAATTCACAGAGCAGGGGAGTTTGACCGCTCCCCCGCTCACAACTTTTTAACAAATCAATGACCAAAATACAAACATTCAAACAAGAACTGGCGCGCGTCTTTGATGATGATCTGCACACCAAACAATGGCATAACTACGTAGATTATGCCATAATCGGACTTATCATCCTTTCGACAGTTGAGGTCTTCCTCTCTACGTACGATGGAATCGTGGAGAAATACGGCATTTGGCTCAAAGTGGTGGATTATTTTACCACAGCGTTTTTCACCATAGAAGTCTCGCTGCGTATTTGGTGTGCAGACATCATTGATGATAAATACAAAGGCTTCTGGGGTAGAGTGCGTTACTGCTTTTCGTTCTATGGATTAATAGACATCCTTTCCACGTACCCGTTCTACCTGCATTTCTTCATGCCTATGCCGTATGTGGCACTCAAAGCCCTGCGAATTGCACGTCTCTTGCGTGTATTCCGTTATATGAAAGCGTTCAACGTCCTCTCACGGGCTATGCATGCCAAGAAAGATGAGATGTGGGTGTCTGTGCAGTTCCTGACGATTGTTACGCTGATTCTCTCGTTTGTACTTTTCTTTGTGGAGCACGAAGCACAACCGGAAGTCTATAACAACGGCTGGACATCTGTCCTCTGGGCGTTTGCGCAGTATATCGGTGATCCCGGAGGTTTTGCCGACACACCGCCTATTACCGTTACCGGCCGTATTATTGCTTGTATCATCGGTGTGCTTGGAATAGCTATCTTCGCCGTTCCTGCCGGACTCATCGGATCCGCCTTCTCCGAAGTGATGGAGAAAGACGAGCGCAAAGAGAAATCCGAAGGATGGGCGGAACGTCTGCACTTGGCTTTTGAACGTAAAAGAGACCGTTTTACACAATTTTTAGCTACACCAAAATTTGTCTCTATTGCCGATATCCAAGCGCGCTTGGGACTAAAAGAAGACGAGATATTCGATGCGGTAGCTAACAGTGATGAGTTCCGTTTAATCAATTTGGCAGCGACACGAACAATAGAAGAACAGGCGGAAGACAAATTGGCAGTGGAACATTTCCCACTCAATCGTCCTTATGGATGTTGTATCAACCGCCATTCAAAAATTACCATCATGAATGCTGTAGCTTCGGCTGATGCGATTACTGGATGGGCGACATTTTATCTTGCCAAGATGGGAGGATTTAACTATATCAGCAGAGAAATAGGAGCTCCGCGACCATTTAAATCATTTTATCTCAATGATGGGGAAGACACAGTGCCATATCTGAAAGAATACATGGATGATTTGCGTGAATTGGCGCCCGATGAAGACTCGTGGGTAATTACTCTGATGGCAGCCAGCGGAGCGCAGGAGCCTATTTATCCTACACAGATTCATTTCACTTGCGGCGTGAAGAAAGGGGATGAGACGTACAGCGACCCCAATATCACAATCCATGATATTCCGTTGTACGACAAGATGTGGCATGCAGTAGCGGATGCGCTGAAGAAGCAGTTTGATTTGGATACAGATAATCAGCGTTATTATGACAACTCAAGTCCACGCGTTTATGCCCGTAAATGGCCGTACAAAATAAATGCGTGCGGACTACGGATTGCTTGGAGTGTCATGTGTTGGGATACGCGTTCGATGCAAGTGCTTCAAACAATAGCCGAGCAGATCAACAGGCAAATCAACCACACCGGTAATCCTGAAGTGCAGGATTTGAAAAATAGTGGTATTGGATATAGCGATTATACAGACTAACATGCGCATTCTTGTAACAGCCTTTGAGCCTTTTGGCAGAAACGACACCAATATCTCGCAAAAGGTATTGGATGCTATTCAGGCAGATGTTGCGAAACTTCTTCTGCCCGTTAGTTTTCGCCGTGCGCCGGAGGTGCTCAACGAAGCGATTGAACACTTCCAGCCGGATGTGATTATCTCAATGGGGCAAGCGGCAGAAGGAGACAAGATTCGCTTGGAGCGTCTGGCAATCAATATGATGGATAGCGCCAAAGGAGACAACGACTGCTATATTCCGGATGAAGAATTGATCTGTCCCGAAGCGCCTTTGGCATTAAAAACCGCCCTCCCTGTTAAGTCATTATGTGCTGATTGTATCAATGCCGGATTACCGACTATTGTATCCAACTCCGCAGGCTTGTATGTCTGCAACCGCATCTATTTTGAGGCTCTGCGACACTCGCCCAACTCGCTTTTCGTCCATATCCCCAAGAACATGAACCTCGAAATAGCCAAACAAGTGATAAATCAGATAATTAAATTTTTCTAATTCTATAAAATCTATGGGACTTCTTGATTCTATCAACGCAAAGAATTTAAAGTCAACTTTAGCTACTGCTTCGCAAGTCGTACAAAAAGCAGGGGAAGCAATAAAGACAGTTACATCGGTAACTAATGAGTTTGTTTCCGAACAACAAGAGGCTTCTCGTCAAAAGAAAGAAGCTGAGAACGCCAAGAAACAACGTGAAGCGGAAATAGCTACCGGCTACTATAAGGATGGCGACCAACTCATGGTTACAACAACCGAAGGAATGAAGAAATGGCTGCAAGACTTAGGTAAGGATACCACTCCTGCGCTGATGCAAGTCTTGCAAACGCAAATGCAAGTTATCAAATATGTTGAATCCCCTTCTATGACAGGGATGTTGTTTGATAATATGATTCTTTGTTTGAACAAGGCTTTGAAACTGACATCTGATCCTGTGCAATTGGAGAATATCCGAGAATCATTTGCACTAATGATGCAAAACTATTTCTTCATGATTGAAACCAATCTTCGCTGTGCGGAAAAGAAAAACTCGGAAGAAACAACAAAATTGTTAATTCAATCGGGAGAGATGCTTTCTAATGCTGTTACACAAGTAGCTCAAACCATTGCGAGTGCGTCTCCTGTGGGCGGTGCTGCTGTCGCAAAGGTGGCGGTAATGAATGTGTTTGAAAAACCGGAGACCCAAAGCTCCTATATTAAGAATGTCTTCACTTGGCTTGCAAACAAAAAGGTATTGAAAGAAAAACAAGACTTGTTCTATAAAACACTTGAGATGTTGTTTGAAACAATGGATATACATGCCGAATTGTTAGGGCCATCCATTCTCACTTATGGTATGTTGCGACGCTACCGCCATGTGCTCGTTGACCATTACCGAGAGATTAAAATTCAGCAATATATTGACCGAGGCTATAAGATTGATGCCAAGAAGATGGAGCAACTGTCTGCCGGACTAACATCTGCTGCGACTTCTTTAGTCAACCCACTTAACACGAAAGGGGCAATTGTAGGGGCTGTTCAATCCATTAATGCTGTGGGCGGATTGATAACAGATTTTGTTAATAGTAGCAAAGATAAGGGGTTGGATATCAATGCCTATTGTGATCTACAAGACGCTTTGGATGCTGAGTATGAGAGACTGAAAGCTGAATACGAAAATTTGGAACAGGAACTTAATACTCTAAAAGAAAAACAAAAAGAAGTGGGTCTGTTTAAATTTGCTGAGAAAAAGGAATGGCAAGAGAAAATTGATCGTAAAAAGGAAGAAGCGGATGTTACATATGAACGGATGCAGATCACAAAAAATCAAAGCGTTAATATGCGACAAACTTTCCCGGATAGTTTCGCAATGCGTAGTGACATAGATGCATATCGTAATAACTTGAAACGTATAGAACAAAAATTTGCAGTATGAAATACAAATTTTCTTCATCTGAAGCCTCGTTGCTGGCGAATGAATTGATTTATCTAAATTCGATTGGTAGGGGATTAGGCTATACGGATGAGAATTTGAAAATGATAATGATAATTAATCTGTAATCTATGTCAAATAATAGTAAAATGGGATTCTTTGATTTCTTGTCCAAAGAACTTGATGCAGATAGGGAGAAGTCTAAAAACTTCACATGGAAAGAAGCATTGAAGGTATTAGGCGTGTTTCTCCTGTTTGAACTCGCAATATTTGGTTTGTTGGTTCTGATTGATCAATACCAGCGCTATGTGGGCAGTTCTAATCCCATATTCGGACAAATAATGCAAATACAACAATACTATGACGTATAAATTTTCTTCCTCAGAAGCCTCATTGCTGGCTAATGGATACGCAGCGGATATTCTAACTCCGTGGCAAATAGAGATTGATACTGACGAACAGACGATTACGGTCAGTAAGCGAAACCGCATCCTTATTGGTGTGGACGAAGACACGCTGGCTTTCCGTTTTATCCGTAGGGTAGTGATTGACCAACACTTCATTGGAGCGGACATTACTATTCAAGCCGTCGGCGGCAAACTGACAGCTAAATGCCTCGACAAGTCTGATTGCAAGCGCATCAAGGACTTGCTCATGAACTACAATAAAACCTCCAAAACTAAGCACAATATCTTTTCCTAAACAAAATCAGGCGGGCTAAATGCTCGCCTGATTTTGTGTTATACCCTTAAAAGGACCAAAAAGGACTTAGCATATATGAGCGAAAAGCAGTACTTTTGCACCGTCAAACGGAGAAAGCCCAAAATCCATAAAAGAGTAGGCACAACAAACAATCAAATCTATTATGAAAAAATTACTGTTACTTTTCGCATGCGTATCCTTATTATGCGCATGTGGCGGTTCTTCTCCCACACCTACGGAGGAATCAAAAACACTGCCGGCTTCCAGCCTGATTCTAAAAGGCAAGCATGCTAAATTATTTAAATTATCCGGGGACACGTACAATGTCCACTTGGTAAAAGTTGCCGACGATTGGCAAGTCCGTATTAAAATGACTATTGCGACCAACACGCCATTCGAAAATATCAAAAACAGCGAGAATTTCGAGCGCGAACTGGAAGGTCCTTATGGCAAATTATTGAATAGCAGTGATGTCGAATTGGAATCATTGGAAATGAACGGTAGTGATTGGGAAACACTGCTCCAAGAGGATGAAGAATCGGAATTGGCTATCGGCGGCAATACATGGACATACAAGCACATGGAGTACGAAAGAGCCAAAGAGATCTTTGACAATACAGTTGCTGTGGAAATCTCCGGATTGGAATTAAGACCTCTGAAAAAGGAGAGTCTCAAATCTGCCACCCAATCCATAATGGAAGAGCAAGACATCCAAGATTTGAAAGATGCAGCAGAAACAGCCGGAAAACTGCTTGAAGCAGAAAAAGACCTGTTGAATGCTTTATTTTAATTAACAATATTAACTCTAAATTTTCAGTATTATGTTAACTATTTTATGGTGGGCTTTAGTTGCCCTGTGTTTATGTTTCGGTTTCCTGGGATGTTTCATCAACAAAGTTCCCGGACCGATTGCTGTGGTAATTGCAACACTCCTTGCTATTCTGTGTCTCGACATTCCTATTGAGTGGAGCACCTTTGGTATCATCACTGCGTTGGCAATTGCCAGCATGATTGTTTCCAAACTGCTTGTCAAACTGGTAAAAAAACTCCAAGAGTATTCCAAACGCGCCACATGGGGAACGACCATCGGTTCTATTATCGGTCTGCTTTTGGTGTGGGGAGCTGCTTCCTCTGAGTCCAATGCACTTCTTGTTACTATGTTGATTGTTGGTTTTATTGTTCTGCCTTTCGTTTTGGCATTCTTGTTGGAACTGACGAATAAACAAGGAGCTGTCATGGCTTTAAAGTGTGCCACATCTGCCACATGCGTCTATCTGTCTGATACGCTTCTGAAGTTGGCGGTATTCGTGTATGCTATTTATGTTATATTTCAAATAGGATAAAACTTTTATTGGGGCTCTGAAACAGGGCGGGCGGAAACTTCGTCTGCCTTGTTTTTTTATAATTATTTGCATATGTCAAAAAAATATTGTACTTTTGCACTCGATATGAATAAATACGCACCCGAAATAACAACCCTGCGGATGGATATCGAGCATGAAGTGAAGCGCAAGATCCGCACGCCGTATGATTTTGAGTTTCTCGCCGGCGTTATTTGGGAGCGGTTGCATGAGAATATCTCTCCCACTACACTTAAACGTCTCTGGGGCTATATCGACGGCGCAGACACTACGCGCCGCACGACGCTTTGCCTGCTCTCCCAGTTCCTCGGTTTTGCCGATTGGGAGGCGTATGTAGCCTCGCTTGCCACACGCACGGACATTGAGAGCGCCGCTTTCGAGGGGGAAGGGATTCATATCAACGACCTGCAGCCCGGAGACAGGATAGAGGTCACATGGCTGCCGAACAGGCGCTGTGTCTTCCGATATGAAGGAGAAGCGCATTTTACGGTCATGGAAGCCGAGAACGCCAAACTGCACGTCGGCGATTCGTTCGACACAGCCTGTTTCCTCATCGGCAAACAGATGTTCCTTGATAACGTACGAAATAACAAAGAACCAGGTACCAAAGAGGGCGTTTCGTATGTCGCAGGATCCAAAAACGGTCTGAACTCCGTTAAAATAGTAAATGGTAAATGACAAGATGGTAAATAGTTCGGATTCGTCGTCATCGGAATTTATAGCACCTGCTGATTTCTCGTCGGAATGGCGCAATATAGAATTGCTGCAAAGCCGCTCGCACACAATGCTGTATGTCGCTACTCGCTACAGCAGGCGGTTTCTACTCAAGTCGCTGACACCAGAAGCCGCACGGCTCACCGACTACCAACTACAGCAACAGAAAGAGTTTCAATTAGGCGTTTCGCTGAATCATCCTAATGTTGCTGCTACGTATTCCTTGGAGGAAGTGTCCGGTGTGGGAATGTGCATCGTGCAGGAATGGATAGACGGCGTGACGCTCGGCGAGTGGCTACGCACCAAACCGTCCAAAGCCGCACGGAAACGGGTGTTCTCGCAACTCTTGGATGCGCTCGAATACATCCATAGCCTGCAACTCGTCCACCATGATCTCAAGCCGGATAATATCCTCATCACCCGCAACGGCAAGAATGTCAAACTGATTGATTTCGGGCTCTCGGCGACAGACGCTACTATCACACCCGTTCCGAACGACCCGCGCAAAGACATTGAGGCCCTGCAACGCCTCTTCTCGGACATTTGTCCCAAAGGACATTTTGCCAACATAGCCGCCTTGCGCAAAGTCCTCAACCGTCGCAACAGACTCATGCTGTTTTTGCCCGTACTGCTGTCCGCTATTCTGTTAGCAACGGCAACAGCGCTTTTCTATATTTCCTGGCATGAACGCCAGTCCGAGCAGCAGCGTATTGATGAACTGAACGCACAAATAGATGCTTATGAAGAACGTGAACATGCGCAATTAGAGAAACAGAAACACTATGAAGCTATGTGCGCCCGGATGGATTCCATTCTCGCGCAAGAACGCGCACAATTATTGAAGATTGTCAACCGCCGCAAGTCCTATGATACCCGCAATCCGGAGGAAATGACCGCCTACGCAAAGGTTTGCAGCGATTGGAGCAATATAACGGTATCTTTTGATAAGCAAAGGGATTCGTTAACGAATTTGTTCGATGAAACCGATCCGCTGCGCGAACAGTTCTGGCAGAGGTGGGTGCATCAATGTGTAGATATATCTAATGAACTTATGCCGCAACTAAACGGCAAACTCAAACATTGACCGCCTTTTTCTTGTATCCTTGCACCCGATATGAATAAATACGCTCCCGAAATAGCCTCACTGCGTCTGGATATCGAACAGTCCGTGAAACGCAAAATCCGCACACCCTATGATTTTGAGTTTCTGTCGGGTGTTAT
>JAFPYI010000012.1 GCA_017412245.1 Paludibacteraceae bacterium | reverse complement strand
CTAAGGGCGAGCACCTCTCCCTTGAGTGCAAACTATGCGCCAACAAGTTACCGAACAGTTTATGGGATACCTATTCCGCCTTTGCTAATAGCTATGGCGGTTATATCTTGTTAGGCATAGAGGAGCACCGCGAGGAAACAGACCCAAGCAAACGTTATTCGATAGAAGGAGTTACCAATCCGGATAAACTGATTACCGATTTTTGGAACTTAGCCAATGATTCTAACAAGGTGAGTGTTAATGTGCTTTCCGATGATAACGTGCAGGTAATTGACATGGACGGCAAGAAAGTCATCGTTATTCAAGTGCCCCAAGCAGGATATGGCATTAAGCCGGTGTACATCAATGGCAATCTTTTTAATGGATCATTCCGGCGCAATCACGAAGGAGATTATCGTTGCACAAAACGACAAGTGAAAGCTATGGTTCGTGATTCGTATGAGGAAGGGAACGATGGTACTATATTTGCTCAATGTGATATGGGTGATATTGACGAGGATACATTGCGTCGCTACCGCACACTATTCCGTTATAAGAATGAGGGGCATATCTGGAATGAAGTGGATGATACCACATTCCTGAAAAACTTAGGTGGTTGTGTAATAGATAAGGAAACAGGAAAAGTTTCTTTAACCATGGCTGGACTGATGATGTTTGGTACCGGTCTGGTCGTACGTGACCGTTTTCCAAACTTCCGTATGGATTACATAAACATGTGCAACTTGATTGGTGAAGAACGGTATAGTGATCGTCTCACATACGATGGTCGTTGGGAGAATAATCTCTTTCAGTTTTTCAGCATTGTTCTGCCAAAGATGACCTTTGATTTGCCGCGTCCATTCCGTATGGAAGGTGTTACGCGCGTGGATGATACTCCACAACACAAGGCAGTGCGAGAAGCATTTACTAATTCCATTATCCATGCAGATTTGATGATGGAGTCCGGAGTTCTACGTATTGAGAAACACGATGACAAATTGGTGTTCCGCAATCCTGGTCTTCTGCGTATTCCTGTGGAACAAGTGTATGAAGGTGGTGTCTCCTTTGCACGTAACCCGAAAATCCAAAACATGTTGCGCATGGTTGGTTACGGCGAGAACCTCGGTTCGGGATTCCCTATGATATTAGCAGCATGGAAACAAAGCGGATGGGGAGAACCGGTGTTGAAAGAAAAGTTGGATTTGGACGAAGTGGAGTTAGACCTACCACTAAAGGCAGTTACTGAAAATGTTACTGAAAATGTTACTGAAAATGTTACTGAAAAACTATCTGAGAGACAAAATCGTATTCTTGATATTGTTAGCCGTAACCCAAATACTTCTATCCCTACAATAGCAGCAGAGATGAAAGTTTCGATAATGACTATACGCCGTGATATTGAAAAGATGTCTAATCGTCTCCGCCGCGTAGGTCCAGATAAAGGTGGACATTGGGAAATAATTGAATAGTCCCTTGAGACTGATGGGGTATTAGCTCATCTGGCTAGAGCGCGACACTGGCAGTGTCGAGGTGAGCGGTTCGAGTCCGCTATACTCCACATATGATATTAAATTGAGATATGGCAACATCAACGCAACAAAAGCAGGAACTGTACAAAACTATTTGGCAGATTGCTAACGACTTGCGCGGAGCAGTCGATGGTTGGGATTTCAAACAGTATGTGTTAGGAATGTTATTCTACCGTTATATATCGGAGAATATCACCGCCTATCTAAACGATTTGGAACACAAAGCCGGAAATGCCGGTTTTGATTATGCGGCATTTAATGATGAGCAGGCACAAACTGCAAAGGCACAGATTGTAAAGGAGAAAGGCTTCTTTATCCTACCGTCCCAACTCTTTGAGAATGTTCGCCGAAACGCCAAAGATAACGAGAACTTGAATATGACACTTGCGGAAGTATTCAAGTCGATAGAGGCGTCGGCTATCGGTACGGACAGTGAGCAGGATATGCGTGGCTTGTTTGACGACTTGGATGTCAATTCCTCTAAACTGGGTGCAACGGTCAGCAAGCGCAACGAGCGGCTTGTCAAGATACTTAACGCAATCGGAGAAATGAATCTTGGAGGACCGCAGCAGAATAAGATTGACGCCTTCGGTGACGCGTATGAGTTTCTGATGACCATGTATGCCGGCAGTGCAGGCAAAAGCGGTGGAGAGTTCTTCACTCCTCAGGAAGTCAGTGAACTGCTGGCGCATATTGCCACCAACGGAAAGCAAAAGGTGAACAAGGTGTACGACCCCGCTTGTGGTTCCGGTTCGCTTCTCATGCAATGTGCCAAGGTGCTCGGCAAGGAAAATGTGCGTCAAGGTTTCTTCGGGCAGGAAGTCAACCAAACCACCTACAACCTGTGCCGCATTAACATGTTCCTTCATGATATCAATTATAATCATTTCGACATTGCATTAGGGGATACGCTCATCGAACCTAACCATTGGGATGACCAACCCTTTGATGTCATTGTCAGCAATCCGCCGTATTCTATTCATTGGGTGGGTGATGATAATCCTATTCTTATTAACGATCCGCGTTTCGCCCCTGCGGGCGTTCTCGCGCCTAAGTCGAAAGCCGACCTTGCTTTCACCATGCACATGCTCAGTTGGCTGGCTGCCGACGGTGCAGCTGCCATAGTCGAGTTTCCCGGTGTGCTGTACAGAGGCGGTGCAGAGCAGAAAATCCGTCAGTATCTGATTGATAACAATTATATTGATACGGTCATCCAACTGCCTGCCAATTTGTTCTTTGGCGTTAGTATTGCCACCTGTATTATCGTTCTCAAGAAGAACAAGAGCGACAATAAAACGCTGTTTATTGATGCCTCACAGGAGTTTGAGCACGAGGGCAATAAGAACAAACTCATGCCGCAGAACATCCAACATATCATGGAGTGGTACGTTGCACGCACCAATTCACAGCACCGTACCATGCTCGTTAGCAATACGGATATAGCGGCTAATGGCTATAACCTCTCTGTGAACAGTTATGTAGAGCAAGAGGATACGCGTGAGGTCATCGACATTGACAAACTCAATGCCGAACTGAAGCAGATTGTGGCACGTGAGAACGAGCTGCGTGCGCAGATTGATGAACTGATTAAAAGCATATGATTATGAGTAATATAAAACAGCTCATTCAACAACTTTGCCCTAATGGAGTTGAGTGGAAAATGCTTGGAGAAGTTACCTATTGGGATAAGCGTTTTAATGAGGTTGACCGGTCTATGCAACCTGAAATTCGCAAATATCACTATTATTTAGCAAATGAATTAGAAGATTTGGAAAGTCCTTCTGGAACTATCAAAATCCTTTACACGAGCAATCGGGTAGCATTTGCAGAGGAAGAAGACGTTAAGGATAACGTAGTTGATGCTGAAATTGTCGCTATACCATGGGGAGGTAATGCCAATATAAAGTATTTCAATGGCAAGTTTATTACTGCCGACAATCGTATTGCAGTAGTTCGCGATAAGTCTATCTTAAGTACAAAATATGTATATTATTGGTTGACCCAAAATCAAGCGGAAATAGATAGCTTTTACAGAGGGGCTGGTATAAAACATCCGAGTATGCTGAAAATGCTGTCGCTACCTATTCCAATTCCACCCCTCGAAATTCAGAAAAAAATCGTCGAGTGCCTCGACAAATTCTCGGCACTCGCAGCGGAGCTGCAAGCGGAGCTGCAACTTCGAAAGAAGCAGTACGAGTACTATCGTACACGGCTGCTGTCTTTCGATACTGATGTAACTGCCCTCACTGACAATACCGATGATGCAATACAAAGTATTGATAATCAGCCAACTAGGGGGGGTATAAGTGGCTGAAATTAAGCGAATTAGGCGAATTAAAAGCAGGAAAAGGAATAATCGCAGCAGAGATACATGAGGTCAAAGATGACTGTTATTCATATCCTTGTTATTGGGGAAATGGGATAAGGGGATATGTGAAAAGTTACTCACATGACGGATGTTATCCTATTATTGGAAGGCAAGGAGCATTGTGTGGATGTGTCGCATATGCAAGTGGAAAATTTTACGCTACAGAGCATGCCGTGGTTGTGACTCCTAATAAAAACATGAATGTAAGGTTTTTATTTCACCTTTTAACACACGCAGATTTGAACCAGTATAAATCTCAGGGAGCACAGCCTGGACTTGCTGTTAAAACTCTTAATGAACTAAAATTCCCGATACCTCCCTTAAAAACGCAGGAACGTATTGCGAATTTATTGGATAAGTTTGAAACGCTGACTGCTGACCTGCAAAACGGATTACCTGCTGAAATGAAATTGCAGCAACAACGATATGAATATTATCGCAATCAACTAATGACATTCTAATATTATGATGGATTTGATTTCGGAAAACACCCAATCAACAGTTGTTTCACGCTTTGAGCATGAAGCATCTTCTCGTGAAGCATATCAAAGTGAGGAACAGTTGGAAAAAGCACTCATTGAGCAGTTGCAAAGACAAGGCTACGAGTACCTGCCTATCCATTCGGAGGCGGACCTTATTGCTAATCTGCGTGCGCAACTGGAACGGCTTAATGATATGCGTTTTACTGATAATGAATGGGAAGGCTTTTTCCGGACGAAAATTGCCAACCAGAACGCCACCATACAGGATAAAACGCGTTTGCTTCAAGATGACCGCACCACGCAGATACTATTGCTGCGTGATGATAACACGTACCTGAATATGCGGCTGTTGGACAAGCACCACATCCACGAGAACCATCTGCAAGTTATCAACCAATATGTACCCGAAGGAGGACGTCGCGCCAATCGTTATGATGTAACCATCCTTGTCAATGGTCTGCCGATGGTACATATTGAACTCAAGCGCAGAGGGGTCGAGTTACGGGAGGCTTTCAATCAGATTAACCGCTACAAACGTGATTCGTTTTGGGCAGGTAGCGGCTTGTATGAGTACATACAGTTGTTCGTCATCTCCAATGGCACCAACACCAAGTATTACTCCAATACAACGCGTTATCAAGCCGTCAAGGAAGCCACAACTCGTCGCTACGGCACGGCACAAGCCAGTATGCGCTCGCAATGTGCGTTTGAGTTTACCTCATATTGGGCGGATTTCGAGAACCAGAGAATTACCGACCTTGAAGACTTCACTTCAACTTTCTTCCAAAAGCATACCATTCTCCAGGTTCTTTGCCGCTATTGCGTCTTTACCGCCGAGGATCTGCTTCTCGTTATGCGTCCCTATCAGATTTGCGCAACGGAGGCTATTCTGCAACGCATCCTGATTGCTACAAATCAAAAACAATTAGGCAAACGGGAAGCCGGTGGCTATATATGGCATACTACCGGAAGTGGCAAAACGCTCACCTCATTCAAAACAGCACAGTTGGCAAGCGAATTGCCCTACGTGGACAAGGTGCTGTTTGTGGTGGACCGCAAAGATTTGGATTACCAAACCATGCGTGAGTACGACCGTTTCAAAAAGGGTGCCGCTAACTCCAACAAGTCCACCACCGTGCTCAAGCAGCAGTTGGAGGACGATGATGCCAATATCATTATCACCACCATACAGAAATTGTCTATCTTCTGTAAGAAGAATCCTCACCATGATGTGTATGGAAAGCATGTGGTGATAATCTTTGATGAGTGCCACCGCTCCCAGTTCGGTGATATGCACGATTTGATTACATCACGCTTCAAGAAATACCATATCTTCGGTTTCACCGGCACACCTATATTCCCTGACAATGCAGTCGGGTTGGACACCACGGAAAGCGTATTCGGCAAACGCCTGCATACATATACAGTCATCAATGCTATTGCTGATCAAAACGTGCTGCCTTTCCGTGTCGAGTACATCAAAACCGTGGACATCAAGCCCGAGGTGCAGGATGAGCAAGTGCCGGATATACTGCGCGAGCAAGCACTCCTTGCACCGGAGCGCATTAAGGAAATAGTGAAATATACACTCGCGCATTTCGACCAAAAGACTAAGCGCAATCAGTCCTATAAATTGCAGGACAAACGTCTCTTGGGCTTTAATTCTATTTTTGCCACAGCTAGTATTCCTGCCGCAAAAATGTACTACAGCGAGTTTATCTCGCAGATGGCAGCCCTTCAGCCCGATCAGCGCTTGAAAATTGCGCTCATCTATTCATATGCAGCCAATGAAGGAGAAACTGAAGCCGGTGGTATCTTGAGAGAGGAGAACTCCGAATCTGCAGAGGCTCTCGACGCACCGTCTCGCGAGTTCCTTGAAAAAGCCATACAGGATTATAATGAGTTATTCCACACGAACTTCAATACAGAGGGCGAAGCCTTCCAGAATTATTACAAGGATGTTTCGCGCCGCATGAAGAACCGTGAACTGGATATGCTCATTGTTGTGAATATGTTCCTTACCGGCTTCGATGCGACAACGCTTAACACGTTATGGGTGGATAAAAATCTGCGTCAACATGGCCTGATGCAGGCATATAGCCGCACCAACCGCATCCTTAACTCCATCAAAACATTCGGTAACATTGTCTGCTTCCGGAATCTGGAGGACGATACGAATGCCGCTCTTAAACTCTTTGGCGATAGTGAGGCTTGCGGCATAGTGTTGCTACGCACATTTGAGGAGTATATGGATGGGTTTGACGAAAACGGCAAACACCATCCTGGTTATCGGGAGATAGTAAACACCCTGCTATCCGATTTTCCGATTGCACAACCGCTTTTAGGAGAGGAAAAAGAGAAGGAGTTCATCAAGGCTTTCGGCTCATACATGCGAGCAGTCAATATCATTTCCACTTTTGACAGGTATGAAGAAAATCGTTTACTGAACGATTATCAGGAGCAGGACTACCGCAGCCGTTATTTGGACTTGCGGGACAAATACCGAACCCAGCAAGGCGGCGAAGCCGTGAACATAAACGATGATCTTGTCTTTGAGGTGGAACTGCTCAAACAAGTGGATATTAATATCGATTATATCCTGCGTCTCGTTGCACAAGCGCATGAAAATAATGAGGATATTGAGCAGTTCGTCGAGATAACATTGCGTAAAGCTGTAGGTGCAAGCGAGAAACTGCGCAACAAGCGGGAGCTGATAGAGGATTTTGTGCTTCGCTACTCCGGCGAGGACATTCAGAAAGAGTGG
>JAFPYI010000011.1 GCA_017412245.1 Paludibacteraceae bacterium | reverse complement strand
TTTTTAAGTCATGAAAACTTTTTGACCCGATTTTGACACGGCCTTTTTGCGTCAATACCTCGCGAGGCCAGTATTTATCGGACTTTGTTGCTCAACCAGGACTCGAACCCAGACAGACAGAACCAGAATCTGTAGTGCTACCATTACACCATTGAGCATCGCATTGGGTAATCAACGCTTTTTTTTCAAAAGCGGGTGCAAAAGTACTGCTTTTTTTTGAATTGGCAAAATATTTTCGCAAAAAAAATGCTAAATAATGTTATTTTGCCAATTCAATCCCGTCTAAGGGAGTCTTTATACAAATTTCAGGAAAAAGACTCGGTGGCATAAATCGTTGATGTTGCTAAAGAATTCCTCTTGGGCCTCTTCGTATTCATCCTCGTCTTCATAATCTTCGATGGATGGAATGGTAATGTAGGAAATCTGGTTTAGATCTGTGATAAGATAGTCGTCCACTTCAATCACACCTTCCTTCAACAACAACCGCGGATGGATAACATCCATGCTATAGTCGGCACATTCCCGGAAAGATTCTTCATGTAGCATCTCATCGATTTTCTCGCAACGCTCATCAGGGTCTTTTGTTTCCTTAAAGAGAAGTCGTATGGCCTCGAGATAGAGTTTGTCAGGGTCGCGAGTTACTTCTGCGATTTCTCCATGTATGTCGAAATCGGTGTCATCATAGTACATGATATAGTATGGCGGGATGGTATAATGACTGATATCGAGGATGAAGGATGCATCATCTTTGGCTTCCAGTTGGACGGAAACGACAATATTCCATCCTGCTTCATACAGCGCAGTATTGATTTTTTGGGCCAGCAGAACTTCTTTCTTGTTCCATAGGCGAATATCGCTTTTCACCACATAATGCCAATCATCTTCGGGCTGTATCTGCGTTGCCTTTTCGACATATTCGTTGCCCACCATACAACCGATGACGGCCTTTTGGAAACTGAGTTTGGGTTCCAATCCCTTTACCTCGCAACTTCGAATTGTGCCTTCTTGAAATTGCGGAACATCCTCCGACTGTTGCCAGTCGTCATCGTTTAGATTGTCAAACACGCTGGGATCAAATTTGAGTTCCTCGACTTCGATTTTCCGAATAGACGGATGAATGAGTCTCAGGTGATAATTCTTCTCCTCATCATGGTATTCGCCATTTTGCATCAGGGTTTTCAGGATGGCATTATTGGCAATGTGTTGAGCTATGTCTTTCAATTCAAAACAATTGTCCACCAACTGCCCGTTCTCCTCTATCATCATCAGTTTGCCGTTCTTCTGAAGGTCTTCCAGATCCTTATGGCGGATTTGCGTAAAGCCTTCTTTCTCCTCCCAGGAGTAATAGTATTCGATAAGATAGTTGTTTTCTTCTTTAGAGATTTTGATGTACATGGTCTATGTGTGTTTTTGGGGTATTCTATGTCGTTTCTTCCTCGTCGGGAGTTTGCAATGCCGGATTGTTTTGCCGTGCTTCTTCGAACTTAGCCTTCATCGTCGGGTTACCATGCGTCAGGCGTTTGATGGTCACATCCTGCAGTTTCTTATCTGCGGCATTGAGGTTATCGCTGGACTTAACGAGGTTCTCACGCACTTTCGTCAGGTGGGCAATAGTCTTGTCTATCTCATCAATAGCATTAGCGAAGCGCTCGTTAGCCAGACGCACGTTGCGTGTGAAACCGTCTTTGAAAGTGGTCAGTTTCTCTTCAAAATTCGTCACGTCTATGTTCTGCGCTTTGATGATTTCCAGTTCCCGTCTCGTCTCGAGGCTCTTGCGGCTGGTCTGGCAGAGAAGCGTGATGAGCGGCACAAAGAACTGCGGACGGATGACATACATCTTGTCGAATTTCTCGCCCTTGTCATTTTGCGTCACAGCAACTATGCCTTCATTATACAGGTCGTTTTCGGGTTCGAGCATGGATACCAAGACGGCGAACTCGCAGTTTTTCTTCTTGCGGTCCTGGTCCAGTTTAGCGAAGAACTCCTGGTTCTTATGCTTCTGAGTTGTATCCTCGTTCTCGTTTTTCATCTCGAACATGATGGATATATACTCTATCCCATCGTCGGATTTATCACGGAAGACGAAATCACCTTTCGTGGATTTGCCGTCTTCGCCGATGACTAAATCGTTATCTTTATGAAACTCTGCATTGGGGAACAACGGGCTGATGCGCGTGAACTCATTGTAGCAGTGTTGCTCGAGACTCTCGCCTACCATCTTGGTGGATAGTTTTATCTTCAGGTCCTTGTAATAAGCCACCTGTTCGTTGGCGAGTTTCAGTTTCATCTCGTACTCGTCTCGGATACCGTTTTCGCGTATTAGTGCTTGCGATTTAGCTAAGGCTTCCGCATTGCGCAGGCGTTCAATCTCTTGGGATTGCGCAGCAGTCCTTTCCTGCAGTTGGGTATCTTTTTTCGCCAATTCCGCCGCCAGTTCAGCTTGCTTGACGGATTCAATGGATTGCAGTTGTGCTTTGAGTGAAACTATCTCATTCTCTTTCTGCTGGATGATGTTCTCTTTCGCCTGAATAGCGGTCATCGCCGCTTGGGTACGCCGTAGTTGTTCAGCCTGTTGTTCTGACGCAATGCGTGCTTGTTCGGCTTTCTGCCGCTCCTGCAGTGTCTGCTCCAACTCATGGATACGACGGTTCAACTCCGCCTCAAACTCGGTGTTCTTCACTTGACTAAGCAATGCTGCATAGTCGTTCTCATCAACGGTAAAAACATTACCGCATTTCGGACATTTCAATTCTTTCATATTTCGTCCTGAAAATTTTGATGCAAAGGTAGCACATTTTTTTGGAACATACAAATTTTGGAGAAAAAAAAACGCCACCCGAGAGGATGGCGTGTGATTTGTAATTTGCGATTTGTCGCCCGTTGGGCTATTTGCGATTTGCGATAGTCCTGTTTAGGGTTTAGTGGACAGAGTCCTGTTTAGGGTTTAAGGTTTAGTGGTGAGTGGTTCGTGGTTAGTGTTTAGTGGTGAGTGGTGAGAGGTCTCCGATTCGGTGGTTGATAAATGTTGAGAATCTTCCATAGTTGTGTAAATTAAAGGGTTAATAAAAATGAGTTAGGTTATATAAAATACACAGCAAAAAAAGAAATTGCCCCACATTCAAGCGTTTTGGACAATTTTTTCGCTGTTTAGGTTTTTGAAATCGAGTGCAAAGATAATACAAAAAAATGCCAAATGCAAATTTTGGAGAAAAAAAATATAAAAAAAAATTCTCCCAGAAATCGAGTGCAAATATAGGTGTTTTTGATCAGATTACCAAAAAATAACTAAAAAAAATGCAAAAAAATGCATTTGATGATTTTGGGTGTTTATCAGGACATAAAATAATTTAAGGAACGCATGCCTGTGCACTTGTGTGGGCGTGAGCACGCCCGCGTGCGAGAGGAAAAACCATTCTAATTTGCAGTTTAGGTAGCGAAAATTTGGTCATGTCAAAAAAAAGCAGTACTTTTGTGGCCCAAATGGCACAAAAGTTTTGGTAAGAAGGATGAAAAAGAGTATTTATCTGATTTTAGCCTGTTTGAGCTGCGTGGTTGTGGCTTGCACGCCGAAGGCTGAATACGACCGCAGCGGGTTTGTAGAGCTGACAGAAGTGATTGAAGATGCCATCTTAGAGATTCGGTATTACAGTACCTATAATTTTGTAGGCGAGAGGATTGACGGTTATGAGCGGCCGCTGGCATTGATGACCCGTCAAGCGGCCGATTCGCTGAAGATGGTGAATGACGAACTGAGAGCACAAGGATACAGGCTGAAGATATGGGATGCTTATCGTCCTCAACGGGCCGTGAACCATTTTATCCGCTGGGCGGAGGATACAAACGACACAACGATGAAAGCTATTTTCTACCCGATGGTAGATAAGAGTCTGCTGTTTGAGCAGAACTATATCTTTGCCCGTTCCAGTCACTCACGCGGCTCGACAGTGGACCTGACTTTAGTGCAAGAAGCTACAGGCAAAGAGTTAGAGATGGGCAGTCCTTTTGACTGGTTTGGCGAAGAGAGTCATCCTGATTATACAGAGTTGGACAGCAGTATTATCGCCAACCGTCTGATTCTGCGTGAAGCGATGCTCCGCCACGGTTTTCAGCCTATTGACAGCGAGTGGTGGCATTTCACACTGGCAGATGAACCCTACCCTGACACGTATTTTGATTTTCCCATTCGATAAGAAAAGAACACAGATATGAAAAATTTTGTAGAAGAATTGCGTTGGAGAGGTATGCTCCAAGACATCATGCCCGGAACAGAAGAGCAGTTAATGAAGGAAGTGACAACCGCTTATGTGGGTATTGATCCGACGGCAGACAGTCTGCATATCGGTCACCTGTGCGGAATAATGATGCTTCGCCATTTTCAAGCGTGCGGTCATAAGCCTATTGCCCTTTTAGGCGGCGCAACAGGAATGATTGGCGACCCGAGCGGTAAGAGTGCCGAGCGTAATCTGCTGACCGAAGAGACACTGCGACATAATGTAGCATGCATCCGTGAGCAGTTGGAGCATTTCCTGAATTTTAACAGCAACGAGCCTAATGCAGCCGAGTTAGTGAACAACTACGACTGGATGAAAGATTATACATTCCTGGATTTTGCGCGGAACATCGGTAAGCTGATAACCGTCAACTATATGATGGCTAAAGACTCCGTGAAGAAACGTTTTAACGGCGAGTTCTCGCAAGGAATGTCTTTCACGGAATTTACATACCAGTTGCTGCAAGGATATGATTTCGTTTACCTAAACGAACACAAGAACTGCAAGTTGCAGATGGGTGGTTCAGACCAATGGGGCAACATCACCACGGGAACCGAACTGATCAAGAAGATAACCGGCAACGATGCCTTCGCACTCACTTGTCCGCTGATAACGAAAGCCGACGGAGGTAAATTCGGCAAGACGGAAAGCGGGAATATATGGTTGTCGAAAAAATACACCAGCCCGTATAAGTTCTACCAGTTCTGGATGAACGTGAGCGACGATGATGCCAAGCGGTATATCAAGATCTTCACCTCGCTGAGTCGTGAAGAGATAGAGGGATTGATAGCCAAACACGAAGAGGCGCCGCATATGCGTATTCTGCAGAAACGATTGGCAAAAGAGGTGACGATAATGGTACACAGCGAAGCGGATTATAATGCCGCTGTGGAAGCCAGCAATATTCTATTCGGCAACGCCACGGCAGAAGCACTACGCGCGCTGGATGAAGAGACCTTCCTGCAAGTGTTCGAAGGTGTGGAGCAGTTTGAGATCAGCCGAGAGGAGTTAAAAGCAGGCATCGCGCCGTTAGACCTGTTAGCTGAGAAGACAGCAGTCTTTCCATCTAAGGGTGAGGCACGGAAGATGATTCAAGCCAATGGATTCTCGATGAACAAAGAGAAGTTGACTGACCCGCAGACACCTATTACCGACGAGGCGCTGCTTAATGGCAAATATCTGCTTTTCCAGAAGGGCAAGAAGAATTACTACTTGGTGATTGCGAAGTAAAGTGTAACGGGCAAAGCCCTGTGGAATGTTTAAAGTTTAAAGTTTAGAGTTGAAAGCAAAAAAGGCACCGAGAGGTGCCTTTTTGTTATGTAAAGAAAAATGCGCTGCGCTTACAAAAATAGAAGAAAATAACAAAAATATTAAAAATACCTGCGTTGTCAATCCACTAAGCACTAACCATCTAATCTCCAATCGCTTTGTTCATCCCCAACTGTGGAATGAGGGAATGACGAAAACCCATGCGGATAGTAGTATTAATTTTTAAATTTCAAATATCCAATATGCAATAGGACTTTGTCCGTGCAATAGCCTTTCGGCTGCAAGTTAGACCGTTGCTTCGATATTCCAGACAAAGGCACGGACACCGACCTCCTCGTTTCGAAGGTCCAGTTTCTTGATCGATTCCAATAATTCAGGCAGTTGTTTGTCTTCCACAATAGTGATGACGCAGGAGTTCATCTCCGGCCATGCGTGTGTGCCACGACGAGGTTCACCTCCATTGGTGCCACGACCTTGTACTTGTTCAAAAAACGTGAAGCCTGTGATACCTAACACGTCTAACATATATTCGACACGGCCTGTATTCGCCTGGTTAAATACAATCATTACACTCTTCATAATACTATTTACGATTTTGTCATTTACGATTTGGTCATTTATTTATTCATTGAGTCATTTAGTTAAATGGTCCTTGGTACTTGACCAAATGGTACATAAATGGTACATTATTTTTTAACTTTAATATCCATAAAGATAAACTTCTTTCTCAATGCTTCCTGTTTGTCTCGGTCGCCATGTTTGGTCATTGAGCCATAGAGGACAGGAACGATGAAGAGCGTCAAGAATGTGCTGACCGTCAAACCGCCGATAACGACTATTCCTAACGGTTGCCACATCTCCGCACCTTCACCGGAAGAAACCGCCATAGGAATCATACCGAGGATGGTAGTGAACGCCGTCATGAGGACCGGACGTATACGGCTGCGACCTGACATCTGGATAGCCTCGTTAAGTTCATAACCCCGCTCACGCATGAGGTTGATATAGTCCACGAGCACGATACCGTTCTTCACCACAATA
The DNA here is from genome assembly GCA_017412245.1 of Paludibacteraceae bacterium. Taxonomy (GTDB): domain Bacteria; phylum Bacteroidota; class Bacteroidia; order Bacteroidales; family Paludibacteraceae; genus Colicola. The sequence goes on along the minus strand of JAFPYI010000011.1, from coordinate 1,867 downwards.
CCCACCAAGAGCACCAGACCGAGGGCACCAATCATATCCAGCGAACGGCCTGTGAGCCAAAGGGCTACGATGACACCCGAGAGAGCAAACGGAATAGAGAACATGATGATTGCCGGCATCCGGAGCGATTCGAACTGTGACGCCATAACAATGTACACCAACAGGATAATCATCATACCGAGAAGAATCATGTCCCTGAACGTGTCTTGCTGCGTCTCGTAGTTACCGCCGATATGGGTGGAGTAACCGACAGGGATGTCAAGTTGCGGGATAACCTCTGTCTCAATCGTTTTTGCCAGTTCACCAAGGGTGGTGTTGTACGGCGTAGCTTTGACAGTGACGATACGCTGACGCGCCTTACGCTCGATGGTAGGCGGTGCCCAGTATTCGCCGACAGTCGCCACCTCGGAGAGTTTGACGGTCTTGCCCGTCGCTGTCGGGATAGAGAGGTTGAGGATGTCGGAAATCGAGTTGCGGTCCTCCTCCATGAGGCGTACCACAATATCGTACTCCGAGCCGTCATCCTTGAGGTAACCGCACGCCATGCCTGCCACACGATTACGGAGGTAGGTAGAGATAGTAGCGGAACTCAATCCGAGACGCGAAGCTTTCTCCTTATCGACAGTAATCTTGATATCAGGACGGTCGTCCTCGCGGGAGATATTCACGTCGCGTGCGCCTGGCAGCTGCGAGATGAGCTGACGGCATTGCTCCGCCATCTGGGAGGTCTTGTCGAAGTCATAACCGTAGATTTCCAAATCGACTGTGTTACCGCCTCCGGGTCCGCCGGACGAAACGGCACACTGGTATTCGTTAATCTCCGGATATTTCGCCATCTCCTGACGGAGGATTTCGGCAATGGTCCAGATATCGCGGTCACGCTCCCATTTCTTCGGCAGACGGACTGTCATCTGAATCTTGTTGTTCATCGTCGAAGAGAAGAGGGCTGCGATAGAGGCGTCGTCGTTGGAACCGGCAGAGGTGTTGATGAGTTCTATCTCCGGCACGAGTTCCACAAAGCGTGCTTCCAGTTTACGGGCAGTCTTGAGGGTTTCCTCAATACGTGTACCGCGCTGCAGTTTGACAGTCACAGAAAGACGTCCGTTATCCTGCTCCTGCATGAAGTCGGTACCAATCTTACCCATGAAGACCGGAATCAGAGAAGCAGCAAAGAACGCAATGAGTATGAGGAAAGTGAGTGCTTTATGACGCAGACACCATCCCAGTGACTTGGCATAATACTCGTCAATGACATCCAGCATGTGTACCACGGTGCGGTCGTACCAGCTCTTCTTTCCTGCCTCATCGTCAATCAAGTTTCCATTCTCATCGACGTGCACTTTCTTCGCCTTCAGCAGTTTGGAGCAGAGCATAGGCGTGAGCGAGATAGCCACGAGAGTAGAAGTACAGCAGACAACCGTCACGATCCATCCTAACTCATGGAACATGATACCCGCCATACCGTTCAACATCGTCAGCGGCACGAATACCACTACAAGTACCAGAGTCGTCGCAATAACGGAAACCCATACCTCGTTGGTGGCATAGATAGCCGCCTCATGCGGGTCCTCGCCGCGCTCCACGTGACGTGTGATATTCTCCAAGACCACAATCGCATCGTCCACAACCATACCGATAGCGATAGTAAGCGAACAGAGGGAGATAATATTAAGCGACGAATCCGCCAAACCGAGGTAGATAAACGCCACAATCAGGGCAATAGGAATAGTGATACCGATGATGATGGTAGCACGCCATTTGCCGAGGAAGAAGAGCACCACGAGTACCACGAAGAGCAGGGCGTAAAGCACGGACTCTTCGAGAGAGTTGATGGAGTTCTGGATATTCTCCGAGGAGTCGTAAATCT
>JAFPYI010000010.1 GCA_017412245.1 Paludibacteraceae bacterium | reverse complement strand
CGGAGTGGTATCGTCATCGCAACCTCGTTGCCGAACGCGAATATAGGGCTTTCCTAATAAGGTGCTCGATACTCTCGCGCTGTGTTTATGTGCTCCGCACGTTCAAATGATGAGAAAACAACTGCGATGATACAATATTTTTTCGAGATACGCTAATAATGTTTTGATTTATGGACGGATGTGTAAGGGTGGAGGCTTGATAAATCGGAAGATCTATTTGCTTATGTCAAAAAACTATCGTAGCATGATAGGTGTTTAGTCATCTACGCGGCTCCCCAAGCCGCATACTACGCAATCCCCAAACGGTTTTTAGTGTTTACGCTGCCGCGTGTGCAGTACACACGAATAGAAATACACCCCGACCACGCTTTCCCCTGCGAATAGCAATGCCACCATCACATGCCGCCTACCAATCAACGCGAACAAACGCTATCCAACGCAAACAAGACCGCGCCACCTACGCCTTTCCCTCTTTGCAACCACGCTTCCCCTCGCAAACAACGCTATAAACCAGCACTTCCAACGCCCACCGTCCCAAAAACCCCCAAAACCCACGCTCCATTTCTACACACCATCCTAAGCAGCACTTTCCCTTAGCTATAGGCGTGCGTACGAACACGCGCTCACGCGCGTATTATAATAATGTGTGCCGGAGTGTGACAACGCTGCCCCTGCTCAATTACTAAACTCTTCTTCGCTGTCGCTCGAAAAATGGAAAGCCCTATATTTTCTTTTTGAGAGAGCCCATATCTTTTATGTCCCAGGCGGTCTAATCTCCGTTTGACATCGCCAAGCCTGCTTCAGAGGCGCGCGCGGTGTCTGCGGTGGCGGACGGTGTGGGGTGTGGGCTGTGCGCGCCTGCGGCGCGCGGGCGCGCGAGAGAGAGACGGAGAGCAACGGAGCGGAGAGGGGCGAGGGCAGCAGAGAGAGGCGAGGGCAGAGAGAGACAGCATCGCCGATGGTACTGCACTGCGTTGTGGGAGAGGAGGTAGCCGCCACTTTGAGAGAGTCTAAGTTTACTTAGGCTCTCTTTTTTATTATGTTTGCAAAAAAAAATAGCCGGAATCTATTTGAATCCGGCTATAAATATAAGTTCTTGTTTTTATCCCGCGTAATTATTCCTATCTAAAGAACGATACGAGATAGCTTCAAGCATGTGCTTCTTCTGAATGTTCTCGGAGCCTTCCAAATCCGCAATTGTACGTGCTACCTTGAGGATTCGATCATAGGCTCGAGCAGAGAAGCCTAACTTGGTCATCGTGAACTCCAGCAGTTTATCTGACTCGGCATCCAATGCACAGTACTGACGTACCATCTTGGTATTCATCATCGCGTTGCAATGTACGAGCTTACTGTGTTTGAACCTTTCCGTTTGAATGGCTCTGGCGCGTAGCACTCGTTCGCGAATAGCAGCCGACGTCTCACCCGGTTGATCGTCGCGTAGCTGATCATACGGCACGGCTTCAATCTCGCATTGGATATCGATACGATCCAAAAGCGGCCCACTGATCTTGCTCATATACCGATGCACTTGAGCCGGGGTACAGGTGCAGGGATGAGCAGGGTTATTCTCACCGTAATGACCGCACGGGCAGGGGTTCATGGCAGCTACGAGCATGAACGAAGCCGGATAATCAACCGTCTCCTTGGTACGTGCTACGGTGATATGCCGATCCTCCAGCGGTTGACGCATTACCTCGAGCACAGAACGCTTATATTCAGGGAGTTCGTCGAGGAAGAGTACGCCGTTATGCGCCAATGAGATCTCTCCTGGATGAGGACTTTGTCCTCCTCCAACGAGCGCCGTATCGGTTATCGTGTGGTGAGGAGAGCGGAAGGGGCGTTGTACAATTAGCGAACTGCTTGCTCCTTTGCGTTTGTTGGTTAACCCCACGATAGAATGAATCTTCGTGGTTTCCAATGCTTCTTCCAATGTCAGTGGAGGAAGAATCGTCGGGATTCGCTTGGCAATCATCGATTTACCGGCTCCGGGAGGACCGATCATGATCATGTTATGTCCACCAGCAGCGGCAATCTCAACAGCTCTGCGTACCTTGAATTGTCCGCGTACATCCGAGAAATCCACTTCTGTTGGGAATGCTAACTCGTCAAATAGTTTCTGCGTATCTACTTGTGTAGGGACCCATGGTTCGTCCGGTTGTAATTCATCTTTAGGTTCTCCATTCAGGAAATGAATCACCTCCTTGAGGTTCTTCAATCCATACACCTCTAATCCATCCACCACAGCGGCTTCTTCGGCATTCACTTCCGGCAAAATCAGTCCTTTGAAACCTGCCTTACGTGCACATAATGCAATCGGCAACGCTCCGCGAATGGGCTGTAGCGACCCGTCCAGCGACAATTCGCCTACCATCATATAGTGCTCTAACTCCTTTGATTTCATCTTCTCCCCTCCAGCTAACATACCTATCGCTAATGGCAAGTCATACAGCGAACCCTCTTTCTTGATGTCCGCAGGGGCCATATTGATGGTGTATGAACGATGCAGCGCCTCTAATCCGTTGACTGTCAGCGCCGCCATGATTCGTTCGTGCGACTCTTTGACAGACACATCCGGAAGGCCCACCATGATGAACTCAAAGCCGGGTTTCGAATGCACCTCGATCGTCACTTTTACAGCCTCTATTCCAACCGGAGCAGCACTATAGATTTTGATTAACATATACGCGTGTATTTATTAAATTTGTATGCAAAGGTACTATATTTTTTTGAATTATGCAAATTTTTTTGCATATCTAAATAATTTTTTGTACCTTTGCAGTCGATTTAGGTAATTATGTCACAACCCACTTTATATTCCGTCGGGCACTCGAATCAGACGTTTGAGGACTTGCTCGGGATGCTGCAAGCGCAACACATCAACGTGATTGTGGACGTTCGCAGTGTTCCGGCCAGTAAGTACACGCCCCAGTTTAACCAGCAGCCTTTGTCAGCCGCTCTTCAACGCGAACATATTCATTATCTGCATTTTGGCAATGAGTTTGGCGCACGAAGGACAGACGCACTGGATGCCGATAACAAGGTGGATTTTGAGAAAGCGGTACTCACTCCGGCCTTTCAGGAAGGTGTCAAGCGCCTCATGGACGGACTGCACAAAGGGTATCGAATCTCACTCATGTGCTCGGAAGCCAATCCGCTGGAGTGTCATCGCTTTGCGATGGTGTCGCGCTATTTCTTCGAGCATGGCGTGGACGTGCAGCATATCGTGCATGACGAACAGGGTAGGGTGACGACCATTCCGCACCAGACGCTGCAAGACGAGATGGTGAAGGAATATGTGCGCAAAAAGAAGATCCCCGAGGTGCAACCACCGGATATGTTCGGTGAGAACGAATGCACCAAGGAGCAACAAATCGTGCTTGCATATCGGCAGAAAAACAAGGAGATAGCCTACCAACAAGAGACGGAGGAATATTACGTATGATCACGCTTTATACTATAGGATTCACTAAAAAATCAGCCGAGCAGTTCTTTGAATTGCTTAAGTCACATCACGTGCAAACGCTTGTAGATGTGCGGATTAGCAATAGCAGCCAACTAGCAGGATTTGCCAAAGGCAGCGATCTGATCTATTTCCTCAAGCAGATAGGTAACATTGCCTATCGTCATATCACGGACTTTGCTCCCACGAAGGAACTGCTCAGCGACTACCGTGCCGGTAAAGTTGATTGGCAGGAGTACGAACGTGTCTTTGCGGACTTGATGAACAGGCGTCGTATCAATCAGCGTTATAAGGTCGCCGATTTCGACAACTGCTGTTTCCTCTGCTCCGAAGAAACACCTGAACATTGTCATCGTCGCCTCTTAGCTGAGCATCTTCGTCAGCAAGATCCGGACAATGTCAAAATCGTGCATTTAGTATAACTTATCTTTATATTAACTCATAAACTTTTACTCTTATGAAAGAACTCAAAGGAACAAAAACCGAGAAGAACCTCATGGAGGCTTTTGCCGGTGAATCAATGGCACGTAACAAATACACCTATTTCGCATCGAAGGCAAAAAAGGATGGTTATGTGCAGATTAGCAAGATTTTTGAGGAGACTGCTGCCAACGAGAAAGAGCATGCAGAACTCTGGTACAAATACCTGAACGGAGGTAAGATAAGCGACACTGCTGCCAACCTCGCAGACGCCGCTGCAGGTGAGAATGCCGAGTGGACGGATATGTATGCTCGCATGGCAGCCGAAGCTCGTGCAGAAGGTTTCGACGAGATAGCAGAGAAGTTCGAACAAGTGGGTGCCATCGAGAAACACCACGAAGAGCGTTACCGCAAACTGCTCAAGAACATCGAGGATAAGGTGGTCTTCTCGCGTGAAGGTGATTGCATCTGGCAGTGCTCCAATTGTGGCCATATCGTTGTTGGCAAATCTGCTCCGGAAGAATGTCCCGTTTGCCACCACGCACAAGCTTACTTCCAACTGTTAGCGGAAAATTATTGATCGTTAATTCGTTAACTCTTTAATTCGTTAAACGTTATGATCGAGGTATTATTTACTCTGATCACTTTGCCCTACGCACCGAATGCCTTGGAACCAGTGATCAGTCAGGAAACGATTGAATATCACCATGGTAAGCATTTGCAGACCTACGTGGATAACCTCAATAAACTCGTTGTCGGAACGGAGTTTGAGTCCATGCCGTTGGAGGAGATTGTTGCGAAGTCGCAAGGTGGCATCTTCAACAATGCCGGACAAATCCTGAACCATAATCTGTACTTTCTCCAGTTCTCTCCGGTCTCTGCCGACAACCACACGCCGAAAGGTGCTATACTCGAGGCAATTAATAGGGATTTTGGTTCGTTCGAAGCCTTCAAAGCGGAGTTTGAGCAGAAAGGTACCACGCTCTTTGGTTCAGGATGGGTTTGGCTCGCAGCAGACAAGGACGGCAAACTCGTCATTACTCAGGAACCCAATGCCGGAAATCCCGTTACAAAAGGCCTGAAACCCCTGCTGACGATGGATGTCTGGGAGCATGCTTATTACATCGACTATCGCAATCGTCGTGCTGCTCATCTCCAATCCCTCTGGCAGATCATCAATTGGGACGAAATCAATCGTCGTTATTTGGAGAAATAAGCGAGTACACTACGTGTATTAAAGTCATTATTTTGCATTTCGGCCACATTTTGTGGCCGTTTTGCATTTAAGAAAAGATACTAAAAAATGATGTTTTATGCTCCAAAGGGATGCGATTGGCAGTATTCGAACTGGAGGGAGTTGAATTTCCACGCCCAGGGTGTTCCGTAGGTTTTGCCGTGGATTTGGTTGATCGCGGATGCTGTTTCTATTTTTGACATAAAAATGAGGGTTTAATTGTATATTATATATAAATATATAATATAGTAAATATTACACAAAAAGAGGTTTATTTTTAGTCTGACAGATGCCTGACGTTACTATTGACTGTCGGCTGACCGTCGGTTGACCGTCGGCTCACTGTCGGTCCTGATAGCTAATTGATAGTGCAAAGATACTGCTTTTTTATTATATATGCAAATATTTGGAGAGAAATGTGTTAGATTTGGTGAAAATAACCAATGTTTGCGGGATCTAATCCCGCGGAAAAGAAGAAAGAGAAACGAGACTTCGAGATTGGGACAAAGCTGATGAGGAGATTTCGAAGGGAAGAAGGTAATGGCTCCGACTACTAGTCGGGATAATACGAAGAATCTTTCCCGGCATTGAAAGGACCGAGCAAGACACAATGAGTGCGGAATACCGCAGGAAACAGGACACTCAAGGCTGCTAATGGCGAAAAAATATCGCCAAATGGGACGACCGGAATATCATTCCAGACAATGGACGATGTAACGGAATTAGATTCCGGGCTAATTGACAAAGGTTATTTTATAGCGGCGCGTTGTTGGAGGTGTTGCTCTTTCCGCTCAGCGCGGTTGCGTTTGATGGTGGTGTAATAGCCGAAGCCGGCCATGGGATGACGCCATTCTTCGTCGTTCAGTTCCACTATATCAAACGAGGGAGTTGTGGCGGTGTAATATCGGAATCTGACGGCTAAGAGCATAAGGCATCTATCTATTAAATAACAGGTATTTTCTTGCGAAGAAATTCCAAAAGAATACTATTGCCGTAGAAATTAGTTTTGACACCATATAATGCAGTTGTAAAATGTCTGTACCTGTATACATGATTAACTCATTAAAGATTAAGCCGATTACACCAATAATGGCAAAGAACATAAATTCTTGCCATCTTTGCATAGTTCCGCTTTTCTTAAACACCCAACTGATACTAAGCAGATAGTTGGAAATAAGTCCTAAGATGAACGCAACAGCCGCAGACCACAAATACGGAACACCCACAAAATGCGTGAACAGGAATAGTGTTCCATAATCTACTGCGAACGCCGCGCCACCTACAAATCCATAGCGAAATAATTGCAATAGCGTATTATCTGTTGGCTCGATAAATATTGCATTCAGAAGTTTGCGCATGTCTTGTAACCGTATATAATCCTACTTCCAATTCATATCCTATTCCTGTAAATTCATTATTACCTTCTATATTAGTACAAATCTTGTTAAAGGTTAATCTGTCATTATGTAGTGAAGTTACGTCATGTGACGTAATGAGATATAAAATGGAATCTGTGGGATATACTTCTAACAATATATTTTCAAGGGAATTTTTCGTTTCATCTGCAAGTAATACATCCTTTTTTAGCAACCAACTGCTCTCTGCTCCATACGATATAATAGGATAATCTTCTGTAATGCTTTTTTCTAACTGTTTCGCAACAGAAACATCAGAGCAATATTCTTGTGTAATGTCCTTCAAAATGTCGTATTGAGCCGGCGTATTTAATAACCAGAAACAAATTACAATATATGTTGCATATCTTCGTATGTCTTTGTTGTCTCTATATGCAATCCAAATAATGTACAAGAGAGGAAGATATAGTAAATAGACACGTTGGAATGCCATCCCATAAATATTTATCGCGAATAAAATTTGCCATATAATGGACACTGCGACAATCCATCTATAGGTCACTTTATTCTCCGATGATTGTATTAGTTGATGTAACAAGATTGTGATGGAAACATATAGGAATAGGGTTATAGGCAAGTCTATTTTCGGGATCAATGTACTCACATGCTGATGAAGGGTCATAGATAGTTGAATACGATGCTTCTCATATATGGAGATCAACCAATTTTGAGCAATATCAACACGTCCAAAAGCTACACTTGCTCCTTCTGCGGCATCAGTTATTCCTCCCATAATTTGCACGAATGCCAGTAGAACCAAAACAATAGTGATAAGTGACGCCCATCCGTTTTTCTTCGCTCTTTGCGGTTCTCCATGTTTATAAGGAATGTACACGTAGTAATAAATAAACAAACACCATAAAATTCCCACCATTCCTTCCATATATGCGTGAGTGTGTGCGAGTAACCCAATTAAGAAACAATACAAAAATGGATTCTTCTGCTTTTGATATACTATAGCTGTTGCTATCAATATGGGAGGAATTAACGCATAACAACGCGCTACTACTGGGAAATAATAGAAGAACGGACTTGAAAAGACAATAAATAGTTTCCCAATAAAACTGAACTCCAGTTTAAATAACAACAACCAAACTGCACCCGACATGAGTAGAGAACTCGCAACGAATAAAGCATGGTAGTCCATACCAAAGATATTCACCCAAGGCCATACACATAGATGCCATAAACAAAAATGACCTTCTTCACGCATGGCGCCCCATAATTCCGGCAAGGATAATCTATACACCATGCTCCACACATTATGTTCATCGCCCCATGGTTCATGTATAGAACATAGAGCAATGACTAAAAAAGTATATAACCCCCATATACTCCACAGAAACCATTTCTTCTGTCCCAATGATTCCGTCTTATTTATTAGATTATTTGCTTTCATGATACTTTGTTTCAGTATTTACATTCCAAATAACTGATTTATCATCGATATTGCCACTCTTGATACTATCAACCGTTTCAAATGCTGTCATCATTGAGTGATCCATGTTATTATAGCGGTGCTGACCGTTTCGTCCTAGGCAGAACAGATTGGGAATGGTGTCCAAGAATTGTTTAACGTAATCCAACTGATAATAACTGCCATAATACGCAGGATAGGCTTTCTGAATCTTCACATGGCAAGCATCCAATACATCTTTCTCATCAATAATATCTATTTTCGCCAACTCTGATTTTGCCATCTGGATAAAGCTCTTGGAAGACATATTCCAAAGTTCGTCACCTTCCGTGCAGAAATACTCAAGACCTATCCACATCGTATTTTCATAATCTTTCACGAGGTATGGCGACCAATTGTTGAATACTTGCAAGCGACCTATTTTAACGTCACGCTCTTGTATATAAATCCATGTATCCGGCACGCGCTCTGCATACGTACGTAATTTCGTCTCGTTCTTGATTTTCATTTTATCTACCAGCAGTCCAACCGTAATAAAATCACGATATGGTAGTTCTGCTGCGACTTCCGCTACTTGGCTTGGCACTTCAATACCTTTTAATGCAGGAACCAAATCCTTAATAGGCATAGTAGATAGGAAGTAATCGCAGTTCACATCTTCGGTAGAGCCATCTTCCTTTGTGAGCGTTGCACTTACTACCTTGCCGTTTTGAATGTTTATTCCTGTAACCGTTGTCTGCATTCGGATTTCTCCACCCATTTGCTTGACATCTTCAGCCACCAACTCCCACAACTGACCGGGACCATACTTTGGATAAATAAACTGCTCAATGAGTGAGGTTTCTACTTCCACATCATCTTTCTTACCAAAATTCTTTCGCCACATGTCTTTGAGCACGGCAATAATAGACAAGCCTTTAACTCGTTGACTTCCCCAATCTGCACCCAACTTTGACGGATGTACACCCCACACTTTGGTAGTATAGTCTTCAAAGAACATCTCATATAAAGGACGACCAAAACGATTGATATAGAAATTCTCCAATGATGTTTCCGGCAATTTATGAACGCAAGCCCACAGATAGCCGAAACCGGCTCTCATCATACGCATTAGTCCCATGTTCAAGAATGTTTCTTTCTTCATGGAGATAGGGTAATCAAAGAATTTACGCAGGAAGAATATTCTGCTCACACGGCGACGAAGTAGCATTGTGCGGTCTTCTTTTTCCGGATCAGGGCCTGCTTTTGCAAATTCTTTCTCTGTTTCATGCAGCAGAATATCATCTTTAGATGGCTTAGCTTGCAGTGGCATTACTTCTTGCCACCAATTCATTACCTTGTCACTCTTGGAAAAGAAACGATGCCCACCGATATCCATTCTATTTCCTTGATATTGGACGGTTTGGGAGATACCGCCAATGGCATTTGTCTTCTCACAAACGATTGGTACAATGTCAGTCTGTTTCAACAATTCGTACGCAGCCGTTAAACCTGCAGGACCAGCTCCTGCAATAAGAGCTACTTTGGGTTTTGGGGTGTTAGCCATATTATATGCTTCATTTGGTTTCATACATACACAAAAAACGCGGATTCCTTTTGTTGCTTATCCGCTTTCTGAGGTCGTAGGAAAAACCTTAAGTCTCGAATAAGCAATGCAGAAACCCACGCTGTGTATATACGGAAACACACGTACATGAGCACGCGCGCGTGTATTATACACCCATGGGCATCTACCACTACTTGTTTTCGCAGACTTTTTATTGAAAGTTCCTACGTTTCAGAAAGTCAAAAACAAGCGTTAGTAAACGCCTTAAAATTATGTCTGCGCCCTCACCTGTGACATCTATGCAGACAGCCCAGCGTGAGTTTGCGAGTGCAAAGGTACAACAAAAAAATGAGATATGCAAGAAAATTACCCAAAAACTTGTGTATGTCGGAGAAATTTTGTAATTTTGCGTCAAAATTAAAAGATTATGCTAACCATCAAACACACTGAAACAGAACGGAACGGCATCTTCGAGGCGTGGCAGGACGATGTACATGTAGGTGAATTAACCTACCAACGGCCAACTCCGGAACGGATGATCATCGACCATACGCGTGTCTTCGAAGGCTTTGAAGGGCAGGGTATAGCTCGCCAATTGGTCATGGCTGCAGTCGATTTCGCACGCCAAAATAACCGCACGATCATACCCGTTTGTTCCTATGCGCGTAAGGTGCTCACGCGTATAGATGAATATAAGGATGTTCTATAGCATTTCTGCTATTTTCTCCAGATAGAGTTGGTCCGTTTCGTCGAAGGTGTTGAAGTCCTTGCTGTCGATGTCAAGGACTGCGATGACGCGGTTGTTACGGATTAGGGGAACGACTATCTCGCTGTTGGACGCAGACGAACAGGCAATATGTCCGGGGAAGTCATGGACGTTGGGTACGATGACGGTTTCTGCGCGTTGCCAGGCCGTGCCGCAGACACCTTTTCCATAAGGAATACGCGTACACGCGATAGGTCCTTGGAAGGGTCCCAACACCAGTTGTTGTCCTTCTACACGATAGAACCCTGTCCACCAAAAGCCGAAAGCTTCGTGCAAAGCAGCAGCTACGTTTGCCATATTGGCAATCGGATCTGATTCTCCGGCTACAAGCGACTCGATCTGCGGAAGCAGGGTTTGATATTTCTCTATTTTGTTCATTTCTAACCGATTAGATTTGTTTTAACATTCCTTGACATCCTTCGAGGATATCGTCGTAGGCTTTTGTGAAATCTCCTGTGTACCAGGGATCGGAAACATCGCGGATATTTCCGATATTGGTGATTTGTGATTGGTCATTTGTAATTGCCCATGCCATCATCAGCGAGACTTTATGGTCCGTATCTTCTCCGACGATATAGCGAATCCAACGTAGATTGCTCTGATCCATGCAGACAATATGGTCGTAATAGGCATAGTCGGCACGTGTCATCTGTCGTGCGGCACGATGCTCAAACGGCACGCCTTTCGACGCTAATATCCGCTTAGCCGGAGGATAGATGTCGTTACCGATCTCTTCCGTAGAAACCGCAGCCGACGCAATCTCGAACTCATTTGCGCGACCGGCTTGCGCGACCAAATGCTTCATGATAAACTCAGCCATCGGAGAGCGGCAGATGTTGCCGTGACATATAAAAAGTATCTTCGTCATATTCCAGATTTATTGTGGGTGGGTACAAGCCAATTCTTCGATGAGATCTTCGTCAGCAGGGAGCCAACGGACGGATTGCAATTCGTTGGGAGCAAGCCATTTGGCTGCTTTGTGCTCCAAAAGCGTAACATGACTTCCGGCAAGTTTACAACGGAAACAATGCATCGTTAGATGGAACTTTGGATAGTCGTAATCAATAGTTCGCAAGAGTTCACCAACTTCGATGTCGGCATCCAACTCCTCGTGGATCTCACGACGCAAGGCTTGTTGGGGTGTTTCTCCGGATTCCATTTTTCCCCCGGGAAACTCCCACCAATCCTTCCACTCGCCATATCCGCGTTGGGTGGCAAAGATGCGTCCTTGCTCGTCGAAAATCACAGCGGCAACAACTTCAATTCTTCTTTTGGGCAATTCATTGAACATCCGTTGGTAAGCTGCAGCTTTCTTGTCAAAGGACAACGGATAGGCACGGGAGGTGGATGGCATTCGCCAAAAACGGATGGTTCTGTCAGCGAAGGTGGTTTCGACAAACTCACCCACTTTCGGTGTCGGGGTATGCAGTATTTCCGCTAAAGTCTCTGCGGCTTTGCCTCCGGTACAGCAGATATCATGGCATTGCGGGATCTGTTGCAGAATGGCTGCTATATCCGTCCGTTCGACAATCTCCAGATGTTCGTCTGCTGCGTTGTCCAGCAAGCGTCTCACGGCTTGCGCGGTGTCAAAGATAGCGATGCCTTGTTTCCGGCAGAAAGAGACGATATCGTCGTATTTGAACACTTTACCATCCACAAAATGCTGTTTGTCGCCGAAGAAGACTTGCCCCATGATTCGCCACATGTCGTTCTGCGGATTTGGGTAGAAGAAATTCATACACCACCGTTCTTTGGGTGGAGGAAAACTGCCAAGCATCAGCAACCGTGCGTTTTCCGGCAGAAACGGTTGCAATGGATGACGTTCAATTTTTTGGGGTGTGGGCATTTTGTTTCTCCAATTTTGCGCAAAATTACTACAAAATTTTGAATTATGCAATTTTTTCTGCATTTTTCTTTTGCAGAATAGATTTGAGTTATCAAACAAGGGTGCGCCAATAAAGCGCACCCTTCATTTATTAACACATGAAATAGATAATCCGTATATCCTCATCTCGTGGATATTCGCCAATTTCACGAGCCAGATAGTAAATTACATTTCGGACCTTGATCAAGTTATACAGATCATCCATATACTCATCGTAAATCTGTTTCATAGAATAATCAGCCAGATAGGTTGTACTGATCTTATCTTTTATAGGCTTTCCAAGCACAGCCTTCTCAATGCGATGAACATGTTTAACCAATTGGAAATCACGCGACTGAGTCAGATTAGATAGTAATTGCTTTTCTCGATCTTCGATATACTTTACCAACTTATCGTACATGATATAGCCCTTGCTGACGTACTTATCATCAGGCATCAGCCGCTTCAGTTCTTCACTAATATCATCCGGATAACCATGATACTCGTCCATATCCTCCAACGCGTCCGTATAATGATAAGCACGACCTGCCCAAATATAAAAGTGCGTCTCGATGCCATCCTTAATGATTTTCCCTCCGTACTCTCCATCGTTGTCGGTTTTGTCAGTCTTGCTATACCAGACTACCGGTTGCCATTTGTCTTTTTTGCGCACTTCGGCGCCAAAATGAATATCAACTCCCATAATAAAGGATTTTAAGAAGGTTACTGATAATTTTTGTCTGAATAAACGACGACCTTAGATTCGTCAATGGCATAAACTGCATTGATGAGCGCTTCGAATTCATCGTACGATAGTTCGAAACGTCTTTCCGGTTTGGCAATGCATGAATGAAGATACACATCCACTCCGTCCGCATTAGGCCATTCAATGACCATAAGCGATGAATAGTTACGGCAACCTTTAAACTTGTCCATGTTTACAAAGACGGATTTTAGATGATTTACTTCTCCAATCGCACTCTTGCGTTCTGCACAGAACTCGCATACACCAGGAATGGACATACTCTCTGGAATCTCGTTGAAAGGAACACCACAATACCGACAATGATCACGTCTCATGCCTTGCGGCCAAATAATAATGTTGTTTGTCATAACCTAAAAATTTTGTTGTTAATAAATACTAAATCTGCGTGGTAATAGGACACGTACGCAGCTTGTTTTTGTAAATTTGCTGCAAAAGTACTGCTTTAAACTGCCAAATGTAGGCAGTTACTTAAGAAAAATGCAGAAAAAATGATTTTTTATGCAAAAAAATTTGATCAATTCAAAAAAAAACAGTACCTTTGTAGCCGAAAATGTACAATAATCTACGGAGAATACACATCTAACTCCGTAGAAAATGGACGATTTTAGACAATATGGAGCGAGTAGACGACATAGTAACAAGACAAGGAGGGGTGATTAGTTATCACAAAAGATTTCATGAAAATGAATATCGACGAGCCCTCCGTGCTGAGAAGAAAGGCAGACTAGTACGCGTGAGAGGTGGTGTCTTTGCTCTACCATTTGCGTTTATGGACGCAATGATAGATGTAGAATCTGTTGTTCCGGGAGGCGTGGTGTGCTTGTATAACGCATGGGCATTTTATGGCTTGACCATGGTGTCGCCTCCAACTTTTTGCATTGCGATTGAGGCCAAACGGAAGATTGTGTTCGCTCAGAAACAGTTGATTACGCTCTATTACTGGAACGAGCAGAGTCTGACATTGGGAGTAGAAGAGGTGGTGTATTCGTCTCACAAGGTGCGGATGACCAATGCAGAGCGAAGCGTTTGCGATGCGGTACGGTACCGCAATAAGATTGGTGAAGATCTGTGTCTGGAGATAATACGTAATTACCTAAAGCGTCCGGATCGAAAAATCGGCTTGATGATGGAGTACGCGAAAGCGTTGCGAGTAGGAAAAATATTGGGTAACTATCTAAATATCTTGATGGAATGAGTAAGCGAACACCGAAGAATGTAGGGCGTTCGATTCGTGAGCGTCTGCTGAACATACATAAAGAAGGCAAGCATGAGTACATGTATATCCTTCAGCGGTATTTCAACGAACGGTTGCTGTATCGTGTGTCGGTGAGTAATTATCGCGGACAATTCTTGCTGAAGGGTGGCTCGTTGCTGTATGCGCATAACGGTTTGGACTGTAGACCTACTGTGGATGTGGACTTTATGGCGAACCGTATTTCGCGGGATAGCGATGAGTTGGTGCGCATATTCAAAGAGATTTTGAGTATTGCGTGTGAGGAAGACGGAGTGACGTTTGACACCACAAATATGATTCCATCGTCTATCGCAGTCGATAAGAAATATCCGGGTGTGCGGTTGCCGTTCAAGGCAAAGATGGACACGATTGTGCATGAGATGTCGGTTGATATCGGTTTCGGAGATGTGGTAACTCCAGCTCCTGTAGACTTGGAGTATCCTGTGCTATTGGAACGTATTCCCGAGGTGCGACTCAAGGCTTATTCACTGGAAACAGTTGTGGCAGAGAAGTTCCATGCCATGATTGATCGAGACGAGACAAACAGCAGGATGAAGGACTTCTTTGATGTGTACATGATCTTGTTTCATGATGAAGTGGAGCCGGAAGTGTTGGCAGAAGCTATACGCAATACTTTCCGTTGTCGCGAAACCGGTTATGCGGAAGGTGTGCATCTTTTCTTGCCGGAGTTTGCGGAAGATGTAATGCGCAATGCCAGATGGAAAACGTTTCTAAAGAACATTAAGTACAAAGAAGATTTGCCGTTCGGAATGGTGATGGCTTGCATCAAAGAACATTTGGAACAATATTGGAATAAGGAGTTTTTTGCCGAGAATGAAGCCGTGGGTGTTGACATATAAGGATGCGAAATCGCTTGTAATCTGTGGGGATATACACGGGGAGTTTGTACCGTTGGTGTATGAGATGTGTGTGCGGTACGGAATGAAGGATACGCTGGTGATTGTTGCCGGGGATTGCGGATTCGGGTTTGAGAAACCGGGTGCGTATGATCAGGTTTTTCGGCGCATCGAGAAACGTTTGGTGCAGAATAATTGCTGGATAGCGATGGTGCGTGGCAATCATGACGATCCTGCGTATTTTGCGACGGATGAGGCTGGACATACTGCGATTGAGCATCTGCGTTGGAGGACAGTTCCTGACTATGCGGTGATAGAGGCTTGTGGACGAATGGTGCTGTGCGTCGGAGGTGCGGTGAGTGTGGATCGGCAGATTAGGTTGCAGGAGATGAGTCGGCATCCGGGGAAAGTGTATTATTGGCCGGATGAGGCAGTTCGGTATGATGCAGAGGCACTGGAGGCGATACGGGATGCGGGACTAAAAGTGGATATCGTGGTGAGTCATACGGCTCCGTCGTTCTGTGAATTTCAGTCAAAAAGCGGATTGGCGAGTTGGGCAAAGGAGGATCCGGGACTGATTGCGGAATGCGAGGCAGAACGGCAGACGATGGATACAATCTTGGCACATCTGAAGCGAGACGGACATCCGCTGGAGCGGTGGTACTATGGGCATTTTCATAACTCATGGCATAGTGAGATTGATGGCGTGTGGTACAAGATGCTGGATATCATGGAGTTGCTGGAGGTGCCGAGAATTATTAAAGAATATGAATATGAGCCGCAGTTATTTACATGATAAGGAGATTTTGAAGCGCTTCAGCTTCATGCACCCATTAGACAAGAATTAGCATAAACGCGACGAGATGCCGAAGAATCACGTGTCGAAATATGTGTCAACCCATGGTGGTTCGTATGCCGCATGGATGGAAGATGCCACATCTTTTGGTGGACACAAACGGCAAAAAGGCGGCCATCGTATGGTTAGCGGCATCGTCCGTGCACATGTCAAAGAAGAGATTCGGCAACAGATCAACGAACAAACAAAGGAGTAACGCGAAAAAATGCAGAAAAATTTGCGTATGTGCGAAAATTTTTGTAATTTTGCACGGAAATTTGAGAATTAGTGCCATGGCAGCAACGCAGTACAACAAATACATTTGGTTGGTGGATACGATTCGATCAGCAGGAAAGATCACAAAGGCTGAAATTGATCGATGTTGGCTGCATGCAAACCTGAACGAGTATCACGAATCGCGCATTCCCGATCGGACATTCTTTCGTTGCCTCAACGAGATAGAGATGCTATTTGACATCGAGATCAAGTGTCAGCGTTCGCCTTATGGAGGACAGTATTACATTGCCGATTTGGACAGCAATAGTCAGACGAAGCAATGGCTGCTTTCGCAATTCGCTATGAGTCAGTCGCTTGACACAAGTCGGGAATTGCGAGATCAGATTCTATACGAACCTATCCCTGCCGGAACAGAGTACCTGACGACGATTGTGGAGGCTATGCGAGAAAAGAAGATGCTGCAAGTGACCCATCTGCGTTTTGATAGCAAAGAAGCGCCGCATGAGTTTCTGTTGGCACCGCTGTGTCTAAAGGTTTTCAAGCAGCGTTGGTATGTACTTGGATTCGTGGAAGAGATTGACGATAGGCACGACACACCGAAGGATGAACCGCGAATCTATGCTTTGGATCGGGTGCAGTATATAAAACGGACGGATAAGAAGTTCAAACAGCCAAAGAAATTTCATCCAAAGGCTTATTTCTCTGGCTATTATGGCGTGTTCTGCGGCAAAGACTATACTCCCGAAATTATTCAGGCAAGAGTCATTCCATTGGCAGCCAAGTATCTTCGTTCGTTACCTTTGCACCACTCGCAAAAGGAAGTTGAGCCTTGTGTTTTTGAATGGTTTGTAGCTCCGACTCTAGATTTCATCCAACAACTACGCACCTATGGTTCGGAACTGGAGATTTTGCAACCTCAGTCCTTACGAGAACAGTTTAAAGCAGAACTGGAGAAACAATTGGCATTGTATAAATGATTGAACCTGTGAGAAATATGGAAAAGCATCTTTTCATCTGTTTGGCGAACTCGTTTAAGTACGGGGGACGATGCATAGCCGGAATAGAGATCCGGTTGAGCGCAGATGAGAAGACTTTCCGCGTAGTCGATGATCAGGGTGAACCGCGGTGGATTCGTCCGGTTCAGCGGGAGACGACGCACAAGGAGATTCCTATGGAAACGGCTCGAAATATTCGCATTTTGGATGTTATCGAACTGAGCAATACGGAGGCATGTGGTTCAGGTTGTCAAAACGAGAATTTTTATTATAGCCGGATGCGGATTATCAAGAGTCTGCCGTTCTCGCAGAAGGTGCTGCAAGCTCTCTTGTCCAAACGGGACTATGTTTTGCATTCGCAAGGACGATTTTTGACGCATAAGGAATATTGCGCGAATAAAGGTTCGTTGATGCTGATTGAACCGGAAGAGCCGGAGATCATTCGGGAGGAGAAGTTCAAAGACGGGATCAAAAAGATTCAATACAAGACGCGCTTTACGTACAAGGGCAATGAGTATTTGGTTTCCGTGACAGATCCGCGGTACCTGGAGCGCATGGAAGGCTATTCGAATGTGCCGCTGATCGGCAAGTTCCCCACCGGCACGTTTTATTACGCGATTTCGATGACGGAAGAACCGGTGGAGGTTGATGGCCAACTGCAACATTACAAGCTGATTGCGGGAATCATTGATACGCGTTCGGTGGAGGCTGATGCGCAGCAAGATGCACGCAATGAGTCGCTGCCCTACTACTTGGCTGAGCAGTTTGCGATGCATACGAATCGGCCGATCTTCATCACCGGTAAGGCCGGAACGGGTAAGACGACGTTCCTGAGGAAGTTGCGGGAACAGTCGCCGAAGAATATGGCTGTGGTGGCACCAACCGGTGTGGCTGCCATCAATGCGGGAGGAATGACGATTCATTCGCTGTTTCAGTTGCCGGTTCGGACACTTATCCCGACACCACAATCGTACAGGCAACTGTTTGCAGAACAACGACTTACGCAACGCAAACGCAACATGCTCTATCACCTCGAGATGCTGGTGATTGACGAGATTAGTATGGTTCGCGCGGATGTGCTGGACGCGATTGACACGGTGTTGCGGCGCTACAAATACCGCAAAGATCAGCCTTTCGGCGGCGTGCAGTTGGTAATGATCGGGGACCTGTTTCAGTTGTCTCCGGTGGTGACGAAGGGCGAGGATGAAGAGACGATGAAGA
This sequence comes from Paludibacteraceae bacterium, assembly GCA_017412245.1. Classification (GTDB taxonomy): domain Bacteria; phylum Bacteroidota; class Bacteroidia; order Bacteroidales; family Paludibacteraceae; genus Colicola. The sequence goes on along the minus strand of JAFPYI010000010.1, from coordinate 26,605 downwards.
AGTACTACGAAGGGCCGTATTTCTTCCAAGCAAAGGTGATGAAGGAATTGCAGCCGATCTATGTCGAGTTGGATCATGTGTTCCGGCAACAGGACCAGACGTTCGTCAGTTTGCTGAACGAAGTGCGTGAAAATCAGCTGACTACACAAGGTCGTGCATTGCTGAATAGTCGCTATAATCCGCGGTTCAAGAACACCGATGAGGACTTTCATATAACCCTGACGACTCACAACCGTTCGGCTGACGAACTGAATGAACGGGAGTTGAATCGGTTGCCGGACGAGCCTCATGTGTTCGAAGCGGACATCAAGAAAGATTTTCCGGCTAATATCTACCCGACAGAGGAGATTTTGACGCTCAAAGTCGGTGCGCGTGTGATGTTTGTGCGCAATGACGACCAGAAACCGCGTCGGTTCTACAACGGCAAGATAGGTGTGATCACGGACATCGATGACGGAAAGATTTTCGTGCGGTGCGACGACGGGGATATAGAAGTGACACGTATGGTGTGGGAGAATATTCGTTATCGCGAGGACGAGAAAACGGGTAAGATTGACGAGGAAGTGCTGGGTACGTTCACGCAATATCCGTTGCGACTCGCTTGGGCCGTGACGATTCACAAGAGTCAGGGTCTGACGTTCGATAAAGTGATCATCGACGCGGCACGTGCTTTTGCGGCAGGACAGGTCTATGTGGCGCTGTCCCGTTGTCGGACACTCGAAGGCATCGTGCTGTCTTCGAAGCTTGATTATGTGGAGTTAGACAATGATCCTTCCGTGTTGCGTTACACGGATAGTCAGCCATCCGTAGAGACTGTTAATCAAGCACTTCCTAAGGCGCGCAAGGAATACGAGGTGCAACTGTTCAGTGCGCTTTTTGACTTCCATCGGACGCTGAGTTTGGTGGACCAGATGCGAAAAGTGGCTGCGAAAGCGGTGTCGTTCAATGCAGAGTGTTTGCCGTTCTTGGAGGGTTTGCAACCGATCTTCTCCGAGTGGCAATCGATTGCCGAAAAGTTCAGACCACAACTGACCAAACTGCTGTTACATGGTGATAAATCGATGCTTCGTGAACGCTTACAAGCTGCATGTCTGTATTTCTTGCCGCTCTTAGAACCGGTGGCACAACAAGTGGCGAACCATCCGTGTCGCAGTAAAAACAAAGGCGATGTGTCGGACTTTGAACCGTTGCTGAACGACTTGTTCCTTGTGCTGCACGAGAAGATGCACTTGATGCAGTCAATCCTCAAAACGGAAGAACCTTCGTCCGAATCCTTACTCCAAGCACGGAATAATTTCGTGGCTCCAATGGCTGATTTGCAACCACTTATGGAGAAACCGCAGAAGAAGACCAAAGCACCTAAGAAAGAGCCGAAACCAAAAGCACCAAAACCTGTCAAAGCTCCTGCAAAAAACGAATACAAAGGCAGCGCGCTGGATGATATGGCTGTGGAGGCGATGATTCACGATATGCTTGTGGAAGGCAAACCGTCGCCCTTCTTGCTGGACTTTATCAAGATGGTGAAGCAACGCCGCAATCCCGCTCCAGCACCGCAACAACGGTTCGGTGAACGCTGGATGGTGGAGGACGATTTGCGACTGCGGGAACTCTTCCTCGAAGGCACACCTATCGCCCAATTGGCAAAAGAATTCAACCGCACACAAGGTGCTATTAGGGCGCGATTAAAGAAATTTGGATTAATAGAATAATGGCACATATCCTGACATATAAGCAGATCGATCGGCAGCAATGGAGCGCATTGGTGCGGATGAGTGAGACGGGAACATGGTTTCAGTCTCCGGAGGCATATGACTTCTTTGCGTCCCTGCCGGAACTCATGGAACCGTTTGCGTATGCTGCAGAAGAGAGTGGGGAATTGCGTGCCGTTTGCGTCGGATATGTGACCAAAGAGCGGAGTGCTATCAAACAATTCTTTACGCGTCGTGCGATTATAATAGGTGGGGTTGTGATGGCTGCGAATTACGCGAAAGAGGATATCATATTATTGTCGAACTATATTCGCAAGGATTTAGAACAAAAATCCATCTACATCGAGACTCGCAATTTTAATGACTTCAGTCCTTGGAAAGAGGCGTTTGAAACTGCGGGATTTACCTATCAACCGCACTTGAATTTCCATTTCGATTGTTCGGATCGTGAGGCAATGTGGACAGGCTTGAGCGAGACCAGAAAGCGGCAAATTCACAAAGCGCAGAAGAATGGTGTAGTCATTGAGGAAGCTCAAACGGAGCAAGAAGTGGTAGATTGGTACGCGATATTATTGGATCTGTATCGCCGCAAAGTGAAGACGCCGCTCTTTCCGCTATCCTTCTTCTTGGCGTTCTTCCGTCAAAAAAGAGGCATCTATCTATTGGTCAAATCGGAAGGCAAAGTGATCGGTGGAATTATGTGTCCGATTAAGGAAGAGCAATGTATCTACGAGTGGTTCGTGTGCGGAATGGATAGTTCATACAAATCGCTTTCTCCTTCCGTCATGGCGACATGGGCCGCGATGGAGTACGCTCATACGCACCAATTACCTCGCTTCGATATCATGGGTGCCGGAGAACCTGGAGTTCCTTATGGAGTACGCGATTTCAAGGCTGAGTTCGGAGGTAAACTCGTCGAACACGGACGATTCATCCATATCTGTAAACCAAGTCTTTACCGGCTTGGCACATGTGTTGTAAAATTCTTAAAACGCAAATAATTATGTTACAAGTTGGAGACAAGATGCCGGGTTTTGCGGCAGTGGACGAAACCGGCAAGATGGTTACAAACAACGACCTGATCGGCAAAAAGACAGTCATTTATTTCTACCCGAAAGATTCCACGCCGGGTTGCACGACGGAAGCATGTAACATCCGCGACAACTACCATGCTTTTCTTGCGCAGGGTTACCAAGTCTATGGCGTGAGCAAGGACAGCCAAGCCTCGCATATCAAGTTCAAAGAAAAATATGACTTGCCTTTTCCTTTACTCAGCGACCCGACCACCGAGATGCTGCAAGCCTTCGGTGCGTGGGGAGAAAAGAAGAACGCAGTTAATCGTGCCCTTGCGGCTAAGACGAACTATGGAAAGGTGACGATGGGAACGCTGCGCAAGACATTCATCTTTGACGAGAACGGCATCTTGGAACGAATCATCGAAAAGGTCGATACGAAGAATCACACAGCGCAGATCTTATAATGACGATTATTTTTGACTTGGACGGAACGCTGCTCAACACGATTGACGATTTGGGCTATGCGTGCAACTATGCGCTGGAGCAGACGGGTTACCCGACGCACCGCATTGCGGACTATCCGCGGATGGTGGGCAACGGGATCAATAATCTCATTCGTCGTGCCATGCCGGAATCGGAGCGAACGGAGGAGAATGTCTTACGCGTACGCGCGCATTTCGTTCCTTATTATAATGAGCACAACTGCGACTACACGCGTCCGTACGAAGGCATACCGGAACTGTTGGCGATGCTCAAAGCGCAGGGACATCAATTGGCTGTGGCCAGCAATAAGTACCAGGCAGCGACGGAGAAGATCGTGGAGCACTTTTTCCCCGGTATCTTTGATGTCATTTTAGGCGAACGCGAAGGTATCGAACGCAAGCCGAATCCGCAAATCGTTTACGATATCCTTTCAACATTAAACATTCAACATTCCACATTATATATAGGCGATAGCCTCGTAGATCGAGATACGGCTCAGAATGCGAATGTGCCATTCGTGGCGTGTTCTTGGGGATTCGTAAGTAGAGAGACGCTTGTTAAGAATGGAGTGGGGCGGATTATTGACAAGCCGGAAGAACTGCTTTTGGACGTGTATATTCAGCAATCCATCCTGACGCAATACGATGCTTTTGATGGTGGACATAAGCGTGACCATGCGGAGACAGTCATTCGGGAGAGCCTCAAACTGGCACGTGCTTACGACGCTGATGAGACTATGGCGTATGTCATTGCGGCATACCATGATCTGGGTTTGAAATTCGATCGGGAGAAGCATCATATCCATTCGGGTGAGATCCTGATGGCAGATGAGAATTTGCAGCAATGGTTCACGCACGAACAACTGTTGATTATGCGGGATGCTGTGGAAGATCATCGTGCAAGTGGTAAGAACCCACCACGAACGATCTATGGTGCTATCGTCGCTGAAGCCGATCGGCAGATTGATCCGCTTACCGTCATTCATCGCACTATGGCGTATAGCCTCAAACTGCTTCCTGATGCCGATTTTGACATGCTCTACCAACGCAGTCTCGATCATCTCCACGAGAAATATGCCGAAGGAGGATACCTAAAACTTTGGCTCAACAGTGAACGCAATGTGCAAGGACTTGCGCAACTACGTGCGCTCATTCATAACGAACCAGAACTGCGGAAACTCTGCCGCGAATGGTTTGATAAGCAACAATAGGACGAAATGGAAAACTACGAAACAATCGTGCCCCAAAGGGGCTTAGAAATTATATCCGATCGACAAGAGCGCGTCTTGCGCTATTTGGACGAACACAACATACCGTTTACTACCTACAATCACCCCGAAGGCAAGACGATAGCGGAGGCGAAACGGTGGTGGCACGACGACGGAAGTGTACATTGCAAGAACATCTTCATGCGCAACCACAAGGGTGACCAACATTACCTGATTTGTTTCCCGTGTGACTACGATTTGGCGATTCATGACATCGAACATTGGCTCAAAGACGTGCTGGTGTCGCAGGGTCTCAAGGCCCCCGGCAAACTATCTTTTGCATCCCCCGAACGAATGATGAAGTATCTGGGATTGGAACCGGGTAGTGTCAGTCCGTTTGGATTGATCAACGATACCGAACACCATGTGATTTTGTTCTTGGACAGCCGTTTGAAGGATGCCGAGTCGCTGAGTTTTCATCCGAACGACTGTCGCGGAACGGTAGTGATTAGCCAAGACAATTTCCAAAAATACCTGTCCTGTGTGGGCAATAAAATCGAATATATCACAACTTGCTAAATGACCTATTCGTTTCGTGCATATTATCCGTACTACAAGCGCAACTTGAAGTTGGCGTTTCCGGTGATGCTGACGCAGTTTGGAGCTGCGTTGGTGGGACTCGCTGACTCGATCATGGTGGGGCATTATGGCACAACGGACTTGGCTGCTGTCAGTTTCTCTAACGCGCTGTTTTTCACGGTAATGGTTTTTGCAATGGGGGCACTCATGGGCATCACTCCGCTTGTGGGACACGTCCACGGACGACTTGAAAAACTGCTAAAGGAAGGCACTACGGATGATGAGATTGCGCATAAGCATGAACAGATCACATCGTATTTCACTAATGGCCTGGTGTTCACGGGTTTGATGTGTGTGTTGTCGTTAGTGCTACTTGCTCCTTGTATCGGTTTTCTGGACGCGTTCGGACAAGAACCCGAAGTCGTCACTTGCGCGCGACCCTATTACATCCTCATTGTGCTGTCCATCGTGCCGTTTCTGCTGTTCACGTTCAGTAAGCAGTTCCTTGAGGGACTCGGTAACACGACTGTTGCAATGCTCATTACGATAGGTTGTAACTTGCTCAATATCTTGCTGAACTGGGTGTTCATCTTTGGGCACTGGGGTTGCCAACCGATGGGTGCAGAAGGAGCAGGGTGGGCAAGTCTGATTGCACGATGTCTGATGCCGGTTTGTTACTTTATCGCCATGCTTTGCAAGGCCGATTGGCGTCGTTACCTTACGTCCATGCGTAGGTATCTGATCACGCGTCGAGAAGTGGAACACCTCCTCACTATCGGTATGCCGATTGGTTTGCAGTCCTTTGCCGAAGCCTTTTTGTTCACGGCTTCGTTTGTCATCATCGGTTGGATCAGCAAGGAGTCTCTGGCGGCTCATCATATCGCCAATCAGATGGCTGACTTGACGTTTATGTTGGCGCTGGGCATCGGTTCGGCAACCACCATCCGCGTCTCGCATCAACTCGGCAAAGGCGACTTGCAAGCCGTGCGTATGGCAAGTCACGCGTCCGTACATCTGTGTCTGCTGATGAACACCATCGGAGCGGCTATCATGATCTTCGGACGCAACGTCATCCCGTATATTTTTACGAGTGATCCGGAAGTGATTCCTATCGCTTCGACGCTGCTTGTGATAGCCGGAACGCTCCAATACGCGGATGGATTGCAATGTATAGGAGCGGCGATGTTGCGCGGCATCCAGGATGTACGAGTCCCGATGCGGATAGCACTGTTCGCCTATATCGGTGTGGCGCTGCCACTGGGAATATATTTAACATTCTATTACCCCCTTCCTTTCGGGGAAGGGTTGGGGTTAGGCTCTGTGGGTCTCGGAGCGAAAGGTATGTGGATTGCGTTCGTCATCGCCTTGGCTATCCCGGCAGTCCTCTTCCATGTGCGGTTCCATCGACAAATGAAACGACTCAAAATTCACGGTTTTGACGAAATAAAATGAAGTAAAAACGGAATAATCGTACCCCCTTGGGGTTAAGACGTTTAACGGTTTAGACGAAACAGATTGATATGAAGAACGAAGTTAATCGTGCCTTTATGGCTAAGAAAAAGATTATTTTATGCGCAGCTTTGGCTGTGGTTTTTGCGGCATGTCAGAAGTCCCAAACGCTCGAAGAACGAGCCGCTGAACTATGTGCGTACATCCCTGATCATGAACTGCTGGAGAAGTCCCGCGACTACATGACGGAAGACTTTTATGCGGTGCTCGACACGATGTTCTATCGTCTGCCGCAACACGAAGCGATGGATCATGAATGGCTCTATTATTTCGTCACCGGAAACGGAGGCACGATTGCTGATTATGAGGTGGTTAAGGTCGAGCAAACGGACAAAGACCATGCGGTTGCTACTATCTCTGTGCGTCAAGAATGGGCGGAGTGTCCTCCCGATGAAACGGGAGGAACGGCCTCCGCCGAGGAGGGAGAAATTCCGGAGGAACATAGGCTCTATATGGAATGTGTGAACGGCCAATGGCTAATTTCCGATTTCGATGACCACAAAGCCGATTGTATCCGGTATATCGCCAATAACCGCAAGGAGCAAGCCATCCGTCATGCCATCAGCGACTATCTGCTGCGCGAGATTGCTCCGTCCTACTTACAAGGCGAAATCTGTGTTCCGGCGCTGCTTATTGCTCACGAGGAAGATTCGTGCGTGTGGGGTGATTTCTGGGTGTTCTGGTATAACATCTCAGGCGATACCCTCAAGACGATTTCCGGTGGTAGCCATCCCGGAAAGATGACGCTTACTTACGCAAACAACCATCCGCAAGTCGTTGATTTTGAACGTGTAGAAGATGGTTCGCGCTTCATGTCAACAGCCAAACGAATCTTCGGGGATTATCTGGATATCTTCATGAATATGCATTCCAACGAGTCCGTTCGTGAAGCCGTTCGTCGTGAACAATTATACGAGTACGTACAACAAAACAACCTGAACGTCCATTATTATCAAGACTTCGGCTGGGAGGCAAAAGAATTTGAATTCTAATTCCAAATCCCCGATTTTCGTTGCAAAATCAACATTTTTGAAAGAATTTCCCATATATATTTGCATATATGGGATTTTTTTTGTGCCTTTGCAGTCGGTTTTCTTGTGCGCACACATATGCATATACGTACGTATGATGGGAGCATAGACCAACAAAACGTAATAACAACCCAACGCAACAATGAGCAAACTGATACATATCGACCAAGACTACAAACAGTGGATCCAGTCCATCAGCAAGCGATTCCGGCGTAGCCAGATCAAAGCCGCTGTGCATATCAATCAGGATATGTTACAGTTCTATTGGAGCCTGGGCAAAGAGATAGTGGAACTCCATTCGGAGCAACGCTGGGGCAATAAGTTTTTCGCCAATCTCAGTCATGATTTAAAAGAAGCTAATCCCGGGGCCGGATGTTTCTCTGAGACCAATTTGCTCTACATGAAGAATTTCTATCTCCTCTATAGTCCGTTGCAGCAAATCACTCCCCAAACCGGGGAGCAAATCGCAATCACTCCCCAACTTGGGGAGCAAATATTCTCCGTGCCTTGGGGGCATCACAAATTGCTCATCGACAAATGCAAAGGAAAGCCGGAGAAGGCATTGTTCTACGTGCAGCAAACGATTCTGAACGGCTGGAGTAGGGATGTCTTGCTTAATATTTATTCCACCAATCTTTACGAACGGCATAGCAAGGCCATCACGAATTTCACCGCAACTTTGCCGGAAGAGCAGAGTGATCTCGCGGTTGAAATCACACGTGACCCTTATAGTTTTGTTTTTACCGGCTTGCGTGAACCCTATAACGAACGTAAGCTGAAGGATGCGCTCATCTCTAATATTGAGAAATTCCTCGTTGAATTAGGCACCGGTTTTGCCTATATGGGCCGTGAAGTGCGGCTAGAGGTAGGCGAAACGGAGCAGTTCCTGGATATGCTCTTTTATAATACTCGGCTTCATTGTTATGTAGTCATCGAAGTGAAGACAACGGATTTTGAAGCGGGACATATAGGACAGTTAGGCGCCTATGTGGTAGCCGTTGACCATATCCTTAAGTCGGAAGCCGATAACAAAACCATCGGTTTGCTGATATGCAAAACCAAAGATAATGTCTTTGCGCAATATGCATTGGAAGCGACCAGCCAACCTCTCGGCATCTCGGAGTATGAACTGCAGAAACTCTATCCGACGAAGGTGGAAGGCACGATCCCTACCATCGCCGAAATCGAAAGCGTTGCCCAAGATACCGTCGTCAAACCCGAAGATAACGAAGAAAACAATGACTGACGCAGACAAATTCACATATAAACAACTCGTCTACCCAGCCCTGGGAGCGTGCCAAGAGGTGCACAAACACCTCGGACCCTTCCTCAACGAGTACATGTACCAGGACGCACTGGCTATCGAACTGTCGCTCCGTGGCATCCCCTTCGACAAGGAGTTCCTGTTCACGGCCGACTACAAGGGCCACACCATTGAGCACCGTCATTTCGCTGACTTCCGCATCATGAACGGGGACAAGCCTATCCTCATCGAGTGCAAAGCGGTGGATAACCTCACGGACGCTCATCGCCAACAACTCTGGAATTACATGCGCCTCACCGGCATCCAATATGGTGTGCTTTATAATTTTGCACCGGTGTACGCACAATGCGAAAAGTACCATTACGACCCAAAAACGTTCAAGATGGTAGCCTTTTAGAAACTGAAAATTATAATAAAAATACCGTTGTGCAAAAGAAATTTTTGATATAATCTCTTTTTGAAGCGATAAGCAGTATGTGAACAACAAAGGTTGTGGTTCAAAAAGTTATAATTGCTATAATTTTCAAACCCCTGCTTACCTATCTCACAACGGAGAAAAATAATAATTATAAAATGGATCCCACCGATCCGAAATGTGAAAACAAAGTTGAACAAGAAAAAACTATTTTTAATATAATCTCTTTTTTGAAATGACAACGGAGGTTGGTTATTTTGATAGTATTCTCGCGTTGGAAAGCTTGTTTACGAACGAGCGAATAGTAGCAAAAGAACAGATGATGGAATCATGATTTCAAAAAAGTTATAATTAATATAATTTTCAAAATGGGAAATAACATAGCTATAGAGTTTGAGCATGTAAGTAAACAGTATCGCCTCGGATTGGTATCAACCAAGACTCTCTCACATGACATAAGAAGATTTTGGATCACCAACGTCCTCGGCAAGGAGGATCCGTATCTGAAGATCGGCGAGACCAACGACCGTGCCTCGAAGGGCACCTCCGAATACGTCTGGGCCCTCCGCGATATCGACTTCAAGGTCGAGCAGGGCGACGTCGTCGGCATCATCGGTAAGAACGGTGCCGGAAAATCGACCCTCTTAAAACTCCTCTCCCGCGTCACAGGCCCTACAACGGGGATCATAAGAGCCCACGGCCGTATCGGCTCCCTGCTCGAAGTCGGCACGGGCTTCCATGGCGAGATGACGGGTCGTGAGAATATTTTCATGAACGGCGCCATCCTCGGCATGACGCGTAATGAGATCCAGTCCAAGCTCGATGAGATCATTGACTTCAGCGGCTGCGAACGGTATATCGACACCCCGGTTAAGCGCTATAGCTCGGGAATGACTGTCCGTCTGGGCTTTGCCGTAGCAGCCTTCCTCGAACCCGAGATCCTCGTCGTAGACGAAGTTCTCGCTGTCGGCGATGCGGAGTTCCAAAAGAAAGCCAGCGGCAAGATGAAAGACGTAAAGATAAGGGCACTCGGTGCCAACTGGGGTCCCCAACGTAAAGCAGCATGATTTGCGATGGGGAGGAGCGAGAGCATCCGAGTACTTCCTACCGAAATGCAATTTGGGTACATGTATCGAGGATAGTTCCGCGATAGGCCAAGGCCGAACAGTCCTCTTCGTTAGTCATAATATGGCAAGTGAAAAAGGAAATTACAGAAAAGCAGCATAAAGAAATCGCAAAAGTTCGCTTTTTGCTTGCAAAATGAAGAAAAAATGAAGAATTATGCATATACGTTTGTATATGTCATTTTTTTTTTGTACCTTTGCAGCCACAAATTTTGTGTACGTATGTATGCGTGACATACACGTATGAGGAAGCGAGTTGCAAAGAAGCAAAAAGAGTGAGTGAAGGAAAGCAAAACTGGGATTTGATCATTACGCCTAAAGATAAGTTGTTGGCGATTGATTGGAGGGAGATATGGCGCTACCGCGACATGTTCGAGCTGTTTGTTCAGCGTGCTTTCCGTGTAGCATACAAACAGACGATATTAGGTCCGTTGTGGTTCATCATCACACCGGTGCTGAGTGTGATTGTGTATGTGACGGTGTTTGGTGGTATTGCAGGTATTCCAACAGACGGTGTGCCTCCGATCTTGTTCTATTTGTTGGGTATTTCTATTTGGGGGTATTTTGCCAGTTGCCTGAGCTCTACGTCAAACTCATTTGTGACGAATGCAGATATCTTCGGCAAGGTTTATTTCCCGAGAATTATCATGCCGCTGGTGGCAGTGACGACGAACATGTTGAGTCTGGCAATCCAGTTGGGTATCTTTGTGTGCTTCTATATCTACTATGCAGCCACCGGTACAGAGTTGGAGCTTCATTGGCAAGTGGTGTTGTTCCCGTTGCTGATTGTGCTGTTGGCGTTGATGGCTGTGGGATTCGGAATGATCTTATCATCGATGACGACGAAGTATAGGGATTTGCAGATTATGCTGAATAAGATCATCTCGCTGTGGGTGAATGTGACACCGGTTATATATCCGTTGAGCATGGTGACGAATGAGAAGTTATATTTGGCGATGAGTCTGAATCCTGTGACACCGGTAATGGAAGCGGTTAAGTATTCGTTGCTGGGGCAAGGACAGTTCAGTTGGTTGTGGTTGGGATATAGCGCAGCGTTTACATTGGTGCTGCTGGTGATAGGGTTGATGCTATTTAACAAAGTGCAAAAATCCTTCATGGACACTGTTTAAAGATAATAGTGAAAAGTGAATAGTGAAGAGTGAAAAGGATATATATTGGACAACGGTGATAACTCCGAAATCGTATGCAAAAGGTTTTGGATTGAGGGATGTATGGGCGAAACGGTACCTGATATGGCTGTTTATCAAGCGTGATATCACGGTGCAGTTCAAGCAGACGATCTTTGGTATGGGTTGGTACTTTGTGGGACCATTGTTCTCAATGTTCATGTATATCATCGTCTTTGGTCGTATAGCCGGAATTCCAACGGATGGTGTTCCGCAACCGGTGTTCTATCTGAGTGGAATCTGCTTGTGGGAGTATTTTTCAACATGCTTAATGTCTGCATCTCGAACTCTCCAAATTAATGCAGGAATCTTTGGAAAGGTTTATTTCCCCCGAATGGTGATGCCTATTTCGATGTTGGTGTCGAAGCTATTCCGCTTCTCGTTGCAGTTATGTACGTTTGCGGCGGTGTATATCTTCTATGTAGCAAAAGGGCTTGAGCTGCGTCCAACATGGTATCTGCTGCTGTTTCCGGTACTGGTGTTTTTGATGCAAGGATTGGCTTTGGGTTTGGGATTGATCATATCATCGTTAACTACGAAATATAGAGACTTGGTGAATTTCTTCGGGGTGTTCGTTTCGCTGTGGATGTACGCAACACCGATTGTGTATCCGTTGAGTTACGTAACGGATCCGACATTGCATAAAATCATGCTCTATAATCCGTTGACATCAATCATTGAGACATTCAAGGTAGGAGCGTACGGAGCAGGAGAGTTCTCATGGACATCGCTTGCATATAGTGCGGGATGTATGGTGGTGTTATTGATGATTGGCATAGCACTATTTAATCGAAAAGAAAAGTTCTTTATCGACACAATTTAGAATTATTAAAAATCGAAAATATATGGCAAATGCAATTGAGTTTGAGAATGTGAGTAAGCAATATCGTTTAGGGCTGGTATCAACGGGTACGTTACGGCATGATATTAACCGATGGTGGCAGACGAGCATTTTAGGTAAAGAGGATCCGTATCTTAAGATAGGTGAGACCAACGACCGGAGTACGAAGGGTAACTCGGAGTACGTATGGGCGTTGAAGGATATCAATTTCAAGGTGGAGCAAGGCGACGTGGTAGGTATTATCGGTAAGAACGGCGCCGGTAAGTCCACACTGTTGAAATTGTTGAGCCGTGTAACCGGTCCGACGACTGGTGTTATACGTGCTCATGGTCGTATTGGTTCGTTGTTGGAAGTCGGAACCGGTTTCCATGGCGAAATGACAGGCCGCGAGAATATCTTCATGAATGGCGCTATTCTTGGCATGACACGCCAAGAGATTCAAGCGAAATTAGATGAAATTATCGACTTCTCCGGCTGTGAACGATATATTGATACGCCTGTGAAGCGTTATTCGAGCGGTATGACTGTTCGTCTCGGTTTTGCCGTAGCTGCATTCCTCGATCCTGAAATTCTCGTAGTTGATGAGGTATTGGCGGTAGGAGATGCTGAATTTCAGAAAAAGGCCATCGGAAAAATGAAGGATGTTAGTTCTGGAGAGGGACGTACAGTATTGTTTGTGAGCCACAATATGGGCAGTATCCGTAGCCTCTGCAAGCGTGGTATACTATTGGAGAATGGTAGTATAAAAGCGGATGGAGAGGTTAATTCCATCTGCGATATGTACCTCTCCGATTCGCTCGTTAACCTCGGAGCAGCATGGGAACGTGAGTTCAATCCAAATAAGGATTTTCAGATCACGAAAGTGGAATTGCTGGATAGCAAAGGGGAAGGGAAAAACCTCTTCTCTTGCGATGAAGAATGGCATGTACGCATGACTGCGCATGTGAAGAATCGCGTGCCGGGTATATATGGTTATCTACAGTTTACGAAAGCCGATGGCGTAGCTGCATGGGTGTCGGATAGCAATGATATAGTGATGAACAAGCTGGAGACTCTGCCGTTGGGAGAATCACAAATAGATATTCTGATTCCGAAACGTAGTTTAGCACCTGGTAGTTATTCTGTTTATCTCAATTTTACAAGTAGTCAAAATATTAGCGGGTGGAATGTGGATTCTCCTTTTGATGTTTGTGTATTTAATATGACGGATGATCGTACATTCCGAGGCGATAAACGTCCCGGCTATATGAGTACGCTGCTCGATTGGAAATTTGTATGAATTTAATTAAACAAAGATATGCTGAATAATAAAGTAGTTTTGATTACCGGTGGCACCGGTAGTTTCGGAAAGAAGTTTGTGGAAGTCATCCTGCGGGATTATCCACAAGTGAAGAAAATCATCATCTACTCTCGCGGAGAGTTGAAGCAGTATGATATGCAGCAGAAGTATCCGCATGACAGGTATCCGCAGTTACGGTTCTTTATCGGTGATGTGCGTGACTTGGAGCGTCTGACGAGAGCATGCGAAGGAGTGGATGTGATTATTCATGCAGCAGCTATTAAGCAGGTGGATACGGCTGAGTACAATCCCGAGGAGTGCATCAAGACGAATGTACATGGTGCGCAGAACGTGATTAAGGCTGCCTTGGCATGCGGTGTGCATGACGTGGTGGCACTGAGTACCGATAAGGCTTGTGCTCCGATTAACCTGTATGGAGCGACGAAACTGACGAGTGATAAACTCTTTACGGCAGCAAATAACATCCGCGGCAGCAAAGATATCCGTTTCTCGGTGGTACGGTACGGTAACGTAATGGGTAGTCGCGGTAGTGTGATACCGTTCTTTATCCGCAAGCGTGATGAGGGAGCGGAGTTTTTGCCGATCACTGATATGCGCATGACGCGATTCAATATCTCGTTGGAAGAAGGTGTGGCGATGGTGATGTACGCTATTGGTCATCATCTGGGTGGCGAGATCTTCATCCCGAAGATTCCGAGTTATAAGATTACGGATGTGGCAACGGCTATTGCACCGAACATCCCGCAGAAGGAAGTGGGTATCCGTCCGGGTGAGAAACTGCATGAGGAGATGATTACCGTCACGGATGCATTGGATACGATTGACTTGGGTCGCTATTATGTGATCCTTCCGTCCGTATCGTTCACGCATACTCGTGAGGAGTTCATCGCGCACCACAATGCGAAGCCGGTACCCTTCGGCTTCCATTACTCGTCCGACAATAACGAAGAGTGGGAGACTGTTGATTCGATGCGCGCAAAGATCAAACAATTTGTTGACCCAAATTTTGAAGTAAAATGAAACCAATTTCATACGGACATCAGTTAATTACTGACGAAGACATACAAGCGGTGGTTGAGACGTTGAAGTCCGACTACCTGACGCAAGGTCCGCGGATACCGCAGTTCGAGAAGGAGTTCGCGGCATATCTGGGCTGCGAGTATGCATGTATGGTCAGCAACGGAACGGCTGCGCTCCATCTCTGCGCTATGGCGCTTGATATCCAGCCGGGAGATAAGGTGATTACGACACCTATCACGTTTGTGGCAAGCGCCAACGGTTTCCGTTATCAAGGTGCGGAGATCACGTTCTGCGATATCGACAGCAAAACCTTCCTGATGGATCTGGATAAGCTGGAGGAGATTCTGAAAGCATCGCCGAAGGGAACGTATAAAGCCGTTGTACCGGTGGACTTTGCCGGATATCCAATCGATGAGGAGCGTCTGCATAAACTCGCACAAGAGTATGGTTTTGCAACGGTGATTGACTGTTGCCATGCTCCGGGTGGATTGTGGACGGACTCGAAGGGCGAGAAGCAGATGATTGGCAACTGCAAGTATGCCGATTTGAGTGTATTCTCGTTCCATCCGGTGAAGCATATCGCAGCCGGAGAGGGTGGTTGCATCACGACCAACCGTAAGGACTTGTACGAGAAAGTGGCATTGTACCGCACGCATGGTATCACCAAAGATCCGGAGCGTCTGACGCGCAACGACGGAGGCTGGTATTATGAGATGCAGGAGTTGGGCTATAACTACCGTATTACGGAGTTCCAGGCAGCATTGGCATCGAGCCAGTTGAAGCGACTCGATTGGAGCATTGAGCGTCGTAACGAAATCGCACGCAAATACGATGAGGCATTGGATAAGCTGCCGATACTGATTCCGTTCAGACAAGAAGGAATTGTTCACGCCTTCCATTTGTACGTGATAGAGGTGCATCCGATGCGCAGAAAGGCATTGTATGACTATCTGCGTGAGCATCAGATTTACTCGCAAGTGCTGTATATCCCCGCTCATACGATGCCGTACTATAAGTCGTTGGGGCATAAAGAAGGTGAATGTCCGGTGGCAGAGGATTACTATAAGCGCTGTCTTGCATTGCCGATGTATCCTTCGTTGACGGAAGAGGAGCAGCAATATGTCATCGACACCATTTGGGACTTTTATGCCAAGTGCGGACGTGAAGCAAAACCGATGTGTGAAGAATGAAAAACTTAGCTATTATACCGGCACGCGGAGGCAGTAAGCGCATCCCGCATAAGAACATCAAAGAGTTCTTGGGCAAGCCTATTATCGCCTATTCGATAGAGGCTGCGCTAAAAAGTGGACTCTTTGATGAGGTAATGGTATCGACGGACGATGAGCAGATTGCGGAGATAGCCAAGCAGTATGGTGCGTCTGTACCTTTCATGCGAAGTGCAGAGACTGCGAATGATTTCGCATCTTCGGATGATGTGTTAGTGGAGGTGCTGAATGAGTATCAAAAGCGAGGAAAGGTGTTTGATAATATGTGCTGCGTCTACGCTACCGCTCCGTTAATCTCATCGAATGATTTGGCTGAGGCGCTGCAACTCTTGAATAACTCAAAGTTCGATTGTGTCTATCCGGTGGTGGAGTTCTCGTATCCGATTTGGCGGTGCTTAGATGTAGCAGAAGACGGTTCGATGAAACGTCATTGGCCGGAGTTTGAATACAGTCGTAGTCAGGATCTGCCGAAGGAGTACCATGATTCGGGTACGTTCTATTGGTATAAACTGACGGATGGTAAGTTCACGGAGAAATTCGTAGGTGCCATCATCTTATCCGAAGAACGTGTGCAAGATATTGATACCGAGACGGACTGGAAACTTGCAGAACTTAAATACCAATTGTTGAGTGGCAAATAGGCGTAAAATATATTTTCGTGCAGATGTCGGTCCTAATATAGGGTACGGACATTATATTCGGAGTTTGGCTTTGGCAGATATGCTGAAGCAGGACTTCGATTGCACGATGTTTACGAAATCGCCAACGGCTTATCAAGTGCAAGAGGCTAAAGAAATCTGTCAGATAGTAGCGCTTCCGTCTGATAATACCAAGTTTGGCAAGTTCTTGGAGTATCTGCATGGCGATGAGATAGTGGTGCTCGATAACTACTTCTTCACCACCGACTATCAGCGAGCCATCAAGGCCAAGGGTTGCAAACTTATCTGTATCGATGATATGCATGAGATCCATTATTTGGCAGATGCTATTATATGCCAATCTCCGGGAGTTGTCGTATCACAATATGACACAGAAATATATACGAAGATGTATGGCGGTCTGGAATATTCGTTACTTCGGAAGCCATTTTTGACTCAACACACTCAATTGGAGAAAGATTATCGCACTGCCGTTGTGGCAATGGGTGGCGCGGATGCCAATAACCTGACACGGAAATACGTGGATGCTTTATTGCAGAATCAATGTATCGACCATATCGAGGTGATTATCGGCGATGCGTATCGGTGGCCGTTGGTGGAAGATAAAAGGGTGGAGTATCATCGTAATGTGTCTGCAAACCAACTGAGCGAGTTGTTCGCCTCTGCCGGTGTGGTTGTTCTTCCGGCATCAACAATGACGCGAGAAGCGTTGGCTTGTGGCGCGAATATATTGAGCGGGTATTATATAGATAATCAGAAGGAAGATTATGAATGGTATGCCGCTAATCAGTATGTGATCGGTTTGGGTGATATGATGCAGTCGGACTCATTGGAGACTATTGCTGCACAGGAGTTTACCGAGCAAATCTTCCAATATATCCGTCGAGATGTGAACTTTATGAACATACCGGAACGTGTAGTTCAGATTTTTAAGAATATGTGTGTTGAACCAAAGAAAATATTGATTTTAGGTGGAGGCCAGATGCAAGTGCCTATCATCCAATGTGCGAATCAAATGGGCTTATATACCATCGTTGCCGATATGGATCCCAATGCTCCGGGGTTCATAGAAGCGAAAGAGTGTTTGGTGATTAGCACGATGGATATGGATGCGCTGATGACTTATGTGCAGCATCATCCGATAGATGGTATCCTTACCACTTCCGATGCACCGGTGAATGTAGTAGCAGCGGTAGGCGAGAAGTTCCATCTTCCAGCAATGTCCATTGAGACAGCTCGGTTGTGCACTAACAAATACCTCCAACGTGAGTGCTTGAAAAATCATAGCATCAAGACGCCGCTCAATCGTATTGTGAAGAATGGTGAGTGCCCGAAGGAGTTGATGAACAATGCCTTATTTCCTCTGATCGTCAAGCCGGTGGATTCATCAGCCAGTCGCGGTGTGCAGAAAGTGGAGAACGCAGAAGAACTGAAATCGGCTATTTGCGAGGCAGACTGCAACTCCCGTTCGCATACGGTGATCATCGAAGAGTTCATCGAAGGCCAGGAGTTCAGCGTGGAGTCCTTCTCGCAGAATGGAGAGACGCATATCATTGCCATCACGCAGAAGCAAACGATAGGCGAGGAATATGGCTGTTTCGTGGAGGATACCCATATCGAACCGGCAATGATCTCGGATGATGTGAAGCATCTGATAGAAGCCGAAGTGCTCGCAGCAACCAAAGCGCTTGGCTCTAATAACTGTCCCAACCATACGGAGGTTAAGGTAAATGCAGATGGCGCATTTATCATAGAGTCCGCATGCCGCTTAGGTGGCGACTATATTACATCCGATCTGGTGCCGCTATCCACCGGAGTGAATATGATGGAGAATCTGATTCGCGTATCGATTGGTGAACCGACTGATTTGGAGATCAAGTTTAAGAAATGCTCCGCGGTGCAGTTCCTCAATACGGAGAACTACCATCGTTGTGAGGACTTTATCCATACCTGTCATCCGGCTATCAGACGCTATGAGATCGAACCGTATTCCAAGAAACAGATACGTAGTTCGTTGGATAGGTTAGGGTATATCATCCTGCAAACGGATACATTAACGGAAATGAAACAAATACTAAATACCATCAAATAATATGGGAAAATGTATGATAGTAGCCGAGATGTCGGCCAATCATGGAGGTGACAAGTCCGTCGCTATCGAGACGATAAAAGCAGCGAAAAGAGCCGGTGCGGATGCAATCAAATTGCAGACGTATACGGCTGACACGATCACGTTGGATTGCGACAAGCCTGACTTCGTGATTAACGAAAACTCCATTTGGGATGGTAGGAAGTTTTATGAGTTGTATCAGAAAGCTTATACTCCCTGGGAGTGGCATGAGGAGCTGTTCAAAGTCGCTCATGACGAGGGCTTAGTATGTTTCTCCTCTCCTTTCGATAAGACTGCAATTGACTTCCTTGAGTCGCTCGACGCACCTATGTATAAGATTGCATCTTTTGAGATTACCGATATCCCGCTGATTGAATATGCTGCCTCCAAGATGAAACCCATGATCATCGCTACCGGCATCGCAGAAATAGAGGATATACAACTTGCCGTAGATGCTTGTCGTAGAGTAGGCAATAATGATATTACGCTGCTTAAGTGTACCTCAGCCTATCCCGCACCCGTGGAGGAGGCGAATGTGATAATGATTCGGGATCTCGCAGAACGCTTTGGTGTAAAGGCCGGATTGAGCGACCATACTATTGGCGCCATGGTCCCGGTGCTTGCGGCAGCGAATGGCGCAGTGATGATAGAGAAGCATTTCATCCTCAATAAAGAGGTTGAAAGCGAAGATGCTACCTTCTCAATGGATGAGACTGAATTCCGCGATATGGTTCAGAAAGTAAGGTTGGCAGAGGCTGCAATGGGTAAGGTTGATTATTCGCTCACGGAGAAAATGAAGAATAGCCGCACTGCAAGCCGTTCGCTGTATGTGGCGGAAGATATGAAAGCCGGAGATATGATCACAGAGCAGAACGTCCGTTCCGTCCGTCCCGGCTTTGGTTTACATCCGAAATACCTGCCGGAGATATTAGGCAAACGCGTCAATCGCGACCTGAAATTTGGCGATAGAATGGAATTGGAATACGTAAATTTTTAATTTATACATATGCAACATTCAAAATACTCATATTACAAAGAATTAGCTTTTTCAAAGGGCACACCAACTGCTTTTATAGTGGATTCTCCTTTGCAAATTTTATGTGCTGCCGAGGCGATTAAAGAGTTTGAGATAGAGGACTATCTACTCATAATCGGCATTGAACCGAATGATAGCAGAGTCGTACAAGTTATGGAGATGTTGCGTATGATGCAATTGAAATATAGAACCATTGAAGCAGATAATATTGCAGAAATATATTTGGATTTATTTGCATCAAAAGGAATTTTTCAAGAGAAGGAATCTATACGGTATCGTCGCATCATGGTAGGCGATTACTATGCGTTGGGGCAGAGAGCATTGGGAGTTCACTATGCAACAGAAGATTCTGTCATCGTATATTTAGATGATGGATGCGCCACTATTGCTATGCTTAATGGCATTATGAGTAATACCGAGGAACCTACTGATTGGGGTATGAAAGAAGTATGGCGTCGAACAACGTATAAACCATACATGGATAAAAAAAAGAGGATAGATCATATTTTTAAGCAAAAAGGAATTTATGATAATGATTTTCTGTTTTCTCTATTCCATTATACACAAAATCGTAAAGTATGCATATATCCCAACAAATTTTCTAATATTCATGCTATATTTGACAAACCCAATGGAGATAATGCTGTTTATATTGTAGGTCCATCAATAAAGAGTCGGACCAACGGATTAAAACCGGAAATCTTCGAGGCAATTATTTGGGCAAAATTAGTAGATGTAAGAAAGAGATATCCAAATGCAGAAATAGTCTATATTCCTCATGGACGTGACACGGATGAATATGTACCATTATTTTGCGAAATGCTTACTATAAAATATAAGCGACTATCATGCGCCATTGAGTATTATTTTCTTACAAAGGGAATAAGACCATTTGCAATCTATGGCTTTTTATCATCAGCCTTATGGACCTTAAAAAAGATCTCTCCAGATACAATTGTTACTAATTGGTTGATAGATAATCATAATGCACCAGGTTGGCGTGCCGATGAACGCATAACACAATATTATGAAAATTATGGAGGGATACTCACCGAAAAGATTCCATACCCCAATCAAACCAATTGGAAACAGATAAAACATTTTGTAAAATGGGTAGTAGGATGGTATCACTGGCAGTATGTTTTGAAAAAATAGTATAATATAATGAATCCAATATTGTCGATAATAGTTATCTGTCACGAGCAGCGGGAGGAGTTGCGGAGGTGCTTGGACAGTATCTTAGCGATGAAGATGCCGTTTGCATATGAGGTTATCGTGAGCGATGATCGTTCGACGGATGGTACGCGTGAGATGCTGGAAAAAGAATATGTGGGTAAGGTGATAGCTACATATTGTAATTCGGATGAGGGGAATTGTGCTAACAATAGTCAACGTAGTGGATATAATCGTTGCAATGCCTATCCGTTAGCGAAAGGGAAGTATATTGCTTTTGTGGATGCAGATGATTATTTTGAAGCGGGAACGAATGTATATGCGCATCAAGTGGAGATGTTAGAGACACATCCGGAGTGCGCATTATGTATGGCAAATATGAAGGTGTTGACATTACGAGGGGATGTTAAGCGGGAACATATGTGGCATAAGAACATCCAAGAGGGAGAGATATTAACGCCAGAGCAGTATTTTGAAGGAAAATGGTTTATCCAGAATCAAGCATTTGTAGCGCGGAATATCAAGCAAACAAATCCGGTGGAGGAATATGGGAAACGATTTGTGGATGCAATAATTACGGACCATTATTTGCAGTTTGGAAATATAGTTTGTGTGGATGATTATGGGTATGTGTATGTTCGTCATGAGAAATCAATATCCGGAGAGATAACGAAAGGGATTGATGGATGGGTAATGTATTGCAAAGGATTATACATACCTCTTTTGATACCTCGATGGAGAGATCCTTTGTATAAGGCAGAGTTGGACTTGATTTATAAGGTGGTGAAGTATGCATTAGCCGGAGAGAGATTGGAAGAAAAGAATAAACGTGCGTTAGAAGATCTTCACTTTTATATTTACGATTGTTTTAATCGTAAATTAACACTGGTGGACTTTTGTCGATTAAATATAGCACGATTTTTGCTATGGCGAACGATAAAGCGCAAGAATTATTCACACAAAATTGGAAATTTGATTGATAAATTATTGATACATGAATAATATAACAGTAACTTCGCCTTTATTGCCCAACTTGGAGGAACTGAACCAATATCTTGAACAAATTTGGGAAAAGAAATGGATCACGAATATGGGGACGTTCCACCAGGAGTTAGAACTTGCATTATCCCGGTATCTCGGGGTGGAGTACTTGTCCCTTTTTACGAATGGTACATTGCCGCTGATCACGGCTTTGCAGGCACTCGATATACGAGAGGGAGAGGTAATCACATCGCCTTATTCGTTCGTGGCTACCAGCCATGCCATCTGGTGGAACCATCTGACTCCGATGTTCGTGGATGTAGATCCGGCTACCGGCAATATCGACCCTAATAAGATTGAGGCAGCTATTACGGATAAGACGGTGGCAATCCTTCCTGTTCACTGTTATGGCTGTCCATGCGACGTAGAGCGGATTGATGCCATCGCTAAGAAGCATCATCTGAAAGTGATCTACGATGCGGCACATGCCTTTGGCGTGAGAGTACAAGCCCGCGAAGGGGCTTGGGCTTCCATCTTGAATTTTGGTGATATAAGCACCATTAGTTTCCATGCTACGAAGGTGTACAATACCATTGAAGGCGGAGCGTTGGTGTGCCATAGTGCGGAGATGAAACGGCTCATTGACCAACTCAAAAACTTTGGATTTGAGGATGAGACGGTTGTTCTTGCTCCGGGCATCAACTCCAAGATGGATGAAGTCCGTTCAGCCTATGGCTTGCTTAATCTGCAACAAGTAGATGATGCTATCGCGGCTCGTAAACGCGTGGCAAAGCGATATACGGAGGCTATTAAGCAGATAAAAGGCATCGATTTGTTTCCCTATATCGAATCGTTAGGTGCAGAACAAGGTTTCGAATGGAATTGCGCGTACTATCCGATTTTGATTAACGAATCGGAATATGGTATGACGCGGGATGAACTCTATGAGAAAATGAAGTTGCAAGGAGTATTGGGTAGACGATATTTCTATCCGCTTATTACCACTTTCGAACCATATCGCGATTTCCACACAGCAGATCCAAAGAACCTGCCGATAGCAACTGAGTTGGCAAATAGAGTAATTTGCCTCCCCATGCACCATGCTTTGACAGACACGGATATTGATCGCGTCATCAAAGCGATTGTAAAATTATGATTTAAGATTTATAAATGAGTCTACAGAAGAAAATATTATTGCTTGGAGGGTCACGATATCTGATGCCTGTGATTGACGTGGCGCACAAGTTAGGACTATATGTGATAACAGCTGATTTCCTGCCGGATAATTATGCGCATAAATATGCAGATGAGTATGTTAATGTGAGCATTGTAGATAAGGAGAAGGTGTTGGCGGTAGCGCAGGAGAAACAGGTAGCCGGAGTAATGTCTTTTGCTTGCGATCCGGGTGTTGTTTCTGCTGCATACGTAGCAGAGAAGATGGGCTTACCATTCCAAGGATCGTATGAATCAACCTGTATTCTGCAAGACAAGGGATTATTCCGTCAGTTTCTGCAAGAACATGGTTTCAATACACCTCATGCAAAGAGTTACACGAATGCAGCTGATGCACTGCTGGATGTTGATTATTTTGAATGGCCGGTAATCGTAAAACCGGTAGATTCCGCAGGTAGTAAGGGAGTACAAAAAGTTCTTAATCCGCGAGATTTATCGGTCGCGATAGAAAATGCTTTGAAATACTCTATCAACAAGCATTTTATCATTGAGGATTTTATTACTATACGTGGTTATCGCTCCAGTGCAGATCCATTTACGATAGATGGGAAGTTGTATTATAATTTCTATTCGGATCAAAAGTTCGACACGAATGCAGATAATCCATTTATTCCAGATAAGATAATCTATCCTTGTACGATGCCTCAAACAGACCAAGACTATTTGACTGATGAGTTAAACCGATTATTTGAGTTGCTACACATGGGAACCGGTATATATAATATAGAGGCTTGTGTTGGAATTAACGGCAAACCGTATATTATGGAGGTGTCACCGCGAGGAGGGGGGAATAGCATCGCCGAGGAGCAACGGATGGCATACGGAATCGACTTGGTAGAGAATGAAGTGCGACATGCAGTTGGTTTGCCATTATTGGAGTTCCCGCAAGATGTGTCATGTGATGGATACTGGTGCAATTATGCGGTACATGCTGGTAAAGGTCAACAAGGGGTATTCAAGGAAATAGTGTTAGATGAGCGGATAAAGGAGCGTAATCTTAAGTATTTAGGAATCAATGTACAGCCTGGAGATATGGTGATGCCATTTACTGGAGCTGGAATGTGCTTAGGAGATATGTTTTTAAGATTCGATACACAGGAAGAGATGGATAACGCGATGGCGAATGTAGATAAATGGTTAAAGATAGTATTAGAAATATGAAAGAATATTATCCAATATTGAATGAACGAGAGACGGAACATGCCATTAAGCTCATTAAAGATACGTTTCAGGTTAACTTAGCTACAGCGCTTCATTTGCGTCGTGTTACTGCACCTTTGTTTGTGTTATCTGGGCAAGGATTGAATGATGGATTGAGTGGGGTGGAGCAACCGGTATCTTTTACGGTGAAGCACATGGATGAACAACGTGCAGAGATTGTACATTCGTTAGCTAAATGGAAACGCCTCAAGTTAGGTGACATGCATGAGCCTATAGGAAGCGGTATTTATACTGATATGAATGCAATCCGGCCGGAAGAACAGTTGGATGCTTTGCATAGTTTATACGTGGATCAGTGGGATTGGTGTCGCGTGATAGGAAAAGAAGACAGAAATGATGGTTTCTTGTACGATATAGTTCGATTAATATATCAATCGATATTGAATACCGAGTATATCGTGAGCGAGCATTATCCGGCGATACATCCGTTTTTGCCCCAAAAAATTCAGTTTATTACAACCGAGGAACTATTGCAACGTTATCCGATGTTATCCGCTAAGGAACGAGAAGAGAAAATATGCCGCGAGTATGGAGCTGTTTTTGTACAAGGTATAGGTGAGGAATTGTCTAATGGAGAGCCACATGACTTACGAGCTGCAGATTACGATGATTGGGCGCTCAATGGAGATATATTAGTATGGTATGAACCATTAGGGTGTGTAGTAGAGTTATCCTCTATGGGGATTCGAGTAGATGCAGAGTCAATGATTCGCCAATTGCGGCGTACCGGACATGAAGATTGGGCGAAGTATCCTTTCCACAAGATGGTTATTCAAAATGAATTACCATTGACGATAGGAGGAGGAATAGGTCAGAGTCGTCTATGTATGCTTTTGTTACATAAATTGCATATCGGAGAGATACAAGTAAGCATATGGCCTGATGAGATGAGGAAAGAATGTGAGAAGCAGAATGTGAGATTGCTGTGATTTGAACGAGTGAACATAGCAGATTTGAAGAATGAAGATTGAAGAATCAAATATATTAGTAAGCATTGTTTGCATCACCTACAATCACGTGCGTTTTATAAAAGAAGCTTTGGAAAGTTTTTTGAAACAAGAGACAAACTTTCCTATTGAAATTATCTTAGTGGATGATTGCAGTACAGATGGCACGAATGCTATATGCGACGAGTATGCAGCCAAGCATCCTATGGTCGTGCGTTGTATTCGTACGGAACGAAATGTTGGTGGAGTAGAAAATGAACGGAGAGCGATTGAGGCAGCAAAAGGTAAATATATTGCGACATGTGAGGGCGATGACTATTGGATAGATGTGCGAAAGTTGCAGAAACAAGTTGACTTCATGGAATCGCATCCTGAGTATAGTGTTACATGGACTCGGTATGAAAAATTTAATCAGGTAGAAAATAGATATTATACCGATGGAAATGATGATTTGTTCCGTGGAGGGAAAGAGTATATTGATATCACGACTCATATGTTTTTACATCGGTGGATGACTCAGTATCTGACAATGGTTTTCAGACGTAGCGCGTATGATAATTCGTGGTGTAATAAGTATCATTATTTCCGTGACTCGCACCAGTTCTATCACTTGCTGCAAAACGGTAAAGGAGCTATCTTGAATTTCATAGGAGGTGTGTATCGTCAGACGGGGGAAGGTATCTATTCCGACTTAGATCATATCCGTCGTCAAAAGATGCAGATAGAGGTATTCAAGGAGTTGTGGAAGGTAAATCATGATGATGATGCGAAAAGCATGTATGAATTTAATATCCGCTATCTATTAGAGCAGATGCGAAAGGCGAAAGCTTTGAAGCGTGAGCAGTACAAGTATGCATGGAGATTATTTGCAGCATCACGCGATTTAAAGGGACTGTTGTCTAATATGCAGAAGATTCGGAAGCAATGAATAAGTATATAGAAAAAATAGAGCGATTCCCGCTGCGGATGATAAACAAGTTGTTTTATCATGGCGAGCGTGCGCCGAAGGGTATCTCGTTGATGAGCGGAGAGGAGTTGAACGAGTTCATCTATCGAGGCTTGATGGCAGATGCGCCGTTCATGGTAGCGCGATTTGGAAGCATAGAACTGGATGCAGCTTTGTATCCATACCTATGTGAGTTACCATTATGGAAACGATATCAATTGTATGCACAAAAGAAAATCAGTTTTCTTCGCTATACACCGGAATATGCGCAACGATTGATGAATCCACTTTGTAATAATGCCGGATTTTTCCCGAATGATATCAACTATCTTGCGAAGTTTAGCGAAAAGGTTAGGTTGAAGGACTCTTCGTGCTGCTGCTGCTGCTG
>JAFPYI010000009.1 GCA_017412245.1 Paludibacteraceae bacterium | reverse complement strand
TTACCCATTAACCATTAACCATTAACCATTAACCACTCACCATTAACTCCCCACGCACACATTAGCGACGGCAAAATTACGAAAAAAAAATAACATACGCAAGTCTCTTGACATTTTTCGTCGATTTTTCCATAATTTTTCATTTTCCTTTGCACATTCAAAAAAAAAGCAGTACCTTTGCACTCGCAAAAACAATTAGTTTTAGCTACACCTGCGTACAATCCAAATAGGAATCGATATCTTACCGTTGTTATACCGCTTCCCTAGTCTTACCGTAGGATTCCCGTAGAATAACCGTAAGATTCCCGTAGGATAAAATGGTGTTTTTGCATCTTACCTTATTATACTATATATATACTATGTATATATATACTTTTTGTGAATATTTATGGCAAAAGTTGAGAACTCATTAACAGAAGTCGTTCATGGCAAACTGAACAAGAAGGACAATCGTATCTATCGCACCAAAAACGGTAAGCAACACGTCTATAGTGCACAAAAACCAACCGTTCCTGCTTCGAAAGCGCAAAACGCGATGAGACAGAACTTCGGAAAAGTGAATAAGGTTGTTAATGCTATCATGTGCGAACCACTACAGGTGAAAGAGTGGAAGCAAAAGATGGACGAATATAATAGTAGTGTAGCCTTTAAACCGGGTGCTAAAAAATATATTACCGTCCGCCAGTTTGTCTTTGCCACCATTAGCGCACAACTGGCACTCAAACAAACGGCAAGACGCAGAAGAAATCCTTTCCGGGGAGCGCTTCCAAAGGGACTCAAACTGCACGTAAAGCATTTTACGGAACTGACCACGACCGAACTCTACGAAATCTTCAAAGCGCGATTCTCGGTATTCGTTATCGAACAGAATTGTCATTACCTCGACATGGACGATATTGATTATAGCGCAACGCACATAGCGCTCTTCCGAAAAGGGAAAGTTATTGCGTATGCACGACTTTTTCCGGGAGCTAAAGATGGAGAATGGATTGTCGGAAGGATGCTTACTGTCGAACGTAAAAAAGGATTTGGGGCCTATCTCATGGAGCGCGTAGAAGCGGAAGCTATACGGCAAGGAGCAACAACACTTCTCATGCACGCGCAGACGCACGCTGTTCCGTTCTATGCTAAACTTGGATTCAAAACTTTTGGAACGGTCTTCACGGAAGCGGATATGCCGCATATTGAAATGAAAAAAGAATTGAACAATAATCACTAATTCGCAAATCATGGCATTACAATGTGGAATAGTAGGCCTACCGAATGTAGGTAAATCAACGCTCTTTAACTGTCTTTCTAACGCAAAGGCACAATCGGCTAATTTCCCCTTCTGTACTATCGAACCGAATGTGGGAGTAATTACTGTGCCCGACGAACGACTCATCAAACTCGGAGAGCTATGTAAACCCGAAAGAGGAGTCATTCCTACTACCGTTGAAATCGTCGATATCGCAGGACTTGTAAAAGGTGCAAGCAAAGGAGAAGGACTGGGAAATAAATTCTTGGCAAATATTCGTGAGACGGATGCAATCATTCATGTGCTCCGTTGCTTTGATGACGATAATGTAGTACACGTTGACGGTTCTATCGATCCTGTCCGTGATAAAGAGATTATCGATGCGGAACTCCAACTCAAAGACCTGGAGACCGTTGAAGCGCGCATCCAAAAATGCGAAAAAGCAGCTAAAGCAGGAGGAGACAAACAAGCAAAACTCGCTTTGGAAGTATTATCCAAATATCACGAAGCACTTTCGCAAGGCAAAAACGCAAGAACGGTCGAACTGGCAAATAAAGATGAAGAAGCGTGTGCTAAGGAGATGTTCCTGCTTACCAATAAACCGGTTATGTATGTCTGCAACGTAGATGAAGCTTCGGCGGTAACGGGAAATAAATATGTCGAGCAAGTCAAAGAAGCAGTAAAAGACGAAGATGCACAAGTGCTTGTTCTTGCTGCAAAAATCGAAAGTGAAATTGCAGAACTCGAGACATACGAAGAGCGACAAATGTTCTTGGAGGAAATCGGTCTTAAGGAATCAGGCGTCAATCGTCTTATCAAAGCTGCATACGCACTTCTCAACCTCCGTACCTTCCTTACCGCAGGAAGTGATGAAGTGAGAGCGTGGACTTTCAAAGCAGGGGCAAAAGCACCACAATGCGCTGGAGTCATTCACACGGACTTTGAAAAAGGATTTATTCGTGCGGAAGTAATCAAATATGACGATTTCATCGCATTAGGTGGAGAAGCCCAATGCCGCGCTGCAGGTAAATTGGCAACGGAAGGAAAAGATTATCTCGTTCAAGACGGAGATATCATGCACTTCCTGTTTAATGTATAACTTTTTAACGTTCCGTATGTACGGAACCCTTTTAACTCTTTAACGTCACTTTAGTGACATCTTAACATAATGATAGAATCATTATTATCATACGGTTGGTGGGTTGGAGCAATTCTGATTGTTATAGGTTTTGTGGCTTTGGTAAAAGGTGCAGACTGGCTCGTCGATGGGGCATCAGCCATTGCTAAAAGATTTGGTGTAAGCGATTTGATTATCGGATTGACGGTTGTCGCTTTTGGAACTTCTATGCCGGAGTTTGTGGTGAATATGGTTTCTGTGGCAGAAGGTTCAACGGATTTGGCCATCACAAATATCCTTGGTTCGAATGTCATCAATACTTTTGTCATCTTAGGTCTCACAGCGCTTGTATATCCTATCGTCGCACGCAAACAGTCCTTCAAAACCAATATGGCGTTTACTATTAGTGCAGGTCTGTTAGTCTTGCTCTTTGTATTCCTGCCTTTGCCTTATGAAACAATAAAAGGCATCAATCGCATAGACGGTATTATATTATTACTCCTATTTATATATTTCCTTTATAATTCTTTTCGTCACGCAAAATCCAATCCGGAAGAAACCTCTGAAGAAGAAATTAAACCGCTTCCTGCATGGAAAGCTGTTATTTGTATTCTTGTCGGTTTGCTTGGATTGACTATTGGAGGAGAACTGATTGTCAAATCTGCAGTAAATATTGCTGTACGAATGGGTGTCTCGGAAGCTATTATTGGTCTTACTATCGTCGCTCTCGGAACATCATTACCGGAATTGGCAACCTCTGTTATTGCTGCGGCTAAACATAATTCGGATATAGCACTTGGAAATGTAGTTGGCTCGAATATCTTTAATGTCTTCTTTGTTCTCAGTGTCAGCGCTACTATACGTCCGTTACCTGCATATCAAGGAATCGAATTAGACGCTTTTATGGCTGCGTTAGGAAGTATTTTGGTTTGGCTCTTTGTCATTACCAATAAACAACGTGCTATACAGCGTTGGGAAGGAGCGTTATTACTTCTTGTCTATGCCGGGTATCTAACTTACAGACTCTTAAATATCTGAATATTAACCCTTTAAAATTTTAATGTTATGACTAAAAAACTATTCCTTTTCATCGTTGCCGCCTGTATGACTACAAGTCTTTGGGCACAAATGGAAGAATCGTATCTTGCTGTTAGCCACGCGGAATATGTAAATGCTCCGGTGTATATCAAAAACATCACGTACGATCCTGCAACAACCACTATTTCTTTTACGGATACCTATAGAACTGATCTTTCGGTGTACAGGAAATATGATCTTTGGATTTATTACCGAACGGAGTATAGCGATGTATGTGCGAGATATTCGTTTGGATTGGATCGATATGTTTTTGAGTATGGCGAATGGAAAATTAATCCGGAGACAGGTGGATGGAAATTCCAAGATTATAGGATTGGAAGTGCTTGTGCTAAAGCAGTGTATGGAAAAGGAATTGAAACGAATGGAGGTGATGTCAGTTTCGATATCTCGAATATTTTACCATATTGCTATGACGAAGGGCATAATCAGATACATATTTCAATCAGTGGATGTTATCTTGATCCGGTTTCACAGCATTATTTCTATTATGAGACAGCATCTAAAGATTATAATTATGGTTTCTATGAAAAGAGTTGCATAGATATAGACCTCCCTTCAATGAGGATGATTAATTTTGATGTTCCTTCTATCGCATATTATGATGAAGACCGGCCATTAGTAGTATCAGCTACTATTCAGGCTGCAAACAAATGCCAGTATTTCCTGCAACAGAATAACGGAGACGGGAAATGGGTTACTGTCAAATCAGGTTCGCTCTCTGCTGTTGATGCGCGTGAAGGAAAGGAAATTGTGTACGGACGTATTTTGGAGAGCAAAGGACTGAAAGACCTTCAATTCCGTATGCGGGTGGCTACTTTCGAAGCACCTTATGGCTATATTCATAACGACACCTCGGAAGTAAAAACCACAACAGTCTATTATCCTTTTACAAACAGAGGTGCTATAACGTACCAGCCGCAAGGAACACCTATGCTTTTTTGGTTACACGATTGCGAGGCGTACGAGATTCAATCAGAAATACCTGTCGTGCTGACACAAAATGGCGATGTAATGGAATTTGAAAAACCCGCATGCCCGGTTACTGTGCTGTGGGACTCTCTAAAATATACCGTTAAATTCTATAATGCGGATTATACGCTCCTCAAAACACAAGAAGTAGATTGTGGTTCCGACGCTACGGCACCGGCAAATCCTACGATGGCAGGAATGACATTCAAGAAATGGAGTAAAGATTTTACAAACGTGCATAGCGACCTCTCTGTTATCGCGCAATATGATCTTTCCGGAGATTATACATTCAAAGTTGAACTCGCAAGCCATAAAAACGAACGCTTCCCGCAAACCGGATTCGCAGGAGCAGCTGACAAAGCAATGGTAGGAGACGTACTTACGTTTGCGGTTACCATCAATACACCTGCTTCCTCAACCATTTATTTTGAAGATGGTGTTTATAAAGCAGATGGCACTATCGAGTGGCACGGAGAGAATTCTATCGGTTCAAGCAATGCCGGTACAGCAAAAACAGTGATAAAAGAAGTGAATGTTGCATGGAATCAATATAGTGCTAATGAAGTCGCATGGCAACGCAGACAAGTATATCGTTTTGCATTCTACTCTGCCGGAACAAAAGTATATTCTGAACCATTCGAGTTTGATTTGTACTATCGCTTGGATATCCAAAGTCAAGTAACTTCTACTCAAGACCCGTCGAAGAAAGAAGTAATCTTTGCGAACAATACTTGTGGAACGGAATTTAATATCATTGCGCGTTACGGAGATACTGTTCGAGTAGAATTTGAGAACGGCAATGGAGGATGTATGAATTTCGAACGACTGAATTATCCTTCCCGTGATTTGGAGACCGGATTGGATGAAGAAGGAAATGCTTATTTCCTCTGTCCGGGAGAAACGGAAGTAATTGGAGTCTCTGTTAACCAAAAACTGATTATCTTTGACGGCGTTTACGGAAATGGATATCCAAAACAATTGGATTTCTCAGCACAAGGTTTTGGTAAAATAAATGGATATTACGGAGAGATTGTTAATTGTGGCGGTAGTATTCTTAATATGCCGGAAGACCCGACTGTAGAAGGATCTGTCTTTCTCGGTTGGGAAGCATGGAATACCGATGATTATGCAGATAATGCGTATATGAATGTTCCTGCAATAGACGATAATATTATAGGTTTTACCGCACAATGGGACGATATTCCTACAGCACCTGTCTATACCGTTACTTTCAAAGACTGGAATGGTACAACACTTAAGACCGAGAGCGTGGAAGAAGGAGAAAATGCAACGCCTCCGGTTGTTGGTGAAAGAAGCGGATACCATTTCGTCGGTTGGGATA
This sequence comes from Paludibacteraceae bacterium, assembly GCA_017412245.1. Taxonomy (GTDB): domain Bacteria; phylum Bacteroidota; class Bacteroidia; order Bacteroidales; family Paludibacteraceae; genus Colicola. The sequence continues at coordinate 61,969 of JAFPYI010000009.1, read as the reverse complement.
AGTCGTATAATATGATTACAGACGACATAACAATTACGGCTCTCTATGGAGAAGACGGGAAAACATGGACTGTCACTTTCTTGGATTGGAATTTGACTGTCTTGTCCACACAACAAGTGGAAGACGGTTATTCTCCATTAGAACCGAATGCTCATCGAAATGGATATACATTTATCGGTTGGAGTCAAGATGTAACGCATGTTTGGAGTGATATGACCGTTACTGCGCAATATGAAAAAGCCGAAGGTCTGGAAGAGATTATCAGCAATACAACTGACAAAGCACAGAAAGTACTCTACAATGGTCAGATCTTGATTATCTTACCGGACGGAAAAGTATATAATGCCGCCGGTTTAAGAATTAGATAATTAAATTGCAGATTGTTTAATAGTATAAAAATTGCTTGTTTTTGTAAAATTACACATTATTTTCTCTTAAATTTTGGAGAAATGAAGAAAAAGTAGTACCTTTGCATACGAATTTTCGTAAAACACACAATCTAATGTCTAATTTTACCCCCCCATATTGCGAATTACCTCATAATCAGTAGATTACATGCATTCGCTACGAACAACAAGCGGTGTACACTTTGCGTGTGCGCCGCTTGTGCGTGTATGCCCGCACGCGCGCTCCTAAATTAAAATTAAAGACAATTTATAACTGTTTAATATCCAAAATAATATGAGAAAATTTCTACTTTCTGTTGCAGCGCTCATATGCGCAAGCACAATCAACCTCTTTGCAGAGGACACCAGAACAGTCATCTCAAAGTGTGAATTCACCGGCTATGACCCAAGTGTAATTCAAGTGGGAAAATACGCATATGAAGTGTACTCTGCTCTTTACTCAAGTATTAAAACACCTGAGGGGGCGGTATATTACATTCCTGAATCCATGTTGAGCGTAAAAAAGTCTTTAGGCGATGGCTTTTATGAGCAACTATACAAATGGACTGACACTATCGCAGAAGATATTGATTATATAGTCAGTTTCCAAGTACGAATAGATAATGAGGACGGGAACAACTATGGTTCCACTTATCGTTTCCCTAAACCAGGAGAAGGATGCGTTTCCATTACAATGAATGGAGAAGACTGGGGAGAGGAATACTCGGCTTACGTGGATGACGATTATTCTTATTTTTCCGTAATTTTGCCAATACGTTTAGGGGAGAACGGTTTCCCAATAGAAGTCAATGCCCTGCCCGGTCAGTTCACCATCAACGCGGCAGGAGACAAAATCGCCTTCTCACAAGGCAACCTCCAGTATCAAGCCGGTACAAGTACTTGGCGTTTTGCTGAAAACCAGTACGATATTATCGGAGAGGCAAATAAAAACATCTCTGCTTCGTACTCCGACTGGATTGACCTCTTCGGCTGGGGAACAGGCACTAATCCGACAAACGCAAGCACGGACTATATGCAGTATGATGATTATGCCGAATGGGGCGCAAATAAAATCTCCAACGGCGGCAATATAGCCAATGCGTGGTACACGCTCACAGGAGATGAGTGGAAATATCTGTTCTTCACTCGCCCCAATGCCGCTACACTCTTCGGCTTGGGCGCTGTTAACGGACAGAACGGCGTTATTCTGCTGCCAGACAACTGGACTCTGCCCGCCGGTGCGGCTTTCACCCCAAGCACCGAGAATGGTATGGAATTGGACGGAACCAATATGTACAAGAATTCAAGTGGCAGCAATTACACCGACAATACCTATACCGCCACAGAGTGGGAAGTGATGCAGGCGGCTGGGGCGGTCTTCCTGCCTGCTGCCGGAGCTAGGTCTGGCAATACTGTGGTCAATGAAGGATCAGACGGTTACTACTGGAGCTCTACTTCCCCCGCGACACTGGCCGCTTACGCTGTCTTCATCTCCGCAAATAGTCTGGAGGCGAACACTTCCAACCGCTCTTACGGATTCTCCGTCCGCTTGGTGCGCGACGCTTCGGAAGACCAGACAGAGGAAGGCATTGAGAATGTACGAAGAGACGATGTACAATGTACGAAGTTCATGCACAACGGACAACTCTTCATCGAACGCGACGGCAAACTCTATAACGCTTTGGGAGCGAGAGTGAAATAAGAGAAAACAAACAATCCAACGCAATATGAAAAAGTATTTTATCTCATTGCTGAGCGCAGCGATGCTGCTCATCAGCCCGATGGCAAATGCCATACCACAAAAAGGTGAACAACTGACTGACGGAACTATGTATTACCAAGTGTATTTCAATTCCTTCGGCACCTACAAACTCAAAGTGATTAACCCCGTCAATTATGACGGCGCTACTGCGGAGCAGATTCAGGCGTGGAATGAGCTCACGGACATCACCGTCCCGGGTGAATTTACCCTGGGCGAATATACATACTTGGTGGACTCCGTAGCAACAGGCGCTTTCGCTGAGCACGCGAATCTGCAGTCCGTTACTTTCGGCGGTGGAGTGGGAAACGAACTGGTCTTTGGTCCCAGATCGTTCTATAAATGCCCCAAACTGACGACGCTCACTATCGAATTCCAGAACTCCATTCGTTTTCAGGAGTACTCTTTCTCTGAATGTACAAGCCTGAAGAATTTGAATTACAGGTCATTGAGCTTCTATGCCTTTGAAGGTGCTTTCAAAGGTTGTTGGGGACTCAATTCCACAGCGTGCTATGAAAGTGTGTTGGACCTTTCCAAGGCAAGACACTTGGGCAAGGATGCGTTTAACGGAGTGCTTAGATACATCGTCCTCCTGCCTAAAAATATTTCTTCTATTGATTACAATGTCTTTGACGATTGGGCTGCTGAGAATACCCAATTTGTGATTAGTGCCCAATGCGGCGACCTTTCCGTTGACAATCTTGAATCCTATGCGGAGAAAGAAAACTCCTTTACGGAGGCCTATTTGGATAAAGAAACCGAGCGCTTTGACGTACAAGGCACATACGAGATTCCTGAACTGGACTGGAGAGTAGAGGACACGGAGTTGAACATTCAGGAGGGAGATTCGCTCTTCTGGTACAAGCCTGCTTTCACGCACGTACCTACTTGTAACGAACCGTGGTTCAGCGTGAATGCCGATTATGTAGAGAACCTGACTTTCAAATTCCAAAACGCATATAATGAGTGGATAATAAGGCAAACTGTTCCCTTTGGCTACTATGAATACGATGGGCAGAAATACCACAGCACCGAAAAAATCCCATTGGGCTCCGGCAAACTGACGTTTGTGTATTCGCCGCTGATTAGAGACATAGAGGTTTCGGGTGTCAATATCCCGAAAGTGGGCGAGAAAGTGGATAGCACCCGTACGGCTACTATTCCTTCCTGGGCGCACTACAAATTGGGGGATGTCAAGCTCTATACGGAAAGCGGCAGTGCCATCCCTACGGAGAAACTGCAGCCCTCCACTACTTATCAATTGAGAGTTACCCTGGCTACAAAATATTCTTCGTATAGATTCCCTGTCGGTTCCGCTTCTGAAAAAGCCGCTCAAATCAATTCGGCACTCATTAACGGCGAGGATGCGCAGCTTGTAGGCAGTTCCTCTCCGAGTACGTTTACGATGTATATTACTTTCACCACCGATGCCGATGCGAACATGTTGGCTGCACCGACGTTCAGTAGAGAGCAGGCTTGGATTAATAACTTTGAGGACGTAACACTCACTGCAGAAAGCGACGCGGACATCTATTACACGCTTGACGGCTCCGAACCCTCCGCTACGAACGGCACACTCTTCACAGAACCCATTCACGTCAATGTAACCAAAGAGAACGAGGAGACCACACTGACCATCAAAGCCGTTGCCATAAAGGACGGCAAGTCCAGCGAGGTGGTTGCAAAAGGATATTATCTCCACCGCAATGCATATCAGATTGTAATTTTAAAACTCGAATATGTTGACATTACAATAGATGCAGAGAAAAACGAAATAGGGAATGTCAAATATGGTGATCCTGTCACCATTAATGCGGTTGCCAAGGACGGATATGAAATCTCCGCATACTATGCATTCGGACTCTCAAACCTGCCACTGGAAAGCAACACCTTTATCATGCCGAATAATAGCGTTACCATTAAGGTGCCTTGCAAAAAACTGCCCACCTACAAAGTGACTCTGGGCGAAACAGTCAAGTGTCTCACAGAAGGCGTCGATCTGGACGCTGTGATTGGCGGCACCAAACTGATACTCACCCGATTACGACAAAGAGTGCAACTGGTTGGTGTGGAACTTGGAATATGAGGAGCAATACACCTGCGTCAATGATGAGTCTGTTTGCGACACCGTTGAAGTACCTGTCAACTCCGATATTGAGATTACCACCGCTTCGGTTGGTTTGGACCGCGAGTTCATTCTGCGCACCGCCGAGGGCACGGAAGGTACCGTCTCACTCAAATATACGACCAATACCGGCACCGAAAGAACCATGACCAGCCCGCAAGAGAGCCTTGCCAACTATTTCGGCTGCGGCGAAGTGGAGATTTGGGCCACACCGGCTGAAGGATGGGAATTCGACCACATCACCGTCAACGGAGAAGAAAAGACGGAAGAGCGCTTCATCATTGATGCGGTAAAGAGCGATCTGCAGGTTACAGGTTACTTCCGCGAAGTACACGAAGGCATAGAGGATGTACGAAATGCCGGTGTACAATGTACGAAGGAACTCCGCAACGGAGTGCTTTATATTGAGCGCAACGGCAAGACCTACAACGCACAAGGCGCAGAAGTGAAGTAAAAAAGAGTGTTTCCACTCAAACTACTCGATAAAAGTAGGTTAAAAGTAGGTTAAAACCTCGTTTTAGTGTTTGAAAAATGGTTCGCGGTTGAAGATTCGTCTCTCTTTGTCGAATAACCAACCCCATTTGTTGAAATAACGGCACATGTTTTGGACGTGAATCCAAAGCATGTGTCTGTTTTTGTACGACGCTTGTTCGTGAACATGAACAACCGTCCATTCCGGATAATAGAGTGTTAACCAGTTACGATGAATGGTTCGTGTCAAATCAATATCTTCCGGATACATAAAATACCGTTCGTCAAATAATCCGGCTTCTACGGCAACTGTTGTACGTAGGAACATAAAACTGCCTTCCAAATACGGAGCATTAATAGGACGTGACAAATCCAAATCACGCAACTCATAGCGTTTGTTTCTACGCGCCATAAGCCATTTAGGCAAGAATCGTCTGCCAAACACATCAAACGGAGTAGGTAATCGTTTTGCGGCATATTGTTGCTCGCCGTTAGGCTTTACTAATTTCGGCATTAGAAGTCCTACTAACGGATTTTGTGCCATCCAGTCATGCATAGCGTCAATATCTGCTGCATGAACTTGAATATCGCTATTCATCACTAAATGATATTCCGTTAACCAATATGCACTCTCTCGCAAAGCTATATTATGTGCACGTCCGTAGCCGAGATTGGAATCCATGTGCATATAGCGAACTTTCTCCGATTTGAACGGAACTTTTTCGCATTTGACAGGACTGTTGTCAATGAGATAAATTTTTCTTAATCGCTCACACTTAACTAACTCTTGCAATAAAGGCAACAGTTCTTCTTCCCATCGAGGATTATATAGAACGATAGAGATATTTAGCATTGACGAATGAATTGTTTTACTTTGCGCAATTGTTTACAGATGACAGTCAGATACCCTGCTCCGATATGATTTTTCTTGAGTACGATATAATCTTCTTGTGTTTTTGATAGTCGTGCTATCGCGTTTTTATTGCTTGCTCCGCCAATCTCCATCGAAACTAAAACTTCCGGAAGATAAGCAGATTTGAATCCAGCACTGAAGATTCGAAGTATCATATCGTAGTCTGCTGCAATTCGGAACCACTCGTCGTATAGACCTACCGTATCATACACTTTTTTTCTGCAATAGACGGTAGGATGAGGAGGCATCCATCCGTATTTAAGTGCACGAGGATTGAATGCATTGCTCTTCCAACGGCGAACGATTTTATTTCCTTTGCAATACTGCAAATCGCCATACACAAGATCAATGTCTTTATCTTCAAATGCATTTGCAATATGTTCGATGGAATCGGCACTTTTTAATACATCATCGGAGTGTAAGAAACCGATCACATCGCCTTTTGCCAATCGAATTCCTTTGTTCAGAGCATTATAGATTCCTTCATCAGGTTCGGAAATCCATTGTACGTTTGGATGCTTAGCAGCATACGTCTCAATGATTTCTTTTGTGCCATCCGTAGAAGCGCCATCAACAATAATATGCTCGATATCTTTGTATGTCTGACTTTGTATGCTGTCCAACGCTCGCTGCAAAGTCTTGGCACTATTATATGTTATGGTTATAATAGATATTTTCATGTTATTAGATTTTTCTCTTTTCCACTACAGGATTGCCTTGCCAAACGCTATGTGCCGGTATGTTTTTAGAAGCTACGGAGTTGACAGTTAGAACAGCATCTTCTTCTATTGTTACACCGGGACATACTATTGCTTTCGCTCCAATCCATGCTCCGTCTTTGATTTGTATGGAAGCTGTCTTTAAGTCAAAAGTTTCTTTGGTGTAATCATGATTACCGCAAAGCAATAATGCTCCTTGACTAATGCAACAATTAGCACCGATTGTAATATCATCAAGGTTGTCTATCCATACGTTTTCTCCTATCCATGAGTAATCTCCAATAGACAAATGCCAGGGGTATTTGATATTTACAGAAGGTTTTATAACAACTCCTCTACCTATTTTCGCTCCAAAACAACGCAGTAATGCACGTTTCAATCCGTAATATGGCCACCAAGCATTGTTGAAGATGAATGCATTTGTGAAATACCATAACCCGCGTACTATAGCATTTTTCCCGGGGTGATAGATAGAAGGGTTGTATTTTGACAAATCACGACTACTCATATACAAAAGATGGTTTTGATTGTTTTGTTAATATCCATTTATATAATTCTGACATTTGTTGTGCTACCACTTGAGCAGCAAAATGTTCTTGCACTACTTTGCGTCCAAATTCTCCCATTTCATCGAGCTTTTTAGGACCCATTGTTAGTATTTCCCGCATGGTTTCAATAATATTTTCCACATTTGGTTCTTGCCACCAACCGCATTTACATTCGTTAAGAAGTTTCCATGGAGTACCGGTGCTTGCCCAAACAGGTGTTCCGCAACTTAAAGCCTCTGAGATAATCATTCCGAAGTTCTCATAATCACTTGGCACGAATAATGCAGAAAGACGGGCTAATTGTTTTAGTTTTTCTTCACCTTCTACAAACCCGAGGAAGCGAATGTTTTGTATTTTCAATTGCGAAACCTTGCTTTGCAAGGACATTTCGTAATCGTGTTCTCCGCTGCCGATAATGACCAATTCGCATTGATTTCTTTCTTCCTCCGTTAAGTTGGCAAAGGCATCTATGAGTCGTTCTACTTTTTTGCGAGGATGCAGACGACCTAAATATCCGAAGGTCACCTTTTCAGAACGATTGGTATGTTTTATATCGATTTCGGGAACCGGATTCCCAATAATGGCAACAGGATTAGAAAATCCTAAGGCACGTATATATTCCATCTCTTTTTCGCATGTCACATGAATACAGGCTGCACCTCGAATATCCTTATCAAAAATAGTCCACCGCAGCAATTGTTTCTTCCATTTAGAAATGGCTAATGCCTGTGGATATAGCATTCCGTGAGGTGTGAAGACAAATGGTTTGTTTTTTTGACGTGCAATAGTTGCCGTTAAATGGTTGCAATAGCGCCAAAGACCATTGGTATGGTAGATATCTGCATTTGTTTGTTGTAAAGCATCTCGAAGGTTAGCGGAGATGCCGAAAGGCGTTTTCTCATCATACTCAACCGGCAAAATCCATGGTTCGCCATACCCCATAAGTTTTTTATCAGGTTTTGTAACAATGATATCTGCATGCACATCATCGCGCGTGTTGATAGCAGACAGCAAATCATAAACACAAGTTGATGTGCCTCCGGATGTAGCAGTAAATGCATTGACGGTATGTACTACTTTTATCATGATACTTCTTCTTCAATGATTTGTACCCATTGTGGCATGATGGCGGATTCGCTATATGTGGCACGGGCATATTTTTGTGCTTTATCTGCGCGTTGGAGTGCTTCGTCCGGATGTGTCATTGTGTACATGATTTGCTCTGATAATTTTTCCACATTGCCATTAGGAACAATCCATCCTTGTTCATTTTGCAGCAGTTCTTTTGTTCCTTGCGGACAATCGAAAGCCACGCATGGCAGACCACTCCACAGTGCCTCAATAACCACTAAAGGCAAACCTTCGTAACGAGAGGAGAGAACAAACAACGAAGCCTTTGTATATTCATCGGCCATAGTTTTTACATTCCCTGCCAAAACAACTTTTTGCAGTTTGAGATCCTGTATCTGTTTCTCCAAATGGGTTCGTTCTTCTCCTTCTCCCACAATCCGCAAATGCCAGTCCGGGTGTAATTCTTCAATAGGTCTCCATGCTTGCAACAAGAGATCAAAGCCTTTCTGTTTATGCAATCTGCCGACAGCTAAAACGATGTTCTCTTCCTTTGCTTGGGAGTGCAATTTTTGTCCGTCTAAACTGCACGGATTAGGAATGGTAATAACATTATTACATCCTGCTTTTTGCCAGTCCTTTTTGTCTGCTTCGGTAAGCACAATAACTTTTGACAATGGTTTCACGGCGCGTACTAATTGCAAGGTGCGTATTTTCCCTAACAATCGCCAAAAGTAACTTGAATGCGTGGTATTGAGTAATTGTTCGCGTTGGTCTTTGGCAAAATGGAATTCTACCATGGTGCGGCAAGGTAGAGTATGTAGGAAGGCAATTTCTTTTCCTCCTAAAGAGATGCAAAGATCTATTTTATGTTGCTTAATATAATTGGTAAGTGCTACTTTGTACGCGTGCATGCGTTTCATATGTCCCCACCATTTGGCAAGGAGAGGTTTGCGAAAATCTTCGTTGAAATCGAGAGAAAATGACATTACATCCACTTTTTTATCCAACGGAAAGTAAGCGATTCTCTCTCCTGTCGGAACGCTTTCGGTTGTAGCAATCGTGATGGAATAGTCTGTGTGGGTTGCCAACCAATTTACTTTCTGTGTCAGCACACGTTCCATTCCTCCGGAATTATAGAGGTGTGGTATGCAATAAAGGATTTTCATTGCGTGACCTCCTTTCTTTTGAAGAGCGAATTTAGCCAGTTGATTATTTGTGGTGTATGCTGAGTGATTGTTATTACGATAAGCAGCAATAACAGACTCCAAGTAACCAAACGCGGGTCGAACAATAACGGAGCACGCGGATAAATAAGTGCATGGCCGACCAACAGGAAATACATCAAATACCAATACACATTATCTTTTGCACGATAATAACTTTCTTTTACCCATAAACCAATTAGGAACATTGCAATAGCTGTTCCGATGAGTCCGAATGAGCGATAAGCTTCACCTACCATATTTGTGCCGGTTCCCCATTCCGACTCAGGACCAAGAATAAGATATGTCGGTAAATCTCCGCCATGTAACATTTGCGGCGGAACATCAGAGTTGGCAATGATATAATTTGCCAAACCCGGAATCGGGGAACTGATATCCAATAACATTCCTTGGAACCAAGTCGGTTCATGATAGCAGGCATAATCGTACAAGACGAAGAGATTCAAGTCATTAACAATCAAGTCCTCGAAAATATCCCAGAATTCTTCAATTTTAAGGTGTGCTAATTTATTTTGCCATGCTCCCTCCAGTCCTTCTTGGCGAAGAGACATCACAAGGAACAAGGTGATGGATCCTCCTGCGACAAGAATCAACACTTGCCACCATTTGAGATGGTAAACATACATGCTAAAGCCTGTAATGAGAATCAGCGTAAGCGCAACAGTCATTTGTCGACTTCCCGTAGAGAGCAAGAGCAACATGAAGGTGAGCACGACCAACAGATAGAACCACCAGCGTTGTTTAGGCAATCTAAACAAGAAAATAGCCATTAGGTAACAACCAATACTAAAAATATTGCCAAAATAGCTATAAATGCCTACTGCTCGTAAACTGGCGCCTCCGGAATAAGCTTGTTGCAAAGCGGTCAGTCCTCCTGTAGCGACATACAGTAACCATGCAATAATAGTGATTCCAAAGAACCAGAGATATTCCTTCATGGTGATAGTAAATGTCGGTTCTGAAGGTTCTTCTCTATTGAGTTGCAGGATTCTTGTTGCGCCCAGCATAAACCACGCATATCCGAAATATGCAAGCGCCGTACAACGCGTGACTGCATCGTCCGGGAAAGTGTAACTAAAGAACGACCAATAGATTCGTTCCGTGGGAGCATAAAAGACCGGATAGACGAAATTAACCAAGAAGAACGAGATGGCAAAAAAGAATTCAAAGCCTAACCAGTGTTTGCGTTTGTTGGTAGCGAAGTATAATACGTTTTGCGCGATGAAGAGACTCATCAACAGCACACAATAATCGTAGTCATACACTCCCGGCGCATTCAAGAAGAGGAATATAGATGCAATAGCAAAAGCAATATTTAGCAAATAGGTCAACATTTCTCTTTTGCTCGGTGGAGTAGGTAAACCAAATATGCCAATCGTCCGAATTCCGGTTCTGCTTTCCACGCTTCAATAGCTTTCAGTTTGCCGTCATCGGAAACAGTAGTTCGCAGGATGGCTTTCCAATGATAACCACAAATGGCGTATTTCTCGTGAGAGGTTAATTCAAACCGCGGAGAGATAAGACGATAAATCTCGTGGTCCTGGACAATATTCAGTCCTTGGTATTCGGCAGAGCCGGAGACTTTGTTTGTATGCTGGCGGAAAGAATTTAGCGGATTGGCAACATATGAGATTTGCCCTTGCAGCGCAATACTGATCCAGAAAAGTCTATCTCCGCTTGCGGTAAATTTTGTCACTTGGGATATGTCCACATTTGCTAATACTTCACGTTTGAAGACTACTGCTGAGGCGTTGCAAATGGTGCAATAACCCAATAAGTATCTTCTTACGAACTCATAGCCGTCCATTTGAAAATTGCGGTGCCAGAGTCTGTCGTAAGAGCGTTTGAGGTCTTTGCCTTTTTCATCAATCCATTTGCTGCGGCAAAATGCCAAAACACTATCGTCGTTTTGCAACTGTGCGACCATTCGCGAGAGGAAATGTTTGTCCGCTACATCATCACTCTCTGCAATCCAGATATATTCTCCTTCTGCTTGTTCAAGACCTTTCTGCCACTGCACAAAAGTGTTTGCGGAGTTGGATTGGTTTACTAGAAGAGTCTTGACTTGCGGATGGTTTTCGTATTCACGGAGTATGGATAGACTATCATCGGTAGAGGCGTCATCCAGAATGATTAGTTCAAAATCGTGAAAGTCTTGTGCCAAGATTGTATCCATGCGTTCCTTGAGGAACGAAGCATGGTTATAGTTGGGCATTATGACGCTAACTTTAGGCATAGAATTGATTTTTGGTCGTTTGTACTATGTTCGTTTGTGTTTTTGGTATGATTTATGTATATATACGTAGTATATATACAGTATAAAGGGCAATTGTTTCAAAAACGGCATTTTATCCTACGGCAATCTTACGGGTATTCTACGGGAATCCTACGGTATTGGTACGTATTCAGCTTCCTGAGCTTGTTTTTCAAGACGAAGTTTCTTATGTAATTGAGTATGTAACATTTTTAAGATGTATGCCAATAGCATTGTCAACACAATATCCATAAAAAGAATACCGAAGGCAGGTGAAATAGTAGGTGTCGCCCATTGATTGAGAACCATAAAAATGACAACGTGTTGCACCAAGAAAACGGGATAACTTATGCTGCTAAGTTCTGAAAGAAATGTTTTTAAGCGTTTTGAGTTCTCTAAGTAGGCTCCTAAACATGTCAATACAATGAAATAACTGATTCCAGCGATGATAGGGTAACCTATCTGCGCAACCACATCGAATTGCTTGAACGGCATTGGAATAACAGATATTATTATTGCTATCAATGCCGAGATAATAAGACTAACCTTCGATGTGAAAATTTTAGGGTATTGAGATAACAACATCCCAAGGTAAAAGATAGTAGTACATACCCACAGATTATGCCAAGGTTCAATTGTAAACCAATCCAAATATGGAACAATTGCACATCCTACTAATAAAATAATTGCCGTTGTGTAGGGAATATATGTTAGTGCTTTTCGTAATAATGGGAATAAAAGATAACATACTATTAATGCACCAATAAACCATTCTCCAATACAACAGAAATTAGGGCATAGATAATAAAAGAAGGAGTCCATTCCTACTAATGTAAGAGGAATCGTCCACCATGAGATAGCGCCCCACCAATAGCCCCAAACAACCAATTTGAGTGCAAAAACTACCGCATAAGCAATGAAAAACATAGGAAACACAGCCATCCATCTCTTCTTGTAGAATGACCATATACCCGTATCAACATTTGAACGCGCTATACAAGCACCGGAAAGAGCAAAGAATAGTGCCACCCAAATTTGACCATACGGACAATTTGCGGTTTCGTACAGATATGGTTTCAAGGGCATGGCGTAACATGCAAAATGAAACACCACAATTCCGAAAGCACCGATAATACGCGCCAAATCTACGCCATCTATATGTCCTTTTTGTAATTTCATTGAATGATTATGTCATATATCAGCGTGCAAAGGTACAATATTTTTTTGATATAAGCAAAAAAAAAGTCCAAAACTTGTGTTTTGAACTTTCTTTTGTAAGAATTTGGCTGAAATTATTCTGCAGCTTGTTCTTCTTGTGCCGGTTCTTTGGCTTCGGGAGCTTGCTCTTCAGCAGGTTCTTCTCCTTTAGCTTCAGCTTCTGCAGCGGCAGCTTCTTTAGCAGCTTCTTGAGCAGCAGCAGCGAGTTCAGCAGCAGCGGCAGCGCGTTTCTCAGCCACAGCAGCAGCTTTAGCTTTGTTAGACTCAACTTCTTGAGCGAGGAGAGCCTTAGCCGCAGCAGCTTTTTTCTCTGCTTCAGCAGCACTGATTTTGCCATTCTTAGCATCTTTTTGAGCTTTCCAAGCGTCGAAACGCTTTTGAGCTTCTTCTTGACTAAACGCACCTTTAGCTACACCACCTTGCAAGTGTTTGCAAAGCAAAACGCCCTCGTTAGAGAGGATAGTGCGAACGGTGTCAGTTGGTTGTGCACCTACATTAACCCAATACAATGCACGCTCAAAATTGAGGATAACTGCAGCAGGATTAGTGTTAGGGTTGAACGAGCCAAGACGCTCAATGATTTTGCCGTCACGCGGCGAGCGGCTGTCAGCAACTACGATGTGATAGAAAGCGTAGTCTTTGTGACCATGACGAGCCAAACGAATTTTTGTTGCCATTTGTTTTTGTTTGTTTATGGGCGCTGGATTACACGAATCCTTACCCGGTTAATAAATGAATGACGTGCTTTTTACTCGAAAAAGCGTGCAAAAGTACTGCTTTTTTTTGATATGACCAAATATTTCTGCATTTTTTTATATTTTCCTATAGGAATTTGCGTATATGAAAAAAAAATAGTAACTTTGCACCGCAAAATAAATGCAATGATAATCACAAACGAAAAAATAGGAAATCCTATCCTGCGGATGGTGGGGGAGGAGGCTGATAAACTCGGCCTTGAGTGCTATGTTGTCGGCGGTTGGGTGCGAGATTTATTCTTACATCGCGATTCTGACGATATAGATATTGTGGTTGTCGGTTCCGGAATAACTTTAGCAGAGGCGGTTGCCAAACGTTTAGGAAAAGGTGCGCATTTAGCGGTGTTTAAGACTTACGGGACAGCACAAGCAAAAAAGAGAGTCAAAAGTCAAAAGTCAAAAGTCGAAAGCGAGATTGAATTAGAGTTTGTGGGTGCGCGAAGAGAGAGTTATCAGCATGACAGTCGTAATCCGATAGTAGAAGACGGGACACTGGAAGAAGATTTGAGTCGGCGCGATTTTACCATCAATGCATTAGCCATTTGTTTGAACAAAAACAGGTATGGCGAAATCGTGGATTTATTCGATGGAATCGGGGATATTGAGCAATGTGTGATACGTACTCCGCTCGATCCAGACATCACTTTTTCTGACGATCCGTTGCGTATGATGCGTGCGATTCGTTTTGCGACGCAATTAGGATTCAATCTTGACCATGAGACTTTCGATGCCATCTCGCGCAACGCGAAACGTATAGAAATTATCACGCGCGAGCGCATATCAGAGGAGTTGCATAAAATCATGTTGAGTCGTCGTCCTTCAGAAGGATGGTTGTTGCTTGACAAAACAGGTCTATTACCTCTAATTTTTCCTGAATTAGCGGCATTAAAAGGTGTGGAAGTGAAAGATGGAAAAGGACATAAAGATGTGTTCCTGCACACCCTTAAAGTGTTGGATAATCTCTCGATTTCATCGGATAAATTGTGGCTTCGCTGGGCGGCATTATTGCATGATATAGGTAAGCCGAGAAGCAAGCAATGGGACCCACAGGCAGGATGGACATTCCGTAATCACAATTATATAGGTGCTAAGATGGTTCCTCGTATTTTTGCGAAGATGAAATTGCCGCAGAATGAGAAGATGGATTACGTGAAGAAGATGGTTGACCTACATATGCGGCCGATTAATCTAATAGAGGACACTGTGACTGATAGTGCCGTGCGCCGATTACTATTTGAGGCAGGTGATGATATCGATGATTTAATGTTGCTTTGCGATGCAGATATCACGAGTCGCAATGAACAGAAAGTAGAGCGATTTCATCGGAATTATCAACTTGTTCGGCAGAAGATGGTTGAGTTGGAAGAACGAGATAGAATTCGTAATTTCCAACCCCCTGTAAAAGGCGATGAAATCATGGAAATTCTGCATTTAGAACCCTGTTCGACAGTAGGCGAATTGAAATCCGCGATCAAAGATGCCATTCTCGATGGAATTATCCCTAATGAATACGAGGCTGCAAAATCTTATTTGATGCAATTGGCGCGTGAGCGTGGGTTGTGTTAATCTGCATTAATTGCCGTGTTTTCGGTAAAAATGCAAAATTATTTGCATATGTGGAAAAATTGTTGTACATTTGCGGCGTAAATTATTAGAATCTATGAAAGGGATTATTTTAGCCGGCGGAAGTGCAACACGTTTGTATCCTTTGAGCAAGGCCATAAGCAAACAAATCATGCCTGTCTATGACAAGCCGATGATTTATTATCCGTTGTCCACTCTGATGCTCGCCGGCATTCGTGAAGTTTTGATTATCAGTACTCCTCGTGACCTTCCGATGTTTGAAGAGTTGCTTGGTGACGGCAGTCGTTTAGGTATGCATTTCGCATACAAAGTTCAAGAAGTTCCTAATGGTTTGGCTCAAGCCTTTGTGTTGGGAAAAGAGTTCTTGAATGGAGAACCCGGATGTCTTATCTTAGGTGACAATATGTTCTATGGTCAGCATTTTAGCAGTATGCTAAAAGATGCAGTGGCCAGTGTTACTTTCGGTAATGGTGGTGCTTGCGTTTTCGGATATGAAGTCGCAGATCCTCGTGCTTACGGAGTAGTGGAATTTGATGCCAACGGTAAAGTGCTGAGTTTGGAAGAGAAGCCTGCTAATCCTAAGAGTAATTATGCTGTGCCCGGATTGTATTTCTATGATGCAACAGTTTGTGAGAAAGCAGCTAACCTCCGTCCGAGTGCCCGTGGTGAATATGAGATAACCGACTTGAACAAATTATATTTGGCAGAAGGAACGTTAAAAGTAAAACTTTTCAGTCGTGGATTTGCATGGTTGGATACAGGTAATTGCGACAGTTTGTTGGAAGCCGGCAATTTTATTGCGACGATTCAAAATCGACAAGGCCTTTACGTCAGTTGTATCGAAGAGATAGCATGGCGTAACGGTTGGATAGATAAGGAGCAATTGGCCGCATTAGGTCGTGAGATGAAAACAGCTTACGGTCGTTATCTGGAACGCTTAGCCGCAGCTCCCTTTGCAAGATAAACCTCAAAAATAATACACTATGAGACAACGATTATCTCTTTTGTTAGGTCTTTTGGCTCTTTGGACATGTGCCGTAGCGCAACATGACCATTATGTTATTCAACATTACTCTATCAAGGATGGCATGAGTCAGAACACGGTTATGGCCATTTTGCAAGATAAGCAAGGCTATATGTGGTTCGGAACTTGGGATGGTTTGAATCGTTTTGACGGTTATACTTTCGAGACCTTCAAAGCGATGAATGATGGTGTAGAGGCACGTGTGAACAACCGTGTGGATATTATCTACGAAGATGAAAAAGAGCAATTATGGTGGGCGACTTATGATGGTCATTTCTATCGTCTCGATCGTTCCCGTAAAGTAACAACTGAGCAACCTTACGACAGCATTCCTGAAGGGATGCTGAAGAAAATGGAGGATGCCGACAAAAAGACGCAAGTAGATCCGCAAGGAATCATTTGGCAAGCTGATGATAAATTGGGTATCATGCGTTATCGTTTCGGTCAATGGAAACGTTTTACCCCTCCGTTGGATAGTCGTTATGAAGGTCGTTTGCGTGAACACTTCTTTATGCTTACGGACCGTCAAGGCCGTACATGGGTCAATCCTACCGGTGGGGGTTGGAGTTACTATGATTACGAGAAAGACGAGTTGGTGTGCCCGTTGCGTCGATTGACGAACATGATTCACACAGCTTATGTGGATAATGATGGTCAGATGTGGATATCCACTTACGATGGTGGTGTAGATTGCGTGAACATGGAGCCCACTCCGTATACATTGCATGACATGCGCCGTTCTGCTCGTGACAACGGAGAGGTTCGTGCATTTGTGACCAAGAAGAATGGAGATGTAGTGCCGTTAGTGAAATCTCAAACGAATGTGTATTGTGCCGTAGAAACAGAGCATGGATTACTATACGGAACGAAAGGAGAGGGTTTGAGAAATGTGACTACCGGAGAGTTGATGCCTACGAATAATCCGGACATTTATGATATCGAGGTTGGACGTCACGGAACACTTTTCGTAGCTACGTATGGTGGTGGAGTCAATATCTTCCGTTGGAACAGACGGCAGAGTAAATGGGATAAACCGACAATAGTCGGTCAAGGCATGAAAGTTCGTGACATCGAGGTGGTTGATCAAACACTGTGGTGCGGAACGACAACCGGTATTTTGCGAATCAGTTTGCCGAGTTTGCAATTTGAAGTCATTCCAAGTTATGATATTCGCGCTATCTACTACAGCAATAGTAAGTTGTGGTTAGGTACTTTTGGCGGTGGATTGAATGTGTTAGATCCTAAGGATTCATTGATGCAAATAGAGCACGTAGAGACTTTCCACGACATTATTCTCAGTATGGCTGGCGACGGAAAGAACCTGTGGTTTACTTCAGAAAGTGATATTGCACAATTGAATATAGCAACCGGAGAATTGCATTATTACGATGCGTTGGACGGAGAACGCAACACGTATTTCACAGAGGCAGAAGCTGTTCGTCAAGCCAATGGTACGATTCTTTTCGGTTATTCGAATGGATATTGTGCATTTGACCCTTCTCGTGTAGTTCGTTCTACTTCCGTTCCTGCTATGCGTATCACGCGCTGCGTTTCCGGAGAAGAGGTGTTGGAAGGCGACAGTGTGAAGATTGCAGACGGAAGCAGTGTGACCATTGAATATGCTGCGATGGATTATGTAGCAGCAGATAAGTTGGTGTACTACTATAAAATGGATGGCATCGACAAAGATTGGAATCATGCAAGAGACGTGCGCCGCGTGACCTATAACAATCTAAATTACGGTCATTATGTATTCCATGTTCGCTCCACTAACCGTGAGGGAGCTGATGTCGACAACGAAAAGACTCTGCATATATTTGTAAGCAGACCTTGGGGGTTAACTTGGTGGGCAATAGCATTTTATGTGATTGCGTTGATTGGATTAATCATCCTGATCTCGTATATCATTTCGACTTATAATAAACTGCGCCAAAAAGTGCAAGTAGAGCAGCAAGTGACGGATATCAAGTTGCGTTTCTTTACTAATATCAGTCATGAATTGCGTACCCCGTTAACACTTATCGTAGCTCCGGTGGAAAATATTCTCCAAACCGAGCGCATCAATCAAAGCGTGCGTAGCCAGTTGGAGATAGTACATAGCAATAGTCAGCGAATGCTACGTATGGTGAACCAACTCCTGGAGTTCCGTAAGATTCAAAATCAGAAGATGAAGTTGAAAGTGCAACCGACCCTTTTGAGCGAATTGGCCGAAGAGACCGGTGCTAACTTTAAGAAAGAAGCTTACGACAAGCATATCTCTTTCACGATAGAAAACAAGGCAACCGATTCGACCGTATGGGTTGACCGTACACGTATGGATACTGTGCTTTGGAACCTGTTGAGTAATGCCTTTAAGTTCACACCTGCAGGAAAAAGTATTCGTGTTGTAATTGATGAGAAACCGGGCTTTGTGACATTAGCTGTGAGCGATGAAGGAATTGGTATTCCTTTGGAGAAACGAAGTGTATTGTTCGAACGCTTCTCCAGTAATAACGAGTTAAGCGGCAATAATACAACCGGCACGGGAATAGGAATGAATCTTGTGAAGGAATTGGTTGATTTGCATCATGGCCATATCGAAGTTGAAAGTGAAGTAGGAAAGGGTTCTACCTTTACTATTCTTCTTCATACGGGTAAAGAACATTTCGGTGGAGAGGTAGATTATATCACCGATGACCAAGCAACGGCTCAACAACCGGCAGCTCTTACGCTGGAAGATCGTTTAGACCTCATCGATCAAGAACAAAGCGATAATCGCCGTACTATTCTTGTGGTGGACGATAGTCAAGATATGCGCCAATTCCTGGTTGGTATCTTGAGTCATGAATACAATGTTTTGTCCGCTGAGGATGGAGAAGAGGCAGAACATATCATCCGTACGCAGCAGTTAGATTTGATTATCACAGACTTAATGATGCCAAAGATTGACGGTTTGGAATTAACGCAGTTTATCAAGAAGAATCCGGATATAGATTATATTCCTGTAATTCTCTTGACTGCTAAGACAGCCATCGAAAGTCGTCTTCAGGCATTGCAATACGGTGCAGACGATTACGTAACCAAACCGTTTGAGCCGGAATATCTGCGTGCACGTGTACGCAATATCATTTCCCAACGCGAGCAATTGGAGCAGAGTTATCGTCAACGTCTAATGCGTCTTGAACCTCAAAGAAGTGATGAACAAGTTCCGGGTGATACGTTCCTCGCGAAATTATTGGACATCATGGAAAAACAAATGGACAATAACACGTTGACTGTTGATGAGTTAGTGGAAGAAATGGGTATGGGACGTACAGTATTCTTTAATAAACTGAAGAGTTTGACCGGATTGAGTCCTGTTGAGTTTATCCGCGAGATGCGTATCAAACGCGCAGCACAACTGCTTGAAGACAGACAATACAATATAACGGAAGTAACCTATATGGTGGGAATGAATGACTCTCGTTATTTTGCTAAATGCTTCAAGGCAACATACGGCGTGACGCCAAGTGAGTACCGCAAGTCATGTTTAGAATCCAAAGAGAACAAATAAAGATAACGATTTGGCAAAATATCAGTATCTGTATTATTGCTCTTTTAGTTCTGTCCTGTAGTGGTGTTGGTCCACAACGTCCCACGCAACGAATGGGACGTGATGTTGAGCCGGATAGTGCAACATTGGCTTTGATGGAATTCAATCATCGTTTAGCTTTAGCTGCCGATGAACAGTTACTGCAGATTGTTCAGTCATTGCCGGAAAACTATGCGTTATATGAAGGCGGTGCGTGGGCAAACGTGTTAGAGAAAGGAGATACTTTAACAGAAGGACCGCAACTCGGCAAGGATTGCGGTGTGAGGATGCGGGTGTTTAATTTAAACGAACAGTTGCTAATTGATACCGAGGGGACATGGAATATAGGTCATTTGGAATTGCCCTATGCCGTGGATAGAAATATACCGGAATGGAATCATCATAGCCGTGTAAAAATGTATGTGCCGTGGTATTCCGCATACGGATTGAAGGGTACAGAAGATGTGCCTCCTTATGAAAATGTGATTATTGAATTAGAGATACAGTAAATGAAAAAGATTTTAATTCTTGTGTTCTTAGGTGCACTTTTGCTGGTCACCGGTTGTTCGCAGAATACCTATTCGCGATTGCGCGACAAAGAAGATAAACTGATTGCAAATTATATCAGTCGCAATGGTCTTAATATTCTTAAGGAAGAACCGGCTGATGATTATGTATGGGGCGAGAAAGATTATCTTAAGGTGCCCGGGTATGACAACTATTATTTTCACCTCATTGAACGTGGTGATTCTATACGTATAGATTCAGTCAGTCCGGGAGAGTTTGATACTATAGATTTGACCATTGAGGCTAATGCACTCATCGTGTTGCGTTATAAGCAATTCGAGTTGACGGAGAATGCAGATACTATAAGTTATTGGACGACTCTCGACCAGGCATACCCGTACGAATTTCATTTCCGCAATTTAGCGGATTGTGAGGCTGTGGGATGGCATTTGGCTGTTCAGTATATGAAATATCCGGATTCTCAATGTGCGATTATCCAACCGAGTAAACTTGGTTTTTCCGCTGAGCAGAACACAGTGACTCCGTATGGTTATATTATGAAGATTAAAGTAAAGCAGTAAAATGAGTTTGATAAAAAGTATTTCCGGCATCCGCGGTACTATAGGAGGACAAGTAGGAGAAGGATTAACCCCCATCGATATAGTTCGCTTTTCTGCAGCATACGCGAAACAACGCAGGCAGGCATATTCTTTAAGCAACACAATTGTCGTCGGTCGTGATGCCAGAACTAGTGGAGAAATGGTTGACAAACTGGTCTGTGGAACACTGATGGCGATGGGATATAATGTGGTAAATATCGGTTTGGCAGCCACACCTACGACGGAATTGGCTGTCGTTGGAGAAAAAGCAGCTGGCGGAATAATTCTAACAGCAAGTCATAATCCTAAGCAATGGAACGCACTGAAATTGCTGAATGAAAAAGGAGAGTTTTTGAATGATGCAGAGGGGAAGGAAGTGTTAGCAATCGCCTCTCAAGAAGACTTTCTTTTTGCGCCGGTTGAGGAAGTTGGGAAAATGGTAACGAAAGATTATCTACCTTACCACGTTCAGCAAGTACTACAATTGTCGTTAGTCAATACAGAGGCGATAAAAAAACGTCAGTTCACGGTAGCTATAGATTGTGTCAATTCGGTAGGAGGATTAGCTATTCCTGCGATGCTAAAAGCATTAGGTGTGGAAAATATTATTGAACTTAATTGTACACCTAATGGACTATTCCCTCATAATCCGGAGCCTCTTCCGCAGCATCTTACAGAGATAAGCAATCTGTTGAAGGGTAACAAGGCAGATGTCGGATTTGTTGTGGATCCGGATGTGGATCGATTAGCAATCATTTGCGAGAACGGTGAGATGTTCGGAGAGGAATATACATTGGTAAGTGTTGCGGATTATGTTTTATCTCACACACCGGGCAGTACCGTTAGCAATCTGTCTTCTACCCGCGCTTTGCGCGACATAACCAATGCCCATGGCTGTTCCTACAGTGCCAGCGCTGTTGGAGAAGTTAATGTGGTAGCGCAGATGAAATCAACTCATGCCGTGATCGGCGGAGAAGGGAATGGTGGTGTTATTTATCCGGCCTGTCATTATGGTCGAGATGCTTTGGTGGGAATAGCTTTGTTCCTCAGCAACTTGGCTTGCCAAAACAAATCTGTTAGCGAATTGAGAGATTCCTATCCTCAGTATTGCATCAGTAAAAATCGCATAGACCTTACTCCTGATACGGATGTAGATGCTATTCTTGAGCGAGTAAAATCATACTATCATAATGAGCAGATTAATGACTGCGACGGAGTGAAGATTGATTTTTCTGACGGATGGGTACATTTGCGGAAAAGTAATACCGAACCCATTATTCGGGTCTATTCCGAATCCACCACATTAGAGAAAGCAAATCAGTTAGCTCAACAAGTAATAACAATGATAAATGGCCGATAATAGTCTAAATATTGTAGTTGTTAATGACGATGGTTGGGGAACGGCCGGAGTGCGCCTTCTTGCACAAGAAATGGCCAAAATCGGTCGTGTATATGTCATTGCTCCGGATGGACCGAGAAGTGGTAAGGGAGCGGCGATAACTGTCAATGCTCCGATTACGTTAAAACGGCTGGAGGAACATGATCTAAATGGGGCTGAAGTATATATCACGAACGGCACTCCTGCAGATTGTGTTAAATTAGCACGCGAAGTAGTGCTGAAGGACAAACGAATCGATCTTCTTGTATCCGGTATCAATCATGGCAGCAATGCTTCTGTTAATGTCATTTATTCCGGCACGATGGGAGCTTGCTTAGTGGCAGCAGAGAAGGGTATTCCTGCTATTGGTTGGTCTATTAATACGCATCAAATGGATGTTGATTTACATTGGTTGCAACCATTTCTGGTTCAAGTGACTCAGCACTTGTTGGAAGAAGGAGTCGAACCAATGACATGCTACAATATCAATGCTCCGGTAGGCGAGATTGAAGGCATTCAATGGACAAGACAGTGTCGAGCGCATTGGCAGAATGAATTAGCTCCATTACCGACATCTTCTTGTGAAGAGGGCACTTCTGCTTATACTTTAGTAGGAGAGTTTGTAAATGATGAACCCGACGCTATAGATACGGATGTTTGGGCGGTGGGGCATCAAAAGATTGCGATCACACCTATCTCAATTGATTTGACGGCATATGGATCGCTTTGACAAATATTGGATAGGTATTCTTGTCGGATTGCTCTTACCTGCAATTTTTGGACTGACGTATATTGAAGTGATGAACTTATGGTATCCGTTACGCACTTTCCAATTTGAGGCAGGAGGTGTGCTTAGTAAACTATTGTTGGTAGCTGTTTTTCCGGATTTGGCACTGATTTTTGTTTTCTACACCACCGAAACATGGCGCTTGAGCAAAGGTGTGCTCATCGGAGCACTACCATATATCCTGGCGTCAATAATGATATCAATGTAGGATAGCTTTGCAAATGATTTTTGCGGCTGTAGCAGACGGAGATGAAGCTCCCAATACAGAATAGATATGCTCGTATTGCGCGAGCATTTTTTGTGTATAATCACCATCATAGAGGATGGATTCCAGAGCCGCAACTATTTTTCGCTCAGTAAAATCATTAGCAATGCATTCGTGAATAACCTCTTTACCGGCTAAAATGTTAACCAATGTGAAATACGGGATGTCAAAAATTAGAGGTCTTGCCCATCTTAATATTCCAATCAGTTGTGAGAAGGCCAAATGATATACAGCAACTTGCGGACAACCGAGTAATGCTGTTTCCAATGTAGCGGTCCCGGAATTGACGATGGCTGCTTTCGCTTCAGATACGACCGAATAGGTATCTCGTGTCAATTTTTCTCCATCAAGCAAATAAGGTTGATATACCTCATCATTTAGACCGGGAGCAGCAGCAATGACAATCTTATAATCCGCAAATCGACGAGCAGCTGTCAGCATTTTCGGAAGGCAATGCAACACTTCACTTTTGCGGCTTCCGGGTAGGATGGCAATGATATTTTGTCGTGTTGTATTATTCCGATATTTCTCGATTTCCTCTCTGGTTGGATTACCTACATATGTGCATTGGTAACCATATTTCGCATAGAATGCAGGTTCAAAGGGAAAAATGCCTAATACTTCATCGCACAAACGAGCAATTTGATGAACGCGTCTGCGTTTCCATGCCCACACTTTAGGCGGGATATAATAAAATATTTTTGTATTCGGCAAAAGCTTTCTACAAAAAGCGGCTATTCTAAGATTGAACGAAGGGTAGTCAATCAAAATGAGCGCATCCGGTTGCTCTGCCAACAAGGCATCTTGAGCAATGTGGAAATTTTGACATACAGTTCTTATATTCTGTAAAACAGCCACAAACCCCATAAAAGCCATACGACTGTAGTGTCGGTACAATCGACAACCGGCTGCGGCCATTTTATCTCCTCCAAGCCCCACAAAGGATGCATTGGAATCGCACACACGCAACTGCTCAATGAGAGCGGATGCGTGTGTGTCTCCTGAAGCTTCGCCTGCTATTAAAAAGTATTTAGCCATTCAGCGTTTGCACAAGATTAATCTTCGGGGAACATCACAACCTCGAATACATTACCTGCGCTTACTAAGCGTTTAAGCATATTTTGCACACTTTCTGCCGTAATCTTTTCAACGGCTTTGGTGTAGTGACTAACCTCGTCTACGCCGTACATATGATACATATACAGGAATGTTCTCCAGAAACTATTCTTCTCCAAATCTTCTTGATAATCTTTGAGCATGGATTCTTTCTCTTTTTGCAAATCATTCGCTAAAGGTCCATTTTCAATTATTGCTTGAACTTCTTCGTGGATAATTTCCATCAAACGTGTTTGTTTCTTTGGGTCAGTATCAAATTGCATAATCAAACCTGCACGAGGGCGTGGAAGAATAGTCATAAAACCATATGTGCCAACACCGTATGAACCGCCTTCACGCTCACGGATGGATTCCAGATAACGAGTGCTCAATATACGTCCAATCATCTCCATATTCAAATCATTGGCTTGCGAATAAGGAATGTCATATGAGGTATATTGAATACGATTACTTGCGGTAGTTGTTTCCATTTCGCGACTGAAATAATTTTTCTGTTTACCTAAAGCAACAGTCACATGGCGGTCGATAATATTCTCACGAGCCTTTTTCGTCTTCAAACTACCTAACCATTGGCAGATGAGTGCTTGAATTTTCGGGTCATTAGGATTGATGTTGCCTACGAAAATAAACGTAAAGTCTGCCGGATTAGCAAAACGTGTTTTATAGATCTGCAAGGCCTTATCCAAAGATACCTTCTCTAACATTTCCGTATTAACCAGTACCGTGCGTTCCGAATGGCCAGTACTCATCATTTGTACACTGTCAGAGAAGACATTTTTCGGGTTCTTATCTCTATTAACTAATTGATTTTTCATCAACCCCATAAAAGTATTGTAAGCCTGCTCATCTTTACGAACTCCTGTAAAATGGAGATAGATTAATTGCAGCAAGGTCTCAAAATCTTTAACACTTGATGACCCGTTCAAACTTTCGGTTAACTCGCTAATAGAAGGATTAACACTGACTGTTTTACCGGCAAGAGCCTTCTCTAATTGTGTGGCATTAAAACGTCCTAAACCGCTGAAACCAACAATAGGTGCCGCAACTTGTGCGGAAGGCAAATCTTCGGTCTCAACTTGAGATAAACCACCTTTAGAGAACGCTTGCATCAGTATCTCGTCCGCTTTGAAGTCGGTTTGTTTGAATACAACCTTAATACCATTTCCTAATGTCCATTCGGTCGTACCCAAAGCGCCATTGCGGTTCACATTCTTAATCTTGCCTTTGCGTGGAGCTTTCTTAACTAATTGATTGTCAACAGCCTCCTCTTTGGGCGCTTCAATTGCCAAATCTTTTGTCGCTTTCAACGATGCGAGAATAGTCTCTTTAGATGGGATATTCACGCCTTCTTTCTCTGGCCCCGAAATAGCAATAGTAGGATTCTCGTGTATAAAAGATGCAGCTAATTGATTTACAGCATCTAAGCTGACAAGAGGTAAGGTTGCTTGCACAAATTCATATTCCCATTCTATGCCGGGCATCACTTCTCCATCCTCAAAATGGCGGATGCACTCTTGTGCCAAAGATCTGTTACGACGGGTGTTGCGCTCGTTGTACGATTTTTCCCAATTATTCAACATCTGCGTCTTAACGCGGTCTAATTCTGCGTTGGTGAAACCATAACGACGCATTTTCTCCAATTGGAATAACAAGTCGTTGTATGCTTCGGTCTCGTGTCCCTCCTTAGGAATATATACTGCTGTGAAAGCATCACGTTTTTTAACGGTTTCTCCATAATAACAACCGGCTCCTGTGAAAGAAGCATTTGGGTCAAGCGCTAATTCGCTGAAACGATTATCCAACATATTGCATACTATGCTACGCAACATATCGATGACATATTCTTGTGCTGTCCCTTGAATAGCTTCCGGAATCTGATCTGCTTTGTATTCCAATGTAATACGACTGCCTTGAGCCTCTTTGTCTGTCACGATAGCGACTAACGGCTCAGTGTTGTTGCCTACTGTATAAATAGGTCTCTCACCGTAATTGGCACGACGCGGCACATCTTTCCAGAGTTCTTTTATCTTCTTCTCAATTTTATCAACATCGATATCTCCGACCACGATAATTGCCTGGTTATCAGGACCATACCATTTGTGATAATAGTCACGCAAGGCTTGGTAGTCGAAATTCAAAATAACGGCTGTATCTCCAATTACATCGCGTTTCGCGTACTGCGAACCCGGATACATCAGTGCATTCAATTGTTTCCAAATACGGCGTTGAGCGGTGCGACCGGTGCGCCATTCTTCTAAAATAACGCCACGTTCTGCATCAATCTCTTCCGGCAATAACAACAATCCGCAACTCCAATCATGCATCACCAGTAAAGCACTATCAACGATTCCTTCGCGATAGGTCGGTACATCAGAAAGACGATAAACTGTCTCATCGATAGATGTGTAAGCATTGATGTTCCCGCCAAAATTTACACCTACAGATTCAAAATAGTTGATAATTCCCTTGCCCGGGAAATGTTGTGTCCCGTTGAAGGCCATATGCTCCAAAAAGTGTGCTAATCCGTTTTGGTTATCTTCCTCAAGGATAGCACCTACAGCTTGAGCAATATGAAACTCTGCACGTTGTTTGGGTTGCTCGTTATGACGAATATAATACGTCAAGCCGTTATCTAATTTGCCGTAACGAACTTCCGGATCAATCGGTAATTTCTCGGGTGTTTGCGCACCAATTGTGAATGCGGCACATAATAGTGCGACATTAAGCATTAGTCGTTTCATTGTCGTCTTTCTTTTTACGTGGTTTACGTACTTTTTTTGCGCTCTGACTCTTTTTTTCTGCCTCAGCCAATTGTGCATTGGCCTCTAATAACTCATCGCCACGACTTTTCCAAGGACGTGGACCTAAGATAGATTCTACATCTTCACTGGTGATTACTTCACGTTCAATCAGTAATTCAGCTAATTTATGATGTCCTTCGGCATAATCAGTCAGAATTTGCTTCGCACGTTTCATCTGTTCGGCGATGATACGTTGCGTCTCTTTGTCTATCAAATCAGCGGTATTATCCGAATACGGTTTGGTAAATCCATATTCATATCTACCGGTGGAATCGTAGAAACTTACATCTTTCAATTTATCACTCATGCCGTAGTATGCTACCATGGCATAAGCTT
Source organism: Paludibacteraceae bacterium (assembly GCA_017412245.1). Taxonomy (GTDB): domain Bacteria; phylum Bacteroidota; class Bacteroidia; order Bacteroidales; family Paludibacteraceae; genus Colicola. The sequence goes on along the minus strand of JAFPYI010000009.1, from coordinate 34,580 downwards.
GTTTGGTGGCTCTCTCCAAATCGTTGAGAGCACCGGTGGACGTCTGTTCAAGGAATAACTGCTCTGCAGCACGACCGCCTAACAAGGAGCATAACTCATCGAGAATATGTTCCTCATTTGTCAGTTGTCGCTCTTCAGGCAAATACCATGCAGCACCAAGAGCCATACCGCGGGGAACGATAGTTACTTTCACAAGAGGATTAGCCCAACGAAGCATCCAACTGATAGTGGCATGACCGGCCTCATGATAAGCGATAGAGCGTTTCTCTTCATCGGTCATAATCTTGTTCTTGCGTTCCAAACCGCCAACGATACGGTCTACGGCATCCATGAAATCTTGCTTGCCTACTTTTTTGCGACCGCCACGAGCAGCAATCAAGGCTGACTCATTGCAAACATTCGCTATGTCTGCGCCGGAGAAACCCGGAGTCTGTTTACTCAAGAAATCAATATCTACGGTGTCATCTAATTTAAGCGGACGCAAATGGACTTCAAAAATCTCCTTGCGTTCCTGCAAATCAGGCAATTCTACATGTATCTGACGGTCAAAACGTCCGGCACGAAGCAGAGCGCTGTCGAGCACGTCAGCACGGTTAGTTGCGGCCAAAATGATAACACCGGAGTTGGTGCCGAAACCATCCATCTCTGTCAGCAATTGGTTCAAAGTGCTCTCGCGTTCGTCATTTCCGCCGGTTACCATACTCTTGCCTCTCGCACGACCGATAGCATCTATCTCGTCGATAAAGATGATAGAGGGTGCTTTCTCTTTCGCTTGACGGAATAAATCGCGGACACGACTGGCACCTACACCGACAAACATCTCCACAAAATCAGAACCAGACATCGAGAAGAACGGCACATCGGCTTCACCGGCAACCGCTTTTGCCAATAATGTCTTACCTGTTCCCGGAGGACCTACAAGCAGTGCGCCTTTAGGAATCTTAGCGCCAATCTCCGTGTATTTCTTTGGATTCTTGAGAAATTCTACGATTTCTTGCACTTCTTGTTTCGCGCCATACAGACCTGCAACATCTTTGAATGTTACTTTGTCTTTCTTGTCGCGGTCAAAGAGTTGTGCTTTTGCTTTGCCTACACCGAATATTCCTCCTGCACCACCGGCACTACCTATTCCTCGACTCAGATAAACGAAGAACAGAATAATCAGCACAAACGGAAGGATGTTAACTAAGATGAGATACCAATAATCGCGGGATTTTTGGTAGGTTACATCCAAAGCAGCTTTGCCTTCGGCTTTACGACGAGCATTAACATCCGAAACATATTTGGAGAACTCTTCTACGGATGGCACTTGTGTCTTCAAAACACCACCTTTTTTCTCGCCATCTCCTTGTGTGCCGAATACCAATGTATAGTTCTGCGGACGAACAGTTGCTTTGGCTTGAGAGTCATCGGATACTTCTATCTTCTCTATCGCATCTGCCTCAATATAAGCAACCAGTTTGGTATAACTGATGCCTTTACTGTCGCCACTGCCCTCTTGGCCGCCAAACAGCCAGAAACCGACTAACACAAAAGCGATAGTGTAAAAGATAAAACTTAGCCAACGCCGTGGACCGCTTGGACCTTGCCCCGGTTGAGTGTTTTTCCCATTGGGATTGTTCCCGTTCTCAGGAAACATCTGTTTATTTTTCTTGTCTTCTGCCATAAATCTAAATTAATCTGCCAACTCTGTAACTTTGCCATCTGCCCAGAGGTGTTCAATGTCATAAAATGCGCGAGGTTCACGCTGCATGATGTGTACAAAAATCGTGCCGTAATCCATAGCTATCCACTCTGCATTTTCCGAACCGGACACACTTAAGGGATGAATATGAGTGTTCGTACGAACAAAATCATCTACCTCGTCGGCAATAGCGCCTACTTGAATATTGCTCTGGCCTTCGCAAATGACCATCATCTCTACCGGAGCCTCTTTAATCTTACGCAAATCGATGGTGACAATGCGTTGACCTTTACGGTTGCGGATACCTTCAATAATGGTATCCATAAGTTTCTTGGTGGTTATTTCTTTCATAAAAAGCGATATTTATCCAAATTAAAAATCGCGCAAAGGTACATAAAAAAAATGATATACGCAAATGTACATTGTTTTTTTGCATTTTTTATACTTCGTAATCCCTTTTTTTATACCAATTGTGAACAGGTCGATCTCGAGTCAATCTCGAGCCAATTTCGAACCATTTACGAGACATAACACGTTCTGCAAATCATCTTAATCAAAATTTTTATACCTTTTTTGCAATTAAATCATATTTATTTGCACATTTCAAAAAAATGTATTATCTTTGCACCCCGAATACAAAACATCCTTCTCCATGTTTATCATCGGCATTGCGGGCGGTACCGGCTCGGGAAAAACAACGGTAGTCAGAAAACTTATCGAACGCCTTCCGAAAGGCGAAGTAGTAGTTATTCCACAAGACTCTTACTACAAAGATAGTAGTAACGTTCCTGTCGAGGAACGGCAAAACATCAATTTTGACCATCCCGATGCTTTCGACTGGCCATTGTTAGCCAAGCATATCGAAATGCTCAAAAATGGAGAACCTATCGAGCAACCGATTTATTCGTACATCACTTGCACTCGCCAAAAAGAGACCATCCATATTGAACCGAAAGAGGTTATTATCGTTGAGGGTATTATGGCATTGCGGGAGTATAAACTGCGCCAGCAAATGGATTTGAAAATCTTTGTGGACGCAGATGCCGATGACCGCTTGATTCGTGTCATGAAACGTGACGTCATCGAGCGCGGACGTACGGCGGAGGCGGTTATTGATCGTTACCAACGTGTCCTCAAACCGATGCATGAGCAGTTTATCGAACCGTGCAAACGGTATGCAGATCTCGTTGTTCCGCAAGGAGGACATAATAATGCTGCTATCAACATGCTCGCTAAGTTTGTAAAACAGCAACTTAGGGAAAACAAGGAATAAAGACCATCTACAGCATTGTTTCTTCAACTCTTCTGGACATACCTTAAAATCGGAACTTTCACGTTAGGTGGAGGTTATGCTATGTTGCCGCTTATCCAAAGAGAAGTGGTTGATAGCAAACATTGGTTGGATGAAGAGGAATTTCTCAACATGATTGCTTTGGCACAAGCCGCTCCGGGATTAATTGCTGTCAATTCGGCTATTTTTATCGGTTGGCGTATCGGAGGATGGAAAGGTATTTGCGGAGCGATTTTAGGAGCCGTTTTACCATCTTTCCTTATCATCCTCGCTATCGCTATGCTTTTCAGCGAATGGAAAGAATTGCCGGCAGTTGAAGCAGTCTTCAAAGGAATTCGTCCCGCCGTTGTAGCATTAATTGCTGCGCCACTGGTCAAAATGGCACGAGCAGCGAAAATCTCTTGGCTCACACTGCTTATTCCTGTCACAGCGGCACTCGCTATTTGGCTTTTGCATGTTAATCCGGTTTGGGTTATTCTGGCTACTATTCTTATCACGCTTGGCGTGGTCGCCATTGCAGAAAGGAGGAAACAATGATTTACTTGCAGTTGTTCCTCAGTTTCTTCAAGATTGGTCTTTTCGGCTTTGGTGGCGGGCTGGCAATCTTGTCTCTCATCCAAATGGAAGTAGAGCAACACGGTTGGATGACACAGCAAGAGTTTGTCGATATTGTTGCTGTCAGTCAAGTCACGCCGGGACCGATTGGTATCAACTGTGCTACGTACGTCGGTTATACAGCTACAGGAAGTGTTTTGGGAAGTATTCTTACGACGACTGCAATCATCCTGCCGAGTTTGATTATCATGCTCACTATCTGTAAGTTATATTTCTGGCTCAGCAAGCGTTTTCATTCCAATCCTTATTTTGTACAAACCTTGCGAATGTTGCGTTTCACGGTCTTGGGACTTATTGCTGCGGCGGCACTCATGCTCATCAAACCAACCAATTTCATTGATCCTGTCAGTTGGATTATTTTCGCTGTGGTTGCATTCTTCACTATCTTGCCGCAACTCCTAAAAAAAGATAGCCGTTTAACGACTATCCTTTCTCATCCGATTGTCCTTATTCTTGCTGCAGGTCTTGCGGGATATTGTATCTACGCCTAACCGCACAAGAACTCGGTCCTAATCTTTCTTTTCCAAATCTCCGCTTTCCGAATTATTGGGCGCTACAGGCATAATGAGTGCCAAAATGATATATACCAAAATTCCGGGGAAACCGGCACTAAAAACTGTCAAAAAGACATACAAAATACGAATGACTGTCGGATCGACGTCAAAATACTCTGCTATACCTGCGCATACGCCGGCAAGAGATTTGTTGTTGCTGCGCGTTAATTTTTTCTGTTCCATAATGAGTAGTATTAATGTTAAATATTTATATTTAATGTTTGTAAATTCCTTGCAAAAATCGTGCCGTTATAGACCTAAATGAATGCGAAAACGCATACCCCATTGAATCTGCGGAGACAAAGACCAAATAGAGTATAAATCGCATACCCGAAGGATATTTCCGATTCCGATGCCTATTCTGCGTACAAAGGCTGATGACTTATGCCCGAAAACTCATTCGCACGCACAGAATAGCGGTCACTCAAATAACCGTATGCAATCTTTGCTTCCACTAATTCCCGCAGATGCAACCAGCGTATTCCGGGAATAAGGTTAAACAGAATTCCCTGACCGTTCCATTCTGTGTGCAGCGCCACATATTTGTCTGCCAGCAATTGCCTTCCATGCAAAAAAGTAAATCGGTATGGATCATACGCATAGCCTTGATTCGCATTGGCGTGCCAAAGCATTTCTACCGGCAAAGAACCGAAAATGGCACCGGCTTGCAATGCATAAGAAAGTGTTCCACCCATTCCCAATTGTGCATGTTGCGTCAGCATCACACGCAAATGAGTGTATAAACCTTCGTTCCAATGTCCGGCTTCGACACCTAAATATAATACCGGATAACGTGACGAATAAGCATATCGACGCATAAAATATCCGTCATATTTTCGTTCGCCCCAACTCAATCGTGCTATGGCGTTCAATGATTGATATGCATATCCGGCTTGCCAACCAACGCGAGTGTAAAAATGCGTTTCTACACTGGTAGAAGGACTTAAACGACTCGAAGGACTATCTCCCCAATCTGCGAACCAATGGAACTGAATTTGCCGTTGTCGCATGGCCGTATTGACACATAATGAATCGCGATGCAAGGCTTCAAAAGCGTAGGACGTAAAATCAAAATTACCCCAACCCATGGAGTTCTCACGCATCATACGGTCAAAATCATCTACCTCCGACCATACGTAATGATCTTGATATTCTAACTGCATGATGTTCTTTCGCAGAGTAGGGAGATTGACTGAAATTCGTCCCATCCCTTTGACGCTCCGGTCGCGAAAGCCATAACCTACAGACGCTTCCAAAGAAACTACTTTGGACATCTTTTCGTTTGTTCGGAAAGGAAGTCCGATATGCACGCCTTCATGTTTGTTGACTTGCAAAATTTCTTCCACATGCCCTATATCTACTGCTGTCCCGGTAGGAATATATCCGGTTGTAGCAATCGTAGCAAACCATTTGGCTGTTCGAATAATTGGCAGACTGTCCAAGGTGGCAAAAATACTGTCACTTGCCGCATTTTCTTCTACTGTCAATCCGCGTAAATTATTTGTCTGCAAACTGTCCTTCTCGCCCATCTCAACACGGCTGACTAAATTCGGATTTCTCAATTCGCTTGTCAGCAAAACTGTTGGAAAAACCGTTGCTGACTGTTCTGTCTTGACGGCAAAATCAAACAATGCAGAGATATGTTCGTCTGCAAGAGAATTATCTTCTGCCATGGTCTGCGAGATATGCAATTGTGTCAAATAATTCACAGCCACTTCTGCCGGAACATAGGCATGAATGGCCCTCAAAGCAAAAGTCGTCGTGTCGATAATCATCTCGCCGTTAAACGTGGCGTAGAAAGGGTTGCGAGTGCGAAAAACAACAGAAACGGTAGTGCTGTCTTTCTGTGGCTCGTCTTGAATATAATACCGGTAATATAAGTTTCCGCTTTGCGCCAGAGGAGACAAGAAAGCATGACCCATCAGAGAAAGCGAATTTTGGTAAAAATTCAGATTCCCTTGAATCGAAAGTAATGAAGAATAATCGGTCGGACTCAAAATTATCGCTTGTGCTTTCTGATTATTGGCAGGAATCATCTCTTGCCCTTGCAAACGAAATGATTGCGTCTCGCGGTAAAGAGGCAAAATATAGGTACTGTCTTCCTGTTGAATCATTCCTGCTTGCAGACTTTTCCAAATAGCGCGTCTTAGGTGCTTACGGTTGATTTGCGAGATGTATAATGTCTGCTCGCGTGCTACTTCTGTGCTTTGCTCATTCAGTGTGCGGTCATTCTCTTTCCTGTGTGCACGCACTTGTCGCAAAAGGGCGAGAGCAGGATTTTCCGAAGGAGCGACAACCACTTCTGTCAGTGTTGCCACACGTTCACGAAGCGCTACTTGCAATCCGGCCATAGTGCCCGGTTCAACATCAAATCGTTGCGTGTAATACCCGACAGCGGAAAAAACCAATTGCATTTTAGCCTTCAAATCCACACGCAAAGCATACGAACCGTACTCATCGCTCGTAGTGCCTATTTTGGTACCTTTGAAATGAATATTAACGTTTGGAACGGGTTCGCCTGTTGCCTCATTGACAATCTCTCCCACGATGATGGTTTCTGCTGCCAAACCCATTGACGGAAGACAAAAGCAGTAGAGCGCAAAGACTAATATGTATCGTATTTTTCTAAACACTAATTTTTATTCGCAGGATGGTATTGCAAGACGGCTTTTCGCAAATCTTGAACTTCGAGATGTGTATAAATCTCTGTCGTCGCAAGGTCTTCATGACCGAGCAGTTGTTGTATCACACGCAAATCGGCTCCGTTCTGCAGCAGATGTGTTGCAAATGAATGGCGAAGAGTATGCGGAGACACATTTTTCGTTATGCCGGCTTCTACACATAAACGTTTGACGATAGTAAAAACCATCGCTCGAGTCAACGGGCGACCGTAGCGATTCACAAAAGCAAAATCTCTACTTTCAGACTTGATGGGCCAATGGCTGCGGTCTTGCATCCAGTAACCGAACCATTCTTCCGCTACGGGCGAAAGAGGAACAAGACGTTGTTTGCTGCCTTTGCCTTGGATGAGCATGTAGTGCTCATTGAGATATATCTGACTCAGTTTGAGATTCACCAATTCGCTTACGCGTAACCCGCTTCCGTACAGCATTTCTATCATCGCACGATTACGATGTCCTTCGTTTGTCGAAAGGTCGATAGCTGCTGCCATGGCGTTCACTTCGTCCAAAGTCAGCACTACCGGCAAATGGTGTGCTTTCTTCGGATTTTCCAGTAATTCCGATGGGTCTTGTTCGATATAATTCTTGTACAGCAAAAAACGGTACCAAGAATGAACGCCGGCAAGCATTCGTGCTTGCGTCGCTTCAGACTTACATTCCTTAAAACTGTCGTAGAGAAATTGTTCCAATTGTTCGAAACTTGCCTTCACAATATCGAACGGATGGTCTGGATTTTCAGCATACCTGCGCAACCGCTCCAAATCCATCTCGTAACCTTCGATGGTATTTGGAGAATAGCCTCTCTCCAAACGCAGCCAGGTATAGTATTGTTCAAAGATGTCTTGCTCTTTTTTTACTTTTTCCATGGCGTGAGCAATCCTTGAAAATGGGTGGTATAGGTTATTTTTTCTCCGTAGTTGTTCTTGCCGTAAAAAGTCATTTCTATGTCGCGCAAAGCGTTCGTAGTGTCGCGCACTGCAAAACTTCCTGAATCCAAAACAAGAATCGATTGCAGTTTGCCTTCTTCGATGTACAGCAGATAGATTCCTGTTGGAGTACCTTCCCAGTCTCGACCGGGCAAAAAAGTGTAAGCTTCTCCGGTTGTGTCGCAACGGTAAGTCCCGTTTTCTAATAACGAATCCGGCACAAAAATATCGGAGATATACAAATTATATCCTGTCCCTTGCATGCGGTGTTGCTCATTCAGTTCCAAACCCTCCGAATACAAATCCAATGCCACCACAGCGCTTGAAATCGAGTCGTAGCAATGCCCGTAAATCTCCTCGTATGCAGAAGTGTATTCCGTAGGAATCTTTGGCCTGCCGCCGGACGGATAAGGTTTACATGCATGCAGACCTAAAACAGCCACACAGACCATCAACGCCACTTTCAACTTCCTTGTCGGGACCCAAGCTGTGAAGAATCCAAGTGCTAGCACAATGCCTCCGACAACCAACAAATCGCTGAACTGAACCAAAACAGGGTAGGCTTCAATGACATAGTCATTGCCGCTGCCTAATTTTAACCAACCGAAATGTTGTTGACCAAGACAAATCAGCAGTCCTAATACTAATCCTGCCAAAGCGCCCAAAGATGAAATCAACCAACCTTCCAAACGGAAAATCCGGCGTATCGTCGCTTCGTCCGCACCTAAATGCGAAAGAATCTGTATGTCGTCTTTCTTGTCGATAATCAGCATGGATAGAGAACCTATTATATTAAAACTTGCTATCAGCAGAATGAACGCTAAAAGTAAGAACGTCAGCAGTTTCTCGATACGCAAAATACGGAAGAAATCTGCTTGCTGTTCATAGCGGTCCAATACTTGGTATTGTTCGCCTAACAGACGAGTGATTTCTTTTTTTATCCGTCGTGTCTCTGTGCCTTTCACTTCTATCCGCAAAGCCGAAACAGTCTGCTCGTCGTAGCAAAACAGACGTCGTGCCAAAGGCAAAGAAACAAGCATCAACTGGTCGTCATATTCCAACTGATTGACCGCAAAAGTTCCGGCAATAAAAGCATACTCGTGCAGCAAAGACTGGTCCGGTCTTAACATGTTTATCCGTTCCGTCCGGTGAGGTGCATATAGATGCAGAGCGCCCGTAAAATGGGCATTGATGCCAATCTCTGCAGCCAAACCACGACCTAAAACTGCGCGGTCAAAAGCACCGTCGTAAACCGAGAAAAAACCATCGGTAATGATGGAATCTATATGCACGGTCTGTTCAAATAGCGAATCTACACCTAACACGCGTGCAGGCGTCTGATGGTCTTTGTATCGAACCAGTGCCGTTTCTTCTATCTCAGCGGAAATAGCTTCTATTCCGTCCATACGATAGAGCGATTCTATCTCTTTGCTATCCGTGCGAAAAGTCTTTGCCTCAACGGATTTAACCAATAACTCGGCATCGAATTCGGAGAACATACTCTCCACTAACGCACCAAAACCGTTCATCACGGATAGCACGCAAACCATCGCTGCAGTCACTATCGCTACGGCCGATGCGCTTACACCGGAAACGATATTGATGGCATTGCTACTCTTCTTCGAGAAAAGATAACGCCAAGCGATATGTGGCTCAAACTTAGCCATTCAGCAACTCGTCGATATGCTCCAAACGGTCAATCGTGTCGTCCAAATGGAAGATGATCTCAGGAATAATCCGTAACTGGTGACGCTCTAAACTGCCTAACTCACCACGGAACTTATGACTGTTTTCCTGAATGCTCTCCATCGTTGATGTCACTTTGTCTTGTGGAAAAATCGAAAGATAGATATGCGCTATACCCAAATCCGGAGACACACGTACTTCGCTGACTGAAATCAGTGTTCCCGGAATCGTACGAGCAAAACGAAGCAGTATATCGCTCATGTCTTTTTGGATCAAGCGAGCTATCTTGTGTTGTCTTGTTGTTTCCATAATAATATTATTTAGCAAAACAAGGGAAAGGAGACGAGTCTCTTTTCCCTAATTATCAATGTTAAACCCATCCGACTTCAATTAGTCCGACGGGCTCAAATTAAAATTTGTGGCGTCCCTCGTCTGCTACGGTCAGTTTCTTACGACCTTTTGCACGACGTGCTGCCAATACACGGCGACCATTAGCGGTAGCCATTCTCTCAAGGAAACCGTGTTTGTTACGGCGTTTGCGTTGAGATGGTTGGAATGTCCGTTTCATTGTCTATAATATTGTTTATGTCCTCTCCCGAGGACGGGTTCATAGTCGAAAAAGCGTGCAAAGGTACTGCTTTTTTTTGAACTGACCAAATTTTTTCGCAAAAAAAAGCCATTGTGCTTGCATAAATGGCGTTTTTGGGGCAAAATTTGGCTTCGAATATGCAATAATATTAATCATTGCAGAGGACCCAATTGTTGTTTTTGGAATCGACCAACCATAACAAGCCTTGACCTTTTTTGATTTGGGCAATAGGTCGGTTTTCTTGGGATAATATCAGTTCTTCTTCAAAAGCTTTGAATATTTTAGTCTCATCATATGTTTTTGCCCAAATATTTTCTGTCTGACTGTAGTCGACTTCATATAATGCATTGATTTGTAATGCTTGACTGGACTTTAAGCCAATGGAAAAAATGGCTCTGTCTATACAATCTATCCATAATTTTAATTGAACCGTATCGTTAGTTAGCACCGCATATTTTGTTACCTCTTCTTTCCCGCATTTGCATGCTCGTTTGCCACGTTGATAATATTCCTCGCATAAAGAGACCTGCAGTCTTATCGTGTCACAATCAGATTGATTAACAAAAGTGAGTGTGTCGCCTTGATGATATGGTGCATATGAATAGAAATCTTCAATTGGGAAGTTGGCTTCCACATAGTAGGGGTCACAACTACTTACTATACAACAGATAATTATAATTATATAAAGCCGAATTTTCATAATTCTATATTAAATTGACATCGCAAAAGTACAAAAAAAAAATGAGATACACAAATTTTTTGTCAAAAAAAAAATGAAATTAGACCTGTTTAATGGAGTTTTTTGAGAAGGAATAGTTGTTGCTTGGAAGGTGTGCAGGGTGTGCGAATCACGCAATAATCACGCAATAATCACCCAATGTTACCCCGTTGCAGGCCAGTATTTTCGGGGTCTCCGAGATGTTTCCTGGTTGAAAAAATAACTAATCGAAAATTTCGGATAATACATCCAACGACTTCGGCGTCTGCCAACTGTCAATATGTTCTGCGAAATAATCGCATAACATCCGCAATTGCTCCTGACGCTCACTCCGAGAATGAGGCACTCGCACCAACTGCGGGTGCTCTTTTTCATCTATGCCAAAACCTAAATGAGAGGCAAAACCAATAAGAAACTGCAAATGAAAATTCGCTAACTCTTGCGCCTCATCCGTTTCGTCCAATAGCCGTATGGAATCTGCTATATAGTCAAACATCATCTCGTCCTCCATCGGATGACGTAAAGTCCAAAATAGTACTTCGCCTAAAAATAACGCGATGCTTTGTTTATACGGCTGAAATGGAAGACTCTTCGGCACAAAAGAAAGTTGTGCCGTTCGAATTGACAACGGTCCTTTGGAATTAGGATCCGCTGTTATTTGCACAAGCGACAAAGGTGTATAAATGCCTGCACCTTTCTTTTTTCCTAAACCATACACCATATAATTAACACGCCCACTCGCGCGTGTGTAGGCGTGTAATATATGTGCTCGATCGCTATGCGGTTGCAACGAAAGCACTATTGCTTCATTAGTGCTTAACATAAACCGAATCGATACATGATCCATCACTGAGGCGATGAACCTTAAATGCTAAAGCAGAACAATCCGGCTTAATGGAAATCACCCCGTAAACAGGATTTTCCGAAACGCATTCACTCTTGGCGCTATTACGAGGTATCTTAAGATGCCCGCCGCTATTCAATACCACAAACGGCATTCGTCTCATATACGAATGATCATGCCCGGCCAAAACCAAATCCGCTTGACCTAATACATGACGGAAAGCGGCATAAATCAACGGATTACTTCTTCCTTTGCCGGCAGAGTAAACAGGATGATGCATCATCACAACGGTATATCGTCCGTCTGCATGGTTGATTGCCTCTTGCAGCCAAGTAACAGTACGCGTTAAATATACCAGTCGCTCTAACGGATTGGTATCCAACACAATAAACCTCAGTTGCGGAAAATCAACATAATAGAAAACTCCGGGAACGGCCAAAGAACTCTCGGGCTGTGGAAAACAAACTTGCCACTCCTCCGATAAACGTTTGTGCAGTCCCTTTGTGTATTCATGGTTTCCCGGACAATTAATAACCGGTTTGTCTTTCAAACCTGTTTCGCTAAACTCACGCAATAATAACTGGTGGTAATAGAAATACCCTCTATCCATCCAATCTCCTACTTGCGCGGTTATATCTACATTAGGCTCTCGCAGAGCCAAACTATCATAATCAGCCTTTGTGAGACGATTATGAATATCACCTAAGACTAATATATCCAATGACTCGGGAGAAAGAGTGTCTTGCCATGCTGAATCACAAAAGACAAAACCCGGGACAGAATCACGCCCGAAAGTAGAGAACTCATAAGTGAGTGTATCTCCTGTCCATCGAGGTTCTTCCGGCATACCAAACCAAGCCTGCCAACGAAAGGCGCATACAACAACACCAATCGTTAACAGAACTGTTGGTATAACTATTTTTACCCAAGTACGCATTAGGCGCTTAGAATGGTAGACTGTCTGTTGAGTCTCCTGCTAACGGGTCAAACTGATCAGTATTAGCAGCTTCTAAACTTTCCATCGGTTGCTCTGTAGAGGTGGTCTGTTGAGCAACAGTAGGCTGTGCTTGAGCTGCCGCTGTTTGTTGTGCTTGCGCTGCTGCCGGTTGTGCTGCGGCTTGAGTGGTATCACCTTGTTGAATCTTCCATGCACGGATAGAAGTGTACCAACGACCATTGAACTCTCGACTCTCAATATCGAAACTAACCGTCACCAGTTGATCTACTTCACAAGGGTATTGTTTGATGCGCTCCTCGCCAAAAACCTCAAAATGAACCTTACGGGGATATTGCTCTACGGTCTCTAATACATAAGGTTGCACTTTCCATGGATTGCCGTTTTTACCAATGCCGCTTTGCTCCGGCAATACGGAAACAATTTTTCCTACTACTTCCATAATTTTCTTAAACTCTAAACTTTATAAACTTATAAACGTCGCATCAGCGACACTAAACTATTTAATTTATTCTCCTTTAATAGCTGCTACACCCGGCAGAATCTTTCCTTCAATAGCTTCAAGCAATGCACCACCACCGGTAGAGATATATGATACTTTATCTGCCAAACCGAATTTATTAACACATGCTACGCTGTCTCCACCACCAATGAGAGAGAATGCACCTTCTGCGGTTGCCTCTGCAATAGCATTGCCGATAGCACGACTTCCGTCACAGAAATTATCAAACTCAAACACACCTGCAGGACCATTCCAAAGAATAGTTTTGGCACCCTTGATGGCATTAGCAAAATTCTTCTGTGCCTCAGGACCTGCGTCCAAACCTTCCCAACCTTCAGGAATAGCATTGGATGGGAATACTTTTTGGTTAGCATCGTTGCTGAAGGAGTCTGCGCAGATAGCATCCGGAGCCAAAACAAGTTCTACTCCGTTTTTCTTTGCTAACTCTTCAACACCAAGTGCAACATCCAATTTGTCTAACTCTACGATAGAACCGCCAATCTCGCCTCCGTGAGCTTTGGCAAATGTGTAAGTCATACCACCGCAAAGAATCAGTTTGTCTACTTTGCCTAATAGGTTCTCGATGATACCGATCTTAGAACTTACTTTCGAACCACCCATGATAGCTACGAACGGACGTTTGATATCTTTCAGAATAGCATCAACAGCCGCTACTTCTTTCTCCATCAGGAAACCGAGCATCTTATTGTCTGCATCGAAATAATCGGCAATAACTGCTGTCGAAGCATGTTTACGGTGAGCCGTACCAAAAGCATCCATCACATAGCAGTCAGCATAACTTGCCAAAGTCTTTGCAAACTCTTTCTGGCGTGCTTTCATCTCTTTCTTTGCCTCTTCATATCTCGGATCTTCTTTCTCAATACCAACAGGTTTTCCTTCCTCTTCAGGATAGAAACGAAGGTTCTCAAGCAACAGAACTTCACCCGGTTTGAGGGCTGCGGCTTTGTCTTGTGCCTTGGCGCAATCTTCTGCGAACTGTACAGGACGACCGAGAGCAGCGCTTACTGCATCTACTATCTGACTCAGACTCATCTTGGCTTGTACTTTGCCTTTCGGCTTACCCATATGGCTCATGATAATCAGAGCACCGCCATTATCCAAAATGTGTTTGAGAGTAGGTAACGCACCGCGAATACGGGTGTCATCTGTAATCTTTCCATTCTCATCGAGAGGTACATTGAAGTCAACTCGAACAATCGCCTTCTTTCCGGCGAACTTAAAATCTTTAATTGTCATTGTTGTAATATTTTATAGTTTTTACCAATCTATTGAATTCAACCTTCCGCGATATACATCGCTATAGGTAGTTGTCTTATCTTGACCGCCAAACAGGTAAATGTAATTATCTTTGACAATAGCGGTTTGTTTCTGTCGTGCCTGATAGACTTGAGGCAGTTGATTCTTAGTCGTGTCTGCCGGTTTCCAATTCAGTCCTTCATCGGTGGAAATCAAAATATCTCTGCCAAAATAACGCATATCTTTATCTACTCCGCCGAACAGCAATAAGCTGTTGTTATACCAAATCACGGAAATACCCGTAAGCGTAGTAAAAGCCGGCCTGTCAATCGAGAACTCCTGTAAACGATATCCGTTGTTCTCAGGTGTATGACGGGAGTATTCCAAATTCCAGCGAGTGTTAAGTGATAATCCGTTCTCAGCAAATCCTCCGATAATCATAGCCCTTTCTCGCTCACTTGCACTATGGAAACAAACAGCAGCAAAATCACTAATCGGGAATAAACCGTCAGGTTGTAAACCGGTCAGTTGTAGTTGCCCTTCTTTCCAGATGGCTAATTCGTAGCCGTCATTATCAACCAATGCCCATATTTCTTGGTTCCAATACAAAAGCATAGTTAAAATCGGATAATCGGCTGCTGCACTGGTCCATGTGATAGCATCTTCAGAGGAATACATCGCATTGCCGTCTCCGTAATAGAGCTTTGTGCTATCGCTGATAATCTGTCTGACTTTGGTTCCTGCAGGTAATCCGGTTGGTTCGCCTTTGTCTGTCCAATCCACGCCATCAGCAGAAGCATATACATGCAATTCAAATCCGTTGTTCTTAATCATAACGAACTCTCCGTTAAGCAGCAAAACACGTTGCTCACTATCATCAGTCGGGTAGATACTCTCGCATAATTGCTCCCATTCATATAAATCCGGATCTACTTGATGTACCGTTGGACGAATCTCATAAGTCTTGGTCTTGGTGCCGTCTTGCGAACGAATAGTCAGGTAAATAGGCGTCTTGGTAAAATCCAAAGTGTCGTATCCGGTTAACGCACATGTAGTATCAGCTGTCTTCAAAAACGCTGCACCGGGAGTGGCTGCGAAAACAAAGCGAGGCACCACTGAATCCAAACGTGTACCGTAAAGAATAGAGTCTTTATTCCATACCAAACCGGTATCTAATCGTTCCTCTACGGTAAATACCGCTTTGGCTAATCCCGGCATAGAATCATTCTTGGCAAAAGAGAATGCCGTCAGTTGTGCTACAGACGATTTGGTGGCTGTAGAACTCTTCTTCTCGCACGAATGCAACCCTAAAAGCAGCAAACAACCAAGAAATATATATCCAAATTGCTTCATTATTATCTTCTTTAGCAATAAAAAATGCGTTTTTATTTGTGTATTTCGGAAAAAAGTAGTACTTTTGCACTCCGAAAAAGGTGTTAATTATCTATAATTATGTTATTTAGTTCTCAAATTCATGATTTACGGATGTTGCTCCCTTGGGTTCGCGCTCGTCGTGAACAGTCTGCATTACGTGCAATAGTTGAGCAACAGCGTCGAATAATGACTCCCGAACAAGTACAAGAACAGTCTGCATTGGTTGTCGCTCAAATCGAGCAGATGTCCTGTTTTCGTGAAGCCAAGACGGTTTTATTATATTACCCGATTCATAACGAGGTCGATTTGCGTCCGTTGCTCAGCAAGTACGAAGGTCAAAAGACTTTCTTATTTCCAGTCACTCATCGCCATTCAATAGAGGTTCGTCCTTATGACGGCGAAGATATGATGCGCAAAGGGCGTTTGGGCGTTCCGGAACCACAAACGGAGACTTTCAAAGGGTCTATCGATTTGATATTAGTACCCGGTGTGGTCTTTGATCAACACTGCCATCGTATCGGTCGAGGAGGAGGATATTACGATAGATTCTTAAGCAAGCATCGCTCCGCTACAAAAGTAGGCGTGTGCTATTCGTTCCAACTCAAGAAACACGATGTGCCTCACACTCGTTATGACCGTAAGATGGATAGAGTGGTTACTCCTCAGTTAACCATTGGATAGTAGGTTGACTATCTTGAATTCGTTTTAACTCTCTGTCGGTTTCGGCGGAGAGTTTCTTTTCGCCCTTACGGTAGTAATAAATCACGCCGTAGAGTTGACACTTCAACATCTTTTCAAACGGCAGAAGGTCGGCGTAATGCCCTTCTACTAAATTCCAAATATCAAGGATGATAGCATCTGCTTGAGCACGCAACGGTTCCAAATCCCCTTGCACACGCTCCGTATTTTGCACATGGAACATATGTTGTCTTTGGTGGTCGCAGAAGATATCGTAATATACTTTTACCTTGTTGATGGCAGGATTATAAATCGGGAATCCACCATTCGCCATTCTCTTTTGCTCTCCGTCAATAATCTTTTTTCCCCATTCCAGTAGATATTCTTCATTGGACAAATCCGGCACAATATGGTTATGCGGATCCAATCCGTAAAGCAGCTTTTGCTCTTTTTTAATCTCTCCGCGTATAACGGCTAAATTAAGTACTTGGATAAAATGCGAGATATACATTCGCGCATTTTGCACAACGTGCCTGTATTGCTTGTTAGCATTGACTTTGCTGGTGTAGTTGTCTTTGGATTGCATCACAGCATTCTCAAACTGTACTAAGAATCGTTGTGCTTCGCTCTGCACTTTATAAGGAATGACTTGATCTGTAAAGTCAGCCTCTTGTGCTTGTTGAATAGCATTTTGCAATGCATGCAATCGAGCTAAGTCAGTGTTGGGTAATCGACGGTAGGGCATGATATTAGGGGTGTTTATGATTTACGTATGGTTAATTGCTCTGCGATGTTGCGCAATTGATTGGTTGCGTCGTTTTGCGGCAGTCTGTCTAATTGAGCCAAGGCGATGGATGTATGTTCTTCCATCACTGCCTCTCCGGTTTCTCTTACATTCAGTCGGTTGTAAATATCGGTAACGGCAGCAATCTTTTGCTCATAATGTTCCGCAGAAGCCGGTTGAAGCAACCATTGCAGCAATTCCGCTTTGGTCGCGTCGTCAGCATTCTCTAATGCGGTTAAGAGCAGGAATGTTTTTTTGTTGCAGCAGATATCTCCACCAATCGCTTTTCCAAATGTTTTCGGGTCGCCATATACATCCAGTATATCATCTTGAATTTGGAATGCCAATCCGATATGTAAACCGTATTGGTATAGCGCTTCTTGTTGCTCGTTAGTTGCTCCGGCTATATATCCTCCAATCTTCATAGCGTACGCAAGCAAGATGGAAGTCTTTTTCTCAATCATCGCCATGTAGTCGTCTATACTCACTTGTGCTGCCTGTTCGAAATCCATGTCGTATTGTTGACCTTCGCAAACGCCTGTCGCCATTTGGTTGAACCATTGAAGCACTTGTGGCAGTTTGGCGGCAGGAATACCTTCCAGCAGTTTATAGGCTTCAATCAACATCTGGTCGCCGGAGAGAATAGCAGTGTTGTCATTCCATTTGACGTGTACGGTCGGACGACCACGACGAATCTCAGCTTTGTCCATCACATCGTCATGAAGCAATGTGAAATTATGAAAAACCTCCAAAGCCAATGCTGCCGGCATTACATCATCCAATAGACCTCCGTTAATCAGTCCGCCGTTAATAATGGTATCTGCAGCGATTAGAGTCAACATCGGACGTAATCGTTTGCCTCCGGATGCCAAAGTATATTCTATCGGTTCGTATAATCCTCGTGGCTCTTGAGGCCAACTTAATTGCGCGATGGCTTTGTTGATATCTATCATAAATCTGAAATTTCAATTATTTGTCAAAATGACTCTCGATAATGTCTGCCAATACATCACCGATTTTCAAACCTGCTGCACGCACCTGTTGGGGAATAAAACTCGTAGCAGTCATTCCCGGTGTTGTATTCACTTCCAACAGATTAATCACTACGTTTTTAGGATTCACAGCTTTATCTACTCTTTCTTCACCTTGAGCCGTCAGTATCCAATCTACACGAATAATTCCCTGACAGCCTAAGATGTCATACAGTCGCAAAGTCTCTGCTTGTATTCTGTCTCTCACAGCGTCGGGAATTCGCGCAGGAGTTATCTCATCTACTTGTCCTCTGTATTTGGCGTCATAATCGAAGAATTCATTCTTCGTCACCACCTCTGTGATAGGGAATGCGACTGCTTTATCTTTTGTCTTATATACACCGCAAGTCACTTCCGTTCCTTGCATATATGATTCGCAGATAACCTCATTTCCTTCCTCAAAAGCTCGTTCAATAGCCGGAATAATAGCATCCTCAGTCTTCACTTTGCTGCAACCGAAACTACTTCCTCCGATATTCGATTTGATAAAACACGGCAACCGTAATTCGTTTACAATTTGATTGTTAACCGCTTGAACATCTGCTTTCTTTTTCTGCCATTCATCCTTGCGCAGCAAAATACTGTTGGCAATCTTAAACCCGAAATTCTTCAAGTAGTGATTGCATGCATATTTGTTGAAAGTAATAGATGCAGCTAATACACCGCAGCAAGAATACGGTAAACCAATCAAATCCAAATAACCTTGCAGCACGCCGTTCTCTCCGGGTGTGCCGTGAATGGTGATATACGCAAAATCAAATGTCCGCTTTTGACCTTTGTATGTGTACGAGAAATCGTTTTTGTCTATGGAAATGCCGGCACCGGTCAAACTCTCGTCCTCTGCTAACTCCCCGTTGGTGAATCTTAACTCTTCGTTAGGTAATGCAACCCAGTCTTTGCCGTGCAAGCGGGCAATGGTTACATCATATTGAGTCTTGTCTAAAAAAGAATAAATACCTTTTGCTGAACGCAGAGACACTTCGTATTCACTACTGTCTCCACCGGCAATAATAACTATCTTTCGCTTCATTGTGCTAAGTCGATTTCAATTTGACCGCAAAATTACATTTTTTTTTGCATATATGCAAATTATTTTCATTTTTTTGCATTTTTATTCGCACAAGAAGCATATTTTTTGCTATTCTTACTCAAATTGCAAGTACCATCGCAATCTTTCAATATCTGTAGAGTCTAATTCGTTCAGTTGTCTTAATTCATCAATACTCCGAATGCGAATAGACTTTCGTCGTAATTCATAAATAGCCTTCGCTTGCTCGTAACGCAAATACGGATGACGTTGTAAATAATCTGTGCTACAACTGTTTACGTTGATTTTGCGAATCTTTTCCGGTGAAGCAATGAAGTGAGGAATGACACTATCCAAATGCCAGCGTTGAAGACGCTCGTCTTTTAACTGTTCCGGACTATAAAATCCTCCTAATTCTTCTCGATACTTTACGATTTGGCGGGCGATATATCTACCTATTCCGCGTATCCATTTCAACTCGGTCGTATCTGCCGTATTGAGATCTAAAATAGTATCTTTTTTTATCGCTCGCGGTATTCTTCCGACACTGTCTTTCCATAACGAATCAGCAAGAAAAAAAGAATCATATCGTGCTTTGCGTTCAGCATTCCATAACGCAAACCGTCTGTCATCCGCACGCTTCGTGGAGTCTTTATAATGCTCCCAACGTGCTCCACGCAGACTGTCTCGTTTAGCCCATGCCAGTTGTAAACTGTCTCTTCTGAGACTGTCCTGAACCACTCGAAGGCTATCTTGGTATGCCGGAGTAAGTTCGCGCGGAAGAGGTTTTTGAGGCCAAAAGATAATGAAAAACCAGGTACCGATAGCCAAACCTAATAGAATACAAACGCTGATATATTGCTCTTTTGCTAACATGTTTTTTTATTTTTCTACAATTGATTGTACACATCCGTCTGCTAAATGAGTTAATACTTTCTCTCCGGCAGACAGTTCATCTACGCTACGAACGATTTTTCCGTTTTTGGTCAGCAGACTGTAACCGCGTTGATAAATACGTTCAGGATTGCAGGCAAGCATACGTTGCTCCAATAACTCGATTCGATGACGACGAATCATAATCTGCCGATCATAAGTACGACTCAATCGATTTCGTAAATCTTCTATTCTTGCCATCTGGTCATCCATTCTATGGATAAGCCATTCAGCAACGGCCGTAGGCGTCTTAAGTGCTTCGTGGGCTACTAAATCTAGGACGCTCACGTCGCGAGTGTGGCCTATTCCGCTGATTATCGGTAGGCTGAACTGTGCACAAACGGCACAAAGCGTATAGTTGTCAAAACAATTCAAATCGCTGGTTGCTCCTCCGCCGCGAATAATAGCCACTACGTCCCATTTCTCTTCATCGGCCTCAATGGCATCCAAAGCCGCGATGATGGATTTCTCCGCTCCATCGCCTTGCATGATGGCACCAAAGAGACCTGTCTTAAACCTATAACCGCTATTCTCTAACTGGTGCGAGAAATCACCGTAACCGGCGGCACTGGCAGAAGAGATAACGGCGATATTTTTAATCAATGTTGGCAGGGCCAGCATTTGTTGCGCATCCATCAGTCCGTCGGCTTCCAGTTGTACAATGGTTTTTTGTCGCTGCAGGGCCAATTCGCCTATCGTATAACCCGGGTCAATGCCTACTATAGAAAAGCTCAATCCGTAAACGGGGTGAAACTGTACTTCTGCTTCCACAAGAACACGCATCCCGACCTGTAAATGCTGACCTGTTTCACTTTCGAAATAAGTCATCAGCATTTCCTTCATTCCTTGCCAGCACGTAGCACGAACTTTAGCACTGAATGAATTCTTAGAGCGTGATTTTGAATTATCGCCTGCATCAATCAACTCCAGATACAGATGTCCGCCTTTTTCGCTCAGACTGCTAATCTCTGCTTGTACCCAATACGTCGGTTCGAGACCTTCTGTCAATACAGTCTCAATCTCCGCGCATAATTGTGAAAGAGTGTAATGTGTATTCATTTTATCCTGCGAATAATATTCCAAAACCGATTAAAGCGCCTCCAGCGCCTATTAACCACCAAATGCTTTTATGAACAGCCATCCATCCTGCTATAATGGCAGCATAAAGCAATCCTACCATCCATCCGTCAATATGCACCTCTGCTACGCTTCCCGGCAGCTGCTCTATCCATGCTACGGCGTGATTCATCGCCCACGCCAAACCGTATGTACCGTAACTGATTATCCGTCCTAAGCCACAACCGCCCAGAGCGATACTAACCATTCCAAAAGGCACTAATAATGAGGCGATGGGCAAAATAATGATATTGGTCAGTAAGAAATAAGTACTCACTTGTCCGAATGTGTACATCGTTATCGGAAGTGTTCCTATCTGTGCGGCTATACTGACGATAATCATTCCGACAATCCAACTAATCACTTTGCCGTAAGAAGTATCTCTCCAACTTTTTCTTTGCAATACAGATTCCAAATCCGATGCAAGCACCACAATCGCTGCCGTAGCACTAAAAGAGAGTTGAAAACTCAAACTCCATAAGTCCAAAGGACGGACTAATAAAATAAGCACGGCCGCTGCGGCTATTGTGTTGAGTGTTAGCGTGTTACGATAAAGAATCTTACCGGCCTCAACTAGTGTGATCATAATCACACATCGCACGACGGAAGGCGTCATTCCGGTTATCCATGCGTACATCCACATCACTCCGATAACCACCATCCCGATACATAATCGCCCTAATTGATTTTCGTATCTTGGGCGCACTCGTTTGCCGAGGGTTAAGATGCCCATTAAAATCAAATAAATAATACCCGTATGCAAACCGCTGACTGCCAAGACATGCGCTGCACCGGATGCCTGAAAATGTTGTCGTATCTGAGGATCTAAATCTTCTTTGTATCCTAATGTCAATGCCGCAGTAATCGCTAACTCGTCTTTATCTAATCCGCTCTCCATCAGACGGTTATACAACCGTTTTTGTAAGGATGGCTGATGCTGGTTGGCCTTTCTTTCAGAGACTACCAATGGACGTATTTGGGCTTTTCGTACATAGGCCGTTCCTACTATCCCTTGCCGACGAAGATACAGTCCGTAGTCGAAATTGCCTATCGGTTTGCCTCTTTGGATACGTGTGCGTGCGACAACCGTATCTCCTATTTGTAGAGTCTCTTGAGTACTGTCTTTCTGTATGTACATGAGTACTCGCCCGACTCCCATCGCTTCTGCTTCATACCGCAGGCAGTTCTTGGTCTCGCAAGGCTGACTGCGTGTAACAAAAGTGTAAGTGTGCAGACTGTCTATCTGGTCATATTCGGTTTGATAGAGTAGGGCATTGGGATAAAAATAATCCAACAATAACAATCCGGCAATCACCACCGCCAGAACTGCTATCATTGGATAAGACCGCAAATCTGCCATTTACTTCTAATGCTTCATCAGTCGAATTGCCTCTTCAGGATCCTTAGCACCAAAAACAGCACTTCCGGCGACCAAAACATCCGCTCCGGCCTCGAAAAGTGCTTGTGCATTCTCCGTATTCACGCCACCGTCAATCTCCACTAATGTCTTCAATCCTCTACGCTCTATCTCTGCGCGAATGAAACGGATCTTGTCAAAGGTCTCCGGAATAAATTTCTGTCCGCCGAACCCTGCAAAAACAGACATCAGTAGAACCATATCCACCTTGTCCAAATAAGGCACTAATCGCTCTGCAGGAATATCCGGATTGATGGTCAGACATGTACGAACACCTTTCGCTTTTATCAAATCTAAAATAGGCAACGGGTCCTCCACTGCCTCCAAATGAAAACCGACGGACCATGCACCTGCGTCACAAAAACGCTCTACATACTTCTCCGGATGAACAATCATCAAATGGACGTCTAATGGTTTGGTGCTGTATTGTTTCATTGGTTTCATCAGCGGAAAACCAAATGATATATTCGGCACAAAAACGCCATCCATCACATCTACGTGTAACCAGTCTGCTTTAGAGCGGTTAATCATCTCGATGTCCTGACGGAGATTTCCGAAATCGGCAGATAAAATACTGGGTGCTATCAGTCTCATAATACAGATTGTAAATTTGCTGCAAAGGTACACAAAAAAAACGACATACGCAAATGCATAGACCACTTTTCGCATTTTTTCACTATAAATCTTGTACATTTCAAAAAAATGTTGTATCTTTGCAGCGAAAATGAAAAAACGTCTATTTCTTTATATAGCATTTTTGGTGTCGATGGCTGCGAATGCAGCCACATACGCACCTAAGGATGTTCCTAATCCGAAAATACAGGGACAGAATCTCTATGTCGTCAATCCGGATAATATCCTTAATGCCGACGATGTGACGTGGCTTAATGAATGTGCTAAGGAATTGGAGCAGAAAACCGATGTGGAGTTATGCGTCGTGGCGTTAGAGTCGATAGGCGATTACGAAGCATATGATTTTGCGTACGAACTGTTCCAAACTTGGGGAATCGGTAAGAAAGGTAAGAACACCGGCGTGCTGATGCTTTTTGTGCTCAATAGTCACGATATTCGTATGATGACCGGTGTCGGTATAGAAGGAGTATTGCCGGATGCCAAATGTTCGAAAATAGTGCATGATAACATGATTCCTGCTTTCCGCGAAGGCGATTACGGAGGAGGATTATGCATAGGTGCTTTGCGAGTCTATGAGATTTGTACCGACGGCGAGGCACCCGAAGAATTGCTGAATGCCAAGAGTGTGACAAACCGCGGACGTTATTACGAGGAGGACGATGACACCACGTCTGCATGGGTGGTGATTATCTGCGGCATAGGTATTATTGCTTTTTGCCTCTTCCACTGGTGGAAAAAGAAGAAACGCTGTCCGTCCTGCAAAAGCAGGAAGACGGAAATAATAAACGAGAAAATAGTGACGGTTGCCACTACGACACACGCAGGCGAGAAAATCGTCCGTTACCGTTGCTGTAAATGCGGTCATGAATGGACGGAAAACAAGAATATCCCTCGTCAGGAACGCATCACCTATACACCGATGATTGGTGGCGGAGGCCGTAGTTCTACCTTTGGTGGCGGAGGTTCATCTTTCGGCGGAGGTGGTTCATGGGGCGGAGGCTCCACTTTCGGCGGAGGAGCCGGAGGAAAATGGTAACCAAAATTAAAAATATCTATAGTTATGAAAAAGTTATTACCTTGGATTGTCTGTTTAGGCATTATCGCTATTATCGCACTTTGGGCGGTAAATGTTTACAATGGTTTAGTAGAACAACAGGAGAGTGTGGAGAACGCTTGGGCACAAGTAGAGAACCAGTATCAACGTCGTGCAGACCTCGTGCCAAACCTCGTAGCAACGGTGAAAGGTTATGCTTCCCACGAGCAAGAGACATTGGAAGGTGTTATCAATGCGCGTGCAAAAGCAACGCAAATCACCATAGACCCGACCAATGCTACGCCGGAACAATTAGCCGCTTATCAAGCTGCGCAAGGCGAGTTGAGTCAAGCTCTCGGACGTTTGCTCGCTGTTGCAGAGAACTATCCTGACTTGAAAGCCAATGAGAACTTCCGTGACTTGCAAGCACAGTTAGAAGGAACAGAGAATCGTATCACGACTGCTCGTCAGATGTTCAACGATGAGGCACGCCAGTACAATACAAATATCCGTCGCTTCCCGAAAAACATTATTGCAGGAATGTTCGGATTTGAGAAAAAACCATACTTTGAGGCTGAAGAAGGAGCCAATAAAGCTCCGAAAGTTGAGTTTTGATAGAAATAAAACAGTATATAGAGCATGCTGTGTTGGTGGGTCTGATTACTCCGGACCAACCGGAAGACCGTACCAAAGAGTACCTTGACGAATTGGCGTTTTTGGCGGATACTAATCATATCGTTCCTGTCAAACGGTTCACCCAACGTGTGCAACAACCGAATACGGCTACGTATGTAGGTGAAGGAAAACTGGAGGAGATAAGGCAGTTTATCATCGCTCGGGAAGAAAAAGCCAAATCTGGCCAATGCGAAAATGAGGAAATCGGCCAATGCGAAAATGAATCCTCTCCCATTGATGTAGTCATCTTTGATGACGAACTCTCTCCTCGCCAGATTCGTAATCTCGAAAAAGCGATTAATCATCGTGAGAAACATCCGGCTAATGTCCGGGTTATTGACAGAACGATTCTTATCTTGGAGATTTTTCTCCAGCGCGCACAGACGTCTTACGCCAAGACACAAGTGGAGATGGCGCATCTGCAGTATATGTTACCTCGTCTGACGCGTATGTGGTCGCACTTGGACCGTCAACGTGGTGGTGGAGGAACTAACCGTGGTATGGGTGAGACACAGATTGAGGCGGATAAACGAGTAATCGGTCAACGCATAGCCCTGCTGCGTGAAGAACTGAAGAAAATCGACAAGCAGATGGCTACGCAACGCCAGAACAGAGGCAAACTGGTGCGCGTGGCATTAGTAGGATACACGAATGTGGGCAAATCGACACTGATGAATCTATTGAGTAAGTCGGAGGTGTTTGCTGAGAATAAACTGTTTGCCACATTAGATACTACCGTTCGCAAGGTGACCATTGAGAATCTGCCGTTTCTCTTGTCCGACACAGTAGGATTTATCCG
Source organism: Paludibacteraceae bacterium (assembly GCA_017412245.1). GTDB lineage: Bacteria > Bacteroidota > Bacteroidia > Bacteroidales > Paludibacteraceae > Colicola. The sequence continues at coordinate 8,778 of JAFPYI010000009.1, read as the reverse complement.
CAAACTGCCACACCATCTGGTGGAGTCGTTCAAATCGACACTGGACGAAGTGCGTGAGGCGGATCTGCTCATCCATGTGGTGGATATCTCGCATCCTAATTTTGAGGAGCAGTATGAAGTGGTCGAGCAAACCATAAACGAAATCTGCGGCAATGAAAAAGGCACCCGTGGTGAAACACCACGTATCGTGGTCTTTAATAAGATAGATGCGTTTACCTACACACCGAAAGAGGAAGATGATTTGACACCTGTACTCCGTGAGAACCTGTCGTTGGAGGATTTGCAGCGGACGTGGATGGCTCGTCTCGGTGATGATTGTATTTTCATCTCTGCACGCAATAAAGAGAATATAGACGCGCTTCGTGCACTCATGTATGACCGCATCAAAACCATACATGTCAAACGATATCCATACAATGATTTTTTATTCCAAAACTATGACTTATGCGAACAATAATTGAACAAGGACACACTTTTGAAGAATGGCTTACGCCTGAGCAAATTGCTAAAGATGTAACGGAGTTGGCAAATCGTATTAATGCCGATTATGCCGGCAGAGAACCGCTTTTTGTGGTTGTGTTGAATGGCGCATTCATCTTTGCGGCTGACCTCATCCGTCGTGTAAATCTGCATTGCGAAACGACATTCATACGCGTCAGTTCGTATTGGGGAATGGCTACCACAGGCAAACTGGAATTCATTGTTCCGCTTCAGCAAGTGGTGGAAGGACGAGATGTGATTATTGTGGAAGATATCGTTGATTCCGGTCTAACTATCCACCAGCTCAAAGCGCATCTGCGTGCAGAAGGAGCACAGTCCGTCAGCGTGGCTTCTATGCTGTTCAAACCCAATAAACTGGAATATAATGACGCCAAACCGGACTATGTAGGTCGAGAGATAACCAATGAGTTTGTCATCGGTTATGGTCTGGATTTCGATGGTTTTGCACGAAACTTGGATTCAATATATAAAGTAAAAGAATAACAATTAAACATATTAACAATTTAACATTAAATTCGCCATGAACGAAGAATTAAAGAAAGTAATGGAGGTCGCAGAGGTTTGGACTCGCGAACCTTTTGATGCAGAGACCCGTGCTCAAGTCAAAGCTATGATGAACGCAGAGGACAAGACCGAACTGATCGATGCCTTCTATCGTACGTTGGAATTCGGTACAGGCGGTTTGCGTGGTATTATGGGCGCCGGTACCAACCGAATGAATAAGTATATCGTCGCACAGGCTACACAAGGTTATGCTAACTATCTGCTCAAAGTGCAGAAACAGAACGGTTTCCAAAACGTACAAAACGGACGCGTGGCAGTAGTGGTAGGTCATGACTGCCGTAACAACGGTCGTCTGTTTGCAGAAACAGTAGCGAATATCTTCTCCGCTAACGGCATTCAGGTGTATCTCTTCGAGTCCCTGCGCCCGACGCCGGAGGTTTCCTTCGCTATCCGTCATCTCAAATGCCAAGGCGGTGTGAACGTCACAGCGTCTCACAACCCCAAAGAGTACAATGGTTATAAAGCCTACTGGGAAGATGGTTCACAGGTGCTCCAACCGCATGACCAAGGTATCATCGACGAGGTAAATAAAGTCCGCATGGAGGACGTTAAATGGGAAGCCAACAAAGACCTGATCGAGATTATCGGCGGCGAGATGGATTATGATTACATGATGGCTGTAAAATCTGTCATGATTGACCAAGACTCTATCTTACGTCAGAAAGACCTGAATATCGTTTACACACCTATGCATGGTGCAGGTCGTCAGATTGTACCGATGTGTCTCCGCTCTTGGGGATTCCAAAATATCCATGTGGTACCTGAGCAGATGGTTATCGATGGCAATTTCCCGACAGTGGTTAGTCCTAATCCGGAAAATGCTGAGGCTATGACGCTTGGTATGAAATTAGGTACTAAACTTGGCGCAGATTTGGTTATCGCTTCCGACCCGGATGCTGACCGTATAGCTATCGTCTGCCGTGATGATAAAGGTGAATGGGTTATCATCAACGGAAACCAGACCAATATCATGTACCACTACTATATCATCAATAACATGAAGCGTCTGGGTAAGATGCGTGATGATATGTATATCGTCAAGACTATCGTTACCTCCGAACTCATTCGTAAGATTGCGGATGCACAAGGTGTAACTCTTACTGACGAATATACGGGCTTTAAGTGGATTGCTAACCGTATTCGTATGTGGGAAGGAACCCGTAAATATATCGGTGGTGGCGAAGAGTCCTTCGGCTTCTTACCGTATGATGCTGTTCGTGATAAATGTTCACCTTCGGCTATCTGCCTTATCTGCGAGATTGCAGCGTATGCGAAAGATAACGGCATGACGCTCTATGATTACCTCCTTAAGATCTATGAGGACTATGGTTTCCAACGCGAGACGACTATCAATGTTGTTCGTCCGGGTAAAACGGGTGCAGAGGAGATTCAGCAGATGATGGTTAACTATCGTGCTAATGCGCCGAAAGAGATTGCAGGCGAGAAAGTTATTAAGATTAAAGACTTCAAACTCCTCGAGCAGAAGACATTGGTCAATGGTCAATGGGTAACTGAGAAAATAGAGATGCCTCTGAATGCCACATCGAATGTACTGCAGTACTTCACGGATGGCGGTCTGAAAGTTTCTGTCCGTCCGTCAGGAACCGAACCGAAGATTAAGTTCTATTTCGAGATTCCTGTTGCTTCCGGCAAACCGTTCACAGGCGCCGACTATAAACGCTGCACTGATGAAGCGGAAGCACGTGTCCCGGCTATCAAAGCATCTTTAGGTCTCTAAACGACTGCGACATACCATAAAAGAAAGGGGAGCTACTCAGCTCCTCTTTCCTTATTATATATACGCGTGCGTCCGCGTGCATATGCTAATTATTTATCGTCATTAGCGTGCAACGATTGTACATACTTAGCGTGCGCCATTTTGATGCGCTTCAACTCGCTCGGTTTGTCAAATTGTTGACGAGCACGCAGCTCTTTAATGACGCCTGTTTTGTCGAATTTACGTTTGAATTTTTTAATCGCGCGTTCGATGTTCTCGCCTTCTTTTACCGGAACAATGATCATCGCATACACCTCCTTTTCGTTTACTCTCCGGGCATTTAGCCTGTTCTGAGTGATAGCGGATGTTTAAGTCTCCCGCCTGACCTTGTACCCAGGGCCGGGATCGAACCGGCACGGTTTCCCACTGGTGTTTGAGACCAGCGCGTCTACCAATTCCGCCACCTGGGCTTGCTTTTTTTGCGAAAAAGCGTGCAAAATTACTACAAATTTTTCAAACCACCAAATTTTTTCACAAAAAAATGCCGTAATGTTTGTATAAATGGCATTTTTGTGGGGAAATATGGGCGTTTGCATTAAAATGCGTAATAATCGTTCGAGGAATTTACTACGAGATAAGAACGCAATTTCGAAAGGTCCCTTTAGGCTAGCAGGTCGAAATTACTGGTTTCAAATACACCAAATTTTTGCGAGTTTTTTTGCAGAATAGATGTTTTTTTTCCCTGTATAGCTGATATTTGAACCATAATTTCAATAATTTGCACAAAATGTACAACGCGCGTATGAAAAAAAATAGTAATTTTGCACCATGATTTGATACCACTTGATTTTAATCTAATAATCCATGTAATATGAGACGATTTTTACTTATCTTCGCAACCTTCGTTGCATGTTTGGGCCTCCATGCTCAAACAACCTACACTTCCATCGAAGATTTTGAGTCGGGTTCTACCAATGCTACTGTCCTATGGAGCGGTGCGGCGGCTGTAGTGACCAACTCTACAGGCAACACCGACATGGGCAGCAAGGTGCTGCAAGTGACCGACAATGCCGGTTACCCGTTTGTCAATATCCCGGTTTCCTTCGAGTCCGGCAAGACATGGACAGACTATGACGGTATCGAGATGTCGATCTACCCGAAAACCAACACCGTGGAGAGTTCTTCCGCGAAAGCAGTCGGTGTGGATCTGTCGCTACTCAAGGCGTATGAAGATGCCGGTGTGACCTACAAGGACGCGAGTGGCAATACCATTAGCGATGTCATCACTTGGCTCGGTGCCAACAAGGGTGTCAACTACGTGCGCCTCCGTTTGTTCGTGGACCCGACCAACTCGTATGCGCAAGTGCTGGCAGGCGGTTCGAGCTATTTGAACCAATTAGGCGGTAGTCTCTCTACCGTCAAAGTGCTGGGTAAGCGTGTGAAGGATGCCGGATTGAAATTCCTCCTGGACATCCAGTATTCCGACGGTTGGGCTGATCCGGGAAAACAGATCATGCCGTACCGCTGGACCAGCAAGTGTACTACGCAGGCCAAACTGCAAGACTCGGTTTATCAATATACCAAGGATGTACTAACCGCGCTTGTTAATTACGGTGCTACGCCCGATATGGTACAGATTGGTAATGAGATTACCTATGGTATGTTTTTTACCAATTATGATAGCCCTACTAGTAAATACACTAACAATAGCAGCAATATCAATTATAATAACACCAGCGCAGGTTCGGCTGGTATCCACGCTTTCGTGACCTACTGGAGCAGCAGTACCTATTCCGGCGATACCTATTGGACAAATCTTTGTAATCTAATTAACAAAGGTTCACAGGCGGTGCGCGAGGTGTGCCCGAACGCGAAGATTATGCTGCACACCGAACGCTCGGCCTATACTACAAAATGTACCGCCTCAGGTTATACGACCTACTATATGGCGCAGATGTTCTACAAGAAAATGGAAGAACATAGTGTCGATTATGATGTTATCGGTCTGTCGTATTACGCAGAAGATCACGGAACGATAAATACGATGAACACCGTATTGAGTGCGTTGGAAGGTTCTTTCCCGACCAAGGAGATTATGCTGGCTGAATATGGTTATAGCAATAACTGGTGGCGTGGATCTGATTATACGGCTACCGGTATAGGTTACTACAGAAAAGATGCTACTTCCTATAGTTGCCCCTTGGCACAACGCGATTTTATCAGCGCGCTGATAACCAAACTCAACACCCACTCCAAAGTAACAGGTATGTTCTATTGGTTTGCGGAGGAGAATGAGAACGGCAGCAAAGGTCCGTACGGCAGTGCTTGGCGCAACTCAGGTCTTTGGGCTAACGAATCGACCAATTACGCCAGCAATATCACCACTACCGCTTATAGTTCTACCGCAGGGCGCGCACTTCCTGCGCTTGATGTACTGGCTGACTTCCAAACGGCAGGAGCAGTAGTCTCCAAATCGGCGTACTATGCCAACACATGGCTCAAATTCTATGATGCCGATGGTGCTGCCAATTGGTTGCATAAGAAGGTTGGTCTGAATGTGGATGACGAGTGGGGCGTTGATTTCACAAGCAACGGACTCGGTACATGGTACACCGTGCGTTTCGGATTCCAGGCTGACTCTATTGCCCAATATATCTCGGCTGTAGGAAGCGCACCAAGCAGCATTAATCTGGAGTTCAAGAACTATACCAACCCTTCCGAGACCAACAACGACTTCTATCTGGACAATGTGCGTTTCTATAAAACCACAACCGAGAGTTACGCGCTCGATTTTGAGGACGGTACTGTAGGAAGTGCCTCTTCGGCTGTCTCGGATGCGTGGTGTACGGGTTCGCAAAAAGTAGCCAATAACCCCAGCAAAACAGGCATCAATACGTCCAATAAGGTAATGATCGTAACCAACACATGGGTAGAAGGTTGCGACTTGTACACTTGGAAAGTTTCTTTGCCGGATGACTTAAGTCTGTACGATAGTATTTATTTCGATGTTTATCCAACGACAGGCACATCGTATGTTACGCTCCAGTTCGATGATACCGATTGGACAAAGATCTACGACAATGCTACTATGACCTGGGCAGCAAATACATGGACTCGTGTAGGAATAGCCTTGTCTGACCTGAGCGACCTGACGGCAACTCACATGTATTTCGGTATGTGGGAAAGTGGTTACTCCATTGATAACATCACATTCCATGCCATCGAGACCGCCGCGTCGGAATATACCGTGACATGGAACGCCACCACCAATGGCGGTACATGTGCCACGGCTACTACGACTGTTACGGCAGGCAACGCTATCGGCACATTGCCGACGGCTACCAAGACAGGTGCTACGTTCAACGGCTGGTTTACAGCCGCCACAGGCGGTACACAAATCACGGCGGCTACCGTTCCGACGGGCGACGTAACCTACTATGCCCAGTTCACTACGAATACCTATACTATTACGTACAACGCAGGTGCGAACGGTTCGGGTACCGTAGCAGCCGACATCAAGACTTACGGTGTCAACCTCACGCTGTCCTCTAATACATTCACGCGTGACTACTATACCCAGACCGGCTGGTCCACTACCGACGGAGGAGCAAAAGCCTACGACCTCGGCGGAACTTACACCGCCAACGCCGCTATCACGCTCTATCCCTATTGGACGCGCGATACCTATACTATCACATGGAATGCTACCGCTAACGGCGGCACCTGCGCCACTGCTACTACTACAGTCAACGGCGGTGACGCCATTGGTACACTGCCCGAAGCTACACAGGAGGACTATACTTTCGATGGCTGGTTCACAGCAGCTACAGGAGGTACACAGATAACCGCCGCTACTATTCCTACAGCCAGCACTACCTATTACGCACAGTTCACACCGACCTTCTGCTCCACCTATCTCTGGTTCAACGGAGCAGCCGATCGCACGGCAGCAGGAATAACAGAGAACACCACCATTTTCTCAGGAGCACCTACAGCCAACAATACATCAACTTGCACAGGAGGATCTGTTACTATTGACGGTACCACCTATAGTGTTACTACACGCGCAAAAACTGCGACACTTTCCATTTCTTTCACTATTCCTACCGGCTATACCGCAATCTTCTATATGGTCGCTGTAAGTAATGGAAACAATTCTCGTACAATAAGTTATACGAAAGATGGTGGCTCTAGTGTCAATGTAGGAACAGTAACCGGAAGCACTACTGCTTGTTCTATGATCCAGGCGGAAGATTTAACAGGAGGTAGTTATGTTCTCACTGCCAGTGGTAAGATAGGAGTCGGTATGCTCGGCCTGAAGATATGTCCTCCGGGATATGTAGCACCGACATATACTATCACATGAAAGAATGACGATGGAACGGTATTGGAAACCGATATAGATGTAGAGGAGTATGTAATGCCTACTTATGATGGCGCCACTCCGACCAAGACGGCTACGGCACAATACACCTATACGTTCGCAGGTTGGACGCCGGAGATAGTAGCAGCCACAGCGGATGCCGTCTATACCGCCACTTACACGGAGACTCTCCGCTCGTACACCATCACCTATCTGGACGATAATAACCAGGAGATCTCGCACGAGACGCTCAACTACGGCGTAATGCCTACTCCGGCAACGCCTACCAAGGCCAATACGGCGCAATATACCTATACGTTCAATCAGTGGGTACCTGCGCTGACGACTGTAACAGGCGACGCAACCTATAAGGCATCGTTCACACAAACCGTTAACCAATACACGCTGACGGTCAATGGCGCAACGGGTGGCGGTACCTACGATTATGGCACATCGGTAACGCTGACTCCGACGCCGGCGGACAATTACCATTTCACGCAGTGGTCGGACGGCAACACGGACAATCCGCGTACTGTCACCGTAACGGGCAACGCTACCTATACCGCTCAATCGGAGGAAGACACCAAGACCACCGTCTATCTGTTCCCTACCGTTTGGGATGTGGACAACGCTAAGTTCGCTGCTTATGTCTGGGAAGACGGCAAGGCTGCTGCCTGGTCGGCTGTGATGACCAAGACCGCTGACGGCAAGGCCTATACGGCACAGATATACGACTATGCGAACATCATCTTCGTCCGCCTGAACAATACCGCTACCTCGGGCAACTGGGACGACAAGTGGAACCAGACGGCCGACCTGACCCGCAACACGGCTTACAACTGCTACCAGATAACCGGTTGGGACGCCGCGGACGGCTTCTGGCGTAACTATCCTTTCTATTTCGTTGAGTTCCATGACTATGACGCTACGCTGCTCAAGACCGATACCGTTGATAGCGGCAATGCGGCTACGGCACCTGCGGACCCAACGCGCGTGGGCTATACCTTCGCCGGTTGGGACAACCAGTTCAACAATGTCACCGCCGACCTGACTGTTACCGCGCAATATACGCCTAACACCAACACGGCTTATACGGTACGCCATATGTGGCAGAACATCAATGACAATGGCTATACCGAGCACGAGTCGGAAGCTAAGACCGGAACCACAGGTGCACAGACTGCAGCTACCGCTAAGACCTACACAGGCTTCACGGCTAAGGCCTTCTCGCAAGCCGCTATTGCTGCAGACGGCTCGACGGTAGTGGATATCTACTATGACAGAAAGACATACACGATCACTTGGAAAGATGGCGATAACCAAACTATCGAGACCGATCAGAATGTGAAGTATGGTGCAACGCCGACTTATGAAGGCGCTACTCCAACTAAGACAGCTACGGCTCAATACACATACACGTTTAACGGTACGTGGAGTCCTGCTATCTCAACGGTAACGGGTAATGCGACCTATACGGCTCAGTTCGACCAGGCGGTTAATGAGTACAAGATTACTTGGAAGAATGAGGATGGTAGTGTTATCGATTATACAACCGTCGCTTACGGTGTTGTACCTACGCATGCAGACGCTACCAAAGTAGCCGATGCGGAATATACTTACACCTTCGCAGGTT
>JAFPYI010000008.1 GCA_017412245.1 Paludibacteraceae bacterium | reverse complement strand
GTCACCATCGATGATATCTATCCTTGCACCGAAGCGGAATGCGATGAGATGGATGACCTGCTCAACAAGGCAGAGAAAGCAGCCAAAGATCCGAACGACAGTTTCTTCAAAGAGCGTCTAGGCGAGTTGCGCGATATCGTAGACTGGTCGCGTAAGAAACACTGGACCTTCCAATGGTCACTTATCTTAGGTTGTGTGCTCTCCATCTTCGGTATGATGTACCTGCGCAACAGCGCCAAAGAAGACGCTCAGCGCACAGAAGCAGACCAGAAAGCTATCGAGAACTGGGCAAAACAAGACACTATAATTAATTATGATGCTTGCCCGAACGAATATCGCTCTTATGATTTCTCCAGTGCCAACAAACACAAGGCAGTGAAATTAGCGCGTGTTAAGAATTCTATAATAACGGATGAAAAGAACGTAGAGTACTATAAGGCGCAGCTGGATACATGTACAAATACGGATAATCGCAAGTATTACAAAGAGTCATTGGAGAGGACAGAAAAACACCTCGTGACAGACAAAGAACTCTACACAGAAATCAACGAAATGAAATTCAAGGATTATCAGAAGTTCGCTCTTAATGACCATGAGGACAAAGTGTCTGATGCCAATAAACATGCTGCATGGATGTGGATTTTCTTGGTGTATGTCATCCTGTTGATTCCGGCTTATATTCTCTCGAGTCATCAGTACGGATATAACATCACACGTCATCGTACGGAAGCTAAAGTGCTGGGAGGTATCCAGAAAGTGGGATTTGCTATCGCAGGATTCTTCTTAGGTTCTGGCTTGGCTATGTCACTGCTACCGGATTATGTGGTAGAGTATTCCGACGGTTCAAAAGAGACACAAACGGATACCGGCAATTTCATAATAATTGCTATGAAGGTGATACTGATGTTTGTCGGTCTGCTCATCTTCTGTATTGTTTCCGTTCTGATAATGACCTACGTCACTATTATGGCGATTAAGCGTGGTTATGATTGGTCTAAAGTGAGCGCAGTGGCTTCTTCAGTTACGAATAAGGCCATAGATAAAGTTAAAGAAACTGTAAACAAAGATAAATAATGGCTCAACTAACGATTAATCAGTGCCAAAAATGCGGTAAGATTCTGGCACCGGGCGTTACTGAATGTGGCAAATGTCATACCAAGCATAGTATCCGTCCGACAGTAGTGGACCCTTTGCGCTTCACAGCTGCCGAAGTGGCAGACTATAGACAACAATTCCAAGAGAATGCTGCAGCATGCCCTAAAGACCCCAATGCACAGTTCGCGATGGGATTAACATATTTAGGACTCAAAAACTACGAATTGGCTGACGAGTATTTGGCAAAAGCGGTAAAACTGACCCCGGCTGATCCGGATATCTATTACTATACGGCGCTATCCTTATTCCACCATCGCTCCGTGGTGAATCTCAGCAAAAAGGAGATGAACCGCATAGAAGAGTGGTTGAACACTGCTGTCCAAATGCAACCTAAACGCAAGTATCTGATTCTGCAAATGATACTGCGGCAGGGAATGTCCAACATGGGAATCAATGTAGATACTGATAAACTCGCACCGGCTGAACTGCTAGAACAGGCTCGCGTCACGACGCAGGAGGAGGACGAGATGCAGGAGATAGAACAACATGTGCTCATCACAGACGAGCAAACACGAATCTTGCTCGATAAACTGCAATCTGGGAATGATAAAGAGGAAGGGGAATCGCCTACCATCGACGAAATCATGTATCGCTATAGCAATTTCTGCGATATGCCAAGAGGCGATGATAATGAGGTTAATCCCGATAATATCATCCGTTTGCAAGATGAAGAGGAAAGACAGCAGTTCTTCCGCTCCTTATGGTATCCTAACAAACCTTATATAGAGCCCAAACTGAGTTATATAGGACCTATATGGCGCTCTATATGGACTGTCCTGGTTGCTTTTGTGGTTTGGTTTATTGTTGTCATTGTTATTGCTGCTTGTGGATGGATGGACGGATATCCCATTCATATTCCTACCGAAAAGCAACGGTTGGAAGAAATAACCACCAAGAAGATGACCAAGAAACAGATTGCTGAGTTGCGTGAACAGTGTAGAGAGGCTTATGAAAAGGATTCTGCCAGGAATGCCATGCAATATGTTATCTGTTATTACTACAAGGATGAGTCCTCCAAACTCCATTTCGTCAAACCATCACTCACACAGGAGGAGATGGCGGCATTGCCACAAGATACAGAGTTCTTCGGTATGCAAAAGAGTTGGAAAGGGTGGTTGGCCATGTTCCTCTTCTTTCTGCCATGGCTTTGGTGGAGCATTGCTGTGATTGTGCGCTTCATCCTTTGTGCGCGGGATAGGCGTGGTACTCAGAGAGAGAATGACAATCGAAAAAGAACCTACGAACATCTTGTACAACTCCATTTATCACGACCTACTGTTGCCGAATATAAGGCGTTCTGTTGCCTTTTTGCAGGACCTAATGACACTTCTATCGTTGAAAAAGGAGATTTCGTGCAGGAGGCACTTAGACAGGCACATCTCTCTGAGAAAGATGTTCAAAACGGAAATGGTAAGATCTTCTTTGCTTGCTATCTGATGGATACGGATGAGAACGGCAGAGATACCCATAATCCTGCAATAACCCTACGGGATGTCATTGTGAGGGTATGCATTGCAATGCGGGATAGCATCATTTATCTACATGGAGTATGGGACTCCACTTCTGACCGTTTCCCCATCTTTGACCAAGAAAGATTGCTCTATAGTCAGATTGCTAATTTCCGTAATGTGGCATCGTACAGCACTTTAGAGGTCATCTCCCATAGCAATAGTGAAATGGCTAAAATCATCTATGCTTATGGTGATTTCCCCTCTTTGTTCCAATACCAAGGGTTGGATGCGGGCGACCAACTGACATATAGCACTACACGCACCTCCAACTTTGATGAGTTCTACAACTCATTGGTTAAAATGCATACCGCCTATATCAAATCATAAGTACCAGCATCGGCAGCAGACACATCAACAGTTAATCGTTAACGGAAGCGCCCCCTGACATGGGGGACGCTTCTCTTTTTTGTAGTGCTCAAACAGCGACAATGCTGCCAAACTCCTCTTTACCGAACACATGAGAGGTATAAATTGCCGATAATGGTAGAAAAAAAAAAAATCATTTGCACATTTGGATTTTTTGTTGTACCTTTGCGGTCGCTTTTAGCGAGTTATAATGGTTAATTCGTAATTAAATTAAATAAAGTACTATGGAACAATTTGTACATTCGGCATGGTCGCTGATTCCGTTCGGTCTCATGCTTCTGATGATTGCTATCGGTCCTCTGGTAGCCGAACACTGGTGGGAGAAGAACACCAACAAACTCATTGTTTCCCTTTTCCTCGGCGTGCCGGTAGCGGTGTGCCTGATCATGGGGGGAATGATGCACGAGTTGGAGCACCAGCTCTTCTTTGACTATGTACCGTTCATCATCCTTCTGCTGTCGTTGTTTGTCATCACCGGCGGAATTCATTTCTCGGGTGACCTGAAAGCCAAGCCTTGGGTCAATACAAGTTTCCTGGGCTTAGGCTGGATTTTAGCCTCTATCATGGGTACGACGGGCGCAGCCATGCTGCTCATCCGTCCTCTCATCGAGACGAACAAACAGCGTGATTACAAGGTTCACACCATTCTTTTCTTCATCGCTCTGGTAGCCAACTGCGGCGGTCTGCTGACTCCTCTGGGCGACCCCCCCTTGTTCATGCTGTTCCTCCGCGGCGCACATTTCTCCTGGTTCATGCACCTTGCTCCGGAATGGGCGGTAACGGGCTTACTGCTGCTCGGCATCTATTTCGCGCTGGACACCTATTATTATAAGAAAGAGGATTGGACTTCTCTCTCCGCTGACTCGCGTGAGGCTACGCCACTGGTGATGAAAGGAACTATCAATTTCATTTATCTGTTGGGCGTAGTGCTGGCAGTGGCATTTGTGAACGAAGGTACTATCGAGCAGATGGGCGAAGAGGATGCTCCGCTGTGGCTCAAATACCTGCGTGAGATAGTTCTTCTCTCGCTCACAGGTCTCTCGCTCTACACGACCAAGAAAGAAGTCCGTTACGGCGATAACAAGTTCAGCTGGACTCCGATAGTAGAGGTAGCCGTTCTCTTCTTGGGAATCTTCACCACGATGACCCCTGCCCTCGCCTATTTGAAGGCACACGCAGCCGACCTCGGTTTCACCCACGCATGGCAGTTCTATTACTCGACCGGTGCGCTCTCCGCGTTCCTTGATAACACACCGACAGCCGTTGCTTTCCACGGCGTAGCTTCCGGTCTGCCGGAGTCGCTTGCTGCCGCTGAAGCCGGTGTCGTAACAGGCATGTTCAACGGCACGTCTTTCGTGGCCGGTGTGCCGGAGATACTGCTCAAAGCCATCTCCATTGCAGCTGTGATGTTCGGCTCGCTGACGTATATCGGCAACGGACCTAACTTCATGGTGAAAGCCATCGCAGAGGAGAGTGGAATCAAGATGCCGTCCTTCTTCGGATACATGATCAAGTTCTCACTCATCATCCTCCTGCCGGTTTATATTATCGTACAATTACTGTTTATCTAATAAATAGTCGATAGTCGAAAGTCGAAAGTCGAAAGCAAATAGTCGAAAGTCGAAAGTCGAAAGTCGAAAGCAAATAGTCGAAAGTCGAAAGCAAATAGTCGAAAGTCGAAAGCAAAAAGTCAAAAGCCCGATTAGTTATATGATACATAATTTTAGAGATTTAGATGTGTGGCAGAAATCAATGAAATTGACAAGTGCCATCTATCGTGTAACTAAGTCATTTCCTCAAAATGAGGTTTACGGTTTGTGTTCCCAAATGCAACGAGCTGCCACCTCGGTACCTTCTAATATTGCAGAGGGATCCGGTAGAATGACAGACAAGGAACTTTCACACTTTCTCAACATTGCTTTAGGCTCTGCTTATGAGTTAGAAACTGAATTATTGATAGCTTTTGAGGCTCTATATATTTCAGAAGAACAATGTTCTCTTTTGCGACAACAAATTGTAGAGATACAAAAAATGCTTTACGCATTAATAAAGAAATATAGTATATAATCGTCAATCAACGAATCATACTATGCTTTCGACTTTTGACTTTTTACTTTTGACTAAAAATAAAATCATATGAGTTTATTTGACCAAGTAAGCGAGGACATCAAAAAAGCGATGCTCGCGAAAGATAAAGTAGCGCTGGATGCGCTGCGCGGAATCAAGAAAGAGTTTCTGGAAGCCAAGACCGCCAAAGGCGGTGACGGCGAACTGCATGACGACAAGGCTTTGCAGATTCTTCAGAAGATGGTGAAGCAACGCAAAGAGTCGGCGCAGATGTATATTGACGCCAACCGCCCCGAACTGGCGGAAGACGAGTTGGCGCAATGCAAGATCATCGAGCGCTATCTGCCGGCTATGCTGAGCGAGGAAGAGTTGACCGCCGCTCTGCGCGAGATAATCGCACAAGTAGGTGCTTCCGGACCGCAAGACATGGGAAAAGTGATGGGCGTTGCTACAAAACAATTAGCAGGAAAAGCAGAAGGCAAAGCCATCAACCTCAAAGTTCGCGAACTGTTAGCACAATGAAAAGAGTACTAACCGTCCTGTTGTTAGCAATAGGAATACATTTCTCCGCCTTTGCTCAGACGGAGGTCTCGACCGATAGTGTAGCTCAAAAAAGCTCATGGATAACCGCCGTAACCGATTGGTACAGCGCACACATGAACTATGGTTCTATCGTAGCGCTGATGACCATCGAGTCGTCGTTTATACCTTTCCCGTCAGAAGTAGTTATTCCGCCTGCTGCATATGTTGCCGAAGACCCGAATAGTGCCGTTTGCGTCACAGATAATTATGTCGTCAATGTGTCGCTTATCGTCCTTTTCGGCACAATAGGTGCTATTCTGGGAGCGATTATCAACTACTTGCTCTCGCTGTGGCTCGGACGAGCAATCATATACGCTTTTGCGGATAGCAAACTCGGCCATCTGCTACTGCTGAGCCGAGAGAAAGTGGAGAAAGCGGAAGTGTATTTCAACGACCACGGCAAGGTCAGCACGTTTGTTGGACGGTTCATTCCCGGCATAAGACAACTGATTCCTATTCCTGCCGGACTGAGCAAGATGCATTTCGGTTGGTTCTTGTTCTACACGTTCCTCGGAGCAGGTATCTGGAATGCAGTCTTAGCCGTCTTGGGATACATTGCACACGGACAGGCAGACCTAATAAATCAATACAGCCACGAATTATCCGTGGCCATACTGATACTACTTGCAGTAGTCATCTTGTTCTATCTCATTCGGTGGCTAATCCGCCGCAAGAAGAAAGCGTGATTATTGTTTCAACCACTCTGCTATCGCTTTGCGTTTGTCGATAATCTGAGCTAACAGACAAGCGCCAATCCAGCCTAAGAGGAAGAAGAGAATAATACATTTAGCACGACTCATCACCGGTTTAGGATCAACCGCAAAATGGTTCTCCAACACCACCGGTGCCGTTGCTAACTGCAAACGATAATCGCCTAACTGGGTGTGTTTCTGTTGTTCGTAAATCTTATCCAAGAACAGACGTACTCTGCGGTCGCCGAAGAAATTCACACTGTTGTTTCCCTCTCTGCCCGATACTTCTAAAGGCATTCCTGCACCATAGTAATAAGCACTCGTCAGGCTATCTAATTTCTGCGATTGACGATGATTGAATGCCACCTCTTCACGCAGATTAGCCAGATACGTCTCGTACGATGCCTGCAAGGCTTCATTGCCATTAAGCACATCAAGGATGGCTTTCTCTATCTCAGGAATCATCGGCACAGCATACGCCGGAGTGACGAACTGAATGCATACGCGGTCGTGCATCTGAACGGCAACAGTATCTTTCGGAGTCGATTTGCGTTTGAAATCAATATAATCCGGCGTCTCGTCACGATGCACATCTACCACGCGGAAGAGATCAAAACGTTGCGCTTGTTTATCACGCATATACGTATTAATCGCTGCCTCAGGAGGTAATAACTTACCTGTACGCAAAGACTCAAAAGCCTGTTCGAACTGCTGCAGCGAAGCCACATTAATCAATGCCGTTGCATTCACACGGTACTTGATGTTTTTCGGTCTGGTGTGATAGCACGCCGCAGCCACAGCCAGAATAACCAACGTCACCACCAACCACCAGTAACGGTAAGTCAAGCGAATCATTCGCGCGCAAACGCCCCACAAAGCGACGCAACCACGACCTATAGCACGGCAAATAGCTACACAAAGGTCCCAAAAATTCATTTCCTTGCCCGCTGTGGGCACGATGTTTTCATGTTGTTTTTCCATATCGATATTTATTTATTTCTGCGAATCCAACCGAACGCACGACGAGTCGGCGCTTGCGGTTCTTCCGGTGCTTTGGTCTCTTCCTCGTCGATAGTGATAACCACATCGTCTGCGGAAGTAGAAGCAGCACGTTCTTTAACAGGATTAGTCGGAATCTCCACACCCTCTTCACGCAACGTGTCACTCAAATCAATCAGTTGCGGATGTTCGTCTTCCATAGGATTAGGAACCTGAGGAGGATAATTCTCATTGATTGCCTCATCGATAGTCTTCTTGCCATCTTCGGCATCCTCAGAGGGCAGTCCGTCAACTTTATATCCTGTTGCGATAACCGTCACACGCACATCCTCGCCCAAACTCTCATCAATAGAAGCGCCCCATTGCACTTCAATATCGTCGCCAACTTCTTGTACGAAACTGTTGATTTGGTCGATTTCTTCCATCACAATTGCATGCTCGGTCGAGCAATAGAACTGCAATAGAATACGTTCTGCACCGTGTACATCATTCGTGTTCACCAACGGCGAATTGAGCGCATCGTTGATAGCGTTCGTAATACGATTCTCGCCTGCTGCACGACCGATATTCATTATCGCCACACCACCCTTGCGTAATGTATTACGCACATCGGCAAAATCGGTATTGATATATCCCGGAACAGTGATTATCTCTGCTATCGCACGGGCTGCATTGGCTACCACGTCATCCGACTTGCTGAAAGCGTTCAGCAGGTTCAGTTCCGGATAGATCTGTTTCAGTTTCTCGTTATTGATAATCAGCAACGCATCCACATGTTTTGCCAAACGAGCCACACCGGTCATCGCTTTCTCTATTTTCTTCTTGCCCTCAAAAGCAAAAGGAATAGTCACGATGCCGACGGTCAAAATTCCCATCTCCTGTGCCACTTCAGCCACTACAGACGAAGCACCTGTTCCTGTTCCGCCACCCATTCCTGCGGTGATAAAGAGCATTTGAGTGCCGTCATTCAATGCCTCACGAATATGTTCACGACTCTCTTCTGCGTACTGACGAGCGGTCTCAGGATCACCGCCTGCGCCTAAACCAGGACCTAACTGTAGTTTATTGGGCACCGATGATTTCAGAAGCACCTGACGGTCGGTATTGCAAACAAGGAAACTGACGTCTTTCAGTCCTTGCCGGTGCATATAATTAACGGCATTACAACCGCCGCCACCTACACCGATTACTTTGATAATACTATCTTCTGTGATTCCTTCCAGAGGAAGAGTTATGAGTTCTGCATCCATATTATATAGTTTTTTTCTGTGTTTCAAATGATTATTGTTGTTCTATAAACATCTCCAGCGTGCCTTCTTTCACGCGCTCGAAGAATCCGGGCTTACGAACCAATTGGTTCTTATGGCTGTCACGATAGTCCTGTCCGAGAAGAATCGTTCCCACAAGCGATGTGTAAGCAGGCGAGAGATATTTCTCGTCTGTATCGCGATGAAGCAGGAGATTATGCGCACCGTATTGTACACGAACACGAGTCTGCTGTTGGATATACTCGCACATGCATTGCATCATACTTGCTCCGCCCGTGAGGTACAGCATACTGATTCTGTCCTCCACTTTTTTCAACTCGTCGATAAGCGGTGCTAATATCTCGCGTAGTTTAATCTCTATCGCCTCAGCCAGTTCTTCTGTACTGATGACTATCTCGCCGCCTAATTCAGGAACGGCAGGAATACGCATTCGAAGATTCTTCTCCACAAACGCCGGAGATGCCACACCGTAACGTTTCTTCAGCACTTCAGCGGTCTGGAAATTCATGCCCTGTTGTTCCAGCATGCGAGATATATGATAACCGCCTTTCGGAACCACTTTGTTTAGCAGATACTGTCCGGCTTTATAAACTGTCAGACTGGTTGTCTGAGCGCCCATGTCTAATACCGCGCAACCGTTCATCAGCACATGATTGCCGTCACAGGTAGCAAAAGCGGAAAGTAAAGCCTCCGGACGAACAAAAGCATGTTCTATACTGCGCCCGGCCTGAGAGAAAGCTTTTTGCATCTGCGAGTCAATAGCCTTGCGACCGTAGAAAGCAATATAATTGGCTTCCACCATTGCTGCACGCTGGTCCGGCGTAGGTATCTCATCTTGCTCCACACCGTCTAACTTGAAATAAGAAGGAACAAGTCCCAATACTGCCACCTCGGAATTACGCTGTTCTATCTTCCGTTTGCATTCTTCCTCCATCTCGTCAAGCAGTTGTTGACTGATTTCTTTCTTCCGTGCTTGGTCGCGACGGCTGTGAACGGCCACAATCTGCATAGACTGACCGCCTTGAGAGATAAAAGCTGTAGGCAGTTTATCTTCGCCAATACGGTTGGCAAGCAGTTTCAGCACTTCTGCTATTGCGAAACCTGCGCTACTGGATTGAGTAATAATTCCCTGCTCCACACACACATTTCCGATTTTCTGCGCGCGTTCTTCCACACCTAAAATCTGAAACAGGTCCGGAGCCAATCGGCGTGCGGCCATCGCACGCACACTGTCGCTGCCTAATTCCAATGCGACCAAAGGCAACGAGTCGGCTGTTTTGTTTGATTTTTTTGCCATTGTTGGGTTAGTTAAGTTTAGGTTATTGATGTGTATATCGTCCGATCACTTGGCCTCGGTAACGAATATCTATCTCGTCGTACTGTTTCTCTTCCAGTATATTTCCGCTGTTCTCAAGAAAAGTACGTAGTTTCTTCAGCTTACGTTCATAATTGCGAAGATTGCCCAACACCACTCTCGGCTGGTTCTCGCCGCGAAGATAAATAACTATTTTCTGCGGAGTCTGCAGATGCAAATGATGTATCTTCTTCCGCCAGTACGAATTATCCGCCAACCATTCAGCAAAATCGGCCAATCCGTTTGCAGCGGTTTGAGCACCTACAGTTCCGGTCACCAGCAGCACAGAATCTTTCACACTCGCGCGAACAGGCATCACACGACGGTCTGTATCTATAAAATATGTCTCCAATGGTGTCTGCACACGCAGTAAAGGCACACGTTGCGTCAGCACCACATACACTTCCTGACGAGGGGTCAGATAGCACTCTGCCGTACGAATCATCGGATGACTGCGAGCTGTGTTTTCTATCCGTTGCAGAGACAAACGGTTCAACGGACGACCCACAGGATAGATATCATCCGCTTTCAAGCGTTGGTCTATCTCTTGCGTCGAGAAATACACCCGCTCATGACCGTCTTTCACTTCGTATTTTAATTCAGCACAAGGCGTGGCAGTCGGCCGCATACGAAAACCCCATGCCAAAGCAGCAATCAAGAATCCTGACATCAAACTGATGCCGATTATATTCCATACTATTTGTGCTGTTCTACTCATTCACTCAACGCTTCTGCAATTTCAGGCACCAAACGGTCTACATCTCCCGCACCTACACTCAGCACCACCACAGGACCTTCAGACCGTTCCACACGTCGTTTCAGTTCCGCTGCCAACTCTTTCTTTTGAACTACCTCTCCGCCTAAAATCTCACTCGTAATGCCGGGAATAGGCAACTCACGGGCAGGATAAATAGGCAGCAGCACACACTCGTCCAGCGTACTTAACACTTGCCGAAAACCGTCTGCAAAATCGCGGGTGCGTGTGTATAAATGCGGCTGGAAAACGCCTATCAACCGACGTGTAGGATATAATTTTCGTATCGAGTCTATCGCCGTAGCTATCTCTTGCGGATGGTGCGCATAATCGTCTATATACACCACTTTCGGAGTGTGAACATGGATATTAAACCGCCGCCAAACACCTTTGAAACTGCCCACAGCCGAACGTAACTCTTCTTCTTTCACGCCAACCAGCGAAGCAACAGCCATAGCAGCCACAGCATTCTCTATATTCACCCAAACAGGCACACCCAGACGAATATCCTTCACCACGCCGTTTGGAGTATGAAAATCAAACTCAATCCGTCCTTCACCCACACGGATATTCTCTGCATAGAAATCCGCTTTCGGATCTTCTACAGCATAGGTGTAACATTTCACGCCCTCTTGCAACCGAGGATGAATAGGCAACCCGTGTTTCATCACCAATGCGCCTGTAATCAAACTCGTATAATGCTCAAAAGCGTCACGGTAAGCCTCAGCAGTTCCGTAAATATCCAAATGGTCCGCATCTACGGCCGTAACAACGGAAATATAAGGCGTCAGATGATGAAATGAACGGTCGTATTCATCGGCTTCCACCACCACATAATCGCTCTGCGGGTCAATCAGCACATTCGTATGATAATTCATACTTATTCCGCCCAAAAAAGCAGACACACCTTCGTTTTTCAGCAAGTGTGCAAGCATCGTACTTGTCGTCGTCTTTCCGTGCGTGCCTGCTACACACAAAGCGCGCTTGGACTTCGTCACCATGCCTAACATCTCTGCACGCTTGCGTATGTCAAAACCTGCACCACGCAGATAAGTATAGATCACGCTGTCCTCCGGAACGGCTGGAGTACGAACTACCAATGTATCGGAAGGCTGCAAATCACCAATTTGCATCCGCAAAACAGACAAACTATCCTCATAAATAACGGTTATTCCTTCCTCTTCCAACTCGCGTGTCAACGCAGACGGAGTCCGGTCGTAACCGCTTACTGCGTAACCCTGATGATGGAAATAACGGGCAAGAGCGGACATGCCTATCCCGCCTATGCCTAAAAAAAAGAACTGCCGTACTTCAACTATATTCACTTGACCTTTCAATTACTTTGCAAAAAATCGGGTGCAAAGATACTAATTATTTTGCATATATGCAAATATTCTGAGTTTTTTTTGAAAAAACACCTCCACCTCTTGCGGATTCAATAAATCATTTACGAATCTTACACCGATTACATACTCCTTACGTATGTTTTCCGTAGGATTCCCGTAGAATACCCGTAAGATTACCGTAGGATAAAAGGGCCTTTTTGCAAATAGGGCCCTTTTACTGTATATATACATAGTATATATACACTTTTTGTGCGCCGTTTTTAATTTGCATATGTCAAAAAAAAGTAGTACTTTTGCAGTCGCAAAAGTCGGTTCGAACGCATAAAACATTGGAACAAAAAGGAAAAATAGAAATCATCGGAGCGCGGGTTCATAACCTAAAAAACATTTCCGTCAGCATCCCGCGTAACCGTCTAACGGTCATTACGGGCTTGAGTGGCAGTGGGAAATCATCACTCGCCTTCGACACGCTCTTTGCCGAAGGACAAAGACGATACATGGAGACCTTCTCTTCCTACGCAAGAGGATTCATAGGAAACATGCAACGACCCGATGTGGACAAGATAAGCGGACTCAGTCCGGTTATCTCCATCGACCAAAAAACAACCAGTCGAAATCCCCGTTCTACCGTTGGAACCATAACGGAAGTGTATGATTTTCTCCGCCTTTTGTACGCGCGCGCCGGAGAAGCGTACTCGTATCTGTCCGGCAAAAAAATGGTCCATTACACGGACGACCAGATAATCGATTTGCTCATTTCCGAATATAGCGGAAAGAAAATACTCCTGCTCGCGCCACTCGTCTCAGGGCGTAAAGGTCATTATAAAGAACTCTTCGAGACCATCCGCAAGAAAGGATACACCTATGTCCGCATCGATGGAGAAGTGAAAGAACTTATCGCGGGCATGAAAGTGGACCGTTACAAAGTGCACCATATAGAAGTCGTTGTGGACCGCCTGAAACTGTCCAAAGAGGCGCTAAATGAAGAGCAGGACTTAAGACGCTTGCGTCAAAGTGTCGATAGAGCCATGACACAAGGAAACGGCGTGATGATGGTCGCGGATGCAGAGAAAAAAGCAGATGCTAAACTGCGATTCTTAAGTCGAAACCTCATGTGTCCGGAGACTGGACTCAGTTATCAGGAACCGGCCCCGCACACCTTCTCATTCAATAGTCCTTCTGGCTGGTGCACATGTTGCAAAGGTTTGGGAAGAATCAAAAGAGGAGATGCCAACACACCATCTGCATCCGAAGACCAGGAAATGGAGAATATCATCCAACAGGAAAACTGGTGGGAAGCGCTACAAGAATTCTCCAACCAAACAGGAAAAGACGACTCTGAAACCGAAGAGAACGAAGAAGAATGGATCACCTGTCCTGAATGTGGAGGAAAGCGCTTGAACAAAGAAGCACTCAGCTATCGTGTAGGACCTTATTCCATCTCGGATATGGCGGAAATGGATATTGATGTTCTGCTCAAAGAACTGTCAACTATCGACTCTCAACTGTCCGAAAAGCAGAAAGCCATTGCCGAACCCATACTGAAAGAAATCTGTGCACGCTTACGGTTCATGCAAGCCGTCGGATTAAGTTACTTGAGTCTCAATCGTAGCAGCGAGAGTCTGTCAGGTGGAGAGAGTCAAAGAATCCGTCTGGCAACGCAAATTGGTTCACGGTTAGTAAATGTACTGTACATCCTCGATGAGCCTTCTATCGGCTTGCATCAACGCGATAACCAACGACTCATCAACAGTCTCAAAGAACTGCGAGATATGGGAAACTCGGTTGTCGTAGTCGAGCACGACGAACAAATGATGCGTGAGTCAGACTGGATTGTGGACATCGGACCGAAAGCAGGACGATTAGGAGGAAATGTGCTCTTCAGCGGCACACCGCAAGACCTGCTGAAAACAGACACGCTCACAGCCCTTTACCTCAAAGGAGAAAAGAAAGTCTGGACACAGGAAGACAAACAACCGGAAACAGAAAAAGAATCCCTTCGATTCTTGACCCTCAGCGGTTGCACGGGAAATAATCTCAAGAACGTCAAAGTACGCATTCCGTTAGGAAAAATGGTCTGCGTGACAGGAGTGAGCGGTAGTGGCAAGTCGTCACTCATCAACCAGACACTCTACCCCATCTTGAGTCAACGGTTCTATCGTTCCAAACAATTGCCGCTGCCGTACAAAAATATCGAAGGTGTGGAATTCATCGATAAAGTGATAAATGTCGATCAGTCGCCTATCGGTCGTACACCTCGTTCCAATCCGGCTACCTATACAAACGTCTTTAACGATATTCGGGAACTCTTTGCACAACTGCCGGAAGCTAAAATTCGTGGCTGGAAAGCAGGACGATTCTCCTTTAATGCCAAAGGCGGAAGATGCGAAGAATGTGCAGGGAACGGCTATAAAACCATACAAATGCACTTCCTGCCGGACGTCTATGTACCATGTGAAGTGTGCGGAGGACAAAGATACAACAGAGAGACACTCGAAGTGCGATGGAAAGGAAAAACGATTGCGGATGTACTCGATATGACGGTCAATCAGGCTGTGGAATTCTTTGAACCGCAACCTACTATCCTTCGAAAGATTAAAACCATCCAGGATGTAGGACTCGGATATATCAAATTAGGACAATCCTCAACCAGTCTCTCCGGAGGAGAAAGTCAGCGAATCAAACTCGCTACCGAACTATCGAGACCTTCAACCGGCAAGACTTTATACATCTTGGACGAGCCCACAACAGGTTTGCATTTTGAAGACATCCGAGTTCTTCTCGGTGTCCTGCGACAATTGGTAAACAAAGGAAATACCGTTGTTATTATTGAGCACAACGCAGATGTTATTCAAGCCTGCGATTGGATAATTGATATGGGACCCGAAGGAGGTAGAAGCGGAGGAAATATCGTTGCTGAGGGAACCGTAAATGACATAAAAAACAACCCTAATAGTATTACTGGCCAATTCCTATGATTAGCAATCCGTTAGCCATCATTTCTATCGTTCTTGGTGTCATCCTTTTGGTACCAATGATTTGCCGCAAACTACGAATCCCGAGTATCGTAGGATTTATTCTTGTGGGAATTCTTTTCGGCCAATACGGATTAGGCATTTTCGGCCAAAGTGCAACCATTGCTACGCTCGGCAAATTGGGAATGTTGTATATCATGCTGCAGGCAGGTATAGAAATCGACATGAATGATTTCCGCCAATACAGACGAAACGCAGTCATCTTTGGCTTGTATTCATTCATCTTCCCCTTTGCTTTAGGACTCCTTACCAGCCGTCTGTTAGGTTTCAACTGGGCTACGAGTGCTTTGTTAGGTGCCATGTACGGCAGTCATACTTTGATGACCTACCCGATTGTCAGTCGTTATGGAGTACAGAAAAATGCCGCAGCAAACATCGCCGTAGGCGGTACAATGCTTACTATCACACTCGCTTTGCTTGTATTGGCAAGCATTAAGAGTAATTTCATGCTCGAAGCGAATATCGGCACACTGGATATAATATTCAGAATAATTCTCACTTTTTGTGTTATTGGAATTGTCTTCCCTTGGTTAGCACAGCGCTTCTTCAAACGTTGGACTGACCCTACAAGCGGTTTCCTGGTGGTAATGACCATGATGGTTATCTCCGCTTACTTGGCAGATTTCGCAGGACTCGAAGGTATCTTAGGTGCTTTCGTCTGTGGCGTTGCTCTCAATCGATTGGTTCCAAACTTAAGTCCCGTAATGAATCGTATCAATTTTGTCGGCAATAATCTCTTCGTTCCTTTATTCCTCTTGAGTGTAGGAATGATGATTGACGTACACGTCATTTGGGACGGATGGACAACCATTATTATTGCTTTGGTAATGATTGCCACAAAACTATTGGGAAAATGGCTTGCTGCGTGGATTTCACAAATCAGTTTTGGCCTGCAATCGCTCGAACGGCAATTGATTTTTGGTCTTACGCATGCCACGGCTGCAGGAACATTGGCTATCGTCACTATCGGATATCAGGCAGGTTTCTTCTCTTCGGAAATCCTCAATGCTGCTATCCTGATGATTCTTATTCTCTGCACTTTTGCTTCGTTCGTTACAGAGCACGCAGCCAAAGAATTATCGTTACAGGAAGAGGCACGTCTGGAAAGCGATAAAGAAGATGACAGTTGGCTCGTCATGAGTGTCAACCAAGATCAACGCACCCAACTGGAAGACTTGGCGCAATTAAGTGAATTACACGCACCGGAATATGCACATGAAGCCGATTGGACAGAAGCACAAAACGTAGTGCAAGAGACAAGCAAGGCTACGATTATTTACCATTCCGTACAACCGCTCAATACGGTTTCAAGACTCTTAGTCGCTATTCCTAAACACGCAGAAAAAGAACACGATTTCATCTCTTGTTTTGGACTCGTTCGACGTCTAAGCAGTCAGGTCGGAGCAAAAGTGGTATTCTTTGCCAATACCGACACACAAAACGCATTAAAAGCTTTCTGCCGACGCAAAGGAAAATATCTGAGAGCCTCATACAGAGAGATGAGCGACTGGGAAGATGTATTGATGATTGCCAAACAAATGAAGGCCGATGACTTAATCGTCTTGGTCAACGCACGACCGTCCACACCTTCCTACAACCCGCTCTTTGAGCGAGTTCCGAAAATGCTGGATAAATTCTTTAATGAACATAATTACATCCTCGTTTATCCGGAACAGGAAGCAAATAGAGGAGCTGCAGATATCTTGCATAGCGACCAAACTCCGGCAAGTATGACTTGGAGTATCGTTAGCAAAACAAAACAATGGGTATTGAATATTTTGAAGAAAATACAGATGCGATAAAATGGATAAACCTATCGTCATATTAGCTATAGAATCGAGTTGTGATGACACTTCCGCAGCCGTTATTGTAGACGGAAACCTGCGAAGCAATGTGATTGCAAGTCAAAAAGTGCATGAAGAGTTCGGAGGAGTAGTACCGGAATTAGCCAGTCGTGCACACCAGTTGAATATTGTTCCTGTCGTAGATACGGCTATCAAACGGGCAGAAATAACAACACAAGATATTTCCGCCATTGCATTTACTAGAGGTCCTGGATTGCTTGGCTCGTTATTAGTAGGTACTTCGTTTGCAAAAGGATTGGCACTTTCGCTCAATAAACCGCTTATAGAAGTCAACCACCTGCAAGGACATGTATTGGCCCATTTCATAGAACCGCCATATCCCACATTCCCCTTCCTCTGTCTTTTAGTCAGTGGAGGAAATAGTCAAATTGTCTTGGTGAATGCATATAATGACATGCAAATCATCGGACAGACCATAGACGACGCAGCGGGAGAAGCATTCGACAAATGTGCAAAAGTGCTTGGTTTGCCTTATCCCGGTGGACCATGGATTGATAAATTGGCAAAGCAAGGAGACCCTACGAAATATCCGCTTGCTAAACCTAATATTCAAGCATACGATTACTCTTTCTCAGGACTGAAAACTTCATTCCTCTATACCTTAAGAGATCTACTGCGCGAACGAAACTTAGAGACTGTCGACCAATTGGCAGCAGAGATACCGAATCTTCGCGAAGATATGTGTGCTTCTTTGCAAACAACGATCATAGATATCTTGATGCGCAAACTCAAAAAAGCAGCACAGGATCTCAAGATTCGACAAGTGGCCGTTGCAGGAGGAGTAAGCGCCAACAGCGCATTACGACAAGCGTTCATAGACTATGGAAAGCGTTATAAATGGGATGTATTCATTCCTCCTTTCGCCTTCACAACCGACAATGCCGCTATGGTTGCACAAGCAGGATATTTCAAATACTTGGACAAAGACTTTTGCCCGATAGATGCAGTTCCGTATGCAAAAACGAAAATTTGAGTTCATAGAATCCCTTCGCCCCTATAGTGATGTCATCATTTTTATGGTAACGTTACTGATAGCCAATTACTTTTGGAAATTTACTGTAATGGGCGACGAGAACGGAGATCAGGTAACATGGTTTGGATTGGATATCACCGCTCCTTTTGAATTCATGGCTTGCCATATTGCATCTGCGGTTTATTGGCTTGTTTCCCTTTTTAGAGACACAGTATATATGGTTGGAGACCATTCCATTCGTTTTGAGTCCGGCAGTGGTACTACAATCATTTGGGGATGTACAGCTATCAAGCAATCTTTCATTTGGTTATGCTTGATTCTCACTGTACGGGGGAACCGCAAACTATGGTTGCATAAACTATGGTTTATTCCGTTCGGTTGGCTATGTTGCTATGTTTTCAATATCCTGCGGATATTTTTAATAGCATTGTTTATAGAGCATCATCCGGATTGGTTCCATGTACTGCATGACTATATCTTCAAATATGCATTTTATGCTATGCTCTTTGGACTTTGGGTTTGGTTTGTAGAAAAAATCAGAGATAATAACAAAACAGAACAAGATACAAAAAATGGACATCCTTAGACATCCATTTTTGTCGGGGAGACGTGATTCGAACACGCGACCTCCGGTCCCCCAGACCGTTGCGCTACCGGGCTGCGCCACTCCCCGTTGCTTTCGTTTCTCAAAAGCGGGTGCAAAGGTACTGCTTTTTTTTGAATTAAGCAAATAATAACGCAAATTTATGCAAAAAAAATTCTATATTGAGACTTATGGCTGCCAGATGAATGTAGCAGACAGTGAAGTAGTTGCAGCCATCTTGGAAACTACCGATGCACAAATCACAGAGCATTGGGAAGATGCCGATATTTGGATACTGAATACATGCTCTGTACGCGATAATGCCGAGCAACGTGTAGAAGCACGTTTAAGGGAACTGACCGCTCGTTCTACACAAAATCGGTCTTCCGTTGTACAGGCAGGGAAAAAAGTCATTTTAGGTGTTATCGGATGCATGGCAGAACGAATGGGAAAAGAATTGATAGATTCTTTTGGCGTTGATTTCGTTGCTGGTCCGGATGCTTATATGGATATTCCGAATCTCCTGGCACAATGCGAACAAGGCCATAAAGCCATGAATGTGGAATTGAGCACTACAGAGACCTATCGTAAGATTATTCCTTCACGTATCGGTCGTTCCATCAGTGGTTTTGTTTCCATTATGAGAGGATGTAATAATTTCTGTTCCTATTGTGTTGTTCCTTATACACGCGGACGCGAGAGAAGTAGAGATGTAGATTCCATCCTTCAGGAAGTATTGGATCTACAGGCAAAAGGATATAAAGAGGTTACTCTGCTTGGTCAGAACGTCAACTCTTATCACTTTGAGAGAGAGGATGGTTCCGTGGTCGATTTTGCAAACTTGTTAGAATTGGTGGCACAAACGGTTCCGAACATGCGTATTCGTTTTACCACCAGCCATCCTAAAGACATGTCCGATAAGACTTTAGAGGCCATTAGTCGTCATGACAACCTCTGCAAGTGTATCCATTTGGCTGTT
The DNA here is from genome assembly GCA_017412245.1 of Paludibacteraceae bacterium. GTDB lineage: Bacteria > Bacteroidota > Bacteroidia > Bacteroidales > Paludibacteraceae > Colicola. The sequence continues at coordinate 24,799 of JAFPYI010000008.1, read as the reverse complement.
CAGTCCGGTTCTAATCACGTACTTAAACTCATGAACCGCAAATACACACGCGAATGGTATCTTGACCGCATAGCCGCTATTCGTCGAATTCTGCCCGACGCTGCAATAAGTACAGATATCTTCTGCGGTTTCCATGATGAAACGCTTGAAGACCATCAAGAGACACTCAGTCTAATGCGTGAAGTACAGTTCGACACTGCTTTCATGTTCAAATATTCTGAACGACCGGGAACATATGCTTCTAAGCATTTGCCGGATAATATTCCTGAAGAAGAGAAAGTGAGACGTCTCAATGAGATTATTGCTCTCCAGAACCAACACTCTCTTGCTTCTAACCAACGTGAGATCGGCAAGACCGTTGAAGTATTGGTAGAAGGTTTCTCCAAACGCAGTCATGATGACATGTACGGGCGCACTTCACAGTACAAAACAGTCGTTTTCCCGCGGACTAATCAAAAGGTTGGAGATCTTGTCCAAGTGACGATTTTAGAAGCCTCTGCAGCCACATTAAAGGGAAAAATCGTTGAAAAATGAAAAAAAAGAGCATTTTTTTGTTAAAATATTTGCTCATATAAAATAAAAGCAGTACTTTTGCACCGAAAACAAATAAATTTTCATAGTTAAGGTTTAGGTTTAATGGCAATAGGAGGCTGTGAAGTTTCCTATTGTTTTTTAGACCGACGCGCGCGCACGACGCATGCACGCACTAAATATTATACTGAGATATGAAAGACGAAAAAGAAACCAACAATGAGCAATTCATCCCGGATTTAACGGACATGGAAGAAGTGCGCAAAGCTATCATTGTTAGCGAAGTGATTAATCGAAAATACTAAAAACACTTATAATTTATGGCAGTAACGTATATGACCGCAGAAGGTCTACAGAAATTGAAAGAGGACTTGCAGTACTTGGAAACTGTTGAGCGCCCACGTGTGATTGCCGCTATTGCAGAAGCACGAGATAAAGGCGACTTGAGTGAGAATGCCGAGTACGACGCAGCCAAAGAGGCGCAAGGTGCACTCGAAAGTAAGATTGCACAAATCAAAAACCAACTCATGGAAGTAAAAGTATTGAGTCCGAAAGATATCAATACCGACGAAGTACAAATCTTTACCAAAGTACGTGTAAATATTAAAAACATCGGAAAAGAGAAAGTATATCACCTCGTTACAGAAGGCGAAGCTAATTCTCTTGAAGGCAAGATTTCGATAACCTCCCCTATTGCCAAAGGTTTGATGGGTAAAAAAGTAGGAGATATTGTGGATGTCACTGTGCCTGCAGGCGTAATGCAATTCGAAATCCTGGATATCAGTATCTAATTTTGAAATCACCTATTAATCTCGATTCATATGACAATCTTCACGCGTATTATCAAAGGAGAAATTCCAAGTTATAAAGTAGCTGAGGACGAAAAGAACTACGCTTTCCTGGATATCAATCCCTTAGTAAAAGGTCATACATTAGTTGTACCTAAATTGGCAGAACCGGAAGCGGATTATATTTTCAATCTGGATGATGAGCAGTATCAAAGTCTCATGCGATTCGCCAAACGCGTTGCTAAAGGACTGAAGATTGCTACCGGTTGTAAACGAGTAGGTGTAGCCGTATTAGGAATGGAAGTAAATCATGTGCATGTTCATTTGATTCCGCTCAATAGCGAAAAAGACATGCTCTTCTCCAACCCTAAATTATCCTTACCTGCAGAAGAAATGGCATTTATTGCCAATTCAATAGCAGAAGCGATTGAGAAAAACTAAATACTCATCGTTTAGGAAGAAGAAAACTCAAGTGGATTTACTGCTTGAGTTTTTTGTTTTTTATTCCTTATCTTATAAAAACTGCACAAAAATTTGCATATATTAAAAAAAAGCAGTACTTTTGCAGCAAATTTATAACCGATTATTAAGATGAAGGAAAATAACATCCCTATTGTTGACTGCCCGTACGGTGATTACATGATTGGTGATGCCAGCGGAAAACTGATGAATGAATATGGTCGTTATCCGTGTAAAATCAAATGCGGTGTATATGCTATGTTGGTTCGTGGCACTGCGCATGCTACAATTAACGTAACCGAATATGATTTCAAAGCCAATGATGTTTTGCTATTAGAGCCCGGCAGTTTTCTTTTAATCCGTGAGTTCTCAGAGGACGCATTGGTATATTGGGTGGTGTTCGGCAGTAGTTTTCTTGAGAAACATACCTTCAACAACAGGATGTCCTTAACGGCACTTCAGTTACATTCTCCTATCATCAGCGTAAGCGAAAACCACGCCAAGGTTCTTTGTGCTATGTATGACACAGTAATCATGGCATTGAACGCAGAACCCACTATGCTTGACAGCGAAAAAATGGTGCATATATTCAATCTTCTGCAAGCCAGTTATGCTAAGTTTGCGCGAGAGCAAGATGAATATTTAGTTCGTCCTTTAGACAGAAAGACCGAGATTTATCAAGATTACTGCCGATTAGTGCTACAACATTACCAAGAATGGCATCATGTGAATCAATATGCCGATGCAATGCATATTACCCTTCCGCACTTATGTTCTACCATCAAAGCAGTAGGAAACCGCACAGCAGGAGATATTATTATTGAAGCTATTCTGACAGATGCTAAATCTCAACTCAAGATTACCAATCACCAAATAAAAGAGATTGCAATGAGTCTTGGGTTTGACAATGTAGCATTCTTCAATCGCTTCTTCAAATCCCACGAAGGAGTTACGCCAAAGGCATATAGAAATAACGGATAAGAAAGATAAAGGGCGCTTGTTAGCGTCCTTTATTCTTTTATAAGATTGTCGTCTTAACGACCTTTATACATTTCCTCGTAATATTTCTCGTAGTCTCCGGAAGTGATATTATCCAACCATGCTTGGTTATCCAAATACCACCGAACGGTTCTCTCTATTCCTTCTTCAAACTGTAACGACGGTTCCCAACCCAACTCACGCTGTAGTTTGGTAGAATCGATTGCATAACGCATATCATGTCCTGCTCTATCGGTTACAAACGTGATAAGGTCTAAATCTGCCCCTTCCGGTCTTCCTAAAAGACGGTCAACCGTTTTGATAACCGTTTTAATGATATCAATATTCTTCCACTCGTTGAATCCGCCGATGTTATAGGTCTCTGCGACAATTCCTTTATGGAAAATCAAGTCTATCGCGCGTGCATGATCTTCTACATACAACCAATCCCTGACATTCTCTCCTTTTCCGTAAACCGGTAGTGGTTTGCGATGACGAATATTATTAATGAATAGCGGAATCAGTTTTTCCGGGAATTGATAAGGACCGTAATTGTTAGAACAGTTTGTCACAATCGTCGGCATTCCGTAAGTATCGTGGAAGGCTCTGACAAAATGGTCCGAAGAAGCCTTAGAAGCCGAATAAGGAGAATGCGGGTTATATTTAGTAGTCTCATAGAAGAAATCTTCTCCGTAAGCAAGATGATGCTCTTCTGAAGAAGCCTTCGTCGTAAACGGAGGTTTAATTCCTTCAGGATGCGTCATTTGCAAAGCGCCATACACCTCATCCGTTGAGATATGATAGAATCGTTTCCCTTCGTATTTCTCCGGCAACGATTCCCAATATAATTTTGCCGCTTGAAGCATGGACAGTGTTCCCATTACATTGGTACGAGCGAAGGTAAACGGGTCTTTGATAGAACGGTCTACATGACTTTCTGCTGCCAGATGGATGATTCCGGTTACATGCTCTTCTTGCATCAGAGTATAAATAGTATCGAAATCACATATATCTGCTTTCACAAACCGATAATTGGGTTTATCCTCAATATCTTTGAGATTTGCCAAATTTCCGGCATAAGTCAGTTTGTCTACGTTAATAATATGATATTCGGGGTATTTATTGACAAAGAGTCGAACAACATGACTCCCGATAAATCCCGCACCACCGGTAATAATTATGCTTTGCATAGTATGAATATTAATTAATAATTATCTTTTTATATAACATATCTAATTTGTTTGAAGTGGTAAGTATGCAGTTCTCCCTCTTCATCTTGCAGGACCAATTCTCCGGATGGTTTCACATCCACTATCCATGCGTTGAATGCTCCTTTTATTCCTTTCGGCGCATTCATGGTAGGCGCCATATTCACATCACGTTCTACGAATGGCCACGGGCCGTCGTTTCCTCTATAGAGATGTTCTTTATATTTCTCCCATACCTTTGAACGAGGCATCTGTAATACAGTCTGTACTTCGCTATATAGTCTTTCCATTAAGAGGTCTATATCGAAATCTGTCTGTTCACCCGTTATTGCTCTACAAACCGTCTTAAGGGATATAGGATTAGGAGCGGCAGATCTCCATCGTGTTTGATTGACGTTTAGTCCTATTCCTGCTATCGCGTAATTCAATGTCTGGCCACAAATAGCACCTTCTATCAGCATTCCTGCCAGTTTGCTATCTTTGTAGTATAAATCATTCGGCCATTTGATAGTCAGGTCTTTTTGTAATACCAATTTGTACAAAGCGGATTCATTTGGCATCCGTTCCTGCACTTCGTTCTCAATCATCTCCGCTACTACTGTGTGCAAGGCGACACTAACTGCTACTGTAAGATAAAACGGTTCCTCGTCTGCCGGAAGAAGAATAGAACAAAGTAGATTCTTGTTTACCTCACTTTCCCATTTATTGCCTGTTTGTCCGCGCCCTTCGGTCTGAAACTCCGCATAGATAAACTCCGGTGCTTCGCCTTTAGCCGCTAACTCTCGCATGAGTGTATTGGTGCTATTCGTACTTTGTACTTTCATCTGCCTTAATTCCTCTATTTACACAAGTCAAGCAAGTATTCCTGGATGACATTTTGTATGTTCTTTGCTTTTCCCGGAGCGGAATTAATCATGATAGCAAAGACCCATGTATCGCCATTAGGCATATCTATATAGCCTGCAAAATTCTTTGTTCCCGCGATAGTACCGCTTTTGGCATGTATTCTTCCTTCGAGAGGTGTTCCTTGGCAGAGCGTTTTGAGTGTTCCTGTTTGTCCGCTAATCGGTAATGAAGCCATCCATGCATTTTTATTTTTACTACGTGCCATCAATGTTAGCACTTGTACAAAAGTCTTTGCACTGACCGCATCTTGCGGAGCTAATCCGCAACCGTCTTTGATAATCGCATTTTGGATATTCACACCTCTTCTCCGCCAGAAATCACGAAGCAGGTCTTGACTGTTATGAATAGAACCTGGTAATGTATAACGCGCACCTAAGTAACGGAAAAGCGCTTCTGCATAGAGATTATTACTATTGACATTCGTCTCCTTAATGATTTCTGACAGTTTGTCGGAGTAATGCGTATAGATAAGTTCTTTAGGAGGCAAAAGCGGATTATAGTCTGCTTCGTATGTCGCGTCGCGTTTGACATTTACTCCCGCAGCTCGTAACCGTGCAGTAAGATGCCGCGCCAACAATAATCCCGGATTAGGCAGATCTCCTTTAACGCCGAATGTTCCAAGATTAGAAGGAACTGCTCCCGTCAAATAACGCTCACGGCTATAAGGCAGTCCGCTTACAAACGCTCCGTCATAACTGATTTTGTCACAACGCACATGATTGATGAAATATACATCCTCTACTTCCGGTTCTGTTTTGATAACCGTTGCTACGGAACCCGGTTCTCCACTCTTGAGGACAATATTCATTGTATTGCCATAATAATTCAGCGCAAAGATTCCCGGAGCATAATAATTTCCTGCATCTTCACATAGCCATCCGGGATTTTGTGCTTCGCCGTCTAACATGGTTAAATCAGCAATGACGGCTCCTTCAATGGTACGGATTCCTTTATTCTTGATCGCTTTTACCCATTGGTCGAGAAAAGCCGTGCGTCCTTTCCAACCCAATGAAGGATCACAGCAACCACGAATATACAGATTTCCTTTTAGGACTCCATTTTCTATCGTTCCGGTATGTTCCAATATCGTCGGGAAACGATATCCTTCTCCCAATGTTTCGAGTGCAGCTCCCGTGGTTAGCAATTTCATAACCGAAGCAGGAGGAACAACGAAATCAGAACGGTATTCCTCAATGACTTCTCCCGTCGTCATGTTTTGCACCAAAACAGACATATTCGCTCTACTCGTAATAGCATTATTAGTAAGCAGGCTGATTGTCAGTAATATGGTTCCGAACAGACTCATGAAGTATTCTAAGGATATAGATTATTTTTTAATTTGGATAGGGAACGAGCCTATAAGATTACCATCACAGAAGAAATCCACATTATAGAATCCCTGCTCTACTTCTGTTTCACACGGCCAATATGCCACTCCATTGTATTCCTCTCCCGAATATTCAAATGTCTGAACCACGGAATAAGGGATATCCTGATCTTCAAAATGGAAGAGATGCGCATTGTTTTCTCCGAGCAGATTTCCTTTCGGGTCCACGATACGGATGTACAATTGTTTGATTCCCGGTGTGCAAGTGATATTTTTAGCAATGATATAATCGAACTGAAGTTTATGCACCTGGCTCAAAATACGCGTTTTACGGTCTTTCTTATTGAGCGTAGTACATGAACACGCCACGACTTCCAACATAGCAGCACGAGTAACGGTTTGCGTCAGTTGTTCGTTGCTGATGGTCAGTTGCTCATTGCTTTTGGTGAGTTGTTGATTTTCCGAGCTCACGCGTATGTTTTCTTCGGTTAGACGTGCATTGGTGACATTAAGACTATCAATCTGACGCACATAATCTTTCATCACGGCACGCACAGTAGCCAATTCTTTTTTGAGTTCCGCAATCTTACGCGCATTGGTTACTTTGGTTACGCGTAATTCTTCCAACAAATCTTGTACTCGTTGTTGCTCACGACTCAACAAATCCTGCAATGAGTCATTGCGGATATCCAATTGCTGGTAGCCGTCAAACTGAATGGCCAAGTCTTCGTATTCTTCTTGCAGTTCTTCTTTTTCTATTTCCATTTGCTCTACCAGCTCTTGCATTTGGCTGTGTTGGTTAAAACTCCACCACGCCAAGACTCCAATGATAGCTACCAGAGCAATGATTAAAATAATTATTCTCGTTTTCTTCATAGTTTACAAAAAGGGTATTGCTTTTTCCAGTTGATTTCCACGACTGCCTTTCAGCAATATTGTTTTGCCTGCCAGAGGTTGCTTTTGCAAATATTCACACAGTTCCTCTACGTCTGCAAAAATCGGGTACGGAGCAGTCGTTTGCTTGTATTCTTCTCCCACTAAAAGTACAGTATCTGCCTTGCGTTCCAAGAGCATATTAACAATATTCTGGTGCTCCAAATGGCTGTATTCTCCCAATTCACGCATTCCGCCCAAGATATATGTATTTCCTTTGAAGGAATTGATAGCCGCGTTCATGGAAGTCGGATTGGCATTATAAGCATCTACGACCACTGTATTTCTTTCCGTCTGCAGCAGTTGGGAACGATTGTTAGACGGAATATATGCTCGTATAGCGTCCAAGGCTTGTTCTTCCGATACACCAAAATATTTTCCGACACAGATAGCCGCCGACACATTTTCTGCATTATAATTACCTACCAAATGTGTTCCTTCCGGCATTGTTCCTGTTTGGTAGGGAATGGTTTTGAGGTCTCCTGCCATTTTAGCGAGATACGGATTATCCGTATTTCTGAAACAGAATCCGTTATGTGCTTTCAAGAAATCATACAATTCCGCCTTTGTGCGCATCACTCCTTCGAAAGAACCGAATCCTTGCAGATGGGCACGTCCGACATTGGTAATCAATCCGCAATTGGGTTCTGCAATATTCACCAATTCCGTAATATCTCCGGGATGTGAAGCACCCATTTCTACGATTGCCAATTCGTGCGCGCGCGTAATACTTAATAAGGTAAGCGGAACACCTAATTGGTTATTCAGATTACCTTGGGTATAATAGAGATTAAACTTTGTGCTGAGCACCGCCGCACAAAGTTCTTTCGTAGTGGTTTTCCCGTTTGTACCGGTAATACCAATTATCGGCAGCGCTAATTCTCGTCTCCACGCTCTGGCCAAGTCTTGCAACTGCGCCAGTGCATTTTCTCCGGAGATGATATATTCCGCTCCGTCTTTTTTAGCTTGCTCTACGAATTGATTTCCGTCGAAATGTTCGCCTTTCAGCGCTACAAAAACAGAGCCGGGAGTTACCTTCCGGCTATCTGTTGTAACAGTAAGCGAATTTTTATTTTTTATTAGGAAGTTCCAGTCCATAGCCTTTCCGTTTGTCTTCTACTTTCAGCGCGAGACTTAACAAGAATGCCAAGACGCCGAAGGAAGCGAAAACAATCATCGGTACGAGATATCCGTTTGTAGCAACACGCAATTTACCAATCAAAAGCGGCACAAGACACAAGCCGACATTCTGTACCCAGAAAATAAGACAATAAGCCGAGCCGAGCACTTTCTCGTCAATAATCTTCGGCACAGACGGCCACATAGATGCAGGTACCAGCGAGAAGCTAACACCGAGCACCAAGATAGTAGCAAGTGCCAGTGCTTTGCTATGATATACAGGTAGCACGAAAGCGAAGACACAATGGCAGGCAATCATGATAATTGCTCCAAGCATCATCATCGTAGCTCCTTTTCCTTTATAATCAATAAACGCTCCGAGGAACGGCGTAAGAATCATAGCCAAGATCGGGAACCATTTGAACAGTCCTGCCGCCTCAGCATTGGAGATAGCCAGAGTCTCCTCGAGGAAATTTGTAGCAAAACGTTGGAAGGGGAAGATAGCAGAATAATAGAGCACACAAAGTAATGCAATTATCCAGAACATCTTCGAGGAGAAGATTTGCTTAAGGTCGGAAACATGGAACTCATCTTCCGGATCCTTCACATCCGTTGCTTCTCCTGCTGCCACCAATTCTGCATCAAACTTAGTATCCATGATTGTGAATACAAAGAAATTCAACAGACCGACGATAAGCAAGATAGTAGCAAACAACAGCGGAGCTGTGACAGAATTGGTTCCGTCGATAGCGAATTTCTGGCTGATTAACGGAGACAACCAGAAAGCGGCAAACACTCCGAGACGTGCGATCGCCATCTCCAATCCCATTGCGAGCGCCATCTCTTTCCCTTTGAACCATTTAGCCAGAATCTTACTAACAGTCGTTCCTGCCATCTCACATCCGCAGCCGAAAATCATGAAACCGAACATAGCCAGTTTCGCACTTCCGGGCATTGTCGGCCACCAAGCATTGAGCCATTCTACCGTATTAGCTTCAGCCCATGAGATACCGAAATATTTTATTCCTGCGCCGATAACCATGAGTGACGCAGAGAGTAAACCCGTGAAACGGACACCCATCTTATCGAGAATGATTCCCGCTAAGATTAAGAATCCAAAGACATTGAGCAGATATTCTCCGGCAGCATATGTGCCCAGCACTCCTTGATCCCAACTGAGTGTATCGTTGAGGAGCGATGCCAGAGGCGAGAGAAAATCGACAAACATATATGCGAAGAACATCATACTTGCGACAAGCACAAGTACAGTCCAACGCGCGGCGGCACTATCGCGTAGTGTCTGTTGCAGTTTTTTTACCATACTTATAGGAATATGAATTTTTCTTTTTTAACCACTCCGCCTTTTTCTTTTCATATTCGGCGTAGTGGTTTTCGAGATATCCGTCAGCCATAAATTAATGTACAAAGTGACAATGTACAATGTACAATTTATTTGATACCGAGTTCTTTTTTGACAGCGGGTGTTACGTCCGTTGCGTCAGCTCCGACATGCACCATAGCGGCACTATCGAAGATATAGGTAAAGTTTTCACGCTCACCCACAGCTTTGATAGCTTTTGTCATACGCTCGTGAACAGGTGTAAGGAGTTCCTGTTGTTTCTTTTGGATATCTTGCTCAGCCGTTTGGTAGAAGATTTGAATGCGTTGTTGCATTTCCTGCAATTCCTGCTGACGAATTTGCTTCACAGCATCCGCCATGGTTGCTTCTTGTGACTGATAGTCTTGCGCTTTGCGTTGGAACTCTTCATTCATAGAAGCCAATTGATTTTCGTATTGGCTTTGGATGGTGTCCATTTTCAGTTTTACTTGATTCATTTCGGGCATTTGCGCAAAGAGTTCTTGCGTGTTGATGTGTCCAAATTTCTGTGCGCTGAGAGCCATTGGTGCAATCAGCAACATTGCGATAATAAACTTCTTCATTTTTATAATTATTTTTTGTTAATATTTTCTTATCTCCGTATCAGATCCGTAATTGGTTCGAGATTGGCTCGTAATTGGCTCGTAATTGGCTCGATATTGACCCGTTCACTCTTTGAGTAAAAGTTCATCAGGTCCAAATTATGTCAAAACCATGTTAAAAGTATGATAAAACCACGTTAAAACCCCGATAAAGTTTCGAAAAACTCTGACGTTTTATTTAGCGCCTAATTTCCGCAACACTTGGTCCGAGATGTCTAATTTGGAAGACATATAGATTAGTGACGGATCGGCAGAACGGTCTTTTACTACTTCTATTTTCTTTTCGTTAGCGAGGTCCTGAATGGCGTTGTAAATTTCGTCTTGAATAGGTTTGATAAGCGCTTCGCGTTTCTTATACAACTCTCCATCCTGTCCGAAATATTTGCGTTTGAGTTCCAGGACTTCCTGTTCTTTTTTTACTATTTCTTCTTCTCTTTGTCGTCTCATGGCGTCGCTTAAGAAGATTTGCTCTGTTTGATAATTAGCGGCCATGACGCGTGCTTCCTGCTGCAAGGCATCCACTTCTTTTTGCCAGCGTTTGGATAGCATAGACAATTGTTCGTTTGCTTGCTCGTACTGCGGCAAGTTTTTCAGGATATACGACATATCGACGTATGCTACCGGTTGGTCTTTTGCAAAAGTCGTGCCAAACCCGAAAACGAGCACAGAAAGTGCTACGAGGAATTTATGTAAAATCGGTTTTCTCATATTATCAATTTTATAACTCTTGTCCTAAGACGAAATGGAACTGACTTCCTCCATATTGTTTAGAACCATTGATTTCATCAAATCCGTATCCCCAGTCGATACCTAAGAGTCCGAACATCGGCAGGAAGATACGTACTCCGACACCGGCTGAACGTTTGAGGTTAAACGGGTTATACTCGCGAATATCCGAGAAACAGTTACCTGCTTCAATAAATGCCAGCGCCCAGATAGTCGCATTCTGCTCCAACGAAATAGGATAACGCAACTCCATTGTGAATTTGTTGTACAGATAACCCATGTTTCGTCCTGTAGCTACGTCATACGGTGTGAGCGAGCCGGAAGAATATCCACGCATAGCAACATATTCCGTAGAATAGCTGGTGTAACTCGACATACCATCACCACCCATGTAGAATGACTCGAACGGCGATTTAGCGTATTGGTTGTAATGACCTAAATAACCAAACTCCGCACGTGTCATGAGGACGAGTTTACTATCGCGTGTAAGCGGTGTGAAGACTTTGCCGGTAAATTTCCATTTGTGATACTCAATCATATGGTATTTCTCGGCATTGGTCATTTGCGAGTAGTCTTTCTTATTGAATAGCGACCACGGCGGCGTAATCTTCAGTCCGATGGTGAATTGCGAACCTCTACGTGTGTAAATAGGGTTGTCGATAGACGAGCGAGAGATTTGCAAGTTGAGTGACAAGTTATGCGACGTACCATCCGAAATCAGCAAATACGGCCAGTCTTTCATCATGTACATCTGATAACTCAACTCTCCGTAGAAAGTGAAATAATCATCCGGCCAACGGAGACGTTTTCCATAACCGATAGCCACACCTAATGTGCGCAAATACTTATCCTTATCCGCCTCTGACTCCGCTAACTGCTGGTAATAATTGGAGTTGCCGGAATAGTAGTAATAATTCGAATAAGTATTGTATAAGTTTTGGTACGCTTTCTGGTAACGGCTGGAGTAACCTGTCTGGTTAGCAAAATAGATACTTGCGCTCAAGCTGTTCGGTCGTTTACCACCTAACCACGGTTCGAGGAAAGAGATGCTGGCGGAAGTATAATATATACCGTTGGTACGCGCGTTGATGGAGAATGTCTGTCCTTCTCCCTGCGGCACAATACGATAGGATTTCTTGTTGAATAAGTTCTGGATAGCGAAATTGGTGAATTTCAATCCTAACGAGCCCACAAGACCTGTAGCACCCCAACCGAGCGAGAACTCAATCTGGTCGGAGGACTTCGTCTCCAACTGATAGGTGATATCCACCGTTCCTTCTTCGGGATTCGGTTGAATATCCGGCACCAGTTTCTCCTGGTCGAAATGTCCCATTTGCGCTAATTCACGCAACGAACGCATGATATCTGACTGGGAATACAATTGTCCGGGTTTGGTATATAATTCACGGCGAACGACATGCTCGTACACTCGTGTATTACCGACAATCTTAATCTCATTGATTGTTGCCGGTTTGCCTTCATACATACGCATCTCGAAGTCGATGGAGTCATTCTCCACATTCACTTCGACGGGTTCTACGTTGAAGAACAGATAACCGCGGTCGGTATACAGTTTGCTTACCGCGTCATCGTCGTTTTGCAGGCGGTCGTTGAGTGTCTTCAGGTTATATACATCGCCTTTCTTGACTCCCAAAGTGGCATCGAGCAATTCATACGGATAGACTGTATTTCCCACCCATTTGATAGAACGGACATAATATTTATCTCCTTCGCTGATGGTCATATATACGTCCACGCGCGTCGGGTCTTCGGGATTCGGGACAACGCTGTCTGCTACGATGTATGCGTCGCGATAACCGTGTTCGTTATATTTCTCTATGACGGCTTGTTTATCTTTTTCGTATTCCTCAGTGACGAATTTCTTTGTACGGAAGAGATTGACGATATCATTATCGTTTGTCTTCTTCATCGCTTTGTTGATTTGTCTATCCGTCAAAGCTTCGTTTCCGGTAATATAAATCTTTCCTACTTTTGTTTTTGCTTTCTTATCAATAGCAATCAGGACGCGCACGTAACCCGGGTGATCCTGATCGTTACGTTGCAGAACAGTAACATTGGCATTATGGAATCCTTTCTCAGCCAGATATTTTTTGATAACCGTCTTTGCGTGGTCCTCCAGGTTCGGCGTCATCTGACTTCCCTGACGAATACCCACTTTGACTTCCAGATCTTCTTTCTCGCTTTTCTTCAATCCTTCGTAGCGCACTTCACTCACTCTTGGACGTTGCTCAAGCGCGATAACCAGCCAGATCTTATTTCCTTCAATCTTCTTTGCTCGGATTTTGACATTGGAGAACAGTCCTTGTTTCCAGAAACGTTTGATAGCTTTGGTAATCTGATCTCCCGGCACTTCAATCTTATCTCCGACAGCCAATCCTGAGAAGCCGATCAGCACGAAATCTTCGTAACTATCAGCACCTTCCACATCAATACCTGCAATCTCGTATGTCTTACGAGTCATCGAATACTCAATCTCGGGCGCAGAAAGGCTATCATTCTGCACCGTTTCTTGAGCTGCGAGCCATGGTGTATTGGCAATGAGCAGGATGAGACTTATTATTTTAATTAATCTGTTCACTCGTCTTCCCAAATCTACGTTCCCGTTTTTGATAATCTACAATTGCTTTATAAAATTCTTCTTCCGTGAAATCCGGCCACAGGCAGTCCGTGAAATACAACTCGCTGTAGGCTAACTGCCACAAGAGGAAGTTACTGATTCTGTACTCTCCGCTGGTGCGAATCAGCAGGTCCGGGTCCGGCATATCATTCGTTGTCATCAACGAGGAGACCACTTCTTCGTTGATATCTTCTATTCGTATTTCTCCCGTTTGCGCTTTTTGAGCCGCCAGTTGCATGGCGCGTGTTATTTCCCAGCGTGCAGAATAACTGAGCGCTAAGACCATTGTGAGGCCTGTGTTAACACTGGTTTGCTCTATGCATTGCAGGAATTTCTTTCTTGCTCCTTCCGGCAAACGTGTCAAGTCTCCGATGGTTTGCAGACGAACATTATTATTCATCAGAGTCGGCGTTTCTTTGGCAATAGTATCTACCAAAAGCGTCATTAATGCATCCACTTCCTCTTTCGGTCTATTCCAGTTTTCCGTAGAAAAAGTATATAACGTCAGATACTCGATTCCCAATTCCGTTGCTGCCACCGTAATATCATGAACCGTTTGCACGCCTTGCTTATGGCCGAACATTCGTGCCAGTCCTCGCTTTTTTGCCCAACGACCGTTGCCATCCATGATGATAGCTATGTGCCGTGGCAGGCGTGATAAATCTATTTGTTCTTTATATGCCATTCTATCAATAATTACACATTCTACAAACGTGCTTAGCCTTTCCAAACTCAAACACAACTCCTACTGTCAATTGCCCCGTCAGGTCACAGTTCATCCAGTTCCATCCGTTCAACTGGTGCTTGTTGTCCAATTCGTCTCTACTCTCCAGATTATCTGCAAAATAGATATTATGCTGCCATGCCACATTCAATCCGCACCATTCTGAGAATTTCCATTTGAAGCCGATTCCTAATGGCATATACGCAGTTACATCACTAAACGTCGGTTTATTGCTTGCATTGGCACCGTAAATACTGGCTCCTATACCTAAGAAGATATAAGGCGTATAGGGTTTAATACGTTTGTCGTATTTGTTTTGCGAACCAAAGCGGAAGAAATTAAACTCTGCCATCACATCGAGATTAATCAACTGGTCCTGCCATTTAGTATTCAGTTTCTCGCCTCTGATAGTATAATCATTTCCCGCAATGCGCTGTCCGGTTCCTTTGACTTGCAGCGCCCAACGTTTCGTAAATTTATATCTGAAATGTATTCCGTACGCTTCACGCACATTCATAAAAATATGCGGCGATGCATCACCTACATAATATCCGCAACCGGCCTGCACACCCAGTTCACACAAGTATGGCAATTCTTCTGCACGAACGAACATACTCGCACACGCCAGTATAAGCATCAACCCATATTTTTGTATTTTGCTATACATAGTTCGTTACGGTTTGATAAGCAGACGAAAAGCGTCTGTCACTTTTTTCACCGGTACTACTTCAATCTTATAACGCGCAGAATCTATCTTCTGTTCCGCCGGAATAAGAATACGTTTGAAGCCTAATTTCTGTGCTTCGCTAATGCGTTGCTCTATTCGGTTGACGGAACGAATTTCTCCTGCCAGTCCCACTTCCCCGCAAAGACATGTACCTGCATCCAATGCTATGTCCATATTACTGCTCAGCACAGCAGCCAATACCGCCAAGTCTATTGCTGGGTCTTGCACACGCAGGCCTCCGGCTATATTAAGGAACACATCTTTTTGCAGCAACTTAAACCCTACTCGTTTCTCCAACACGGCCAGCAACATATTCAATCGTCTTCCGTCAAATCCTGTTGACGAACGTTGCGGAGTGCCGTAAGCTGCAGAAGAGACCAGTGCCTGCACCTCAATCAAGAAAGGTCTCACACCTTCTACAGCAGCCGCAATAGCAATGCCGGACAGTCCTTCTCTGGCTGTAGAGAGCAATAACTCCGAAGGATTGCTTACTTCACGCAAACCGTCCTGACGCATTTCGTATATACCCAATTCCGAGGTAGAACCAAAACGATTCTTCTGTGCTCTGAGAATACGGTACATATAATGCTGATCTCCTTCAAACTGCAGCACTGTATCTACTATGTGCTCCAGCACTTTCGGACCTGCCAAGGAACCTTCTTTATTGATATGCCCAATGATGATAAACGGTATGTTTCTTGTCTTGGCAAACTCTAAAATTCGTGCTGCACACTCGCGTACTTGCGATATACTGCCTATCGTGGCGTCCAATGACTCTGTACCGATAGTCTGGATAGAATCGATGACTACCACTTCCGGATCTATCTCTTTCACCTGCTCCAGGATGCGCTCTAACGAAGTCTCGCTGGAGATATACAGATTAGATGCATCTCCCGCCAAGCGTTCTGCACGCAGTTTGAGTTGCCTTAGACTCTCTTCTCCGCTTGCATAGAACGTCTTTCTTTCGCCTAATTGCAGAAGGACTTGCAGCGCCAAGGTGGATTTTCCTATTCCCGGTTCACCGCCTAACAAGACCAAACTACCCGGTACTAATCCTCCACCCAACACACGGTTCAGTTCGCCGTTATGCATGTCTATCCGCATCTCTTCCGAAGCTTCCACTTCCTGCAATCGTTGCGGTTTACCGTTTCCGATAGAACGAGCAGCAATACCTTTCTTCGTTGTCTCGGATACCAACTCTTCTTCGTAAGTACCCCACTCTCCGCATACAGGACAACGACCTAACATCTGCGGAGCTTTAGCACCACAGGACGAACAAACATATTGAATAGTAGCCTTTGCCATTCTTAAAACTCAATCACATTATTCTCTTCCGCCAAAACGGTATTGGCAAAAATAGGTTTTGCTTCTTCCAAAAAGAGATTATGGTCCTCCACGCGAGCACTGTAATGTCCTAACAGCAGTTTTCCCACGTTTGCTTTTTGTGCGATGGTAGCAGCCTCAGCAGCTGTCGAGTGTTTCACTTCTTTACTGCGCGCTGACATCGAATTGAGAAAAGTGGATTCATGATACAGCAAATCCACACCCTCGATAATCGGCACTATTTTTTCTGTATACTGTGTGTCCGAACAGTAGGCATAGCGTTTACGGGTGATATGATCGAACTCTCCGTTCTCCAATTGTACTCGGCGTGTCTCGTTGAACAAGAATCCGCAGCAAGGCACACCATGCTTCAACGGAATCGTCTCCACGCTCACCGTACGGTCGGTATAAATCACTTCGTGTTTACGAGGATTAATAGCATGGAAAACGATGTCAAACAACCTGTCTGCACAGTGGTACTCCAACAACGGAGTGAGCAGTTTCTCCAAGTCCGCGTGGGCATAGATATGCATCGGTTGCGTGCGTTTGAGCATAGATAAAGTAGTCAAAAGTCCCATCAAACCAAAACAATGGTCGCCATGCAGATGAGAGATAAAGATATTATACAATCGTCCTGTACGAATACCCAATTTCTGCATAGTCAGCAGCACTCCTTCTCCGCAATCCACGAGGAAGGTCTTATCGCACAACTCGACCAACTGCCCGGAAGGGGAAGTGGTTTTTGTCGGCTTGGCACTGCCGCAACCTAATATGGTTAATAGACCTTTTGCCATTACTCTTTCACGCGCTCCAACTGCGCCAGAATCTTCTCTCCTAATGCTGTTTTGCGTTCTATATGCTCCAAGACAGCCTTCACGAATGCGTTCGATTCAAAACTGCCTCGTACTTCTTCAAAATCCGCTTCTGCCTGCTCACGGTCGCCGTCAACGCCAAATCCTGTCTGGCTATTGAGGTCAAACTCTTTGCGAGCGTCATTATAGACCATCTTATCCAATTGCACTACGGCTTCTTGCCAACGACGGACGGTTTCGCGAATGCAGTCCAAGTTTACTTGCTCTACAGAGCAGCCCCATACTTGTTCCAGTTTCTCCAGCGCCCACGTCCACTCGTAAGAATAGTAATTCTTATGCATCTCCACCAAGCGGTCATGGATAGCAGCTAATGTCAATGAACCGTTTTCTATATCGTCCAGCAGTCGTTTGACTTCATTCTTCGGAGCAATCAGTCCTGCCAAATCCACCCAATCGCCTGAACCTATAGCGCTGTCCGGTCTTAATGCAGCACGAACATCATCCATGGTCTTCAAGTCCTTGTCCTCCAAACGACTGATAAGACTGTTTCCGAGGAATTTCTGGATTCCTATCTTATACAGTTCCCGTCCATGTACCAGGGATGAGTTGCGGATTTTGCAGTTCTTGTAACCGTATACCTCTGTGTTCTCGCCACTCAATGCCTGCAACTCGCCTAACACTTCCCGTCCTCGCCACATTTTTTGCACGGTGTACGGACTGAGCAGGTTGAAATTGATCTGGTCCAGTTTATTCGGGTCCTTGCGGTTATCACGTTTCGGCCATTTCTGTGCATCACGGATAGTGCCCACTGTACGCAAGTTAGCACCCGGCACCAAATAACTCTCCGAATTATTCTCAATCAAGTACGAGAACGGCAGGTCGGAAGTGTCCGAATGGTGTGTATGACGGCCCATCACCAGCGAGAACGCACCAATCTTACTCGGCCATAACAAATAACTGTCACTCGTTGTCTTGGCACCGCGCTCTGCTATTCCCTGATGGATAGGTCCTAACTTGTACATATGGTTCGACTGATTGCTACCCGAACCTGCATTCAGGAACGAGAACATTCCGGCAATCAGTAATGTCGATTTATGGTGCGTGACGGTGTACGGGCCTGCAAAAATTGCACATGCCTCACCGTGCATTCCCTGACAGTTGCTGAAGAACAGACTCTCACCCGCCGAATAGTGCTTGTCGAAAATACACCCCTGACCGACAAAACACTTGTCCACCAGCGTGCTGTCTCCAATCTCCACACCCGAACAGATGATGAAATCCGAACATTTCACACCGCTTCCCAAACGAACAGGAGCAGACTCATTGCTATTAATCGTTCCGTTTTTCAGGCGGCTCACACCCGTCAGTTCCGCAAAATCACCAATCTTCACATTCTTTATAGAACCACAGTTGAGAATCCGTACATGACTACCTATCTCTCCCATCTCTGCTGCCTGGCTCTCTGCATAAGCATCTATCTGACGCTCCACCTCGCCGATCATCTTCGGACGATGACGATATAACGTCAAAATATACGCCAAACTTGCCGAAAGGCCATTGAAAATCGGTATTTCTCTACCACCGCCTTCATTCATCACCGGCACACGAACACCGTTACCGAAGGTTGTACGACCATCCACCAGGATGGCGTTTACGTTTTCGATGCAGGTGTTGTCGCCTATCCGATAATTAGCAATATAATTATGGATATTATACAGACGAGCGTCATTTCCTACTTCGCAGTTATGCAACGTAGCATGATACACACCCGTATGAACCATCAGTCCTCCGGGCAGTGTTACTTCACGATGGAAAGAACCTAAACGGACACAACCGGAGAAATGCGCATCTTGAACATACTGCGTATCAAAATCCTGCGCAACCTCAATAGTCTTCCAATCACGGGCAGTACACCCTTGAAGCTCCAGTTGCGCAATCTCCGGAGTAGTTAATTTACGATAACTCATTGAATTGTTTCTCCCTAACGGGAGGTCGGGAAGGGTTTCGATTAATCGTTCAGCATCATTGGCATCAACAGGATGAGCACATCCTCGTTCTCTGCATTCTCTACCGGAGCAATCAGTCCTGCACGAGCAGGATCAGCCAATTTCAGTTGTACATCATCAGAAGCGATAGACGACAACAAGTCAATCAAGAACGGAGCCTTGAAACCGATAGCCATCGGAGCACCGTTATAATCGCAACTGATGGTCTCTTCCGCACTGGTAGAGAAGTCAATATCCTGTGCTGAAATCTTAATCTGGTTCTCGCTCAATGCCAGACGCAGCATGGCTGTGGTGTTGTTAGCAAACACTGCTACACGCTTACAAGCGTTAATCAAAGTCTGACGGTCAATAGTCACGATATTTTGGTTATTCTGCGGAATAACAGCATTGTAGTTCGGGAAACGACCTTCTATCTGACGGCAAACGATAATCACATTGCCGAACTCGAAACGAGCGTTCTTCTCGCCAAACACTACTTTTACATCACCTTCCTCTTTGCCGAGGACATTCTTGAGCAACGAAGCCGGTTTTTTCGGCAGGATAAAGTTTGCCACTTTGCCGGAAGCCACACCTGTGTTGATATAACGAACCAAACGGTGAGCATCCGTAGCCACCATCGTCACTTTATCTTCGGTAATATCAAAATAGATACCATTCATCACCGGACGCAAGTCATCGTCTGCTGTACAGAAGATAGTCTGCTCGATAGCGTTTTGAAGAATCTTAGCAGGAATCTGCAACTCACGTGCCTCTGCATCCATTCCCGGCATCTCGGGATACTCGTTACCGTTAACACCTACGAATGAATAGGTACCATTCTGGCTAACCATGCTCACTGCAAAATTATTCTCGTCGATAGTGAATGAAAGCGGTTGCTCGGAGAACTCCTTCAGTGTCTCAAGCAATAACTTAGCAGCGGAAGCCACTTTACCTGCTCCTACTACATCCGTTACCTCAACACTGGTACGGATAGTGGTCTCGCCATCCGACGCTGTCAATAGTAATTTGTCACCTACCAAATCGAACAATACATCATCCAAAATCGGCAGAGAATTTTTGCTGTTAATCACGCGGCTTACTGCCTGCAACTGTCCAAACAATTGAGAACTCGATACGTTAAATTTCATAATACTTTTATGTTTTTTTGATAATAATTTTTCTGTCCTTCTTTGCGTCTCCGCATACGCACATCACACACGCGCATACATATTCACACGCATTTTAGCGTGCAAAGGTACTGCTTTTTTTTCACTTATGCAAGTTTTTCATAGAAAAAACACAAAAAATTTTGATATATCCGAATATTTTTGTACTTTTGCACCCACAAATTATGCGGATTGGTGTTTTTGACAGCGGTTACGGAGGACTGACTATCCTTAGCGAAATCAGGCGACTGATGCCCGAGTATGACTATTTATACTTAGGCGACAACGCGCGTGCACCCTACGGAACGCACTCGTTTGAGACCATCTACCAATATACGCTGCAAGCCGTCAAATATCTTTTTGTACATGACTGTGCGCTTGTTATTCTCGCGTGCAACACTGCGTCGGCCAAAGCATTAAGAACTATTCAGCAGCGTGATCTGCCGATTATCAATGCCGAAAGAGAAAAAGACGGGAATAACAAAAAAGTCAATGTTTTAGGCGTTATTCGTCCTACGGTAGAAGCCGTGCCGGAAATCACTAAAACCGGACACATAGGTATTCTGGCCACGCCGGCGACCGTCAATTCCGAGAGTTATGTGCTGGAGTTGGAAAAGATAAAGAAGCTTTTTATTACCCAAACCGCTTGTCCGCTTTGGGTACCACTGATTGAAGCGGGCGAACATCTGAATCCGGGAGCTGACTATTTTGTCGATTTATACCTCAGCCGGTTATTACACCAAGACCCGCAGATAGACACTATTATCCTGGGTTGCACGCATTATCCGCTACTCTTGCCTAAGATTCAAAAATGGTTAAAAGACAAAGAGATTTCTATCATCTCCCAAGGGGCTTTGGTAGCAAATAGTCTGAAGGATTATCTGGCACGGCATGAGGAGTATCGTTCGCAACTGACCACAAACGGTCAGTGTGCTTTTCTGACAACGGAAGACCCCGAACATTTTCAGTCGGCTGCACGGCGATTTGCGGTCTCAGGACAACTCAACGGACTGCCTGAAACCGATTCACTTACTGCCGAACAAGTTCATTTGGCGGACTAATCAATCTCCGAAATAGATATTCTTATCGGTTACGAGCACCCATCCTCCTTGCGGCATAGCCGTAAGGACAAACGGTTGTTCGTCTTTTACACGCAGAGAAACGCCGCGTGAGATAAGCATGTAATTGAGATTTTGAACGCGCGTCTCATTGGTTTCCGTATTCACAATAGCGCATCGCCAACCGTCGGTCATATTCAACAGACAATGCACTTTTTCACCTTCGGAAACCGAGTATTTAACCACCTCTCCGTTAATATCACTTACCCTGGTGGCTCGTTGAGTTATTGCTAATGGTTGCGCCAAGCGGCAGATATGTTGTTTGGCAAGCAATAAAGCACTGTCAGCGGAGGTTGTATATTCTTCGCTCGTCACAAGTTTACGCAATTCTTGACACTTTTTGTATAGCTGCAAGAGAGGGACTAATTCGCGTGTAGAAGGTGCTTTGGATTCCGCTAATTGTTGCTCGATACTACCTAACTGAACCAAGGTCTGCATAGAACCGAGTGCTTGTGCTCGCGGAGTTTCCAATTCCAGTCTTTTGCAGCGTCCTACGACGGACTCATCGATGCGGTCGCTAACTCGCGCACCGACACTGTAGCGTTTGAGTTCCAACGTCAATCGTTCGTATTCATTTTCCACATCGGTATACAAGCGCTCGTAGTCGTTTTTCTGCTCTTCGAGAAAACGCTCCACCCATTGTGTATAATCCCACAAAGCCACATCGTTTTGCAGGAAATCCGTAGCCGTCAAACCGTCCAGTCGATAGAGTTCTATCGGTTGCCATCTAAAGCGTGGATTATAACCTTTAACCGGTTCTAAGGATAATGCTTGCAGATAACTGTCTATCAGCGGTTTAAGTTGTTCCGCTTCGCGTGCCAATTCTTCCAGTTCCGCACGTTGCTGATTGGTCAAATTCAAGTGTGCGGTCTTCTCACGCGTGTAGAGCGAAAGGAACTGACTGAAGTGTTGTTGGCAACTGTTATATCGCTCCACCAGACGGTAGAATGAGTTATGAATAGAGTCGCACGCAGCTTGTTTTTTCTCAATCTTTTTCAGTCTCGGTTGCAGGTAATTCTCCAGCGCCGCATAGGTCAGTTTTTTCTCGTCTGAGGCGATCTCCGGATACTGAGCTGCCACGAGTTTCTGCTCTTTGGCAAAATGCAGACAGTTGCCGTAAAACAGGCGGGAACGGTACAGCAGTTCCGATAACTCACGATACTGATGCAAAGGGTCGCAAGTCGGCAATAAATCGTAGCACCTATTACCTAATTGGTAATAGACATTGGGGTTTTCGGGTTTATCTTGCTGATAACCCATCAAGTAATATATCGCCTCATATGGACTCATTTCCGCTGCTTTCTCAAGCACCACAGAGTATTTCTCCTGCGCTGCCAGGCACAGGGAAATCAGCATCGTCCATCCTATGATAAGTATCTTTTTCATGGGTCCTGTTTACAGCTCTAACACTTTTATCTCCACCCGTCTGTTGAGTGCTCTGTTCTCGTCGCTGGTGTTCGGTACCAACGGTTTACGTTTTCCGTACCCGACGGTTTTAATACGGCTTGTGTCAATACCTTTTTCCGCCAGCCACTGCAGCACTGCTTCACCGCGTAAAGTGGACAGACGGTCGTTGTATTTATCGTTGCCTCGGTCATCGGTGTGTGCCGATAACTCGATGCGCATAGTAGGATTCATACGCAGCAAGGCCAACAGTTGTTCCAGTTCCTTGTCGGACTCATAGGTCAGTTCGTGCGAGTCGTAGGCAAACTGTATATTGCGCAACTGCACCACGAGGTCTTTTTCGATAGGTTGCAGCGGCAGATTAATCGTTTTCTCTTCCTCTTGCTTGCCGGTATTGAAGACTGTGTCGAACAGCAGGAATCCCGGAGCTGATACTTGCAGCGCCACCTCTCTGTTCAGCCGCATAGCTGTGTCTCGTTTCGTGCGATAGCCGTCCAGCGTGATAGTACAATTGTTTACGGTTTCACCGGTCTTCATGTTCGTAGCACGAAAACGATGAAGACTCTTTTTCGGCGTCAGTGCCACATCTATCTCCGTCCGGTCGAAAAGCAGTTGGCGAGTGGTGTTGATTGTCAGAACGGTGTCTCTGAATGCCGACTGATGCAAAGGCAGCGAGTGAAGGCTGTCTAACGGTAAAGTGAACTGCTGCTGACCGATGAATTCTTGCGTCTGGCTGTCATACATCTTCACCGTCAGTTGCAGTCTCTCCGAGAGCGGAATAGCACCTATCTCTTGTTCCTCTCGTTGCTGCAGTTCACGCGTATCTACCTCTACGTAATGATGCGAAAAACCTTTGGCGGTTATATCGAGCCTGTACTGTTCTCCTGCCTGCAGCGCAATGCGAAAACGGCCTGTCACTCCGTGCACTTCGGAGGTCTGCAGCAGTTGTTGCGTGATAGCATTATAGACATGTATCTCTCCGCTGCTGAGCGGTCGGCCGCCCTTGGCATAATTGACAGTACCCGTGATTATTTTGATGGGTTTAGGCGCCGGTTGTTCACTCATCAGAACCGGTAACATCCAGTTATGACTGTCCAACGCTTCGGAAGAGACGCACTCCCATGGACCGTCATGTTTCTTGCTCTCGGCACGGCGGTAGAAGATCAGCGTAGTGTTATCTTCCAAAATCCTTGGCGCCCAGTCTTGCTCACTGCTGATAATCAGCGGAGCAACAGAACCTTTCTGCGCTTTGTATATGCGCGTTTTTTCAAAAGAGTGTTTGTCGGAAGGGTCTGCAGGCGTGCGACGAATGAAATAAATCGTTTGGTTATCGGTTGCCAGAGTAGGCCATAACTCATCTTCGGGCGAAGAATATTCGTCCAGTCGTTGCGGTTGTCCCCATCGCCAACCTTCCGCACGAATGCAGTAGAGGTCGGAATTATTTTTCCCGGGTTCCGTAGCAGCGAAGACGATAGACAGACTGTCGAACGCCATCTGTGCATGCTGAACACTCCACCCTTTCGCTTCCAGCGTTCTCAGTTGCGGCATTTTCGTCGGCACAGGCAGAGTAATCTGCGCGGAAGCAGAAATAATGAATAATGAATAAAGAATAATGAATACGTATTTTTTCATTGTTTCATTCAAATCGGGTGCAACCGGAGAACCTCCGGCGGTAGTTATTCATCCAAATCGGGTGCAAAGGTAACACTTTTTTCTGGAATGAACAAATAATTATGCAAGAATATTACGAGAAGTGAGATTTTACGGGGCTTGCGGAGAGACAGAGTGAAGAAAATTGTGCGAATCACGCAATAATCACACAATAATCACGCAATAATCACCCAATGTTACCCCGTTGCAAGTCCGTATTTTCAAGGCTTCCGAGAGGTTTCCTGGTTGAAAAGGGTTAATGGTTAAGGGTTAATGGTTAAGGGTGAAGGGTGAAGG
>JAFPYI010000001.1 GCA_017412245.1 Paludibacteraceae bacterium | reverse complement strand
CATACCCTCCGACATGAAGACCATCTGTTGGCCCTCCTGCACGGTTACCTTCGCGCAGGTACTCAAGTTGTCATAAGGATAGCGCTGAAGCAGACATCCTTTCTCTAAGTTGACAAAGACATTGTCAATGAAGCCGGTACGCTCGGCAACCTGACCGTCAAAGGTTTCCCCGTCTGTACGGGCCTTTTTGTAATTGAAGAGTCCCATATATAAATATATTAGAATTAAATTGCAACTACTTCTCAAATCTCGCAGCAAAATTACTGCATTTTCGCTATTTGGCAAATAGACAAATCTGGATTTTTTTTGTCTGAAAATAAAAAAATCTGCACTTGAGATGCAGATTTTTGCCCTTTAATCCAGTTTCAGCACGGCCAAGAAGGCTTTCTGCGGCACTTCGACGTTACCGATTTGCTTCATGCGTTTTTTGCCTCGTTTCTGTTTCTCGAGCAGCTTGCGTTTACGGCTTACGTCACCTCCGTAACATTTTGCCAACACATCTTTGCGGACCTGTTTGACGGTTTCGCGGGCAATGATTTTTGCGCCGATGGCCGCTTGAATGGCAATGTCGAACTGTTGACGAGGCAGCAGTTCTTTAAGTTTCTCGCACATGCGTCGACCGAAATCAACTGCATTGTCGCGGTGGGTGAGGGTAGAAAGGGCATCCACCTGTTCGCCGTTCAGCAGGATATCCAACTTGACAAGGTTAGACGGCCTGAATCCGTTCATGTGCCAATCGAAGGACGCGTAGCCTTTCGAGATGGATTTCAGTTTGTCGTAGAAGTCGATGACAATCTCGCCCAACGGCATATCGAAAAGAAGTTCCATTCGGTTGCCGGAGATATATTCTTGTTTCACCAACTCGCCTCTTTTGCCCAGACAGAGGGTCATGATAGGTCCTATATAATCGGCTGTGGTGATGACAGAAGCACGGATGAACGGTTCTTCTATTCGGTCTATCTCTGTCAAATCCGGCATTCCTGCAGGGTTGTGCACTTCAATCATTCCGCCGTCTTTGGTATAGACGTTATAAGAAACGTTCGGCACGGTGGTTATGACATCCATATCGAACTCGCGGTCCAGTCGTTCTTGCACTATTTCCATGTGCAGCAGTCCTAAGAATCCGCAACGGAAACCAAAGCCTAAAGCCATGGATGACTCCGGTTGGAAAGTGAGCGAAGCATCGTTCAGTTGCAGTTTCTCGAGTGAAGCACGCAAGTCTTCATAATCTTCCGTCTCGATAGGATAAACACCGGCAAAGACCATCGGTTTGGCTTCTTCGAAACCGTCAATGGCTTTGTCGCACGGCGTGGCAACGTGAGTGATAGTATCGCCCACTTTGACTTCCGTGCTTGTTTTGATTCCGGAGATGATATATCCTACGTTTCCGGCGGAAATCTCTTTGCGCGGACTCATGTCAAGTTTCAGTACGCCTATCTCGTCTGCGTCGTATTCTTTTCCTGTGTTCACAAACCGCACGCGGTCACCGGTGTGCATGGTTCCGTTCACTACTTTGAAATACGCGATTATTCCTCTGAAACTATTGAACACGCTGTCGAAGACGAGGCATTGCAATGGTGCGTTAGGATCTCCTTTTGGTGCAGGAACACGTTCTACGATGGCGTCGAGAATCTCTCGCACACCTTCACCGGTTTTGGCTGAGCAGCGGAGAATCTCTTCTCTTTTGCATCCGAGCAGTTCTATTATCTCGTCTTCCACGCGTTCGGGCATGGCTTGCTCCATGTCACATTTATTGAGCACGGGAATTATCTCCAGGTCATGTTCGATAGCCATGTACAGATTGCTGATAGTCTGCGCCTGTACACCTTGCGTGGCATCGACCACGAGAACTGCTCCTTCGCAGGCAGCGATAGAACGGCTCACTTCATAAGAGAAGTCCACGTGCCCCGGAGTGTCAATCAGATTAAGAATATATTCATCGGTCTTTTGTCTTTCGTCTTTCGACTTTCGACTATATTGCATCTGAATGGCGTGGCTTTTGATGGTTATGCCGCGCTCTTTCTCGAGGTCCATGTCATCGAGCACTTGGTTTTCCATTTGTCGCACGTCAACGGTGTTGGTTATCTCCAACATTCTGTCGGCGAGTGTACTCTTGCCATGGTCTATATGGGCGATGATACAAAAATTTCGTATATTTTTCATCAAGTCCTATTTATCCAAATTAAAATCGGCGCAAAGGTAATATTTTTTTCTCACATACGCAAGCGCGTTTCCTTTTTTAGTTGATTTTTTTACAAAAACCTCTTCAATCAGTTCACGCCTTCAGTCGTTAAAAGCAAAAAAACATTGCTTAAATTTGCATATGTCAAAAAAATGTTGTACCTTTGCAGCCGCAAAGGTTTTGAAAACCTATTATGACAAGTTTATCACATAGCGAAAAGGAGGCTATTATGAATGACATGAAGTCATTCGATGAACCTATGCCGGCTGTTGGAATTTTCTGGTATGCGCCCGAAGAACATGATTTCTTTGGCGTGTACAAGAACGAGTTAACACCCAAGATGATAGAAGAAGCAGCTGAGCAAGGCCTGCCGTTTATCAACTATCCCAAACTGCATAGACAGATTTGGAAAGAGGAGTACTTTCGTGCAGTAGCAGCGCACAAGCCAACCAAGTTTACCGGTGATTATACACAGATTCCGCGTGGTCGTGTGGCATGGAATATTGATAAGTTTATTGTTTTTGTTGGTCAATGGGCACAAGATAAGGAAGAAGAACTGACCGAGTTGATCAATAAATATTTTGCTTTGCCGTTCTTTGAGTTTCGGTATGACGAGCACTGGGACTTAGGTCACGGTTGGTCTGGAGACTTATAAAACCCTTTGTTCGCAGGGATAATTGCGGACCGCTGACCTTAGCAGCGTAAAAAAGTAAGGACATAAAGATTTAGCGTTTGCTATTTATTCGTGTATTCTGAGAAATTTGGCCATTTTGACAGAACATCTTACAACGAATAAGTTACAACGCCCACTTTTGCGTGGGTGAAACTTATGTAAGATGGGTACGGCCAAATACCTTCAGAATCATAAGCGGATCCTGCGCTTTTTCGTGTATATTAACTTAGTATTATAACTACCAATCCCTGAAGGTGTAAGAAGGGAATTAAAACACTTACTATCATGAACAAATTTTTTAATTTATCACTTGTCGCACTGATTTGTGCAACTCTATTTACATCCTGTGAAAACAACGGGAACCAGAACAACAATGATTCCAAAGAAGGAAACATTAGTCAGAACGTGTTGGTGGCCAATTTGCCTCAAAACTTCAAGGCAACAACGAAGTACACACTCACTTCTGTTATGAACACCCGCACTGAGGCGAACAGTACACTCACAAAATTTGGTGCCGATTGGATTCTGGACTATGACTTTTTCTCTACTGATGCGTCTGGCGTAGAAACCAGACAGAGTAGGGTATATTATCTTCGTTTTGATGAAAACGGAAAAATCCTGAAACAGTTTGAGTCTGCTGATGAAGGGAAAAACTGGGCTGTAATGGATAAATACCTGGACTTTAGCCATTTTGCCGAATCAGGAAGTAATACTGCCAGACGTTTGCTGGATAAATCACTCAAGACTTCTTATGGCTGTCAGATTGACATGTGGACGGCAACTGGCGAGAAACGAACGGTTTGCAATAGAACGTGTACCGAATATGAGTATAAAACAGCAAAGTCTGTCTATCTTGTTGATGATGCTACTCATCTGGTATTCCACGAGGATTTTAACGACCCGGACACAGAGACAGTAAGCGAGTTTGCTGTACTAAGTTGGAACGAGAATATTTCTTCCGTCGGTTATAATCTCCCTAAATAACCCAATAACTCAATAACCTTTATTTGAACTTAATAGAAAACGTCATCCTCCGGGTGGCGTTTTTTTTCGGTTTTAGCCTGTTCCCTTTTTTTTCTTATGGCGTAATTATAGAGAAATGTACAAGAAAATAAAAATAACCTACTTATAACCTACTTATCACCTACTAATCACCTACTAATCACCTACTCAAATATGCTGCGGAAATAGAGTGCATAAAGTGCTACTGACAGGGTAACCAAAATTCATTTTTTGAAAATAATTTCTTGTTTTATGGACAAAAACGATTATTTTTGAAAAAAAAATTTGGTACTTTAATTTTTTTGTATTACTTTTGCCGCCGAAAAATTGACAAAAAGTAAAATACCATGACCGACAAGTTGCTAAGAGAACTACGCGATTTGCAGACACAAGAGGTGATTGTCGTACGCAATGTGGACCATTTTCCCGTGTACGATAAAGAGTTCGCGTCAAACACCTTATCCATAGGTATCAATTTAGGCGGAACAGCCAAAGCATTATACGACTTGCAAGAGGTGACTTTTACCAAGAACGAAATAGCTGTCGTGCTTCCTAACCACATACTTAAGCTCCTGTCCACTTCCAAGGATTATCAATTGGCGCTGATAGTGATGTCACATAAGTTTGCAGATGAACTGATGCACGTGACGATGAATCATGATCACCATAAGTTCCATCTCACTCCGGCAACTCTTCTGACAGACACTCAAACAGCACAATGGATGAAAATGATGGACGCGGTTGAGTTAATTAGCAAAATGTCCACAAGTGAGTTGCCCAACCGACACGAAGCATTATTGCGTCAAGTGGATATAACGTTTGAGGTTTTGAATAGTTTCCGCCGTGAACAAGATTCGCAAGCTCGTCTGTCGCGCGAGATGGTTATTTTCCATCAGTTCTGTGATCTGCTGGCACAACACTATCGTCAGGAACACGAGATAGCATTTTATGCGCAACAGTTGCATATCAATCCGAAATATCTCTCTTTGCTTATTCAAAAAGCCGTGGGCGTGACTGCGGGAGACTGGATAGACGAATATCTCTTGCTGCAAATAAAGAAAGTGCTTGAGACGCGTCCGGAGTTCACCGTGCAACAAGTGGCGTACGAATTCGGATTCAAATGTCCTTCTACTTTCTGCCGTTTCTTCAAACATCTGACAGGCATTTCGCCTTTGCGTTATCGGCAAGAGGCGGTGAAAAAGTAACTAATTCTCCTAAACTGTAGAGTTTACTCTACTTTTTCGAAAATTCTGCGCGTAAAATTTGCATATGTGCAGAATTTGTTGTACCTTTGCAGCGCAATTTATGCGACGCATGTGGATGCGTGCGCCCGTAGCACGCCCGAAAGGCTTTGCATATTAATCATAACACAATAAAAAACAACAACTTATGAAAAAGATTTTTACCCTTCTCCTCGTTGCTCTGATGGCAGTGGGAGTGTACGCAAACGACTACAAACACAGTATTGGTTTATACGGAGGTTTAGGCCTTGGTGTTCAGTATAAAACCCTTCTGACCGACCATTTCACGATTATTGCCGAGACAGGTTTAGGACTCAATCTTGACGGAGGAACGGGAGCCGGATATGTGGCAGTTCCTTTGGCAGATGCAGTTTTCGCTTACCAAACGAAATCATTGGCACAAGGTAAAGGAATCAAATTTGATGTCTATGCCGGTGGTCACGTAAAAATGGGTTATGTGCTTGGTGGTGCAGGTGTTTTCGGTTTTGGTGCAGCTGCAGGTTTTGAAGCGAACATGACCAACGCACCTATCGCTTTTTCCTTTGATTTCCGTCCGGGTTATGCTTTCCTCTTTAATGGAGGTGGCGCAGGAGGACATATGTTCGATTATTCCTTCAATCTCGGTGTACGATATACTTTCCCGAAATAAATGTTTTTATATTTCTTCTTCATACGAATTGCAGCGCTTTTCGGGCATCAGAAAGCTCGACTGTTAGTCCGTGGTCAGCGCCAGACATTAAAAAACACGACTCCGGTTACCGGTGCTGTGTGGATTCACGCCGCCTCAGTAGGCGAGTTTGAACAAGCACGACCACTGATAGAAAGACTGCGCAGAGAGCAACCGAACCGGAAAATACTTCTGTCGTTCTTCTCGCCCTCGGGTTATGAATTGCGGAAGAACTACGACCAAGTGGACCAAGTGGTGTATATGCCTTTTGCCACGCGAAGAAAAGCCAAGAAGTTCCTTGACCTTTTTCAACCCGAGATGGCATTATTTGTGAAGTACGAGTTCTGGCCGGCTTACCTGCAAGAGTTGAAGAGGAGAAATATACCAACTTATAGCATCTCTGCTATCTTCCGTCCCAAACAGCGTTTCTTCTTGCCATGGGGCAAGAGTCAACTGCGTCTGCTGCATTGCTTCACGCATATATACGTGCAGGATGACAGTTCGCTGCAACTGCTTCAACGCTACGGAGTGAACCATTGTTCCGTTACCGGTGACACACGTTTTGACCGAGTGGGAGAGATACTCAATCGTCATCAGCCTGTTCCTGTGGTCGAGCGGTTTGTGGAAGGCTGTAACCGAATTATCGTTGCCGGAAGTACGTGGCCGCAGGACGAAGCACTGCTGGCGCAATACATGCACGAGCAATGGGAAAACGGCGAAGGACGGAACACCAGACTGATTCTTGTTCCGCATGAGACCGATGAGAGTCATCTGGATCAGATATTCCAGTTATTCAAAGGTCGTTTGTTGCGATACAGCGTCTTGACGCAAGGACAGAATATCAAATGGGCGGGTTCGCAAGAGACTCTCCCGCTTTATCCGAATGTGCTGCTCATCGACACTATCGGTCTGCTTTCTTCGATTTATCCTTATGCGCAAGTGGCATATATCGGTGGTGGTTTTGGTGCAGGAATACATAATACTATCGAGGCAGCCGTATATGGCAAACCGGTTGTTTTCGGACCTAACTACAGCCATTTCCGTGAAGCGAAAGGACTGATAACCGCACAAGCTGCACGCAGCGTGAATGATTTTAACGAGTTGCGCATTGCGCTTGATAATGCTTTGGAACACTCTGCAGAGATAGGCGCTAAAGCCGGTGCATACGTAGAATCGGAAATCGGTGCCACGGGAAGAATATTCGAGGAGCTATTCGAGAAGTAAAGTGCGCCCAGAGGGCTAAAGTTAAAAGAGAAAAGTTAAAAGATAAGTAAATGCAAAAACCAAGTATACCTAAAGGAACGCGTGACTTCGGACAAGTGGAGATGGCACGCAGAAATTATATCTTCGACACCATTCGCTCGGTGTTCGCTCTTTATGGTTTTCAACAGATTGAAACACCGGCCATGGAGAACCTGTCAACACTGATGGGCAAGTATGGTGAAGAAGGAGACAAACTGCTTTTCCGTATTCAGAACAGCGGCGAGAAAGCGAACTTAGCACCTGAGAAAGGTTTGCGGTACGACCTGACCGTGCCTTTCGCTCGCTATGTGGTGCAACACCGTGAAGAGATCAGTTTTCCGTTCAAACGGTTCCAAATACAACCGGTTTGGCGTGCTGACAGACCGCAGAAAGGACGTTATCGTGAGTTCTACCAATGCGATGTAGATGTCATCGGCAGCGATAGTCTTATCGGCGAATTAGAACTCGTTCAGATAGTACAAGAGGTCTATCGTCGTTTGGGAATTCGCGTGTGCCTGCATATCAATAACCGCAAGATTTTGGCAGGTATAGCAGAAGTTATCGGTGAGCCGGAGAAGATAATTGATATCACCGTTGCCATTGATAAACTGGATAAGATTGGTGTCGAGGCCGTTAATGCTGAATTGCTCGAGAGAGGACTCTCGGACAAAGCCGTACAAGCATTGCAGCCGATTTTGAACCTCAGCGGTACAACCGCAGAAAAACTGACGGCACTACGTGACATTCTTGCTTCCAGCGAGATTGGTCTGAAGGGTGTGGCAGAGTTGGAAGAGTTGTTTGATTTGGTGGAAAGACAAAAGACTGCAGAGCAAGAGGCATTTTTCATTGAGTTGGACTTGTGCCTTGCGCGCGGTTTGAATTATTACACCGGTGCTATCTTCGAAGTGAAAGCTCTTGACGCACAGATAGGTTCTATCACCGGCGGCGGTCGGTATGATAATTTAACAGGTATCTTCGGAATGCCGAATGTGTCGGGAGTAGGTATCTCTTTTGGCGCGGATAGAATATATGACGTGCTGACGGAATTGAATCTTTTCCCTGCTGAACTGCAATCGACAACACAAGTGCTCTTTGCTACTTTCGGGCAAGAAGAATTATACTATGCGTTGGGATGGGCGAAAGAATTGCGCGCTAAGGGTGTTCGCACAGAAGTCTATCCCGAGCCGACCAAAATGAAGAAACAGATGGCATATGCCGATGCCAAACAGATTCCTTTTGTCGCTATTGTCGGAGGTGACGAGATGGCGCAAAACAAAGTGATGCTGAAAAATATGGTTTCCGGCGAACAACAATTAGTAAGTTTAGAGGAGTTATTATGCAAGATACAGTAAAACAATTTGACGAAGTAACGGCCAAATGCCGTAAGATCTTCATCGACAAGATGCAGGATTATGGTGCTTCGTGGCGTATCTTTCGTCTGAAAGGTATATCCGACCAATTGTACATCAAGGTGAAGAATATCCGTCAGCGTCAGGAGACAGGTGTCAGTCTTGTAGGAGACGATATAGAAGATAACCTGCGTGCCATCATCAATTACGGTGTGATGTCGATTATCCAGGAGCGCAAAGGTTTTGCCGACGCAGTGGATATCACCAATGAGAACGCCATTAAGCTGTACGACGAAGTGATAGAGGAAGCCAAAGAGTTAATGGTTAGAAAGAACCATGATTACGGTGAGGCATGGCGAGAGATGTCTAAAGAAGGCATCGTGGATATGATTATGGCAAAAATCATTCGCATCAAAACCATCCTTTCGCACGAAGGAAAAACTATTGCTTCCGAAGGAGTGGAAGGCAATTATTTCGATATTATCAACTACGCTATATTTGATTTGATTCATTATGGGGAATAAAGCAGCACATATCACCGGCTCCGTTGCACGCACGCTCTTAGCCGTGACGTTTATCTTCTCCGGTTTTGTCAAAGCCGTAGATCCGTTAGGAACAGTGTATAAGATAGAGGACTACCTGAAGGCCTTTGGCGGTTTCTTCACGGATCTGCTTCCTTTAGCCGGCGCGGCTGCAGTGTGTCTGATTGCGGTGGAGTGGGTGTTAGGTATATGTATGCTGTGCAATGTACGGACGAATATAACGAGTTGGGTGTCGCTTGCTTTCTATCTGGTGATGACTCCTCTCACGCTGTGGATTGCACTCACCAACCCTGTTTCGGATTGCGGTTGTTTCGGAGATGCATTAGTGCTGACGAACTGGCAGACTTTCTGGAAAAACGTGGTACTGTTAGCACTTGTCATCATTCTTCTGTGCTGCAAGAAATCTATTCCGCAACTCTTCTCCTGGTGGGCAGAACTGATTATCGTGTCAGTCGGCTTGGCCGCGTTAGTCAGTGTTATGTGCTACAGTTATAACCACCTGCCGCCGATTGATTTTAGACCTTATAAAGTAGGAAACAATATTCCTGAACTGATGGAGATTCCGGAAGGAGCACCGGCGGACGAATACGAAATAACATTTATCTATGCCAAAGACGGTGTTCAACAGGAATTTACGATGGAGAACTATCCGAAGGGCGACTCTACATGGACCTTTGTGGACCAGAAATCAGTGTTAGTGAAGAAAGGTTACGAAGCACCTATCCATGATTTTGAAATCATGACGATGGATTTTGAAGATATCACTTATGATGTCTTGGAATCCGAGGAACCCGTGACATTGATTATCATGTATGATTTGCAGAAAACGGACCTCAACCAGATTGAGAAAGTGAAAGATGCATTGGCAAATAACCTCTTGTGTTATATCTTAACCGGTTCCGGCGAAGAGGAGATACAGGAGTTCTGCATGCAACATGACATAGATATGAATGCATTCTGTTTTACCGATCCCGTGACTCTGAAGACGATTGTTCGTGCCAATCCGGGAATGATTGTGGTAAAAAACGGAATAATTATCGAGAAACATAATTTTAAACAACTATAAACAATGGCAAGAATTAAAATGGTTGCAGGTAACTGGAAGATGAACAAGAACCTGCAAGAAGGTGTAGCTTTAGCTACCGAATTGAAACAAGCAGTAAAAGACCCGAAATGTGCCGTAGTTATCGGTACTCCTTTTATTCATTTAGCTACCGTAGCAGAGTTGCTGAAAGGTTCTGCAATCAAAGTAGCTGCAGAGAACTGTGCAGACCATGAGAAAGGTGCATACACAGGCGAAGTATCCGCAGAGATGGTTAAATCTACCGGCGCAGAATATGTTATTCTCGGTCACTCAGAGCGTCGTCAATATTACGCTGAGAGTTATGAGATGTTAGCAGAGAAAGTGCGCTTAGCTTTGGCTAACGGTCTGAAAGTGATTTTCTGTATTGGTGAGGTAAAAGAGGAACGCGAAGCAGGCAAACAAAACGAGGTTGTAAAAGCACAACTCGAAGGCTCAGTCTTCAGTCTTACCGCTGAAGAATGGAAAAATATTACCTTGGCTTACGAACCTGTTTGGGCTATCGGTACAGGTCTGACCGCTACTCCTGCACAAGCACAAGAGATGCATGCTTATCTGCGTTCATTGGTAGCAAAGAACTACAATGCCGAGATAGCAGACAATACTACTATTCTCTATGGTGGCAGTTGCAATGAGAAGAACGCAGCAGAACTGTTTGCTAATCCGGATGTAGATGGTGGATTGATCGGTGGTGCTGCACTCGTAGCAGAGAAATTCTTGGCAATCATTGCTGCACGATAATGGCTTTAGTTAAATCGATAAATCGAAACGGAGAACTCTTGGTTCCGCGCATTGCCGACGATGTGTTTATGGCAGAGAATGCTACTGTTGTAGGTGATGTGACCGTAGGCGAAGGAACCAGTCTGTGGTTCAATGCTGTGCTACGAGGTGATGTGAATACCATCACCATCGGCAAGCATTGTAATATCCAAGATGGAGCCGTGCTGCACACGCTGTACAAGAAATCGACTATCACCATCGGTGATTATGTGTCCGTAGGACATAATGTCACTATTCATGGTGCCGATGTGGATGATTACGCATTGATAGGCATGGGTAGTACGCTCTTGGATGGTGCGCATGTAGGCGAAGGAGCAATTGTGGCTGCAGGAGCCTTGGTGCTGAAAGGGACACAGATAGGACCTCATGAGATATGGGGTGGTGTGCCGGCGAAATTCATCAAGAAAGCAGACCCGCAACAGACGGAAGAAATAAATAAAACCATTGCTAATAATTACGCCATGTATGCTTCATGGTATAAAGAATAAAGATATATGTTCAAGCGAATTTTATTAAAACTCTCCGGAGAAAGTTTGCAAGGCGAACAAGGTTACGGAATAGATACCGAGCGTTTGAATCAGTATGCCGAGCAGGTCAAAGCCATCGCCCAGAAAGGTGTACAGATAGGTATCGTCATCGGTGGAGGAAATATCTTTCGTGGACTGAGTGGTGCCCAACGTGGTTTCGACCGAGTGAAAGGTGACCAGATGGGTATGCTGGCAACTGTCATCAATGGTTTGGCACTGCAATCAGCATTGGAAGCCATTGGACAGAAATGCCGTGTGCTGACAGCTATCCGCATGGAACCTATCGGTGATTTTTATACTCCTTCCAAAGCCCTTCGCTTATTAGACAAAGGCAATGTGGTAATCTTGGTAGGTGGAACCGGAAATCCGTATTTTACCACCGATACAGGTTCGTCCTTGCGCGCTATTGAAATCAAAGCCGACGTGATGCTGAAAGGAACACGTGTGGACGGAATTTATACAGCCGACCCGGAAAAAGACCCTTCGGCTACGAAGTTTAATGAGATCACTTATGACGAAGTCATACGCCGTGGGTTGAAAGTAATGGACTTGACTGCTACGGTGATGTGCAAGGAAAACGGAATGCCTATCTATGTA
Source organism: Paludibacteraceae bacterium (assembly GCA_017412245.1). Taxonomy (GTDB): domain Bacteria; phylum Bacteroidota; class Bacteroidia; order Bacteroidales; family Paludibacteraceae; genus Colicola. Next base: position 19,807 of record JAFPYI010000001.1, on the reverse strand, counting down.
TTCAATATGGATAAAGTAGGCAATCTGGAGAAAGTGATTATTGGAGAAAATATAGGAACACTTGTAAAGCCCTAATACAAATTTTTATGGAAGACGAACTTGAATTGTACCAAACTGCGGCAGAAGAACAAATGCAAAATGCCGTTGCCCATTTGGATGACACACTGCAACACATCCGTGCAGGAAAAGCTAACCCGCGTATTCTTGATCCTATCAAGATTGATTATTACGGAACACTTTCGCCTTTGAGCAGTTGCGCCACAATCGTTACTCCTGATGCTCGTACTATCGCTATCACACCATGGGAGAAAAAACTCATCGGAGATATCGAAAGAGCGATTATCAACTCGAATATCGGTCTGGCTCCTTCTAATAACGGCGAGACAATCCGTCTTATCCTGCCTCCTTTAACTGAAGAGCGTCGTCGTGACTTGTGCAAACAATGTAAAGGCGAATTGGAAGAGGCAAAGATGTCCATCCGTAATGCTCGTCGTGATGCCATTGAGGAGTTTAAGAAACTGGTGAAAAACGGCTTGAGCGAGGACATAGAGAAAGATGCTGAGGAAGATATGCAAAAGGTTCATGACAAGTATATCGCCAAAGTTGAAGCACTCTATGCCGCAAAGGAAAAGGAGATCATGACCGTTTAATGCGCGGACTTGTCATCAAATCTACCGGTAGTAGTTTCATCGTTCGAATGGATGATGGAACAGATGCGGAATGCCATATAAAAGGTAATTTCCGTATTCGGGGTATTCGCTCTACTAATCCGGTGGCAGTCGGTGATTATGTGCAAGTGGAGGATGGTTGGATTGTAGAGGTGGAGGACCGCCGTAATTATATTATTCGGCGCTCTACCAACTTAAGCAAAGAGACACATATCCTTGCCGCTAATATAGATCAGGTAGCCCTAATCGTCACGGTTAAGCATCCTGAGACAAGCACTACTTTTATTGACCGATTTTTAGCCACTTGCGAAGCATATCGAGTACCGGCAGTATTGGTGTTCAATAAGATAGATTTGCTTACAAACGAGGAGCAAAACCAACTATCCGCCTTGCGTGCCTTATATGACTCTTTGGGTTATACCACTTGCGCTATCTGTGCAAAAAACGGACAGTTAGCAGAGGTCAGAAACCTGTTAGACGGCCAAGTGACGCTCCTATCCGGAAACTCGGGAGTAGGAAAATCGACACTGTTGAATGCTCTCTTTGGCAAAGAAATGACGCGCACGGGGAAGATTTCGGATGCCCATGACAAAGGAATGCATACCACTACTTTCTCCGAGATGTATTTTCTCTCCAAAGGAGCAATAATTGATACTCCGGGCATAAAAGGGTTCGGTTCCATAGATATGCAGCGAGAGGAAGTAGGGCATTATTTCCGTGAAATCTTTCAAACCTCTCAAGATTGCCGTTTTGGCAATTGTACGCATACTAACGAACCCGGTTGCGCTGTGCAGGAGGCGGTTATTAAAGGCGAAATAGCAGAAAGCAGATTTGAATCCTATTTGTCTGTTTTGGGAGACTGCGAAGAAAATAAAGGATTTGGTACAGAAAACAAATATAGATAACTAACTAAAACAATATATTTTATGGCTCAGCAAACACAAGAAGAAACATTCAAAAAAATTGTTGCCCATTGCAAGGAATACGGTTTTGTATTCCCCTCCAGCGAGATTTACGATGGTCTCGGTGCAGTATATGACTATGGTCAGAACGGTGTGGAGTTGAAAAATAATATCAAACGTTATTGGTGGGATTCCATGACACTTCTGCATGAGAATATAGTAGGTATTGACGCCGCTATTTTTATGCACCCGACCACATGGAAAGCCTCCGGTCACGTAGATGCATTCAACGACCCGTTGATAGATAACCGTGATAGTAAGAAACGTTATCGTGCCGATGTGCTGATCGAAGATCAAATTGCCAAATACGACGATAAGATTGCTAAGGAAGTAGAGAAAGCGCGTAAACGTTTTGGTGATAGTTTTGATGAGGAGTTATACAAACAAACGAACGAGCGCGTGCGCGAGCACATCGAGAAACGCGAAGCATTGCATGCTCGTTTCGCAAAAGCGATGAATGATAACGACCTCAATGAGTTGAAACAAATCATTCTGGATGAGGAAATCGTTTGTCCGATTAGCGGTACTCGCAACTGGACCGACGTACGTCAGTTTAACCTGATGTTCCAAACCGAAATGGGTTCTACTGCCGATGGTGCTATGAAGATTTACCTTCGTCCTGAGACAGCACAAGGTATCTTTGTCAATTTCCTGAATGTACAGAAGACCGGTCGTATGAAAGTGCCGTTTGGTATTGCTCAAATAGGTAAGGCTTTCCGTAACGAGATTGTGGCTCGTCAGTTCATCTTCCGTATGCGTGAGTTTGAACAGATGGAGATGCAATTTTTTGTTCGCCCGGGTGAAGAGTTAAAATGGTTTGAGCATTGGAAACAATTCCGTCTTAAATGGCACAAAGCATTAGGATTGGGTGACGAGAAATATCGTTTCCACGACCACGATAAACTGGCGCACTATGCCAATGCTGCTACAGATATTGAGTTCCAAATGCCGTTTGGATTCAAAGAGGTGGAAGGTATCCATAGCCGTACTAATTTCGACTTGAGCAGCCATGCTAAATATAGCGGAAAGAAGATTGAATACTTCGATCCGGAATTGAACCAAAGTTACACTCCGTATGTTATTGAGACCTCTATTGGTGTGGATCGTATGTTCCTGAGTGTTATGTGCTCCAGTTATGAAGAGCAGGCTCTCGAAGGTGGTGATACACGTGTGGTTCTTCATCTGCCGCCGGTTTTGGCTCCTGTGAAAGCTTGTATCATGCCGTTGGTTAAGAAAGATGGTCTGCCTGAGAAAGCACGCGAGATAATGAACGAATTGAAGTTCGATTTCAAGATTGCATATGACGAGAAAGACTCAATCGGCAAACGTTATCGTCGTCAGGACGCTATCGGTACACCATTCTGTATCACGGTTGACCACGACACAGAGAAAGACGGATGTGTCACTGTTCGTTACCGCGATAATATGACACAAGACCGTGTGAAGATTGAAGACTTGCATGAGATTATCCGCAAGGCAACAGATCCGAAAGAACTTTACCGAAAGATAGTAGGTGATAGTTTGGAAGATACTAATGAATAATAGAAAAGCAGCCAACACGGCTGCTTTTCTATTGGTAAAGTGTATGTGGCACTTTTATTCTACCACTCTGCCTGTCAGGTCATAAGTTTTTCCTCCGCGAAGAATATATATATATCCGTCACGCAGGAACTTAATACTCTTCACATTATCCGTTCGCACATCATCAATAGCCGTGTGGTCGCGCGTTTGTATATCTGTGAAGGTAGGAGGAATAACTTGTCTTCCGGTGAATACTTTTACTTCTCCAGGAGCAAGCGAATAACTGCCGGAAGCGTTCGTTCCACCATTAAGATAATCAAACCAAGTTCCGGAAGGTAAAGTGACATTTTGATTGCCGGTTACATCAAAATTCGCAGCTGCAAACACATTGTTTCCCCATTGGATGGTTCTCAATGCTTGTCCGGAATCAATGCTTACAGAAGGTGTTCCCGTGAACGCATCAGACATTAATTGAGTACGCAGTGTGATGACTTGTGCACATTTGGTAAACGCATCAACGCGAGCTGCTTGTGTGAAATAGCCTTTGGTTTTTGGATTGGGTTTGCTGCCCGTACGACCATTATAATCAATAGAGATATCATAACCTATTTCCTCGAATTGCCATAACATATGCGCGCCATTGAGTAATACGTTGAATGCCACATTCTCTGCGACACGTCCTAAACGTGCATCTTCGTTTGTCTTCAAGTCGCCATTACCATATGTCTTCGCTTTGTACTGCATGCGTTCCTCATCATGACTCTCTGCGTAGGAAACATAGCCTTTTCTATTTGCGCCTTCCAGTCCGTCTCCATCTTTCAACCATCCCATAGTGGTTTGATAATATGAGTTACAAACGCCTGCTCCTGTCCAGCATTGCATGCCATAACTGATGAGTTGTGCCTGTCCGTCGCCCCAATGTTCAAGAATCATATATGCATCTTTCGAGGTGGCTTTAACACTGTTTTGATAATAATTGGTAAGATTAGAAACAGCATTATTGGTGTTGCCGCATAGTCCATGACTCAAATCCAACCTAAAGCCGTCTATCTTATACTCTTGCAACCAATATTTGAACACGCGATTAAACATCTCCTTTGCCGGCCCGAAATCATGATTCCATTCCTCGCCATAACCATTGTCGCCTTCAGGCGGATTGGTGTTAAACCAAGGGTTGTATTGTAAATCAGTGCCGTATGGATATAATTTTGCCATAGGATTTGTTCCTTTGGTGTGATTAAACACCATATCTACTATCACCGCAATACCACGTTTATGACACTCATCAATGAAAGCCTTAAACTGTTCCGGAGTGCCGTAAGCCTTATCCAATGCAAAGTACAAGGATGGGTTATATCCCCAACTCAGGTTACCTTCAAATTCCGAAACAGGCATCAGTTCAATGGCGTTTACACCTAAGTTTTGTATATAATCCAAGCGTTCCATCAAACCGGTAAAATTGCGTTTGGTGGTGTAGTCATATACCCATAATTCATAAATGATAAGGTTGTCTCTACTCGGACGTTTGAAATTGAGTGTGGCATCTGACCAGTTATATTTTTGTTTGTTGGTTTGTATAACGGTTACATATCCACCATCCGCGCCTGAAGAAGGATAACTGATGAGTGTAGGATCCATTGTCTTGGGCTCATATTTGTCGTCCGGGTGCAAGACTTTCTCGGAATAAAGATCACAAATTTGTTTCTTTACTCCATCCGCACGTTCGATAGCATATTGGAACCGATATTCTTTACCGGGTGTCAAACCGGTCAGTGTAATCCAGAAATAATTACTGTCTTTCTTCAATTGATAATCATTGCTCAGTTGCCAATTGGTCATATCACCTAACAGAAACACATGCTTTGCAGCTTGTGTCGTGCTTGCGGCATAAGTGCAAAGTGTTACTTTTGTCGGATCGTAAGCATCATAATAAATACCATTAGTTACACCGCTTGGGCGAGACTCTTCTGTTACTGCAGCAGGAGTAAAATCATCCCAAATATCGCCTATTACTTTTTCTCCCAATGTGATGAGAATATCCCCCGAAATGGCCTTTCCTTCTTTCTCACCATTGGGACCATCATGAAAGACAAAAGCTAATTTTCGGATGTCTGTAGAGGTCCCTACATTGTAGAAATCGTAGATATTCGAAATGACCAATTGCCATTTGTTGTCTCCCAAAGATGTTAACTGCGGTTGGTCGGTGCCTCGCCAACTGCCAATCACATTCTTCCAATCACTATCATTTGCCGAGGCTGCGGTAATGAGACCTGTATGGGCATAACATTTTGTCGCTCCCACCATTCCTCCGGTACCTTTTGTGGCATCAAAGGTAATAGTTATTTGTCCGGTATATCCCACAGGAATGGGATTAGGGGTAGGTGTCACCTGTGCAAAAACACAGAATGCGCAGAATACCGATAAACAAAACGAAAAGAGTCTTTTCATATAAAGTCAAATTATTTTATTTCACAAGTGTTCCAAAGACATCATAGGTCTTGCCCTCGTAACGAATATAGAGTTTGCCGTCTTGAATAAATTTCTCGCCTTTAGTCTCTCGTGTTAGGTCCTCTGATACATCTTCTATATCCGTTGGAAGCGGCGGATTTGTTACATTTACCCACATTGCATAACCCGGTCCGCTTGCCATAAGTGTGTAGTCGGCTAACCAAGAATAAGAGCCGGTATTAGTATGGGTGGTCTTATTGCCTAATTGAAGGATGAGATAGCCGTATTTGCCACGGATGGTAGCCTGATAGCCGCCAGCCTCCGCATATTCGTCAGAGACGGCACTCTCGTTATGCACACCCGCCGCGTGACGGGCGTCTATCATTGGTTTTAATGCCTCTTTGTATTTATACCAATGCGGGTAGAACACGCATGGTACACCGGGCATCGAAAGCAAGAACGCGTTAGCCTGTAAGAGCCGATCCTTAAGTTCTTCAGTCAACGACTTGCCATTCCCTCCGAACTCTCCTCCGTTGCCGCGCAGGAACCAGTCGTGGCTGTCTATGAATGTGACCGCATATTTGTTATATCCGCGTCCGAGCAATCCACTGCCTTGACATTTACTGTAATCAAAGCCTGCTATGCCGTCAAATGCACTATACTTGGTTTGAAAATCAAGTGCCATTACATTTTTGTTGGCTTGGTCTATACCTGCTATAATCTGGTCATTCCCGCTCCATAGTTCCATAAAAGCAATATATGGGTTGGATGCTTTGTTATAGTTGTCGTGATGCCAGTTATTAAATCCATCGCCTTTGTCGTAACGGAAACCGTCATATTTCATTACATTACGCATCCATAACAGATAGGCTTTGAACATCTCCTGCACTTTTACCGCATCGTGCGCCCAATCGCGCGCACCATCCCAGTTTCCATACCAATCGCCCCATCCATCGTCTTGTGGTCCGGTTGCTTTGCCATAACAATCTCCGGCATCAGGATTCAAGTTGACCTCATCCGTGCTGGCTATGTAGGAGGCATCAGGATAAAACACTCCATATGTTCCAAAGTCCATTGCAGGAAAATCGCACCATGAACTCCAACCTGCACAATGGTTGATTACAATGTCGGCGATCACCTTTGTTCCCTTGGCATGGAAAGCACTGATAAGTGCCTCCAGCTCCGCGCGGGTTCCCCAATTGGAGTTCTGGTTGCTGTATTGCTTGGGATGATATCCCATTCCGTCGCCCATCGCTGAAGGCGGAAGCCATACAAGGTCAAAATAATCACCTATTTCATTTGCAGAGGAAAGCAAAGTTGTCCATTTTGTGTCACCATACAAATTTGTTCCCACATCAGAGTTATTGACTAGATATGACTCATTATAGAACGCCTGCATCATCACGTCGGTGCATTGGCTCGGCACAGCGGTGGAATACAACTGCTGCGTCTCTCCCACGATTGTCACGCAGATCTTCGCATCCGCCACACGGATAGTTATGTCACCCGTGCTTAACAAGACGATTACCACATTCCCGTCCGCATCGTCGCTGTAGCCGGAAGTACTGCATGAAGCATCAACGGCGTCATACCCGAGGTTATAACTCCATGTTCCGTCTGTAATCTTGAATTTATATGTTCCAGCCGGCAGATTGGTGAAGGCAATTCTGTTATCTGTCAGTTCGACATGGCTTCCTTCATCCCACGACAGTCCCGGAAAACCCTCTCCTGCGATGTGATACACCGGTGTGGCTCCGGAACCTCCGCTATAGGTGCTCCATTCACCGTCACACCCCGGGTCGCCCCACACGGCAGAAGAAGTAGTGATGGTAAACAGATTCTTGCCGTCAGTAGGGAGCGTCAAGTCTTTGGTCTTAGCACCCCAGTCTGCCACGGCTCCGCTACCGTTCACACGGGTAAAGATAATACTCTGGTATTTTGCCAAATCCACGTCGGTGTACCAAAGGTCTGTTTCGCCATAGACTGCAGTCATCCTGCTGCCCGGCCAAGTTGTGCTACCGCCGGATCCCCATACATGGGCGCCAACAGCCGCACCGTCGGCTTTCCACCAACTTTGCGACATCTTACAATAAATACGGGTCGTCTCAGCATTGAGTGCAAGCCCCATCAGAAGCGAGCACAGACCCAACAAGATTGTTCGTTTCATGTGAGTTGTAGTGTTAAGAGTTTATATTGCCGATTACAGTTCGCGCCCCGTTGCGTCGAACATCCTATTGCCGCGGAGGATACGGAGTTGTCCGTCAATAATCACCTTGCGTGCTTTGTCACTAACCTGTGTATTCTCTATTGCCTGACCACCGTAGTACGCATCATAGGTAGCTTTATCTACGCGCTCCAACTGAATCTGGCCTCTGAACTTAGCGCTACGTATAATGATGTAATTGACACCTTCCGGAATTGCCCATTTCTGGCAAGGAGACCAGCCGTTAGCCCAATCCATCGTTGCAGTAGTGTTAGCGATAGTGGTCTCCGTCTTGGAATAATAGAAATTGCCTTTATGGTCCTTGATGGCGATATAACTGCCCATCTTGCAGTCGATAGTCAGTTTGCCGTCTACGAAGAGGTATTTATCATCATACACGTCATATGCCGTTTCGCCTGCATCTGCACCGTTGATCCAACCGATAGCATAATAATTGATGTCGTCATCTCCGCCGATAGTAGTGATGTCGATTCCCTCGCCGCAGTCAGAGCCAGGGCCTATATATAGTTCGTCTGCCTCGTATTTGAGTTTGATATAGAAATCATAGCAACCCGTTACCGTGATGTTGTAGCGTTTGTTTGTCTCGTCATAGGTAAACCCGGCCTCGGAAGCGGAGTTCAACTTCACCGCCCACACAGCGGCTTTCTCGGCATCGCATAGCTGGCAGAAATCGCCTGCTTTCACTTGCACGTGTGCCAAGTATTGCTTAAAACCTTCAAACTCACCTGTCTCCGTTCCGGGGAAATAGGTCTGTCCGTTCACCAGAATGCCGTAGCTGGCGGCGAAAGTGCCGGCTGCGAATAGCATGGCAGCCATTAATGCATAAATCTTTTTCATGATAGGTTATTTGTTAAGTAGTTAATAAATCATATTTGTTAACGTACGCGGCGTCCAAAAGCATCGAAGACTTGTTCGCCGCAGCGGATATAGAGATTGCCGTTCTCGATAAACTTTTCTCCTTTCGCGCCCTCAATGTTGGCTTTTATATCTTCAATACCTTCCGGAGTGACAGTACGGTCAATACGCTCTGTGTTTTTGTCTCCGCGGTTAGAGTTCATCTTGTAATATACGCCGTAGCCGTTGCCTTTGACTGCCAGTGTAAAGCCGTTAGGTGTGCTGTCATAGCCTGAGTTAGGTCCAACCAGCAGACGAATCTGTCCGTTGGTACCGGTAATAGTCGCTTTGTAGAATCCGTTGCCTGTGGACTCGTCGGAAACGGAAGACTCGGAATGAACGCCTGTCTTGTAGCGGGCGTTAATCATCTTCTTGATTTGCTCTTTATAAGTCACCCAGTGCGGCCAGAACACGCACGGCACACCCGGCATAGAGAGCATGAATGCGTTGGCCTGCAACAGCTTGTCTGCACAAATACCCATAGAGTTCCCATTACCGCAGAACTCGTTGTTGTTGTCTCGCTGGAAGGAGTCGTGACTGTCGATAAAAGTGACCGCATAACGGCTCTTGCCTGCGCCTAACAAACCACAGCCTTGCAGCTTGCTGTAGTTGCCGGAAGCGATACCTTGGTTGAAAGCCGTGTACTTGGTTGCGAAATCGAAGGTGGCAGTATTCCAACCTGCATCGCTCAGACGGCTCTGAAGCACACCTGCATCGCCGTCCCAGTATTCCATCACAGAGAAATACGCCTCCGCTGCTTTGTTATAGTCATTGATATGACTGTTGTGATAACCTTTGCAATAGTCATACCGGAAACCGTCTATCTTAATCACATTACGCAGCCATTTGAGGTAGGCCTTGAACATGTTTTGCACATTTGTATTCTTATGGTCCCAGTCACGCGAGGCGGCATAGTTAGCCTCGTCGCCATAACCGTCATCATCGTTTCCGGTTGCAAAACCTTTGCACTCAGCAGGTGCTTCGGATGAGTAATTAATCTCATCGGTGCTGCAGATATAACTTCCATCCGGCACAAACTTACCGTATGTACCGAAGTTATAACCGCTGGCGTATCCGCACCAACCGCTCTTGGCATCGCCATGGTTGATGACGATATCGGCTACTACGCGTCCGCCGTTCTTATGAATCGTCTCAATCAGTTGCTCCAGTTTCTGCTTGGTACCGCGGTCGCTATCCAGACTGCTGTAATCTGACGGGTGATAACCCAGACCGCTTCCTTTGCTAACAGAAGGTATCCAAATGAGGTCGAACCACTGGCCTATTTCCTCGGCTGACGAGCCGTTATTGCCGTTGAGGAGGTCAATCCATTTGGTACGTCCGTAGCCGTTACCGCCGCCCACACCGGTGCTGCCGTCAGTACTGTTCCAATAGAAAGCCTGCAGCATCACATCCGGGCACTTCGCCGGAGCGGAAGAGGAATACGTCGGGTCAACAGGGTCCACCTTGGTGATGTCCACTCCCTCGCCGCAGTTCGAACCGGAACCGATATAGAGCTCATCGGCTTCCCATTTCAGTTTGATGTAGAAATCGTAACAACCCGTCACTGTGACATTATAACGGCCATTCGCCTCGTCGTAGGTAAAGCCGGCCGCAGAAGCGCTGTTCAGCGGTTTTGCCCACGCTGCAGCGTAGTCGGCATCATACATCTGGCAATAATCGCCGCTCTTGACCGGCACGTGTGCCAAGTATTGCTCAAAACCCTCACCATAAGGGTCAGGTCCCTGATATGTAGCGGCATAGTACATCTTACCGTTTACCAGAATACCATAACTCGTGGCAAAAGTGTTTGCTGCAAAGAATACTGCAGCCATCAATACAAAAAACTTTTTCATGATACTATTGTTGGTTTATATAAATCACAAAATTTTCGCTTGTCGAAAATAATCGTGCCCTTTAGGGCTAAAAAATCACAAATCACAAACCCTTCCCATGGCATCGAATATCTTCTCGCCGTGGCGGATGTAGAGTTTGCCGTCGCGGATGAATTTCTCGCCTTGGTTAGCCTGCTCTTCGTTGCCAGGCACTTCTATCAGTCCTGCTCCGTTCTCCACAAAGACGGTGTACATGCCGCCGTCAATGGCGCGGTAATATCCATTCGGCGTGGAGCGGTCATGATTAGAGCCGAGGCGAAGAATGACCTTGCCGCGATGACCTTGTATTGTTGCAGAATAGGAATACTGCGCAGTAACTTCGTCTGAGACAATGGACTCACTGTTGATGCCCGCCAACTTACGCACGGCAATGAGGGCGTTGATTTCGCTCTGATAACTCTTCCAGTGCGGCCAGAAAACACACGGAACACCGGGCATCAGCAAAATATATGCATTAGCCTGCAAAATCTGTCCGCGTACTTTGGTTGACGAAAGGTCCGCATTATAACCTCCAAATTCTTGAGTTTGAGCATCGCTGCGCTCGAATGTGTCATGATTGTCAATAAAAGTAACAGCATATTTCTCCAATCCCTGCCCACGGAAAGAATTGCTGTTTTTCTTCAACTTGCCGTAACTGCCGCCTACAATAGCACTGGCCAACTCATATTTCTGTTGAAAATCGAATACCATTGTGTTGGAGTCGCACTCTTGCAAATGTTGTTTCTGGCGTTCAATGCCTTCCCAACACTCCGAAACAGAGAAATAAGGTTTCGAGGACTCATTGTACATACCTAAATATTCGCCGTTGTATCCCAAGGTCATATCATAACGGAAACCATCAAACTTAAGCGACTTAAGCATATATTTCAAATACGCTTTAGACCATTTCTGAACATAACTGTTGGTGTGGTCTAAGTCTCGTGCTCCGCCAAAATTAGTACCGGTATCTGCTGCACCGTGAGTTGCGCTGCCGTAGCATGAAGAACTGCTATCGGTAAATCCTTCGTCATTGGAGCAAATATGCTCTTGAGTCAGTTGCCAACTACCGTATTGACCGAAATTATCTTCGTAAAAATCGCACCAACTGTTTTTGTTGCCGCGATGGTTAATAACGATATCTGCAAGCACTTTTGTGTTGCCTTTGTGTAATGCTGCAATCAAATTTGAAAGAGCGGCTCTATTACCCCATGCACTCGCATCTTGGTCGCTCAAACAAGCATGAATATATCCTACGCCACCGGTAGAATTGGCGCATGGAGGAAGCCATACTAAATCAAAATTAGCATTGATGGCCGCAGTATCTTTCAGCAAATCTGCCCATTGCGTCCTGCCGTATTTCGTCAGAGTATAACTGTCCCAATAGAACGCTTGAAGCATCACGTCCTCACATTCGCTCGGTACACCGATATCCTTGCCTTGCATAGGAATACTGAGCGACATAAAGATTAAAAGTAAGAACGCAGAAAGTCCCTTTTTCATGGTATCAATTTTTTTTAATTATTAAACATTCGCATGTTTTGCGCAGCAAAATTAGTAAAAAAATCTCATATGCACAAAAAAACAAAATAAAAAATGCAATTTTTTATGCATTTTCTATCTTTTTACCATTTTTTATCCACTTTACAATGGGGTTATTACGTGGTTTTTACCTACTCTTTACATGGTTTGAATAGGGTCCCATCCTCGTCGGATTCTTGTCGTAGAATTTCTAATTTGTTTCGATGTGCTCAATACGAACAATAATGATTTTCATTTCTTCAACGCGAAAAACTACCCGCCATCCCGAATAATCCATCTTATATTCGCGCTCGCAATCATCGTGATATGCCGGACGAGGATCTTGTCGTAAGATATATCTTATATCTTCCATCACATTTTCCGGCACTTCTGCAAACTCTTTTTCCTCAATCTGCAGTTCATAATTCGCCGTCTCTGCCGCAAATCCGTTAATCGCATCCGGATGACTGTCGCTGTAACTCAAATAAGGCTTGATATCATAAATAGGAGTTCCGTCTAATAAATCCGCACCGCTCACTAATAATTCCCATCTTTCTCCTTTTCCGTCAGGAAGAGGACGAGGGTAGGCTTTAATTAACTTAACACTGCTTAAACCTATTGAATTAGGCCGGAAAGGAGAACGAGTTGCAAAAACGCCCATACGTTTATTTCCGCCTAAACGAGGAGGACGAACTGTCGGACTCCAATCTTCGGTCGGCAATTTATGATGAATGCCGGATGTTTTTTGTTTCTCTCCTTCGCGAGAACTAGGCTCCTCAAAGCCCCAAATCAACCAAAGATGACTATAACCTTCTATGCCGCGAAAGGCCTCTCGAATAGAATAATCCTCCTCAAAAACAATCCGCGTCAAGATAGGACTATCCGCTCGACTTTGTCGAGGAATACCGAACTTGTCCGTGTGCCCGTTTCGGGCATATGCGATTACTTTTAGCTCCATGGGATATCGATTTGGACTGCAAAAGTACTAATTTTTGACCATATTTGCAAGAAAATGCCGCTCTTTTGTAAAAAAAATGCAAAATAATTTGGTCAATTCAAAAAAAAGCAGTACTTTTGCACCCGCTTTCCGAAAATCGCAAATTTTGGCGCGAGCGAGGTGCCATAGCTCAGTTGGTAGAGCAAAGGACGGACAATCCGTGTGTCACTGGTTCGATTCCCGTTGGCACCACAAAAAAAGAGACTCATCTGAGCCTCTTTTTTTGTATGTGTCCCGTATCGAATTACTCCTCCTCGGTTTGTGTTGCTGCGTAAGCTGCCAACAGCTTGTCTTGAACGTCTTGCGGTACCAACTGATAAGAGTTGAATGCCATCGTAAACGTTGCACGACCACCGGTCAAAGAAGAAAGAGTGGTGGAATAACTTGCTAACTCTTTCAATGGCACTTGAGCTTTCAGACGAGTGAAAGATTTCTCTGTCTCCATACCCATTACCATACCACGACGACCGTTAATATCGCTCATTACATCACCCATAATCTCGGATGGAACGAATACTTCCAAATCATAAACAGGCTCCAATACTTTCGGATTGGCCTCTTTGAAGGCTTGTGCGAAAGCGTTACGACCTGCCAAACGGAAGGAGATTTCGTTAGAATCAACCGGGTGCATCTTACCATCATAAATGATTACGCGTACGTCACGAGCGTAAGAACCGGTCAACGGACCTTGTTCCATACGATCCATGATACCTTTCACGATAGCAGGAATGAATCGTGCGTCAATAGCACCACCGACGATAGAATTGATGATAATCAATTTTCCGCCCCACTCAAGATTAATCTCTTGTTGGTCTTTTACGGAAATCTTGTATTCTTGGTTGCCGAATTTATAGGTTTCCTTAACCGGCATACCGTCTTCGTATGGCTCAACGATCAAGTGTACCTCACCGAATTGTCCGGCACCACCGGATTGTTTCTTGTGACGATAATCTGCACGAGCTGCTTTTGTGATGGTCTCACGATAAGGAATACGCGGTTCTTGGAACTCTACCATCATCTTGTCGTTGTTCTCCAAACGCCATTTTAAGGTGCGCAGGTGGAACTCACCTTGACCACTTACAATCATCTGACGCAACTCTTTCGATTGTTCTACAATCCATGTCGGGTCTTCCTCATGCATACGAGTCAGCAGAGATGCCAATTTCTCAGCGTCGCTCTCTGTAACAGGCTTGATAGCACGACGATAACGTGGTTGCGGATATTGAATTGGTGCATATTGATTGTCGCACTCTTTAGCATTCAGTGTGTTGCCCGTACGGGTATCTTTCAACTTAACGGTTGCTGCGATATCACCGGCTGCCACTTCGTCCACAGGTACACGAATAGAACCTGCTACGCTGTACAACTGTGAAATACGCTCTTTGGAACCACGCTCCATATTTACAAGGTCATCGCCGTTATGAACGGTTCCTTGCATTACGCGGAAATAGTTAACCTCACCGATATGCGGCTCAACGGAAGTCTTGAATACATAAAGACTGGTCGGAGCTTTTGCATCTGTTGTAACTTGTTTGCCGTCAACAGTTGGATAACTGAATTGAGCAGGACTCGGAGCCATATTATTGAGGAAGTCCATCAAACGACGGATACCCATATCTTTTACGCCGGAGCAGCAAAGAACAGGATACATAGAACCGTCTGCATAAACGCCCTTCAAACCTTGCATGATCTCCTCGTCTGTCAGACCTTCGCCAAGGAATTTATCAAGCAATGTCTCATCGGCCTCGGCTGCTTCTTCTGCCAAAGCAGCACGCATTTCCTCTACGCGATCTGCATATTCTGCAGGAATATCTTTCAGTTCAGGAGCTCCGCCTTCAGGTTTCCATACCAACATTTTGCCTTTCAGCACATCGATAACGGCATTAAAGCCTGCACCTGCGTTAACCGGGAATTGGATAAGTGTACATTTGTTACCGAAATTCTCTTTCAATTGGTTGAAAGTACGCTCGAAATCTGCATCCGGATGGTCGCATTTGTTGATAACGAAAGCAAGTGGCTTCTTGGCTTTCTCTACCAAACGGAAATTGTTTTGGGTTCCTACTTCTACACCGCCGTTGGCACTTAAAACAATCAAAGCTGAACCGCACATCTGTAATGCTGCTACGGTACCACCGCAGAAGTCATCAGAACCTGCACAGTCGATAATATTCAACTTCTTGCCTTCAAATTCAATGTTACATACGGTGGAGAATACGGAATAACCATATTCTTTCTCTACTGGGAAGTAGTCGCACACGGTAGATTGAGATTCTATCGAACCGCGGCGTTTAATCACCCCGCCTTCGAATAACATCGACTCCATCAAAGTCGTCTTTCCGGATCCGCTGCCGCCTAACATGGCAACATTCTTGATCTCATTTGCTTGATAAACTTTAGCCATAATTGTGTTATATTTAAGGTATTTTTGTTATTTCTCCATGGATAACCCTGTTTTGCCAACTCAACTTGACAAAATCGGCTGCAAAGGTAATATAAAAAAATGATATACGCAAATACGCGCGATATTTTTTTGAATTTTTATTTGCAAGACTGAGAAAATTGTAGTAACTTTGCACCCGATATGACAAAACAATGCCTATACGAACAAATCCTGCCGCAGATTCAAAGTCTCGTTGCAGGAGAAACGGATTTAATTGCCAATATGGCCAATGTGGCTGCGGTACTTCATGAGACTTTCGGATTCTGGTGGACCGGATTTTATCTGGTCAAATCCGGCGAAAAGAACGAAAAACAACTGGTGCTTGGACCGTTTCAAGGACCGATTGCATGCACGCGTATTCCTTTCGGAAAAGGTGTCTGTGGAACTACATGGCAGAGAAAAGAAACAATCGTCGTCCCTGATGTGGAGCAGTTTCCGGGGCATATCGCTTGCTCGTCACTTTCCAGAAGCGAAATAGTCGTTCCCGTCGCTCGAAATAACGAAATTATCGCCGTCTTGGATATCGATAGCAAGCAACTCAATACCTTTGACGAAACAGATAAGATTTATTTGGAAAAAATTGTGGCATTATTTGCATAATTGAAAAAAAAGTTGTACCTTTGCACTCGCAAAGGATAGGTCGAAAATGTATATCGCCATCGCAGGAAATATTGGTGCCGGAAAAACAACGCTAACAAAAATGTTAGCGAAATATTATGGATGGGAACCGCGCTTCGAGAGTGTCAGTTTTAATCCGTACCTTGAGGACTATTATACCGATATCAAACGATGGGCTTTCTGCTTGGAAACATATTTCTTGAAGGAACGCTTCAAAGATATGCTGGCCGTCCAGAAAGTGGGGCATACTATCGTTCAGGACCGCAGTATTTTTGAAGGGGTTTACGTCTTTGTGAGAAATAATTACGAACGAGGAGATCTCTCGGATCGTGATTATATCACGTATATGGAGCTCTTCGACCTCATGAAGCTCAAAATGAAAATGCCGGATTTGATGATTTATCTCCGTAAATCCGTTCCGTGCCTCATCTCGCAAATTCAAAAAAGAGGACGGGAGTACGAGCAAACCATGCAGATCGACTATCTGAAAGGTCTAAATGAGAAATATGAAGATTTTATCTTCAATAAATACGAAGGATGCGTGCTCGTCATCGAATCGGACGGAATGGATTTTGAAAATAATCCGGAGGATTTCCGAAAAGTAGTGGACAAAGTGGATGCTGAATTATTCGGATTGTTCTCAAAACAACAATGGTAAATTAAATTTATATAGAATTATGCATATAGCAGTTGCAGGAAACATCGGTTGTGGTAAGACTACACTTACGAACATGTTAGCCAAACATTATGGCTGGGAACCGCGCTTCGAGAGCGTAGAGTATAATCCCTATCTGGCGGATTTCTATGCCGATATGGCGCGATGGTCGTTCAATCTGCAGATCTATTTCTTGAACAAACGTTTCAAAGATGTGGTCGAGATTGGCAAGTCCGATAAATTCATCATTCAGGACCGTACTATTTACGAGGACGCGCGTATATTCGCGCCTAACCTCCATGACCAGGGAATGATGTCTGACCGGGATTTTGATAACTATCAGGACCTCTTCGACCTCATGACTACGCTTGTCAAAATGCCGGACCTCCTTATTTATGTACGCGCGTCTGTACCTACACTCGTCTCGCAAATCCAAAAACGCGCGAGAGGATACGAGCAACAGATGAAACTCGATTATCTGCAGGGACTCAACGATAAGTACGAGAACTGGATTAAAGACTACAAAGGCAACTTGCTCATCGTCGATGGAGATCATATCAAATTTGGCGATAATCCCGAGGATTTCCAATGGGTTACAGACCATATTGATGCACAACTCTTCGGACTCTTCCCGTTCGAAGCAGAAGAAAAAACCGGAAAAGAAATCTAACTCCGCCAATCGCCTAAAAGTATGCGATTGTTAAGATTCGCCGTTCCAAAAGAGTGAACGGGACTTTATCGGGGTTTGAACGTGGTTTTAACGGGGTTTAAACCTGGTTAAAAAATGCACAAAATATATACGATTATTAAGATTTATATCCTATTATGAAGAAGATTTTTACACTTATTGCACTCTTTAGTGCTTTGTCTATGTCCGTATTTGCAGAAGAAGATCTGCGTAATGTCATCACTTATTGTCCGCTTAACGGTTACGACCCGTCCGTGATAAGAATGGGCGAGAGTTCTTATGATGCATCAATGCGAGTGGCAGAAACAATGGTGGTACCACAAGGTGCAATTTGGTATAACAATATACCAATGGCGGGGTTGAAAAAATTGGATCCGAAAACAGGTTCGTATAACTTGATGAATAGGGATTCCGTCATTACGCCGGGGAAATATAAGTTTTCTGCGCAAATCCGCATTGAAGATAAAGGAGTTAAAGGAAGCGGAGCTTTGTATCGTTTCCCTATCCCGGGAACGGGAGAAGCAGTTAAAGTTGTTGTTTCTGGCGAGGAATGGCGAGTAGAAACAACCGGAACAGGCACAGGTTTTTCCTATATTTTTGTTGAGAGCCCGTATTTTGAACTTTATGCAGAAGGAATAGGAAGTGCTCCGGCAAAAGAGACCACGTCCAAGGAAATCCAAAATGGACAACTCCTCATCCATCGCGGAGAAAAAACCTATACTGCTGCAGGGTTAGAGGTGAAAAAATAACTTCGTTTTTCAAATCTCTCACGGGGCAATATCGAACCAATCTCGAGCCAATATCGAACCAATCTCGAGACTGAACCGTTTTTTGAAGGATCACCAACCCAATGATTAAACATTTCCTTGACTATATAGCTATCGAGCGCAAATACTCGCCAAGAACGGTAGAAGCGTATCACGACGACTTGCGCGATTTCTGTCGATTCATGGGATGGGAAATAGAGGATTTTAATCCGGAAGACGTAGGTGAAGATGATGTCAAAACATGGATGTTGAATCTGTTGGAAGACCAACACCAGTCGCCGCGTTCAGTCAAACGAAAACTGTCAGCCCTAAAGAGTTTCTATCGTTTCTTGCTCCGACAAAGAAAAGTGGACAAAGATATAACCGCACGCGTCAATCCGCCTAAAGCGGATAAACCGCTGCCGGTGTTCTTCCGTCCTACGGAGATGGAAACTGTAACAGCAATGGATAACTGGGCAGATGATTTCGAATCCATTCGCAACGCACTTATCATCGAACTCTTTTACCAAACCGGAATGCGACAGGCAGAAATGCTGGGGCTCAATGACGAAGATTTTGATTTGGCACAAGGACAAGTCCGCATCTTCGGTAAGCGCAGAAAAGAACGCATAGTACCTATCGGAGAAACTCTGGTGCAACAGATCAAACATTATCTCGAGGCACGAAAAGAACTCGTCGAATCCAATCCTCCGGCGTTCTTCGTATATAAAAGCAAACGAAAAGGAGTCTGTCCGCTGGACAAAAACACCTTATATAATATCGTACGCACGCGTATGGGAGAAGTGTCAACGCTCAAAAAACACTCGCCACACGTACTCAGACATACGTTTGCTACTACCATGCTCAATAATGGTGCAGACATCAGAACCATACAGGAACTGCTCGGACATGCGTCACTCAGCACGACACAAGTATATACACATACTACCTTCGAGCAGATAAAACAAGTCTATATGGCTACGCACCCGAGAGCAACGAAGAGCGACAACCGAGACTCAAAAACGGATACAGAACACGGCAAGAATTGAGAAAAATACGTTTTTTTGCATTTTTTTGTAAAAAGATTTGGTCAATTCAAAAATTTGTAGTAATTTTGCACGCTTTTTCGCCGGAGTAGTTCCGAGCGCGCCTCTATAGCTCAGTTGGTAGAGCACTAGATTTGTAATCCAGCGGTCGTTGGTTCGAGTCCGACTAGAGGCTCAAATGATCATTGAAATCAAGAAAATGAAACGCAACCGATTAAAACGCTAGCGTAAGCGATGTTTTAATTGGAGAGGAGGAATCGCGGCAACTATACAAGTTACGCAGTAACGCAGTCGTTGCAAGCAGATTCCGACGAAAGGGTGTGTTCCAGAGTGGCCAAATGGGGCAGACTGTAAATCTGCTGTCTTTCGACTTCGGTGGTTCGAATCCATCCGCACCCACAATTTATCCTTCGGAAGGTATGCTGTTAGCATATATGCCGACGAACGCGGGAATAGCTCAGTCGATAGAGCACTAGCCTTCCAAGCTGGGGGTCGCGGGTTTGAGTCCCGT
>JAFPYI010000007.1 GCA_017412245.1 Paludibacteraceae bacterium | reverse complement strand
TCTGCCGATAGCATTTTCAGACAACGTAGCTGCAACTGTCACTTTAAATGTCGTCTCGCCACATTTCATCTCGTTTCGATTAATATTGACCTCTGTTATTGTCGGAGCGAAAGGAGCCTTGTATGTTTTGGGTGATAGTTCCCAACCGTGATCTCCGTCAAACCGGACATGGAATGTGTGTTCGAGTCCGTCACCGGGGATTTCCTGCAGTGCGATAGTTACTTTATCTTCCTCGAGTTGGTTTTCTTTATAAATGAACTCCTTCTTGGTGCTTTCGTCGTCTATCCACGCGTATAGTTTGCCGTTCTGGTTTATGTAAGAGACATCAAATTTAACGGAGTATGTGGTCTTGTTGCAATCCGGATTGTCAAAAGCAGGTCCTTGAGTGATTTCTATATGCGGCGTCACAGGCTCCTTGTAAGAGACTTTCTTTTTACATTCGATGTCGGCATCCGCGAACCAAATCTCAAAGAAGTCTTCCTCTGTGTCGGTTTCTATGCCTTCGAATGTAACTGTATTTTTTCCATCAACTGCATCAATAGGCTTTGTTTGTCCCTTGCCTTGAACCGTCACCTTCTTGCCTTGTCCGTTGGTAACAAAGAAATCTACGGCTATTTCATACTCTTTTATATCACAGTCCATCTGTGTCGGTGTAGCACTATAATCATATATATGCGGAGAGAAAGGTACTTTGATATCTTTGAACTCTACTTGACAGTCAAACTCTGTGTTATCAGAGCGGATCTCAAGGGTGTGGGGGTTGCCATCATAGGTAAGATTGGTCAGTTTGGTTAGAATGGGAGTTGCTATGGGTGCCCCATAAGTAATGCCTGTTATGGTTGCTTCCGAATGCAGAACTCCGTCCCAATAAAACTCAAGCTTGCTACCTTTCAGATAAGCAAACTTTGCCGGAACTTCAAGACTGAATGTCGTCTGGTCGCAATCCGGGGTGGGAACGACTGGCTCAGACACCTCTAATTTCGGTACGCCCGGAGCGGTGTATATTGTGCTGTTCTCTCCGCCCTTGTCTGCTTTATGACAATCTTCGCGGATAATCCGGGCGGTCAGCGTGTGCTCCGCACCATCTGCTTTCAGCATCGTGTATGTGGAAGCCGGAAGCGTGAGTGTAATCTCCTTCGGGTTAACAGCTGGTTTGATTTCAATGGGAGTGGTAAAAATCTCGCCATATACATCGTCTGTCAGTTGCAGAAAAACAGGATACTTATTGTTCAGTTCCGAGTAGCTCACCTTCACCTCCATCGAAAATTCTGTCTCGCCGCATTTCGGATTAGTGATGCTTATAACCGGCTTTTCGACGGTGACTTTGGGTTCTTCTATATTCACAACAAAACGCTCGCAGTGTTTGATAGCTTGTGAATGGACAGAGATGGCTTGGAACTGTATGTCGTCCAGCGCAAAGTCATTACCTCCCGGGTTCTTACTTGTATTGAGGTCCCGCACCATAATCTCCACCTCATCGGCATCCACGGGAGAAGTATATACGTGGGAGTTCTGGTGCCAGATATTATCCATATAGTTGTTCAGGTCAATAGGATTACCTAATAGTTCTTCTTCACTCCATGCGCCGTTTTGTTTATAGCGGATAGCGAATTGCAGAATAGCGGCATTGTTCATCTCACCGTAGTTATTGATGTTGGCTACCCAGAAAGAGAACATATAGTTGGTTCCCTTGGCTAACTTCAACTTACTGCTTTTGCCTGTATCAATAAACCACGCTTTACGTGAGCCGCTATTATCCGCATCAAACAAAGCATAATGGGTGCCTGCTTTGGGGTCTATCTTGTCCGTGAAGCGTTTCCAGAAATCATTAGCATTGGTAACAATCGAGAAACCGCCGAACAAACTGTTGTCACCATCCTTGAATACGTTGTAAAAATTGCTTTCGTTGTGTACATCCTTGCCCCAAAAGTTGTAGTTACTAATGGCAGAACCGGAAATCGTATTGCTTCTGTTGATTGTGCCATAAAAATTTTCATCAGTTGTAGAAAAGTCTCCGTCTTCAATCAGGTTACCCGCTGCTGTAGGCGCAGGCTCATACTCATAATAAGTGTAGATAAGTGTGGTGTCAAAACAGAATGCAGGAGTGATGGGCTCATGCGCTGTTATTTTATCGTCATGCCATTTAAATCCATTCTCTCCGTTCGTGGAGGGGGTGAGAGTGACTGTCTCATTGTGCGTAATGTTAAAAGTTTGGGTATTGATACCCTCAATAGCATTGGGAGCCGTGTATGGATCTGAAGTGCGAGAGCAATCGCTGCCTAAAAAACTTGCAGTGGCTACTACATCGTCCGCTCCGTCCGCATACAGGTTCGGAAGACTGAATATAAACGGAGTTTTCGGATTGTTGTAATCTACATAATGCTCACCTTTGGCATCTGTAACACTGATGCGTAGTGTTTTGTCCATAGCTTCTCCAAAAGCCACTACACCATCCAACGAATAGGTACTGTCATGGACATTGACACTTGATGTCACCACGCCGAAATCCGTAATCTCGCATGTCGGTGAGCAGTCTTTGGTTACGGAAATCTCAATGAACCGCTGTTTGGCATGGTCTTGTGAGGAAAGGAAATAATAGGTGCGGCTGCCTTCAGCACCGATTGTTTCGTTCAAACCGCCGGAACCGTCAAATCCCCATTTGTCCTGTGCATTTGCAATTTCTTGCCACTTGCTACCGTCCCATTTGAACCATGTGTGTTTCTGATCATAATCATAATTATCATTCGTTTCTTTAAGACGAGGCTGCAGCGAGAACGGGTCACCTACCGATTGGGTACATACTTCTATCACCTCCTTGTCGGCTTGGTCTATTTTACTTGCAGACTCAGAGGTCGGATCTTCTATCGGATGGTAGAACCATAAATAAGATTTATTGCCGCAATTGTCACTAAGGTTGTCTTTCTTATAAAACTCGTAGAGCAGGTTACAATTACGATCATTGTCAGGAATAATAATGTCACAGGATTGATTCCACCTGTTATTCCAATTGCCTGCTGTCCCTTCAGGTCCTTTGCGTATCACAGAAACACGGTCGTACCACGGGTTATTAGGTACGAGTGTGCCTTCGAACACATTACTTGTCCCTACTCGGGAGAGTTCGACCCATTCGCTATTGGAACTATTTGTAGATTGATAGAAATAGAGGAAGAGTTTGGCATTTGCTTGGGACCAATCGCCCAAACCGTCATTTTGAACGGCGTTGACATATACTTTTTCTCCGCTTTGGTACATGCGCGCAGAGAGACGGACTGCCGAACAGAGCAGAGCACATAGGATAAGAAAAAAACGGATAATATGTTTATCCTTCTTTATCATGTTTCATGGTTATGACATTGCCGGTTTCCTCATATTTGGGTTACCATACTTCCTGCGGATGGTCGGATTCTTTCTTGGGATAGTCGATGGAATAATGCAGTCCCCGGCTTTCTTTGCGTTCAAGGGCCTGGCGCGTAATCAGGTAGCCGACATTAATCATATTTCTTAACTCGCAGATGTCCTTGGTAGCCTTGACACGTTTGAAGAGGTCTTCTGTCTCCTCATAGAGAAGGTCAAGCCGTTCCCATGCACGCCTGAGGCGGAGGTCCGAACGGACAATACCCACATAGGTGGACATGATCTGTCCCACCTCTTTGACATCCTGTGCGATAAGTACACGCTCTTCATTACTGAGGGTGCCCTCGTCATTCCAAGCCGGAATCTGCTCGTTGAAATCGTAGTTTTCTATCACACTGAGGCTGTGTTTGGC
>JAFPYI010000041.1 GCA_017412245.1 Paludibacteraceae bacterium | reverse complement strand
TATTTAATATATTTAATATATTTAAGAACATGAAAACTAAAACATTATATTTAGCCGTAGCACTCGGAATGATGCTCGGTTTTAGCAGTTGCGATCTCAACTATTTCCCTTCCGATGAGTTGAACTCCAACGCATTGTTAGGAGACCCCGCTGGTGCACAGTACATTGTTGATGGTTGCTACGCTATGCTTAAAGAGGAATACGAATACATCGAGTATGCTTCCTCTAACACCTATGTACGTCACTATATGCAAATGGCGGAGTTTCCGGCAGACAACACTTGTCTTTCTGGTCGTACCACAGACCCTCTCTACCAAGCTACCTGTTATAAGATGACGGACAATTTGAAAAATGTGGGTCTATTCTGGTGGGTAGGTTATAAAGTTATCTTCACAGCCAATACTGTGATTGAAGGTTTTGAAGAAGGAAAAACCATAGAGTGCGATCAATTACTTGGCGAAGCATACTTCCTCCGTGCTATGTGTCATTTCCAAATGGCTACTATTTTCGCAAAACCCTATAGTCATGGCCGCGAAAATCCAGGTATCGTATTACGCACTAGCACCAACACTGCTGAGACAACACGCGCAACAGTAGGCGAGGTATATGACCAAGTTGTAAGAGACTTGAATAAGGCTGCAAATCTCATGAGTAAGTCTCGTGGCAATGCCGGTTATGCAAGCAAAAATGCCGCATTAGGGCTTTTGTCTCGTGTATACTTGTATGAAGAAAAAAATGATTCCGTTATAGCAGTTGTTAATCAAATGGGAGCTCCTGCATTAGATCCAGATTACGAGCATTATTTTGCTAAAGCGTTAACAAGCAAGGAGACTCTTTTCTGCGTAGCACACACATCATTAGAGGATCGTGGACAAGCAAGTATTGGCTCCATGTTCAATGGTGATGGAGGCGGTTGGGGGGAAGTCTACTGCAGCGATCCGTTGCTTAACTTATATGAGCGTTATCCGGAAGATGTTCGTTTGACATATATCAAACCACAATACTATGAGAAAGACACATTAGAAAAAGTGTATTTCGCAGTTCCTGATTCTATTGGTTCAAGTATAGAACTGGAGGGCGTATTAAGAACAGATGGTTCTGATCTATATTGTGCCATTATAGAGCGTGTTGACACCATTAAATCGGGGGGAAAAGAGAAATATGATACTGTATTCAGTGCGACTCTTCCGCTTCAAGAGGAATTGGTTAATGGTGAATATCCCCAGAAATATGTTACATACGAAGGCAAAAATTATCCAGTTCGTATTGCTAAAACAATGATCAAACGTAATAGTTTTCCGAATTATTTCGTTACAAAATTTGGCTACCAAGACGGGAAACCACAGCTTTCATCTCCGGTATTTCTGCGTTGGGCTGAGGTGATTCTCAATCGTGCAGAAGCATATGCTAAGTTAGGTCGTAATGCAGAAGCACTTGCTGATGTAGATATGATTCGTCAGCGTGCAGGAATCCCCGCCGAAGGTATGTTCTCCAGCAACATGCATGGTTACACCGATGTGTTGGATATCGTACTCGATGAACGCCGTATGGAACTTGCATTCGAAGGCCATCGTATGTTCGATGTATACCGTAACAAACGCGATATGGACCGTCGCTTTGGAGGTGTACATCCATGGGAAATTGTTAAATGGGACGACAACAAAATCCAATACCCCATTCCTTATGGAGAATGGTCTGTTAGCCACATCGATCAAAATCCCGGTTATTAACCGTGATTAATAAATAAACGTTTAATTTATTAATTATTTCAAAATTTAACAACATGAAAAAAGTTTTTTTATTTGCAAGTTTGATTGCTATGGTAGCAGTACTTGCGACTTCCTGTAAATCAAAAGAAGAAGCACCAAAGGCTTTGTTCAGTTATTCGGATGCCGGCTTGGAAGTAACATTCCAGAATCTTTCTAAGAATGCTGATTCCTTTGTTTGGAATTTTGGTGATGGTGAAACTTCTACCGAAAAAGATCCTGTTCATGTTTATGCCGATTATGGTGATTACACCGTAACACTTACGGCTCAAAACGCAGCAGGAGCGAAACACACGTATGAAGAGGAAATCAACCTTGTTCAAAGAGCTATTGTAATCGATGGCGACTTCTCTGATTGGGAAGCACTTGGCAATGACGCGGTTGCTCGTTGCTTATCTGACGATGATGACTATTATGATGGTTATCTTGGCGAAGCTAAGTTTGTACGTGACGAGGAGTTTATTTATTTCTACATGAACATCAGCAAGGAACAAGATGATTTTGATACAGACGAAGGTGTTGTGCACGGTTACTATGCTGAAATCGTTCAGTTCTGTTTGAACTGTGGCGACGAAACTACAGGTTGCCATTTCTGGTACTTTGAAGATCCTGCTATTGACATCTTAATTGAGTGCCCAAGTTGGCAAGACCAATTTGAAAGTGCAAGTTTCTTCGTTTGTCCGGAAGCTCTTAATGGTGGCGAGAATGAGAACTGGGAATGGGATGATGCAGGTATCGCTAACGCGATTACTTCTTGCGAAGCCGTTGAACTTGAAGATGGACGTCTTGGCCTTGAAGGAAAAATTTCTATTCTCAAACTGCCTGTTCCTATTACCGACGTTTTGAAAATGGGTGTAGTTGTTCTTGATCCTGCTTGGACTGAAGTTGGCTCTCTGCCTGAAAAGAACTTGGCAGATGGTGCAACAGCTCCATTAGTAGTAGTACCTGTTATTGAATAATTATCTTTCCGTTATAAGCGACTGCTCCTGGAGAGCAGTCGCTTATGACTATTCTTTTTTTTTACATACTGAGTCAAACATGAAGAACTCTCCTTTTATTTCAGTTTTATTATTTGTTTTGGCGCTTGTAGCCTGTAAACCGAACCCCGAACCGATTCCGGATGATGGCATGCGTCATGACTCGTTAACTGCGACCTATGACCTTTTCTGTAATCCTGAGCGCGGATTCCATCAATTCAAAGAATTCTTTAGCCCAGACCCTCTACCATTGACAGGTGCTCGAGTTAAAGGAATCTATAATCTTGGATATTCCTTAATCTTAACCAACTATTATTTAACGGACTATATGAGTACACCTATTCCAGATTCCTATTTGAATGTAGTTCGTCAAAATATGCAGGCACTTCGTGATGGTGGCTGTAAATGTGTCCTTCGTTTCGCATACACAAATGCTCAAGATAAAGCGCCATGGGAGGCGCCACTTGACACTATCCTACTACATATATCACAACTCAAACCCATTCTTCAAGAAAATGCAGATGTTATTTTTGCAATGGAGGCCGGCTTTATAGGTTCTTGGGGAGAATGGTACTATACGAATCCCTTACATTTTAAACGAGATCCAAATAAAGCAGAAGATTTCATCCCTTACCGCAACGTTTTAGATGCTTTGCTCGATGCTCTTCCTGCTGAACGACAAATATGTGTTCGCACACCTCGATTTAAGATGAAATGTTATGGATGGACTATGGCTGATACCTTAACGCGTGCAGAAGCTTTCACCGGTACTCCTAAAGCACGTTTAGCATGTCATGACGATGCTTTCATGGCTGATGCTTCTGATATGGGCACCTTCAAAGGCAATCGGGAATATTGGGAAGCTGAAACTAACTACACTATTTATGGTGGAGAATCAAACAAGCCAGGAAGTTATGCCAATTGCGATAACACAATAGCACAGATGCAAGCAATGCATATGTCTTATTTGAACATTAGTTACCATAAAACTGTCATTGCTCGATGGGAAACTGATGGTTGTTTAGAAGATATGCGACGTCTATTAGGTTATCGTTTGGTGGCTAAGGATATAGCAACCACGAAAGATCCAAAAGCAGGACAAGACCTAAAGGTTGTTCTAACTCTTGTAAACGAGGGGTTTTCTTCGCCTAAAAACCCACGTGACATACGCATGCTACTTATCAGCAAATCTGATTCCTCTATCATCTCTGTAACTCCTGATTGCGATCCGCGTTTCTGGGGACCGGAAGGCGAACATAAAGTGACCGTTTTCTTCAAACCGGAGCAGGGCGGAACATATGACATTTGCCTCTATCTACCAGATCCGCAACCGACACTGGCTAACGATCCGCGTTATGCCATTCGCTTAGCAAACAAAGATTGCTGGAACGCAGAAAAGGGTTACAATTACCTGACTACGATCACGGTACAATAGACCGCTCCGCTCCAAGAACAAAGATTACTATGAGAAAGAGAATACAAAACATTTTTGTCCTTATTCTTTATTCCTTATTCTTGACTCCTACCTTTGCACAAAACTGGTGGGGTGCTTCTGTTGGTTTAGGTCATGAGCAACCTTACACCAATCTGCCGACATTCAACCTTTCCGTCCAGGATGCGAACAACCAATTGGTACCACTATTCCTTTCCGCTAACGGAGAGTATATGTGGTCGGAGGATGCGTTCATATTCTCAGTGGAGAATGGAGAGATTCGTCCGTCAGTACCGATGGAGAAAATCCAAGCAGGCAAAACACTCCGCGATGCTTATTTGGCAGCACAAGCAAAATATTTCCCGGCGAACGGACAATTGCCCGATACACTTTTCTTCACTCGTCCGCAATACAACACGTGGATTGAGTTGATGTACAATCAAAACCAAGAAGATATTCTTCGTTATGCCCATGCTATCATCGATAATGGTTTCCCGGCAGGAGTTTTGATGATTGATGATAACTGGCAACGCTATTATGGCAATTTTGAATTCAAGGCAGAACGTTTTCCGAATGCCAAAGCTATGATAGACGAACTCCATTCTTTAGGTTTCAAAGTAATGGTATGGATTTGTCCGTTCGTCAGTCCAGATTCACCGGAATTTCGTGAGTTGGAATCCAAAGGATTCCTTCTTCAAAATCCTGACGGAGGAACGGCTATTCTAAACTGGTGGAACGGCTATTCAGCTTGCTACGACCTGACGAACCCCAATGCAGCAGATTATTTCGTTTCCGTTCTTCGCCAAGCGCAAAAAGAATATGGTATTGATGGTTATAAATTCGATGCAGGAGACAATAACTGCTATGCATCAACAGCTATCAAAGCTTATGATGCCTCAGCCACCAATGTGGACCATACTACATCATGGGCAAAGATAGGATTGCAGTTCCCGTTCAATGAGTATCGTGCTTGCTGGAAGATGGGCGGTCAACCGCTTGTACAACGTCTCGGAGACAAGGATTATAGTTGGAATGCAGTGCAGTCTCTTATCCCGCAGATGTGTGTAGCAGGTTTGTTAGGTTATGCATATGCATGTCCGGACATGGTCGGCGGCGGACAATTTACTTCATTCCTTAATATCGATGAAGACAAGTTTGACCAAGCACTCATTGTTCGTTCGGCACAAGTGCATGCCTTAATGCCTATGATGCAATTCTCCGTTGCTCCATGGCGAATCTTATCCAAAGAGAATTTGGCTTTCGTGCAACGGATGGCACAACTGCATGCGGATTTTGCACCTTATATCATGCAATACGCACGCAAAGCAGCGCAAACGGGAGAACCGATTGTTCGTCTGGTGGAATATCAATTCCCGCATCAAGGATTTGAGAATGTGAAAGACCAATTCATGTTAGGAGACAAATATCTCGTAGCACCTGTTGTGACGAACGATTTGTCGCGTGAGGTCAAACTACCTAAAGGCACTTGGCGTGACGAGCAAGGTAAGAAATACAAAGGCGGAAAGACGTATAAGATCAAAGTGCCTCTGGAGAGACTGCCCTATTTTGAATTGGTTAAATGATCCAATGCCTAAATAAATAGTAAATAGTAAATGATTAAATCGTAAATAGCTTTATGAAAGACAAACTCTGGTTATTATTTATCCTCATCACGGTAGTGACTTGGGGTGTATGGGGAGCATTCTCCGGTTATCAGATTCAAAATGGTATTCCTGATACCGTAGTGTATATTCTTTGGGCATTGTCTATGGTGCCTTGCGCTATTGTAGCACTCATCATCAACAAAGGCAAATTCCTTCACGATGCGAAATCCGCTCTATTGGGTTGCACCGTTGGTTTATTAGGCGCCGGAGGCCAATTAGTGCTTTTCAAAGCGTTGACATTAGGCCCTTCGTACATCATCTATCCGTTTATTTCGATGTCACCCGTTATCGTTATTACGTTAGCTGCTATTTTTCTCAAAGAGAAAGCTACCCGTTGGCAGATTGCAGGTATCGTAGTAGCATTGATAGCCATTTTGCTTCTCTCTCTGGAGTCGGGACAAGACGGAAGTCCTGTTAGCGGATGGTTGTGGATTGTGCTGGCTATCCTTGTTCTCTTTGCTTGGGGTATACAAGGTTTCTTTATGAAGTTTGCCAACAACACAATGGACGCTGAGTCTATTTTCTGCTGGATGGCATTAACCGGATTGGTTCTTATACCTGTGGCATGGTATATGAGTCCGGACGCTGCAAATTTCTTTGCACAGGAAAATATTGTCGGAACAAGTTTCGGATGTTTCGGTATTCAGATTTTGAACTCTATAGGTGCTTTGACGCTGGTTTATGCATATCGTTATGGTAAAGCAGTTATCGTATCCCCGATGGAAGGTCTATCACCAATGGTGACTGTATTGCTATCACTCATCATTCTCAGTGTTATTCCTAATCCATTGCAAATAGCAGGAATTTGTTGTGCTGCATTCGCGATGTACGCGTTATCCAAATAACAAACATTTTTTACTAACCACTTAAATTTCATTATTATGAAGAAAACTTTACTTTTCGCAGCTGCATTATTTGCTGCAGTAACGCTCAATGCAGGTGAAATCACGATTGACCTCAATGCTGCTAGTGAGATTGCTTACACCAATTGTTCCGCAACATTTGCGGTATCCGATGGTGCATTAAATGTCAATTACTCCGCTGGCGCTTGGGAATGGGCCGGTGTAGAATTTGATTTGAACAATCTTGAGGCAGTGACTTCTTTGAGTTTTGATTTCAAAGGTCAAACACCAAATGAATGGACTAGTTTTATTATCTATCTTCGCGATTCAGAAGGTGCACGTTGGTACGATGATGCTGATGACTTCTCGTTGAGCCATGCTGATTGGTTGGTAAAAACGGGTTATCTCCCAACTAAATTGTGCTGGGATGTAGCCGATTATGCATTCGGAGAAAGACCATTCACAAAACTCGGTTTTATGGCAAATCCGATGGTTGCAGAGAGTAGCACGTTCTCTATCCGTAATATAAAGGTAATTGTTCCCGGTGGTACTGGTATTGAGGATGTAGACGTTTCTGCAAAGGCCGTTAAAATGGTACGTGATGGGCAATTATTGATTATCCGTGACGGTAAGACTTTCAATGCTCTTGGCGCAGAAGTAAAATAATCTCTTTATAAAGTCAAATCTCTCCACGGTGGTATTCTTCCTAACTCGGACGGATAACTCCGTGGAGAAAATTATGAATAATTAGTCTATTATGTCCATTCGCAATTTATTTTTGGGTTGTTTTTTGTTGATGATTGCTGCTTGCACGGCAGCTAATCCCAAACCTTTAGTATTCAATGGTGATACACTACCTTTCAACAATGAGTATAAACGTACCTACATTGGCGATTTAAAGAAGTCTGCCGGTTTGGTTGAAATATCCGGTATAGCTTGCTCGCGTGTTACACCCGGGTATATTTGGATGGAGAGTGACGATTATTCTGATTGTATCATCGCCACTGATGAACAAGGAAAAACACGCTATAAGCTGGTCAATCTAACACCCAAAGTAGGTCGCAGCGATTGGGAAGATATGTGTGGCGGAGTATATAATGGTGTCAACTATCTCTTTATCGGAGCTTTTGGCGACAATAATGCCAGTACCGGCAACTATAAGATTGTTTATCTGGAGGAACCGGAAATCACCGGTAGCAAATCGATAACCGTTGCTCCGTCGGTTATCAATTTCCAATATCCCGGAGGCATCAAGCACAATGCAGAATCGATGATGTATGATAATGTTGAGCAAAAAATCTATATTGTCACCAAGGTCTATTACGATGTATGCCAGGTATTTAGTTTGCCAATGAGTCTGGAGTATGGTAATGCAGTGCAAACGCTGGAATATGTGTGCGATCTTGGTAAGCAAACCGATATTGGCGAAGGAGTTATAGGTGGTACCACCAGACGATACAAAGGTTTTCATCTGGCAACAGCAGCAGACATCTCACCCGATGGTAGTCTGGTTCTCATCAAAAACCAAAACAATACAGCGCAAGACAACGGAGAGGAATACTCGTGGATATTGTTGTGGAAACGCGAAGGTAACGAGAGTATCAGCGCGACGCTGAAACGCCAACCGGAAGTTATACAGAGTTATGAGCAAGAATGGCAAGGTGAAGCTATGTGCTGGCTTGACAATAATGTATTCTATACCGTTAGCGATGATGACGGAGAACCTCCATTGTATAAATATACAAAACCGTATCCCGAAGCCATAGAAAATATTGGCACCGTGGAAAATGGCGAACGTACAAAAGTGTTAATTGGTAATACACTGTATGTTCGCACGTCGGAAGGTCTATATACAATAGACGGTCGTCAGGTGAAGTAAAATTATAAATACAAATAGATATGTTTCGAAAAATCGTTTTAGGATGTTTAATATTGGTTAATACGGTTGCTTTTGCTGCTAAACCAAGACCATTGGTGTTTAATGGTGATACATTATCTATTAATACTGAGTACAAACGCAGACAATGTGGCACATTGAATACAGAGAATAATATTATTGAAGTTTCCGGTATCGCTTGCTCTCGCGTTACACCCGGATACATCTGGATGCAAAGTGATGAAACCGAAAGGTATATCATTGCGACCGATGCAAAAGGATCGACTCGCTATGCCACAATTAATTTTACTAAAACGATTAGATGGGATTGGGAAGACATGTCTGGAGGTGTATATAATGGCACGCACTATCTTTTCATTGGCGCTTTTGGAGATAATGATGAGACCGATGGCAATTTTCATATTATCTATTTTCCGGAACCAGCCATAGACCTGTCTCATCCAAATATATCTATCACTCCGTCTTCTATCCGCTATATCTACCCTGACAGCATTAAGCATAATGCCGAGGCGTTGATGTATGATAGTATTGAGCAAATGATATATATCATCACTAAGAAATATTATCAACCCTGCAAAGTATACCGATTGCCCTTCAGACTGGATTATGGTAACGAAGTGCAGAAATTGGAGTATGTTTGTGATTTGGGCATACAATCTGATTTAGGCGAAGGTCCTAATCCATCTCAAGGATTCCATTTGGTTACTGCAGCGGATATATCTCCTAATGGCAAGTATATTTTAATCAAAAATCACAACAATATTTCCGCAGTTTTTTCATGGACTTTGATTTGGGAACGCGATGGTAATGAAAGTATAACAGAGACACTCAAACGTCAACCAGAAGTAATCGGATGTTATCAATATGAATCTCAAGGTGAAGCCATTTGTTGGTTGGATAATCATGTGTTTTACACCACAAGCGATGCTGATGGTTGGAATCCTCCGATATATCTCTATTATCAGTCTTATCCGGAAGGCATCGAGAATGTAGCGGATCAGAAGAAAACAAAAGAATTGGTATTAGAAGGAAACATCCTGTATATCCGCACGCAGGAAGGTCTTTTTACCTTGGATGGTCGCCGCGCGAGATAAGAAGATTATGCGAATCACGCAATAATCACGCAATAATCACACAATAATCACGCAATGTTACCCCGTTGCAAGTCCGTATTTTCGGGGGCTCCGAGAGGTTTCCTGGTTGAAACAATGGAAGTCTACCCCGTCCCCTCCCTAAAGGAAAGGGAGAATAGGGAAAGATGAAAGGGATTCGAAAATTCCGCAAGGAATAATCGTTTGAGCGCAGCGAGATAAGAACTCTCGACCGAGGAGGTGAGAAGGCCCTGCCTTCTCTAAATATGAAAAGATGCCCTCAACGGACATCTTTTTTATTTAAGCGGAAAGAGAGGGATTCGAACCCCCGGTACGTCTCCGTACGTCGGTTTTCAAGACCGATGCATTAGACCACTCTGCCATCTTTCCCCGCGTTCGGAAGAATACCGAACGCCAAAATCGGCTGCAAAAGTACTGCTTTTTTTTGACATACGCAAATTTTGCAGTACTTTTGTCCGACTTTTTTTCTAAATACTCTTAGTACGCGTCGTTAATTTCTTCCACTAACTCGTTGAGAACGAGGATAGTACGATAGCGATCAGAGAAATGGCCCGGACCTTGAACATGATTGATGTTCATTCTCAGAATCTCATTTCCTGCGTTGTCTGTCAGCACGCCATAACCTTTGATGATTGCACCACCGGCATTACCCCAACCGAAGACAGAACCTGCAACATTACCGAAATCAAGACCTTCAATAACGAAATTCAGTTTGTAGTTTGCTCCCTCCGAATTACGACTCAACTGGAGACCTTTTTTGAACTCTTTATTCCAAGTTTTCTTGAATAAGTCTTCTGCTTCCTGTTTGATACTTGGCCAATCGCGAACGAAATTAGCATCCTCAGGCTTGCCATCGTTGATTTTCTCTTGGTCTTTTTTAGCCAGATATTCATCTACCGGCACCGGTGTAGTTACGAAAATTCCGTCATCTATACCGCCCACTTTGGTTTGGCTCCAGTCAAAACTGAAGACAGCCACTTCTTTTTTAGCTTTCTTAACGTTGAATTTGCCCTCTAAAGTAACAGGGTCAATAGCAAAAACTGCGCAGGTTAAACACAATACTGCGAGTGTTAAAAATGATTTTTTCATAATCTTAATTGTTTAATGAGTGTTTGACGGCGCAAAAGTACAACTTTTTTTTGATATATGCAATTTTTTTTGTACTTTTGCCGTCGATTTATGAGAAATGGCTCTTCATTCATAATGATAGCCAAGACTTTCAAAGGTTTAGAGGAAGTTTTGGCTCAGGAGTTGACAGAACTGGGTGCCAATGATATTCAGTTGCAACGGCGTGCAGTCAAGTTCAGCGGTGACAAAGCGCTTTTATACAAAGCGAATCTATGTCTTCGTACTGCATTGCGTGTGCTTGTTCCTGTGGCCAGTTTCAAGGCGAAAGATACCGATGCGTTGTACGAACAAGTCAAACATATCGATTGGTCGCAATTCATGAGCGCCGACAGCACTTTTGCTATTGATGCAACCGTCTATAGCGATTTCTTCCGCAACAGCCGTTTTGTGACCTATCGTACGAAAGATGCTATTG
Organism: Paludibacteraceae bacterium; assembly: GCA_017412245.1. Classification (GTDB taxonomy): domain Bacteria; phylum Bacteroidota; class Bacteroidia; order Bacteroidales; family Paludibacteraceae; genus Colicola. The sequence continues at coordinate 42,100 of JAFPYI010000041.1, read as the reverse complement.
CCGATTACTGGACGGAGCAAAGCGGCAAACGTCCGAACGTGCGGTTGGAGGATGCGGATTTGATGATTAATGTACATATTTCGCAGGATTATGTGACGGTCAGTCTGGATAGCAGCGGCGAGAGTTTGCATAAACGCGGTTACCGTGTAGCGACGACGGAAGCGCCTATCAATGAAGCATTAGCAGCAGGGATGTTACTGCTCGCCGGATGGAAAGGACAATCGGATTTTTACGACCCGATGTGCGGTTCCGGAACACTGCCTATCGAAGCAGCACTCATTGCGAAAAACATTGCTCCGGGACTATTCAGAAAAAGTTTTGCGTTTGAGAAATGGCGTGATTTTGATGCGGAGTTATGGAATGATATCTATAATGACGACAGTCGCGAACGCGAATTTACGCATACTATCTACGGTTCCGACACTTCGTTTTATGCTATTCAACAAGCGGAGAAAAACGTGCGCTCAGCAGGAATGAGCAAAGTGATTGAACTGAAGCAAATCCGCATGGAGGAGCTGAAGGTCGAGACTAAGGATGAAATGGTCAATAGTAAATGCCCAAATGGTAAATTAATCATGATTAATCCGCCTTACGGTGAACGACTGGCGAGCAACAAAGATATGGAGCGTCTGTATGGCGCTATAGGCACAGCGCTGAAACATAATTTCACAGGTGCAACGGCGTGGATTATTTCTTCCAACGAAGCTGCCATGAAATGTATCGGTCTCAAACCGTCCAAGAAATACCGACTGCTGAATGGAGAATTAGATTGCCAATTCAACCGCTATGACTTATTTGCGGGCAAACGCAACGACCAAATGTCTAAATGACCAAATAAATGAATAAATGGCAAATGAACAAATAGTAAATAAACCGCTATTCATAGCGGATTTTAACTACCCGCTTCCTGACGAACGGATAGCCAAATATCCGTTGGCGCAGCGTGACCACAGCAAACTGTTGGTGTTCCGCGACGGAAAGGTGAGCGAAGATATTTTTTACAATGTAGGCAATCATATTGCGCCGGATTCGCTACTCATTTATAATAACACGCGCGTGATACAGGCGCGACTGGAGTTTTGTAAATCCACCGGCGCGAGAATCGAAATTTTCTGCCTCGAACCGCTCGAACCGCATGATTACCAACTTTCTCTCGGCAGCACTACTGGTTGCACATGGAAATGTCTTATAGGAAACGCAAAAAAATGGCATGATTCTTGCTTGGAATATGAGGTAAAAAGTTTAGGTTTGTGTCTCCGTGCGTACAAAGGCGAGACGATGGGAAATACCTATGCTGTGCGGTTTGAGTGGGATAACACGAATATCTCTTTTGCGGAGATCCTGGACGCAATAGGCGAACTGCCTATTCCTCCATACCTGAACCGCAAGACGGAAGAGAGCGACAAGACGACCTATCAGACGGTCTATTCGCGTATCAAAGGCAGTGTGGCTGCTCCGACAGCCGGATTGCATTTTACGCAGACGGTTTTAGATGACCTTCGCCAACGCGGCATACAAACCGACGAAGTGACATTACATGTAGGCGCCGGAACATTCCTGCCCGTCAAGACTGCTGATGCCAACGAGCACACGATGCATACGGAGATTATAGCCGTTCCAAGGGCGACGATTGCTAATGTGATGGAGCATTTAGGGCATATCGTTGCTGTAGGAACCACCAGTATGCGGACGTTAGAAAGCCTGTATTTCATGGGTTGCAAGAAAGCCGGTACTGTCAGTCAGTTTGAGCCCTATGAGAATCATTATTCGCTTAGTCCTCGCGAAGCATTACAATCGCTGCTGGACTGGATGGACGAAACCGAACAACAGACTCTGCATGCCGAGACACAAATCATGATTAAACCGGGTTATAAATTTCAGATTGTGGACCAACTGATAACGAATTTCCATCAACCTCAGTCCACGTTGCTTCTGCTCGTCAGCGCTTTTGTGGGCGAAGACTGGAGACGAATCTATGACTATGCTTTGAACCATGATTTTCGTTTCCTAAGTTACGGCGATAGTTCGATACTCAATCGTAAATTGTAAATTGTCAAATTGTAAATCGCTTGATTGACACCCATATACATATTGACGAAGAGGCTTTTGCGGCCGATAGCGAACAAGTTATTGCACGGCAGCAGGAGAAAGGTGTGACGGCCATGATTGTGCCGGGAGTTAATGCGGCTTCCGTGGAAACCGTGTTGAGCGTTTGTCGCGCGCATAAGGGCTATTGTTTTGCGGCATTAGGTCTGCATCCGGAGGATGTGAAAGAGGATTGGGAGACACAGTGGAAGACTATAGAAAAGGCTATTCGGACCAACCGCGAAGAGTTAGTGGCTATCGGTGAGATAGGACTCGATTATTATTGGGACACGACCTATAAAGAGCAGCAAAAAGAAGTGCTTCGCCGGCAATTGCTTTTGGCACGAGAACTGAATTTGCCCGTTATCTTGCATAACCGCAACGCAACGGAAGACATATTGAAAATTTTACAATCTACAATCTGCAATCTACAATCGGAGCATCCTCTCCGCGGTGTTTTCCATTGCTTCAACGGCAGCCGTGAGACCGCAGAGCAGATTCTCAAAATGGGCTTCTACCTCTGCATAGGAGGCGTGATTACTTTTAAGAATTGCAAGTTGGCGGAGACCTTAAAAGAGATACGTTTCCCGGAAACGGATCTTCGCAATCGTCTTTTGCTTGAGACGGATGCGCCGTATATGGCACCCGTTCCGCACCGAGGCGAACGAAACGAGAGCCAATGGATGATTCACGTAGCAGAGCGATTGGCAGAGGTCTTTGACACCACGCCGCAAGAGATATGCACCATCACCACACAAAACGCAAAACAGTTATTCGGCATTTGAAAACCGACCTCTACTGTGCAATACAACAACACAATTAATATCGTTATGAAAAGAAATCTTTTATTCCTCATCGTGGCGCTATTTGCGCTCATGGCACAAGCAGGTTCCAAAACCTATCTGCCCGGAGTCTTCTCCGTTAGTCCGACTCAAAAAGTAGCCTTCTCTACAGGCAACCTGCAGTATCAAGCGTACACAGGTGCTCTGCGCTTTGCCGACCATCAATACGACTACGTCGGAGACGCGAAAAAAGGCAATGTGATGTTCGCTTTTGACAAATGCGATAACCGACAAATCAACCAGTATTATGAAGGATGGATTGATCTCTTCGGTTGGGGTACAGGCGAAAATCCGGCACTGGCAACCGACAATGTGAAAGACTATAATTTCTTTGCCGAATGGGGCGAGAAAGCAATTCTGAACACCGGTCTTTTGCGTGAACCATGGCGCACGCTGAATTGGGACGAGTGGCTTTTCCTTTTGGGTTCCAGACCTAATGCTGACAACCTGCACGGACAAGCAACCGTGAACGGAATTCATGGCTATGTCCTGCTGCCGGATAATTGGCAACTGCCGAAAAAACTGACGTTTACGCCCAATCCAAATAACTGGACAACGAATGTTTATTCCGCTTCGCAATGGAAACAAATGGAGAAAAACGGAGCCGTTTTCCTGCCTGCTTGCGGCTATCGTGTAGGTCGTGAGGTCTCATTGGTAGGACTCTACGGTTTTTATTGGTCTTCTTCCGTTTATGAAGATTTCTCCACCGATGACGCAAGAAATATTTTCTTCAGCGAGAAGAAACTCGGTCCGCGTGATCACGAGAAACGTTTCTACGGATTAGCAGTCAGACTGGTTATCGATCTCGTTTCTAAACCCTCCGCTGCTCCGCAAACCGAATCTTCGGAATCATCTTCCGAACCTACGCAAATGGTGCTTCCGCCGACAAATGCAGAAATGGAATAGTCCCCGTTTGCCCGAAATTATTCGTTTTCCTGAAAAAATGCAAGAAAAATTTGCATATGTAAAAATTTTGTAGTAATTTTGTGGCCGATTAGTGAAAAAGCCCTTAGGGGTTCCCGCAAGTTTTAATTTGTGGGGAAAGCGGATGCGATAGGAGAGATGCTCGAGTGGTTGAAGAGGCACGCCTGGAAAGCGTGTAAACTCCAAAAGGGTTTCCGGGGTTCGAATCCCCGTCTCTCCGCAAAGATTTGATTTAATTTGCGAGTCCAAGTTCACTTGAGTGAGCAAAGTATAATCAAAGATTTGCACAGGATGCCCGTGGCAGACTATGGGGATTACGGAGAAATCCCCGTCTCTCCGAGAATCCCCCAAAAACAGACCAAATACACAAAACAAAATAACTTAATTAACAATTTTATCTCATGAAAAAAGTATTTGCAACCCTTACGGTGCTGGCTATGCTGACCTTTGGTAGCGCAGCAATTTATGCACAAGAAGCAGCTGCTCCTGCAGAGGAAGCTGCTGTAGAACAAGTTGATGAAGCTGCTGCTCCTGCAGCAGAAGAAGCAGTAGAAGCTCCGGCAGAGGAAGCTGGTGGCTTGGTAGCTCTTCACAAAACTCTGAAAACGAAATTTATTGAAGGTGGTGCAGGCTTCATGGCTCTGACCCTTGTTACATTGGTATTCGGTTTGGCTCTCTGTATCGAGCGTATCATCTATCTCTCGCTGAGCAAAACCAACACAAAAGAATTGCTGGCTAAAGTAGAGGCTGCTCTCAAAGAAGGCGGTATTGAAGCTGCTCTTGAGGTTTGCCGTAACACGCGCGGACCGGTAGCATCAATCTTCTACCAAGGTCTGAGCCGTTATGACGAAGGTATCGACGTTGTAGAGAAAACTGTTGCTTCCTACGGTGGTGTGCAACTCGGTTTGCTCGAGAAGAACCTCTCTTGGATTACCCTGTTCATCTCTATCGCTCCGTCTCTCGGATTCTTGGGTACCATCATCGGTATGATCGAGGCCTTCGATAAGATTCAACAAGTAGGTGATATCTCGGCTACCGTTGTTGCCGGTGGTATTAAAGTCGCTTTGTTGACCACATTGCTCGGTTTGATTATCGCTGTTGTTCTCCAGTTGTTCTACAACTACATCCTCAGCCTCGTTGAGGGTCTCGTTAACGAAATGGAAGACAGCTCTATCAGTCTGCTCGATATCGTGGTTGAGTATGAGGCTAACCAGAAAAAAACTAAAAAATAACTCACGCTCGTATCGTAACTAAAAGCTGAAAACTTAAAAACTGACAGCAATATGAAAAACTATAAATTAATCCCTAAGATTACCCTTTGGAGTCTTTTGGCACTCGGCATTGTGGTTATCATAATGTTCTTTGCCGGCGGTTCGAATGGTAGTCTGGAGGTTGCCGGAGACTTCCTGGATATCCCACGATTCTCTGACCTCTTCCTCGTATGGAACTACATCCTTCTGGGATTAGCAGTTCTCATTACGCTCTGTATCGTCATTGTTGAGTTCACTCGCAACTGGAAAAATGACCGTCGGAAGGCTATCACAACACTTTGTGTCGTTATCGGATTTATAGCGCTCGCTTGCGTATGCTGGTTCCTCGGAAGCCCTGAGAAAATTAATATCATCGGATACGAAGGAACAGATAACCAAGGATTCTGGGCACAACTCAGCGACGCTGTTATCTTCGCTTGCTATTTCCTCGTCTGCGGTACTATCATCGCTATGATTTGGGGAGCAATACATACAAGAAGACTCAAGTAAATCACATTTATCATGGCAAAGAAAATCCCACAGATTAACGCCAGCTCTATGGCCGATATTTCGTTCCTGTTGCTGATTTTCTTCTTGGTCACCACCTCTATGGATGTTAACCAAGGACTGGCTCGCCGTCTGCCTGCGCCTATTCCTCCTGACCAAAAAATAGAGGATAAGGATATTAATAAACGCAACCTGTTAGTCGTCAAGATTAACTCGGCAAACCAATTGATGGTTCAAGGCCAGTTGATGGATGTGAAGCAACTGAGAGAGAACGCTAAGAAGTTCATTAAGAACGAAGAGAATGCAGACTACTATCCGAAACTCGTTGAGGAAGATTTCGGCGCTCCTTTCGGTGTCCTCAGATACACCAAAGACCACGTCATCTCCGTACAAAACGATGTGGACACGCAATATCAAGCTTATCTGGATGTGCAAAATGAACTTGTAGCGGCGTATAATGAACTGCGCGAAGAATGCGCACAGAAGTATTTCCACAAGGCTTACAACGAACTCGAGGAAGATCAACAGAAGCAAATTCAAAAGATTTATCCTCAGAAAATTTCAGAAGCTGAGCCTAAAAACTACGGAGGAAATTGATATGGCAAAGATACGTAGAAATGAAAAACGTGAGATGCCGGCGCTCAATACGTCGTCACTCCCTGATATCATCTTCATGCTACTGTTCTTCTTCATGTCTGTTACTTCCATGAAGGAGGTTACTTACAAGGTTCAATTCAAAAACCCGCAAGCAACCGAACTTACTAAACTGGAGAAGAAAAGCTTAGTTCGTTATATCTATGTAGGTACTCCTACAGCGGAGTTCCGCAAACAATATGGTGCTGAAACGCGTATCCAATTGGACGACGCTTTCGCTGAGACCAAGGAAATTGGCGAGTATATCGTCAACGAGCGTTCCTCTATGAAAGAGAGCGACCAAGGTCTTATGACCGTTTCCATCAAAGCGGATAAAGAAACCCGCATGGGTGTTATTGCGGACATCAAGCAGGAACTGAGACGTGCATACGCTCTGAAGATCAGTTATGCTGCCACCCAGCGCACCAACTATTAAGTCTATCGCACGCTACTAATTGGCGGAAAATAAATAGAAGGACGGCTCATCGAGTCGTCCTTTTATTGTGTTCATTTTTCGACAGTTGAATGGGGTTTTTACGTGGTCTTAATGTGGTTATCACGAGGTTTGACCCATCTTCTTATTTCAATCTCTTTCCGGATATTTTCATCTCGCCAAGAGAGAGGTATTTCTTGCCCTGCGGACGTCCGTTGGAGTCGTACCATGGCAAGACGCGAATATGCAATGTCTCGCCGGCAGGAACTAATATTGGTTGCTCCAAACGAATCGTCAGGCACTTGTTTTTCTTCAAAGCCGTATTCTCATAAATCGTTGTCACTCCGCGGAACTGTTCACCGAAACCATAGTTGATATGGATATTCATTCCCGGACCGCCTTTTGCTTTCACAGGCAAAGTGATACTCTCTATCACCAATCCTTTTTTCTTCTCCGCCGCAATCGTATATTCGATATATCGGTTGGCCACTTCGTCTATCTCGCCTGCCGGCCAAGAACTACCTTGCGGAGCATAACCTTGCTTGTGACTTTCTATATTCTGAAGACCGGCAACTGACAACTGATCACTGAACGCTTCTCCTTTAGCAGCAAATGCAGCCTGTTTGCCTGCTTCTTCTATCCGCTGACCATAAGACGCATATTCCTCTTTGGACGGGAAAACAGTCCATGCTTTCAGTGTCTCCAGTTCTGCAGACTGATTGATAAGATTATACGCCAGTGTAGCTATCGCCATTCCTCCTTCTGCGCTCGTATGCGTCTTGTCGCCGCAATTGAAATAATGCTTCATGCAAAAACTCTGTCCGGCCTGTTCGTAGAATTCCTGACTGGCTGTCGTCATATCCAAAAACGGCACTAACATCTCTTCTGCCACCTCTCGCATACAACGCACATAATCCTTATCGCTTTTGTCTTTCGACTTTTGACTTTCGAGTCCTGCAAGTTTGTGCCTTCCCTCGTCACTTATCTTCCCGTCCTTAAAATACGCACGGCAGATAGGACTCATCAATATCGGTTTCACACCCATCTCGCGCGCCTCACGCACGTACGTACGCAGGTATTCCTTATAAGTAGTATTAGGCTCTGTTCCGCGCATATCCGTCAGCGTGTCTTTTCCTTCTGCACGCAAACGGGCATTCTGTTCATGCACGTCCTCGCCCTTGCATTTCTCGTCATTATGCGCAAACTGAATAATCAGATAATCGCCTGCACGCATTTGTTTCTTAACCGACGGCCATAGATTCTCTGTCTCGTAAAAAGTACGTGTACTTGCCCCACTCTTTCCGCGATTATTCACCTCCACGCTATCTACATTGAAAAATGCCTGCAGATACATTCCCCAGCCGCGTTTAGGAGTCGCAGCAGGTTTATATTCGCTCATCGTACTGTCGCCTATCGTGTGCACACGACGCGGAGCAGCGGACAATATACAAAGCGACAAAGAACAGATGGCTAAGATAAAAAACTTCCCCATAACGAAATATTCATTAATCATTATTCATCACTCGGTTGAATTCTTTCGGTACAGGAGACTCAAATCGCACTTTCTTCTCCGTCACAGGATGAATGAACGACAGCACTTTCGCGTGCAGACAAAGTCTGTCTATCGGCGACGACTCATTGCCGTGACCGTATTTGCGGTCGCCTACTACAGGATGACCGAGAGACGCCAGATGTACACGAATCTGATTCGTACGACCTGTCTCCAAATGCAGTTCCACAAGCGAATACCGGCCGTCAGCGGAGCTCCGCAAAACCTTATAATTCGTAATCGCTATATCGCCGCCATCGTCCACAGGCGAAGAATAAACCACCGCATTTCGTTTGTCTTCTGTCAACCAAGTGGTTATCTTGCCTTCCGGCTTCTCAAACACACCTTCCGCAAGCGCAATATACGTACGTTCGGTCACCAACTGACGCCAATAAGTACGCATATATTCCTGCAATTCCGGCGAACGGGCAAATACCAAAACACCGGATGTCTCACGGTCCAAACGATGCACCACATAGATGTTCGCACGCGGATGTTGACGATGAACATAATCGCGCAAAATAGACATCGCTGTCATCTCGCGACTGCCGGGAGTAGCAGCAACGGTCAGCAATCCCGGTTGTTTATTGACCACTATCAGATCATCATCTTCATAGACCACACGCAACTTCGGATGACGCAACTCGATATTCCCTCTGCCCGAGAGAACGGTCACGCTATCACCGGCTTTCAACTCATAGTCATGCCGCGTCTGAATAGCGTTACCCACTTTCACACGGCGTTGACCAAGCAGTTGTTTGACGGACGAACGGGCCATGCCACCCATCTTCGCCATCAGAAAATCCATCAGCTGTGCGGACTCGGTTACTTTTAATACGGAGTCTTGTTTTCGCTTTATCATTTTTAACGTTTTAACATTTTAACGTCGCGCAGCGACCATTTTAACTATTTAACGAAAATTTTCACCCATCCAAAATTTTCCTTTTTGGTTGCTTTTATCCATGCCAAACCGGCCATCGAATTGATAACCAGGAAGAAACAGAACAGAACGATGGAGAAGATGTTTCCTAATATAATAAACAAACCTATTCCGGACACGCTATAGATAAACCAATAAATCCACGAATCGGTCTTGCGGTATATCAGCCAGTAGTTCGCCAGGAACGAAGACGAAATCAGCAAACCGTTCAGCAGTTTGACGGCTATATTGTCTGCCAATCCGTTGTGTTGGAATGCATATGTCGCCAATACATAATCGCCGGCAGTGATAAAAACAAGCATTGCTACGGACAACAGCAGACGCGGAGTGTCCAAAAACTTCGGCTCAAAAGAAGCACCTCCGTCATCTTTCCCACGGCTCCATTTGTATATCGACATCATCTGGAACGGAATAAACACAAAGAAAAACAGAAATGTGCTGTCATATTGTTCTTGCAGCAAAAACTGGACGCCGAGCAAAACAGACATCACTATGCCGGGATAGAAACCGGTATAGTTCTGCGGGTCGCGAACAGTCAGTATGTATGCTACGCCAATGACGCTGGCAGGAATTCCTACTACCCAAGCCGCGTCGTGCCATTTAAGCAGACTCACGGACGGGAATAGCATTTCCGCCAACCATAACACGCCTAATAAGGCGCCAAATAAAATGATAGAGATAATTGTGTTGCGGCCTAAGGCTCGCCATAAATGTGCGTTTTTCATAGAGAGATTATTTTTTACTTTTCACTTTCTTTAACCCCAAATGAAATCAAAGGGCAGACATGCGTCCGCCCCTTGAATTTCGTCAGAATTATTTCTTGTTACGATTGCCGTAACGAGACATAAATTTGTCCACACGACCGGCGGTATCAACCAATTTCGATTTACCGGTGTAGAACGGGTGACTCGTGTTGGAGATCTCCAACTTAATCAACGGGTATTGAACGCCATCAATCTCAATCGTGTCCTTTGTTGCTGCGGTGGAGCGGCTAAAGAACTGAGTTCCGTCGGACATATCTTTGAAAACTACTACGCGGTAGTTATCTGGATGAATTCCTTGTTTCATAAGTCTCTTTAAACTTTAAACGTTAAACTTTAAACTTTAATTACTCAGCCACTACATTGAGTTTGATATCGGCTTTTACCTCACGATGAAGACGAGCCTGAGCAGTATACTCACCTAATTGTTTGATCGGCTCTACCAAGGTAATCACTTTCTTGTCGATTGCGATCTCTTGAGCTGCCAATGCGTTAGCAATATCGGTTGTTGTTACTGTTCCGAAGATCTTTCCATCCTCGTTTGCTTTTGCTTTTACTTCGATTACGGTCTCTGCCAATTTGGCTGCAAGGGCCTCTGCGTCTGCTAACAATTTAGCGGCTTTGTGAGCCTGTTGTTTCAGGTTCTCTGCCAATTGTTTGCGGTTGGCCTCGTTAGCGATGATTGCTATCTTCTGAGGAAGAAGATAATTGCGACCATAGCCGTCACGTACTTTTACGATGTCGTTCTTGAAACCCAGATTTGCCAGGTCTTGAATAAGAATTACTTCCATGTTCTTTTCCTTTCTAATTAATGGGTTAATTACTTCATCATGTCAGTTACGTAAGGAAGCAATGCCAAGTGGCGAGCTTTCTTTACGGCCTGAGCTACTTTGCGTTGGAATTTCAAAGAAGTACCGGTGATGCGACGAGGTAATATCTTACCTTGCTCATTCAAAAACTTCTTCAAAAACTCTGGATCTTTGTAATCGATGTACTTGATGCCGGCTTTCTTAAAGCGGCAATACTTTTTCTTCTTCTGGTCCGTGCCTTGCGGAGTCAGATAGCGAATTTCGTCATTCTGTGCCATAACTTAAGCCTCCTCTTTCTTAAAATTGTTACGACGCTTCTCGGCGTACTCAAATGCGTACTTGTCAAGACGGGTCGTCAGGAAACGAATAATGCGCTCGTCACGACGGAACTCTGTCTCGAGGGTAGCGATTACTGAGGGATCTACGTCAAACTGAAGAATTACATAGAAACCCGAATTTTTACCTTGGATAGGGTAAGCTAATTGCTTCAAGCCCCACTCCTCACGATTCAAAATGGTACCGCCATTCTGTGTGAGAAGATTCTCGAATTTTTCTACCGCTTCCTTCGCCTGTGGTTCAGACAAAACGGGTGTCAAAACGAAAGCGGCTTCATAATGATTTACCATTGTAGTAAATTGTTGATGTTAATTGTTAATAATAATGATTTCTTACGCTCTCGCACTCGCGCATTACGCGCAGAGGCGAAAAACGGCTGCAAAGGTACTACAAATTTTTCAAATACACAAATTTTTTCGCAAAAAAAAGCCTTTATGCTTGAATAAATGGCGTTTTTGTGAGGAAAAACCATATTTATACTCCTCGCCGAATGGGTTTTCGATGTTTTCATTCTGCGTTGTGCAGAAAACAAATGCACAGAAAAAAAATATAATTAATATTTTCGCCTTTGGCGGCAAATAACTCCTTGGAGGTGCAGATACGCCCTAACGGGCTACGTTAAATTCATTTATAAGTATGCCCGATAGCGGCATAGATGCATGAACTCGCCAGAGTGTTTGCTGCCAAAGGTATTTTTAATATTTTTGTTATTTTTGGATATTTTTGTAAGCGCCAGCGCATTTTTCTTTTAATCTCCCCTCGTAGAAACGGAAAGATAGTCGGCATATATCATTTACGGTATTGTTCCGTAGGATTCCCGTAGAATTCCCGTAAGATTACCGTAGGATAAAACGCCTTTTTTGCAAATTACCTCTTTATACTGTATATATACGTAGTATATATACACTTTTTGTTTATACTTCTGTAAAAACAAGCCAACTACCCTATCTGTCAAAAACAGCATTTTTTTCATATTTTGAACATGAACCTCTTCCTTTTGACTATTCGAAACATTTCGAAAACAAGTTCTCCGAAATATATGAATACAAAACATCTTTTAATGTTTATAATCTGCTGAATTTCAAACACTTACAACATAGTCCATTATAGTCCAATCTTTTGCAAAGCGAAACATCATATCGTAAAAAAAACACATGATTTAAAAATAATCGTATATTTTTTTTTGCATATAGAAATATTTCTATATCTTTGCGCCGAAAACTTTAAACACTGACTTATTTAACTAAACAAAATCAAAAATTTATGTTAGATACTATGAAAAGAATCTACTCACTTATCCTATCAGTTTTTTTCTGCCTTTGCTGCGTTTCTACTTCTGCCAATGACTATCTCTATACCGGAGAAGCTAATAATTGGGGGGATACTAATATGAGCGTTAGTACTGGTGGAAATTATGAATACTATGGTCCTATCTCTGGGGCAGATTGGTTGGATATATATTTAATAACAACTGACCCATGGACCTTGTATCGAGAAACTGTCATTTCTGGCTTTAATCAAACAGATGTACCTATTAATCCGGGTGTGCAAGCAAGTGCAAATATCTCTGTTGATCCTGCACCTGCTTCGCCTTACTATATCATCGTTTGGAAACCAAATACAACTTATAACTCAAATAATTTCCCGGTTATTTGTGCTTCTACTACTCTTCCGAATGATCTCACTGGCCCAATATTTTCCGCGCAGGCAACATCTGCATCTGACGTGTCTGTCTCGGGAAACACTACCGACCAACTTATTACTGCGGCAGAGGCGACCATTCTTGGCGGCTCAATGTATATCTCAAATGGGACTAACAGTAGTCAAAAATTTATTAGACCTGGATGGGGATACAATGATAATGGTACTCCTTCGTTTTATTTCTCGGACAACCTGATGCCGTTTAAGGTCTCACTTAATGTGGCACTTGCTGCCGGTGATGTTATTACTGCCAGGTTCGTAAAGAATGATCGTGACGGAGAGGCTGGTGATGGGTTATGGTTCTTTATGCCAAGCGAGTTACCAAAACCCGCATCCGCACCGGCAACAGCCGCCACACTATCTTCCTCCGTTCCGGTAAATCAATTTGCCGATATCTCTTACACAGTACAATCGGGTGACGCGTTAGAAGGAAAAACAGTATTCTGCATTTGTCCTGCTGTAGCTCGCTCCGGTTTCGTTAATCTGCTCATCACTCGTCCTTCCTGCTCTGCTCCAAATCATGTAGATATTTCCGGAGGCTACCACTTCTTCCCGGGAGAGACAATCTCACTTACGGCACAAGCTTATTCTTCAGCAGGAACAGGAAGTCCGATTACCAGCGGAGTAACCTACCAATGGCAGAAATTCATCGGTAGTGCGTTCCAAGACATAGTCGGTGCAACTGACGCTACTTATACCAAAGCCAACGCCACCGCTGAAGACGCAGGACAATACCGCTGTATAGCCTCTACAGGCGATGGCTGTTCTACCGCCAGCGCTTCCACTAAGAATAATGCATTTAAACTGAAATGTCTGCAATTGTACGTCTATTGGGATAATAATTCCGATAAGTGCAATCTGGCATTCACAAAGATTGATGCTACACACGCAACTGCCAGTGTGTTTCTCGAAAATGGAACATATACCTACCATTTCAAAATTACGGATGGGCAACTTAATTGGTGGGGCAATAACGGGACAATGAATAGTGGAAACTGCACGAACTGGACGTTAGGTGACGATATCTATTGCGGTTTAACCACTACCAAGGCGGCTACATATACATTCAACCTCACTTTCAATGCCGGATTAACCTCTTTCACAATGAGTGTGGTTTACCCAAGTGATAACCAAACAGCGGGATATAATCTCTATTTTGCTAACGATGTGCGCCAATGGACGGCAGACAATATTCATTACCGCATAGGTCATAGTACGCGGAATAACAAATACAAAATGTCCAAAGTGAACGGAACAGCCAATCTGTTCCAAGTCACTACTTCTTCCTTTGGCGGCTTTGAGGCTTGGCATATTGCTAATAATGCCTGCTGGAGCGATGGAAACTCCATCTATAAGACAAAGACTGGAGACGCTTATGCCGCTACCGAAGCGGTGCGCTTTGAAGGAGCTCCGGTTCCCTCTACCGGTTGGACTGTTATTCCTGGAAACGATTACACGATTGGAGGAGACGCACAGAACAACAACTGCAAATTCTATTCCTTCACTACCGTCCCCGGAATGTGGACGCATAATGTCTCTATCACCCCGCCTGCGTACGGCACGCTGACCGTCAATTATGTGGATGTAAATGGAGTCGCACAAGCTTTCAACTCTGGCAGCCGCGATTTGGCACACACTTGTATAATCACAGTGACAGCTGTCCCTGGAATGGGTTATGCTGACCCTGCCGTAATATACATTAACGGAGTCGCTCATGGAAACCGTGACCCGTTCGTCTTGACGGAAGATGCTGTCATCTCTGTTGTCTTCGAACCAGCTACGTACACCATCACTCTCAATACAAATGGCGGAACTATCAATTCAGGTAATGTGACGAGTTATACATATGGTGTGGGGGCGACTCTGCCAACTGATGTTACTAAAGATGGCGGCTATGTGTTCGCAGGATGGTTCGATAATGCCGGATGCACGGGTTCTGCCGTCACATCTATTTCTACTACTGATAGCGGAAACAAAACATTCTGGGCAAAATGGGATGAATTCTCCTATGTTGATATTCCTGGAACGGTTAATAAAGGCAATGTGGCTGAGTATAGTGCTGATATGACTTGGTATGGTGCCAATAATGACTACTTCGATTTCGGACCAACGGATGCGCCAAACATGGACCGTTGGGCAGAATGGACTGTGCGTATCCAATATCCGGATATATTTACCATTAAGGAGATTTACTCTTGCGAGAATGGCCATTATGTAACTATGGATTTGATGGACGGGAATACGGTTCTTTCTACGTTCACTGGTGAAAATATAGGGAGTGCTCCTGACGAAACAGAAAGACAGTATACTACCACTTGGGACTTAAGAGGAATTAACGCAGGTATATATACGCTTAGAGTAAGGAACACATATGGATGGTCTCGGCCTAAAGTTAAGAGCATTACGTTCACGGGAACCATTATTCCGGGTACTATTACGATTACTGCTATTAAAGTAACGGATGCTCCTTCGTACGTCGGCGGTGCGTATGGTACAATTACAAACACGGACATCAGCACTCATCCGGCTATTCCGGAAGGCACAACTATAACAGACAATGGTGATAACACCCTTACCATTAATACCGCTACTCCGATTACCATTACTGCGCCGCTGACTACGGAAGGTATCTTAACAGATATACCGGAGTATTACACTCCCTTATCTTGTGTTTGGCGGTTTGACCATTGGGAGAATGTGCCCACTACGGGTATTACCTCTTCCGTTTATATCCGTGCCGTCTATTTCCCCACTTTCAATGTAGAGTACGACACCAAGGGAGGAACCATTAACGAAGATCCTTATCCCACTTGGTACCGCTACACAGGTGATGCTAATGACTACCAACTGCTTCCTATTGATGTTACCAAACCCGGTTTTGCCTTTGCCGGCTGGTATCAACACGCAACCACAGAGTTATTTACCCGTCTGGAAGGGAACTACTACGGTGACTATGCAGGAGTTTGGTGTTTGAAAGCACACTGGGTTTTGCCGTGCGATGAAGCACAAATCATTTCTAAAGTAGTGCTCACGGGCCAAAACACATACACCGTTTCTGGATACAATAATGACGAATATGCAGGAACTCCTGTCGTTTCCGTCGGTTCCACTACTGCCTCTTATGACTTCGGAACGGGTATTGGAACTCAAACAGGTTATGAATTAAGTTCAACCAACGACATCCTCTTTGCTACACTTAAGAAAGGTGACTTCCGTGTCGGAGATACAATCATTGTTGCTATTACTGCTGTCAACACAATCCGAGAAGCAAGTAGCACAACCAACATTTTAGCTCTCTACTATGGTAACAATGCTTCGGATGCACATCTATTGGTAAACATGAGAAATGTTTCCTCTCCGGGCATTTACAAATATCCGTTGTCAAGTGATGATGTCTTGGCTATGAACGAAGTAGAGGCACAGGGTGTAGGTGTCTTCCGCGAGAGTGTAAATGGAGAGAATCCATGCGTCTATAGCATAGAGATTCATGGTTGCCGTGACCTTATCTTCGATGATAACCATGGCACAGGTGTTTGGAATGATCCTCTCAACTGGGGACCGACATATACCGAAATACCTTCTTATTACCAAGCAACTCGTATTATCAGACCGTGTATCGTTAATATCGCAGATGCACATGCCCTCAACGCTAAACTCTGTAAAGGCAATGGTAACAATGGTTCACTTACTATCAATGCCAATGCAGCATTGGAAATCACACAGGAGGTAAGCGAAGTGCACGGAACAGACTATGTTACCCTTTATCCGGTGGCAGCAGAAGACCTCATCATCAAATCCAGTGCTACTAACCAAGGCGCACTCGCGCACGGAGATACTGAAGGAAACACGCACGCGACGATTGAGTTCTACGCACGCGGTGCAGGTTATCCGGCTGCAAACGCAACTTGGCAATATATGGGTGTTCCGTTCAGCGATGTGGCACATGCCATTGATCATTACTATGGTTCAGAAATGTGCCGCTGGTATGAAAACGAAACGGGTAACGCCGGTGAAAACTGGAAATGGGTAAATAAACCCGAAGCTCTTGTCCCGTTCGTTGGATATGCGCTGACGAACCCGTCTGCTAAAGTCTTCACCAATCAAGGAACGCTTGTTCCTTCTGTCAACCAAACAATCTCGTTGACTTGTGATGGCACGAACTATAAAGGATGGAATCTGTTTGCCAACAGCTGGATGGCACCAATCAATATTGCTCGGTTTGAAGCAGCAGACTTCGGCACAGGAGTACAACAAACCATTTATCTGTTCAATACCGGCACTAATGACGGACACCAATCTTCATTCCCGAACCAAAATACAGAGACTGGTTCTGCCGGACAATATGTAGCCGTTCCTATCGCAACCGCTACTGTCCTTGGAGCCAATAAATTCATTGCTCCGATGCAAGGATTCTATCTCGTAACAGAAGCTGCTGCTAACGTAACACTCAATTACGATCGTTTGGTTCGCAACTCGGAACACACTGCCCTCTCGGTTCTTCCAAACCGTGCTCCGCGATACAACAGCATACAAGAGGAAGCAGAAGCAATGCCACGACTCATTATCGATGTCTTAGGAACACAATTCTCCGACAGATTGTACATCTTCGAGAATCCGAACCGTACCAACGAATTCGATAATGCATGGGATGGATATAAATTCGAAGGAGAAGCTTATGCTCCGCAACTCATGACACGCACAAATGATCTGGACCTCGCTGTAGATGTCTCACCTGCGTTTGGAGGAAAGCAAATCGCTTTCCGCGCCGGAGAAGATGCAGATTATACACTTCACTTCACTACCTCGGAGGAAGGACTTGTACTCCGTGACTTACTCATCGGTACAGAAACACCGATAGAGGATGGAGGCACCTATCATTTCTTCGGCACCAACAAAGAGACCAATATTCGTTTCGAGATAGTGGACAATCGCCGTGAAGTACCTACATCCATTGAGGGACCGATGGACTGGGACGGACAGATTCTCTCGCTGAGAGTTTATACCGCTGACGGACGTCTGGTTCTCTACCGCACCAACGGATTTGACAAACCATTACTCTTACCGCAGTCCGGGGTATATATCTTGCACATGCAAACCACTACAGGACTGAAAACACAAAAGATAACCTTCTAAACCCCAAAAGACGATGATGAAGAAAAGACTTTTCATATTCTTAGTCCTCGCCTTTGGAGGGTTTGGACTAACGAGAGCTCAGCAAGCGTCCTTTACAACGTCGGCTGAATTCCCAACGGCTACTCTTGCACGCCCTGTAAATAATAACTCCTTATTATCTGCACACACGCGCACACACGTAGCACCTGTCGCTGCACCTGCAAGCGATTGGAAAACGCCTGCTATGCAAGGATGTGTGTATAGTAATGATTTATTCAATCGCAAGAATCGACGCTCTGCCAATTCGGCTATGGCCTATCAAGGTTTCGCAGAAATCTCTGCATACCAGCAAATCTCACCTTCAGACATAGGCGCTACAGGCGCTGCTTCACGAAAAGCTATCGGACCTCCGCCTCCAACGCCAAACCCGGATGATCCTCACGTCTTACCGATTGGCGACGCTTGGTGGGTATTACTGCTTATAGCCGGCTTGTATGCTGTTATAGCCAAGCGACGGAAGCAACAAGAATAGTGGTAAACATCAGAACGGGCATTTGTTTGTCTAACTCATGACCTTCATGGCGGAAGATATAAACAATATGCCATCCCCAGACAGGACTGATTACTAATGGCCAGAAATGGCCTAATGCCGTAAAGAGAAGCAGGCAGGTAATCAGTAATCCTGTGTGGTATATTTTTCCTCCTCGAACTCCTAACAGACTCGCAAAAGTACGTTTACCGTGCTTGCGGTCGTTGTCGATGTCTCGGATATTATTCAGGTTCAACACACCTACAATCGGCAAAGCAATTGCCACTGCGGCAAGACACACTTCCCAACTCATCGTTTGCGTCTGCAGATAGAACGCTCCCATCGTACTGAGCAATCCGAAAAAAAGAAAAACTCCTAAATCGCCTAATCCTTTATAGCCGTAACTGTGTTTTCCTAAGGTGTAAGTCATTGCACCTATTATTGCCAAAGCTCCGAGAAATAGGAAAAGCGCTATATTAATTATCGCCGTCTGTATATCGTTTGTATCCCAAAAAGCAATCAGGACCAAGGCTGTTCCGAAAAGCACAGAAAGTCCGATAAACAGACCTATCATCTTTTTCATCTCACCCATCGTGATAGTTCCTGCTTGCAGCCCGTACGCATCTCTTCCCGTTTGGTCGCTATCTGTTCCTTTCATCGCGTCTCCTAATTCATTCGACAGATTGGAGAGAATCTGCAGACAGAGAGTGGTACAGATGGCCAACGAAAAAACAAGCCACGAACAGTCACAACTATTCGCCGCAAGTCCTGTACCGAGAATAATTCCGGACATTGAAAGAGGCAAAGTGCGCAAACGGAGAGATTGAATATAAGGAGACATAATTTACTGACGGTTAGCGGATGAACTTATTCTTTTTTTGTCGCAAAGAGTGAAACCAATGCCGGACTCGGTTTACCTTCCGGAGTGAAAGAACCCATATTATATGCGCCCCATCCTAAAGGTACATACTCTGCCGGTTTCCATTCATTATAACACTGCGGTTCCCAATAGAAAATACCTACGCAAGAGTCAATAGGTGTTACACGATTGATAAAATCTACCATCACCTCGTTTGCGCAAGCGGAGACAGAATCATACATAGCTCCTTGTCCCCAGTTCTGCATGCCTATTTCAGCTATGACAACCGGTTTACGGTAAGTGCTGATAAGTTGACGAATATTGGCTTCTGCGCGTGTATTCATTTCCTGCCAGGGCAAATGAGACCACTCATACATCATCGGGTAATGACTCAACCCGATCATATCAAATTGTGCACCGTGTGCCAATAGTGCATCAAAGAACCAATCGCGGTATTCAAATGCATTATCCACATGCACAATCACTTTGATATCCGAAAAGACTTCTTTTGCAGCCTTATATCCCGCTTGTGTGAAACCGGCATAAGCGCTCCAATGCGCATCATCGGCATTCTTAGACACTTGTCCTACAGGCCATAACATCCCATTCGGCGTCTCATTTCCTATTTGCACCCACTCGGGTTTAACACGTGCCTCTTTAAGTGTATTAAGCACATCTAATGTATGCTCAAAAACCGCTTCACGCAGCAGTTCATAATCGTAACTCTGCCATGCAACAGGAATAGTCTGATGGTTTGGATCTGCGAAGAAGTCGGAATAATGAAAATCAATCATTATTCGTAATCCTTTTTTCGCTGCCCTCTGGGCCATCTGTACTACATCGGACTTATTGCTCCAACCGGTAGAATGATTCACCCACACTCTCAAACGAACAGCATTCATTCCCATTCGTTGCATGATATCCAAACAGTCGTCTTCTGTGCCGTTGGTATCATAAAACGCTATAGAGTCATGCTCCATTTCACTAAGCCAACTCACATCTGCTCCTTTGGCAAAGGAGTCTCGAGGTGTTGCCGATCTATAATAACACGAAGAGAGACTAAAGACGATAAAGGTTAATAAAAACAGACGATATTTCATGGTATATTTATTTGAATCCAAAGACAAAATATACTGCGGCGATGAGTAAAAGACAAGCTACAAAATGATTCCACCGAAGGGGCATATGAAATGCAATAGCAGAGAAAATAACAAAAACCACCAGGGTTATCACCTCCTGAATAACTTTCAGTTGCATTAATGTAAACGGACCTCCGTTGCCGTCAAATCCCATTCTATTGGCCGGAACTTGCAGGCAATACTCAAAAAACGCAATGCCCCAAGAGAAAAGGATAACAAAAATAAGAGGCGTCGCATTCGAAAAGAAACCGATATTTTGCAGTTTAAGATGTCCATACCAAGCGAGCGTCATAAACACATTCGAGGCAAGGAGTAAAAGGATAGTATATATTGCATTCATATTTTAGGTAAATAATCTGTTTTGATATTACTCATTGCACCCCATAAACAATCTTCCGCTTCGGGGTTTAAGGCTTTCATTTGCGCCAATAGTTCTTTCACTTTCGTGCGGGATGATTCATGCTCAAAGGGGCAGAGTTTTTTCTGCTTCTCATATCCTCTCAATGCTGCATAGCGCACCAAGTCTTTTTCCTCTATCAGGCATAGCGGACGAATAATAGCCAAAGGCATCTTTTCCAACTGCAGCAACGGAGGCATAGAAGCAAATGCACCCTGGTAGATCAGATTCATCAATAAGGTCTGCAGAATATCATCCCTGTGATGACCGAAAGCAATCTTATTACATCCTAACTCTTGAGCCAGGTTAAATAACTCTTTGCGTCTAAACCACGAACAGAGAAAACACGGATTACTTTCCGATTTGTCCGCATCTTTCGGAGCAGGAGGAATTGTGATATCTCTTACCACCAACGGCACTTGATGCTCTGTGCAAAAATGCTCCAGAAACGTCATATCCGTCTCGTACGCTCGCTCACGCACACGCACGTGCAAGGCGGTAACCTTAAAGCGAGGTTTGTAGATCTGGGAACGACGGCCTAAAAATTCTACCAATGCCAAGGAGTCTTTTCCTCCGCTTAGACCAATGAGAATATGGTCTCCGTCTGCAATCAGTCCATAGTCTGCACATGCTTTGTGAAAACGCTTGGTCAGACGCGACTGCAGTTTGGCTAACTCTATTTGCTCTGGAGTCTTATTCACGCTGTTTAGAGTTGACTCATTACAACTTCTCCGACAGCCTGAAGGGTGGATTTACTTATATTGTCCATATTGTCCTTACGGGTATGCCACCAATGCGGAAAACCTGTTGCATTGCGCACATCATAGTGGATTATATCCACGCAAGGTATACCGGCAATATAATTGATATAATAATGGTCGTCGGTTATCGGATATGACTGTTGGCGCGTAAATATCGAACCATATCCCAATTGCTCTGCTGCACGCCAAATCTGTTCTTGATAATTGCCCGCATACTGAGTCGAATACATCTCCAATGGGAAAATGGCGTCCGGCGCACCTACCATATCGACAATGATTCCGAATTTATACACAGGTGCCTGTTCAGCTAAATTAACATAATTAGTAGCCCATAACTGAGAACCGAGACACCATGTGTCTTCTCGCTCCACGCCTGTGTAGAAATGCGGAGTACCACTATCCTCACAATCGAAGAAGATGATATCCACTGGAGTGGTAAAAGTTGAGTCTTGTATCTTCTTGCCCAACTGCCGTGCTACCTCCAACAACACTCCTACTCCACTCGCTCCGTCGTTAGCACCGGGCACATTGTATTTGCGGTCCATATAGTCGTCTTCCTCGTCGCACCATGGGCGTGTGTCATAATGTGCGCCCAATAATATCTTGGGACGATTGGCTGTTTCCGGTGTAGAGAAATGAGCGATGATATTGTATATCCGTTGCATATGTCCGCGATAATCCGGCATTTCTCCTTTCTGCAACTCCACTTCCGCTCCTGCTGCACGAAGTTTTTTGATGATCCACACGGCACACTCGCTGTGCGCATAACTATTGGGCACACGAGAACCAAATCCTAACTGACGGTCCACATATCCGTATGCTGTATCGCCGTCAAATGAAGGACGAGCAGGAACAGACGCGGCTTTCTTTCCACAACTTGCCAACGCAACGGCAAGAGAGACAATAACTATATTAACGAATATTCGTTTCACTAACAGATGTATGACTTTGAATAGCTCTGATGGTATGTGCAATAGACTGAGCCAGACTCTCTACATGCAGTTTGGTGCAGCATCCCTGCTCAAACGGAATAGAGTCTGTGCAAACGAGTTCCTCTAATGCGCTGGCTTGTATCTTCTCACGCGCTTGCCCGCTCAACACTCCGTGGGTAACAACGGCTCTGACGGATTTAGCACCTCCGGCCATCATGATCTCAGCGGCTTTACATAACGTTCCTGCGGTATCTGCTATATCATCGAAGAGCACAACATCTTTCCCATACACATCACCTAAGACGCGAATCTCAGATACTTTATTGAAATCCGGACGGTTCTTATAGCAAATCACCATCGGCACTTCACGGTTGGTCAGCAGATGCAGTTTCTTAGCGAAATTCGATGCACGTTTGGAACCACCTACGTCCGGCGAAGCAACAATCAGTTTCTTCAGATTGAGATTGGCTACATATGGAGCCAAGACATTAGAACCGTAGATATGGTCCACCGGAATATCAAAGAATCCCTGTATCTGGTCTGCGTGCAGATCGACGGTTATCACGCGGTCTGCTCCGGCCGTCTGAAGCATATTTGCCACTAATTTGGCACCGATAGAAACACGTGGTTTATCTTTGCGGTCCTGACGTGCCCATCCAAAATACGGGATGACAGCAATCACTTTGTAAGCACTAGCGCGTTTCGCTGCATCAATCATTAGCAACAACTCCATCAAATTGTCGCTACTCGGGCAAGTCGGTTGAACCAGATAGACCGATTGTCCTCGAACTGATTCCTCGAAATAGGTACAGAACTCACCGTCTGAAAAACGGTCGATATGCACTTTCCCTAATTGGCATCCTAATTGTTCGCAGATACCTTTTGCTAATGCTTCTCCTTTTGAACCGGCGAAGACTTTAAACTCGTTTGTCTCTTCCATAATTGTTGTTGCGCAGGTCGCTAATGTTTGGGGTTGTTAATTATTTCTTTTTCTTTTTTTGCTGAGCATTATTGGCTGTTTGCGGTTGCGCCAGTAATTGGTTGAAGGCCTCAGAATCGCATCTCAACTGTCCGTTCGAGAGACGAATAATATCTTCCTTCACGCGCGCTATGCCTGCCTCCTGGTCTCTGTTCCACACCAGATTGCGCTGACGCATACATTGTGCAATATAGAGTTCCAGAGAGTCGCGCTCTTCTTTATCCTCCAGCGTGCAAGCGTAAGCAATCATATCTTGCACTATCCGCCCATAGTTTCTCATTTGTATGGGCGTTTCATCTCGTCTTAATTGAAGTGTCATTTTTTACGAATTAAATAAATCATTGTCGGGAAGTGGTCGCCGTATCCATTCTGCCATACACCGCCTTTATGCGTACGTAATGGTGCTCCTTTGTCCTTGCCTTCCTGTACGGTTAAGAACGGTTTATTGAACACTTGCGATTTCCAATAGGTCCACTTGCCACTTTCAATTTTTTCATTCAGTAACGGTTCAGAGATGATAATCTGGTCAAAGAGATTCCATCCGCCATTGTAAAACAATGTACCTGTTCCGTTAGAGAGGTGTTGCCACATAGTATTGAAATACCCTTGCGGCTCAACCTGGTTACGTTTCTTACGCGCTTTAATAACGTCCTTGCAACTATGGTTATCCGGATCATCATTCAAGTCACCCATGATCACAATCTTCGCTTTCGGGTCCTTGCGATAGATGGAATCACAGATTTTCATGGACAGCATTGCGGCCGTGTCACGTCCGGGGCGGGAAGAGAGTTCGCCTCCGTAACGACTCGGCCAGTGGTTGACTATCATGTGTATTTTCTCCGGACTAAATTTCTCTCCGTGTGACGACTCGCTCATCAAATAACCCGACACACATAACTGCAAACGGGTCTTGATGACTCCTCCGTCGGCATAATGAGCTTTTAGCTCATAACCATCCACTTTGGTGGGTTTGAACATTACTGAGTCATACAGAAAACCTACATCCACTCCACGGCGGTCTGGACCTTCGAGCAAGATAGGTTTCAAGCGGCGACCGTATTTAGCGTTTGCCTCTGCGCAGAGGTCATACAGACAACCGATATTCTCCACTTCGGCTACACCGATACATGCTGCTCCGCGAGGGTCATAATCGGTGCCTAATTGGGAAACGGCATAAGCCATATTCTTGACTTTGTTCTCATACTTGTACGAATCCCATTTCATTCCTCCGTCAGGCAAGTATTCGTAGTCGTTTTTACCTTCGTCATGAATAGTATCAAAGAGGTTTTCAAGGTTATAAAACGCAATACAACGCACATACTGGGATTCCTTTTGCGCGTTTACTGCGGTGCTCACAGTCAGTAGCAGAGCTGCCAGACAAATCATGGTGTGTTTCATTTGATTATAGAGTTTTTTACGGTTTTACACAAAATCGCTGCAAAGGTACAACAAATTTTTGAAATGTGCAAGATTTTAACTAAAAAAATCATCTGTGCTTGCACGAGGGAATTGGTTTGGTTAAAAGATTGGCGTTTGCACGAGAGTGCGAACGTAGTTTCGGGGGAATTGCTACTAGGCAAGGCGGAGTCCGAAGGTACACAAAAAAAAACGATATACGCAAATGGTATCTCTTTTTTTTGATACTTTTCTTACAAAAAGTTGTCGGATACTTGCATATATCAAAAAATTGTGCTACCTTTGCGCTCGCAAAGGTTTTAATATTAAAAAGCGAAAGGTAAAAATAAATTATGGCAAGCGTAAACAAAGTTATTCTGATTGGTAATGTTGGCAACGATCCTGAAGTTCGCTATTTGGATAGAGGCGTATGTATTGCAACATTTAATTTGGCAACAACCGAGCGTGGGTACATCATGCAAAACGGTACACAAGTGCCGGATGTGACAGAGTGGCATTCGATTGTGCTTTGGCGCAATCTCGCTGAGTGGGCACAGCAGAACATCCACAAAAGTATGAAAGTATATGTGGAGGGCAAACTCAAAACCCGCACATGGGAGAAAGACGGACAACTGCGCCGGAAGACGGAGATAGTAGCGGAAGTGGTGCAGATTCTATACAAACCGGAGCAATATCGCAAAGCAGCCGAAGAAGAAAATCATCCTCTGGATGAACAGGCCTCTGAAGACCCTATGACCGATAACGGATTAGACGATAATAATGACGAATTCTTGAGTATTTTCAAATGAGCAACAAAGAACGCTATACGGAGTGGGTGGCACAGCAAGAGTATGTGCCTATCACGATGCAACCATGGTGGATGGATGCTGTTTGTGCAGGAAAAGAATGGGATGTACTTTTCGCCGAGGACCCGGAAGGAAATATTCTCGGTGCTATGCCGTATTTGCTCCGCAAACGCGCTTGGTATAAGTATATCTTAATGCCGCAAATGTCACACATAGGCGGTATATGGGTTAATTCCGCTACCACCGCTGATCGATGGATCACAGCGGAAGTATGCCGTCAGATCAAAGAGCAGTTAGACCAGATGAATCTGGCGTATTATTATCAGCAATATCTGCCGGGTAGTCTGTGTGTCGATGCGATGCGGGCGTTAGGATTCAAGGCAAAGGAGCGTGTAACCTACCGTATCAATGATCTAAGCGACCTCGATAAACTTATCGATTCATTCTCCAAGAACAAGAAACGTCAGCTCCAAAAAGCACTCAGTCTGCATGTGGAACGGAATATGGATGCAGAGGCTTTCTACCGTTTTCACAAACGTTGTCTGGAAGCGCGCAACCGCAAGATTAGTTATTCACGCGAGTTCTTCCTGGTGCTTGAACGTAAAGCGCGACGAATGGGTCAATGCGAGATCTTGAGTATCTGCAATGCAGACGGACAACCTTATGCTGCTGCCTTCCTCGTTTGGGACCGCAACTATATGTATTATCTCATTCCTGCTTTCGATGGTGCTTTCAGCGACAGTGGAGCAGGAGCCTTGCTGGCGCTCGAGTCTATCAAATTGGCACGGGAGAAAAAAGTGCTGTTTGATTTCGAAGGTTCGATGGAACGTGGTGTAGCCAAACACTACAAACAATTCGGTTCACAACCGGTAACTTATTTTAGTGTGGAGAAGTACTACAAGCCACTCTTCCGTCTGGCTATCTGGTGGCATAAGTTGCGTGAACTCCGTTATCGTTAATCCATGAAAATTCTCTTCGTTCAGACAGCCCATAAAGAGCACGACGACCGTGTCTATTGGCATCAACGCGCTGCTTTGGAGTCACAAGGCGCAGAGGTGGTCATATTGTCGTTATATGGCGTTGAGCGAAACCAAGCACAGCAAGCCATCATTTGGCAAGTAACTGATTTTCAGCCGGATAGAATCATCTGCGACACTCCTCTTGCTGTTCTGGCTTGCCGTCGTGCGCATACTCGAGCACGAATCTATTACGATATTACCGAGTGGTATCCGTCGCAAATCCATTTACGTCACACTCCCTCTTGGTTACGTCCGCTCAAAGCGGCTCTGATGCGACTGGTCTATCAATGGGCGGGATGGCAAAGCGACAGGTTTATTTTTGGTGAGGAGAGCAAGGCGCAGACGTTTAGACGTCTCTTCCCACGCAAACCATCGCTACTGCTGCCTTACTATCCTGATTTGCAGTATATTGCTCCCCAACCGCCGAATGACTTATCCAAGACTCTTCGACTCTTCTACGCCGGTAGTATCAGCAACCCGCTCAAGGGTATTCAGAATGTACTGAACGCAGCACAGGTACTCGCGTCCCATCAACCACATTCAACCGTGTTTTTGACTATTGTCAAAGCAGAGGAGGACAAGGATGTCTCTGTACCGCAAAACGGGCTGCCCGCAAACCTAAAACTGATTGAAAAAGAGGCGATGCCTCTACCGGATTTTTGCAAGGAGATAACGCAACACGACTTTTTCTTTGATTTGCGGACGATAGATGACGAAAGCACACATAGTTTGCCTATCAAACTATTCTATTATCTCGCTGCCGGGCGACCGGTTGTCTATTCCGAGTTGGAGGCTATTCATTCAGGCCTTCAGGAATTGCCTGCACAAATGCTTGTCGAACCGACGGATGCAGAAAAGATTGGCACAATTATTGAGGGCTATCTCGCACACGCATCTGCGTACCAACACGCGTGCAGCGAGATGCGCCGGTTGAGTGAAGGCAAATATAATTGGCTCGGTCAACAAGAAGCCTTTCAACACTTTATTTTGGACTAAAAGAATTCATTTGTGCACTAAAATCGCAAAAAAATTTGCGTATATAAAATATTTGTTGTACCTTTGTAGCCGATTTTGATAACTACGACCTAAAAAACACAGAATATGCAAGTAAAGAAATCTGAAAAAGCCAGTCTTGAGAACGATAAACTCGTTTATGTATTGATGGGTTTTGTTTTCGTACTCAGCCTTTGCTACGTAGCATTGGAATGGACAGAGCGTGAGGTTACTAAGTATGAGGTCTCGGATACCGATTTCCTCTTTGAGGAAGAGGTAGAGATCCAACAGACCAGTCAGGAAACACCTCCACCTCCTCCACCTCCACAAGTACAAGAAGTAGAGGTTCTTAATGTCGTTGAGGATGACAAAGAAGTGGAGTCCATCGAGGTTAATACAGAGGACGACAAAGAGGTAGAAGTGGTTATTGCTGCTCCTGTAGAGGCTCCGGAAGAGGAAGAGGAAGAAGAGGTAGTCTTCGTCGTTGTAGAGAAGATGCCTGAATTCCCGGGTGGACAACAAGCACTGTTCAAATATCTGAGCGAAAACGTGAAGTATCCTGTTATTGCTCAGGAGAACGGTATTCAGGGACGTGTTATCTGCCAGTTCGTGGTTAACCGAGACGGTTCGATTGTGGACGTAGAGGTTGTTCGTTCAGGTGGTGACCCGTCATTGGACAAAGAGGCTGTCCGCGTGATCAAATCCATGCCTAAATGGAAAGCAGGTCAGCAACGTGGTAAACCTGTCCGCGTGAAATACACCGTACCGGTTAACTTCAAACTCCAATAATTTGGTAGAAAGTCGGAAGACAAAATGGTCTTTCGGACTCAAAGACTTTTTCTGCTTTGAGTGAAGTTGTCTAAAATGGAACTTTCCCATAGAGATATAACTTATTGCAAGAATGTCGGCTCCAAACGCGCCGACATTCTTCGTTCGGAACTCAACGTTCGCACGGCGATGGATATGCTGCGCGTCTATCCCTATAAGTATATTGACCGCAGTCGGTTCTATCGGATAGCCGATTTGGACGATGAGGATACCTTTGTGCAGATTATCGGAGAGGTGACTGAATGGCACACTATCGGCATCGGTAAAGCACAACGACTCAGCGCTACTTTTTTTGACGGCACTCACCAATGCGAACTAGTCTGGTTCAGAGGCGTGCAGTATGTACGCCTGCAGAAAGGTGTCAAATATCTGCTTTTCGGCAAACCCAGTGTCTTTAACCATACTTTCAATTTCGTCCACCCTGAACTTACGCCGTGGAATAAGGTGACTTCGGAAATGACTTCCGGTTTGGAACCCTACTACAACACCACGGAGAGGATGAAACATATCAACCTCAATTCCAAGGCTATACGAAGTATCATCACGGAGTTGCTGCCGGATCTGAAGATGGGTGTGCCGGACACTTTAGGAGCGGAAGTGCTGCAGAAATATCATTTGATGTCTCTGACAGACTCGCTTATCAATGTCCATTTCCCGCCTAACGCCCAGTCCATGCAGAACGCGCGGGCACGCTTGAAATTCGAGGAACTGTTCTATATCCAACTGCATATCCTCCGTCAAATGAAACGCAGAGAATTGCATGAGGGTTTTGCTATGCCTGTAGTCGGGCCGCGTTTTCACGGGTTATACGAAGCGCTCCCGTTCGACTTGACCAACGCACAGAAACGTGTTATTCGCGAGATACACGCTGACCTCAAATCCGGGCACCAGATGAACCGTCTGCTCCAAGGAGATGTGGGTTCAGGAAAAACACTCGTGGCGCTGCTGTGCTGCCTCTTGGCCGTTGATAACGGTTACCAAACCTGTATCATGGCACCGACGGAGATCTTAGCTAACCAGCATTACGAGACACTCAAACAGTTCCTTGCTCCGTTAGGGGATAAAATTCATGTCGGACTGCTGACAGGTTCTACCACCAAGAAACAACGCGAACCTATTCACGAAGGGCTTCGCAACGGCCAGGTGAATATTCTTATCGGTACCCATGCGCTGTTGGAAGATGAGGTCCAATGGCAGAACTTAGGCTTGGTCATCATTGATGAGCAACATCGTTTTGGCGTGGCGCAGAGAGCTAAATTATGGAATAAGAACACTATGCCTCCGCATATTCTTGTCATGACCGCCACACCTATTCCTCGTACCTTGGCGATGACTGTCTATGGCGATCTGCATGTCAGTATCATCGATGAACTGCCGCCCGGCAGAAAACCTGTGCATACCGTGCATTATTCGCTCGAACGTAGGGCGCAAGTCTATTCGTTTGTCCGCCAGCAGATAGAGCAAGGACGGCAGGTGTATGTTGTCTATCCGCTTATCAAAGAGAACGAGAAACTAGACCTGCAGGATCTGGAGAACGGTTATAACGAGTTACGCGAGACTTTCCCAGATTTTAACATCTCTATGGTACATGGCCAGATGAAAGCCGCCGACAAAGACCTGCAGATGCAACGGTTCATCAGCGGAGAGACGCAAATTCTCGTGGCTACCACGGTTATCGAGGTGGGTGTTAACGTGCCTAATGCTTCCGTGATGATTATCGCCAATGCCGAACGTTTCGGATTGAGTCAACTGCACCAATTACGCGGACGTGTGGGACGTGGAGCGGACCAGAGTTACTGCTTGCTACTGACAAGAGTCGAGTTGACGAAAGATGTGCGCAAACGCATGGATATCATGGTAGCCACCAATGACGGATTCCGCATCGCTGAAGCCGATCTGGAACTCCGCGGAGCTGGAGACCTAGAAGGCACGCGCCAGTCCGGTATGCCTTTTGACCTGCATATAGCTAATCTTGCTACCGATGGTCAACTGCTGAGTCTTGCACGCGAGGCAGCCGGAGATATTCTCAATGCGGACCCGCAACTCCAATCACCGCAAAACCAGATCTACAAACGCCAACTGGATCTCCTCCGCATCACCAATCAAGAGAACTGGAGCGAAATCAGCTAAGTAACAAAATATGCTATGAAAAAACATTTCTTTATATTACTTCTTTTATTGTTCGCGCATGCGCGCGCAATCGAAGCAAGTGAGTATATCCTTCATCCTATTCCTACACTATCTCAATTACCCGTAGCCAGTATTCATACAATATTGCAGGACAGAGAAGGATATATATGGTATGGTACACGCGATGGAGGTTTATGCCGCGATAATGGATACTATATCAATGTTTTTCGTTCTGACCGGACTAATCCTTCGCTGATTGGTCAAAGCAACTATATTAACGAGGTAGTGGAAGGGACTAACAATCGCATCATTTTCTCCAATGGCGACGGTCTATTTGTACTAGATAAATCCGACTATACTATCTCATGTGTGGATGAAGATTTACGGGGTTTAACTGTCGAACCACTATTAGTAGCGCGCGACAGTTCATTATGGGCGAGTGCCGAGCGAGTGATTTACCACTACGACCAACATCTGAAACGCATAGGCATCTATCCGTCTGTCTGGAATGGTGAAAGCAAATATGCTATTCGCATGACAGAAGCGCAAGACGGCAGTATCTGGGCTTCACAATGGGAAGGAGGTATTATTCGTTATGATGTTCAAAAAGATGCATGGATTCAGCAGTACTGGGATGATAGATTCATTCCTACCAATATCGTTGAAGACTCGGTGGATGGTAATTTTTGGGTAGGCACATGGGGAAATGGTATTGTACGATATCTCCCCGGCATGAATATCGTAGAGACACAACCTACCACTATCGGTAAGGAGCATTATGCAAACGAAGTAATCAGTATGGTAGGTGATCGTCGTCATCATCGCTTATATGCTTCAACCATGTATGGTCTTCGAGCTTTCTCAACGGAGAAAGGTGAACCTGAAGAAATAGACTTACAGGGTATCGTTCCTGCCGGATTAGGTATCACCGACTATTTATCGTTCGACCATTCGGGTAATCTTTGGGTAGCGGGATTCCCTCCACATACCTATGTGCTTTCCACTCCACGCGAGCAGATTGAACGACGCGGTTTTGAGGATCTAAAAAAACAACTGAATAATCGTTTCGTTGTATGGAACTCAGTGGACGAAGATGATTATATTTGGTTAGGTTTGGACCGTGTGTTACTATGTCTCTACCATCGACCGACTGGCAAGGCTGCTTTTGCTACCGATGCAGGCATTCAGAATTATCTGGACATGAATGGTGCCAAGTTCCGTCGTTGCCGCCAACAACAAGGTATTTGGAGTTATGCCGGTCATGACGTGTACCATTTATGGCACGAAGGAATGACTATTCACGCAGAACATGTAACCACTGTAGATAATATTATTCTTAGTGTGTATGATGACGGAAATGGCAATCTATATATCGGGCACTTGAACGGATTGGACTGTTACAACTATCGTACAGGTTCAATGTCCCCTCTTCCCACCCGTTCCGCACGCGTCAAAGATATTGTTCGCTCCGAAGACGGTACACTATATTACTGCTCCGGGAACCACCATCTGGCTTATATGGATAGTCTCCATATCGAGCACGTGATTTCTCAAGTAGGCGATTTTACCTCTGTTGCTATTGCTCCCGATGGCATTGTCTGGGCGGCAGACCGTCAAGGTGATTTACTACGCTATGACCCTTCCACCAAGAGTGCTTTGATAGATGAAAAAGGCAGCAATCAAGCCGGTAATTTCATACGGAGTATAGCTATTGACGCACGCGGTCACCTATGGTTGCTGACCGATAGAGAACTGGTTGATTACGACCCGAAGAACGGTATTCTCCACTCGTTCTCTACTAATGATGGTGAGATTCGAATGGACTATTTTTACAATGTATCGTTCAACGGAAACACTATTCGCATAGATGGTGCAGATGCACTTCTTGACATCACGTCTCCAGCCCAAACAGCCCTAACCGACAAGACAAGCATACCGATTATCACCAATCTCACTATTGACGGCCGCGATAGCATATTAGGTATAGGTCAGGGCAAGATAGATATCTCACCAAACACAGATCACCTCGAAGTGCAGTTCTCTACACTTGACCATTTGTATGCAGATAAGATCAGTTATGCTTATCGCATTCGCGAAATAGACAACCAGTGGCATTATATGCCGCAAGGCGTGAATAAAGCCGGTTTCGTTCCTCTACCCAAGGGGCACTATACCATTGAGGTGAAGGCCACTAATAAATACGGTCAGTGGGGAGAACCTAATACCGTACTCTCTATCCATCGTCTACCGGCTTGGTATGAGACTTGGTGGGCTTATGTGATATATGCGATGGTAGTTATTGGTATTCTGGTTCTCATTATTCGTAATTATGCACACCTGCAACGCCATCGTCAAGAGCAAGAAATGGAGAAGAAATTAACAGAGCTCAAGTTCCGTTTCTTCACTAATATCAGTCATGAGTTGCGTACACCTCTCACCTTGATTCTGACGCCTCTACAGAATCTACAACGCAAACTGAACGAGGCTGACAAGCGGACGATACAGTCGCAACTATCCGTTATGGAGATCAATGCTCAACGATTGCTTACGCTGGTCAACCGATTGCTCGATTTCCGCAAGGTGGAGATGGGTCAGCAGAAATTGGAGTTGTCGCAAGGTGATTTCTATGCTTTCGTCAGCGAAGTTTGCCAGACGTTCTTACCTCTCTCTCGGGAAAAAAGTATTGGATTGGGTTGCGCTATTCCCAATCAGCCACTCTATATTTATTTTGACAAGAGCATCATCCAACATATTCTCTCCAATCTACTGAGCAATGCTTTTAAGTTCACGCCTGCCGGAGGTCATATTAACGTCACCATCCAGCAGCCCGACGAAGAACATGTGCTCATCCAAGTTAGTGATACCGGATGCGGTATAGCGGAGAAAGACCTGCCGCATATCTTCGACCGCTTCTACCAGAGCACTGCTGCCGCTCTGTCATCGAATCCGGGCACAGGTATCGGACTGAACATGGTAAAGGGATTGGTGGACCTGTACCAAGGTACTATCCGCGTAGAGAGTCACGTAGGCAAAGGCACTACGTTCTACATCACGCTGCCATCGCAGCTGCAAGGCGAGGCAGAGGAGACGAAGCAAGAGGAGCAGCCGACACCAACCGAGACGGAAGCCACAGAAGTCAAAGACGAGGCAGCCACACTACTCATCGTAGATGATAATGACGAGTTCCGCCAGTTCCTGGCCGGTGAATTGGCTCAGCAGTACCATATTCTGCAGGCAGCAGACGGCGAACAGGCTTTGCAAGTGATAGCCAAGAACAACGTGGACCTGGTTATCAGCGATGTGATGATGCCACGCATAGACGGCATGGAATTATGCAAGCGCATCAAGCTGGATATCAGCACTTCGCATATTATGGTTGTTCTGCTGACAGCACGTACAGCTGAGGAAATCAAGATTGAAGGTTTTCGTGCCGGTACGGACGATTATCTCTCCAAACCGTTCAATATGGAAATGCTGGAGTTGCGAATTGAGCATCTGTTGGAACTTAGACGCCAGCGCAACGAAAATTTCCAACGGGGCGAAGACGTTAATATCAATTCAGTAGCTCTGAACGCTATTGACCAAAAGTTTATGGCAGATGCTATGGCTGCCGTTGAACGTAATATGGACAACGAACTGTACGATGTGGATCAATTAGCTTCGGATGTATATATGAGTCGTTCGACGCTATACAGGAAACTTGTGTCACTTACCGGTCAGAAGCCGACTGAGTTTATCCGTACCATCCGCCTAAAAAAAGCTGCCCAACTCATACGAGAGGGCAACTATTCACTAACCGATATCGGCTATATGTGCGGTTTCTCATCCGCCAGTTATTTCTATCGCTGCTTCAAGAAGCAATACGGTGTTCAACCGGGAGCTTATCTAAAGTAAACTATAGACGCAGGCCGGTAGCATCGTATGTGTTGCCGTCATGGCGTATATAGAGTTTGCCATTGCGGATGTATTTCACGTTGAGTACCGAGTTTTGATTTTCTTCCACTGATTCTAAATCCGTAGCTACGTTATGCCCGTCGGAAGTGTACAATCGCAGGAAGAAGCGTCCGGCAACCTTGCCGTTCGACTGGAAGGTATAGACCTGACCGTCGGTCAGACAGGCGCGCGTGTCGGTCTCTGCATCGTACAGATAGAGCGGCGTAGGTATAGCTTCGGTCGTCAGCACATTGGTTAGAGAGATAGTATATTCACCATTCTCAAGCGTAAGCGTCAGCGGCACTTCTACCACTACATCGCGTTCTACATCTTGCGCAGCAAAAGCCTTATTCTGTGTTTCTGAAATAACTCCCGCGGAGTATATCTGTGCGTGGTTAGCAGTTGGAATCTTATATAGGTCGCGGTGTTGCTCAAACGTATTAGCACCATCGGAAGAGAAGGACACGTAGGTTTTGTCTTCTTCCTCTCCGTAGGTATTGGAAAGCGATACTTCGTACAGATCGCAGATTACTCGGTCGCCACTCTTCGGTGCGCGGGCACGGACAGCCGCAGGCGTAGAAGCGGATCCCCACTGGATAGTACCGACGTACTGCATAAAGTAGGACATCATCGGTTGGAAGGTGAAGGTCTGGTAGTTCTGTACGGTGAAGTCATTGAAATTGCCATTCCATGTATAGAGGTAGTTAGGCGAGGTGTTTCCGTTCAGTCCTGTGAAATCGAACGAAGAAGATGCATACGGTGTGACAGCCACCAGTCCGGGTGTACCTACTACGTTCCAGTTGGCATGCGATGCCTCGTCTATGCCGGACGAAACGGCATTGGCTGCGATGACCGTGCTCTCGTAGCTCCTCGGAGCCTTCACTATAAAGCCGGTTGAGGACGACGGGAAGATCAGTCTTCGCTTCGAAGGCGAGGGTGCATTCTGATCCGACGGATAGGCGATACCGTCTATACCTATTTCGTAGCCGCGCCCTGCCTCCAGCGAAGCAGAAGTATTGAGGTTCGCCCAATAGCCTGGACTGCTGTTGACATATGCATCGCCATATTGCGCACGCTTGTCGCCACGGTAACGCTGCACGGTATAGTTGGTCTTGTAGGCCATATCCTCGAGGCCGAAGATGTCACTCATCGAAGCCGCGTAAGGCAAGGTGAAGTAGAAATAACTATCCGCCAGCGAGGACGACAGGTCGGACGTGAATTCCTGAATGAAATAGGTCTTGCGGCCCATGGTGATCGTTCCGGTATAGTTCGATGCGAACGGCGTCGGGTCGGTTTTGTCTATACGGCGAATCAGTAGATTGGCATCAATTGAGATAGTGGACGATGTATAATAATTGTTCGGCATCCAACCGCAGAGAATCTTGTTAGTGCGGAAGTCATAGTATGCGTGCATGGCCATGGTGAAAGAACTGGACATGGTACCTATCACATTGAGCACATCGGTTGACAGGCCCGTTCTGTAGAGCAGGTATTGATATTCCGTACCGTTCTTGGCTATCAAATGAATATTGCAATTGGCGTTGCCATTAAAATCCACCTCAAATTTATTGTCACCAAGATAGGTAAAGTCATTGGTAGCAGCAGTGCTGCCCTGCACATAGAGATAATTGCTATTGCCGTACTTCAAAATCGTCCGCTGGAAATGATTGTCCGAGGCATTGTAGATATAGCGCACGAAATCCCATCCTTCTGCCGTTTGCGCTGAGTAGCGTCCATCGGCATACGATATACAAGTATTGATCTCATCGCCCATGGTCACGCCTGTTGTCGCAGCATTGTTCGTTCCACGCATAACAACCGTATGGTCGAAATACTCGTTCGCATTACTGCGATTAGGAGTGATCTCCTCAAACGTAGTTACCACATTCGGGTTTCCGTTGTACACATACAGTTCGCCTTCATAGGGCGTCCATGCGTCGGTCATATCTGCCACATCGCTGAGTGTAGTAAATGCCGTGTGGTAAATACCGTTCGAGGAAACACTTTTCCCGCTCTGCAAATTGTTGGCTCCTGTCACCGTCCAATCAGAAGCACCAGCCAAGCGGCGCTGATAATGGCAATATGCTCCGGCATCCGCTTCTGCAAAGAAAGAGAGCGAGTCTCCCTCTGCGTAAACTACATTTGAATAGAAATCACCATACGAGGTATGCGAAAGAATACGGTATTCGTACGGACAAGAAGTTACGACAAAGGTATAAGCCACATGGCTCAAGTCAATCACATTATCACCCTGAATCACATATTGGCCTTCATCCAATGCCATAAATTTGGAACCGGAAACATATTGATTATCTCCCGTCCAAACATAGCCATACGGCAAGTTATAGTACGAACCACGACATAACTCGATATGCTCTACGTCAGGATAGATAATGGATATCTGATGTGTCTCAAAATCATAGATAAACGAATATTCCCCCGCCATATCTGCTTCCACGCGGATACCCGGATCATTCCCGATTTCATCCTTGGTATGAGTGTCGTAATTCAGGATGGTAGTAGTTACGGGTGTTTCGCTACCTAAATTAGTATAGGCGTAGAAGCCACGTTTAGTGTCCGATGTAAGAATCTGTATATCTGTCACGCTGCTGGCGGTCAGCGATACGGACAGCACTCCATTATCAGGGAATACGTGTGAGCAACGGCTCCAACTGTTAAAATCACCAATCAATGCACAATAGGGCTCCGGAAACTTAACCGAATATTTTTTAGTTGCAGGAGTGATAGAGAAAGTATATATACCTGCCTTTTGAGATGTCAAGCTGATATTAGAACCTCCTCCTTCCGTATAAGTCCAGTCGGTACAATTGAAATGAATGGAAGTATTATCGCTACCATTCCACGTTTCCGAACCATCTTTTTTAACAATTTTAAATTCGTAATCGGTACAAGCCTCTAAGTTTACACCTAATGTATATACTCCACTACCATTCGTATTTTCAGTAAAACGACGTTTGTCATCTAGCGCCCAAGCCGTTGCTATTCCACTTATTCCTAAATAATACTTAGTTGTCGTCGGATAATAGATGTAAATCTTCGGCGTTGTGGCCGATAGTTTGAACACATATTCTCCACCATAACCTGTGGTAACTTTCGCATGCGTATCTGTGCCCGTTAGCGTTTTCTCCCCAGCAGCCGTCCATGTAGCATTGACGGAATAGACTACGCCTGTACACGAATGTACGAGGTAGAATTCATAGGTGGTTTGGTATGCCAATGGAATACTGACTTGAGAGTTTGCGCCATCCAGCAGATAGTCATCGCTTTTCGTCCAGTTATTGAAATCACCTACTATGTAATAACCATTCTCCGTACCTTCCGGATACTCGACAGTCAGCGCCATGGTCGATGTATTTAATATAAATCGGTACGTGCCCGCGCACGAAGGCGTGATACGGCAGTTCCCCAGTGATGTCTCGAATACCCAACCGGTATGATTGCTAACGGTCATAGTACCATTGTTACCATACCATTCATCGTAGTTGTTCTTTATCTTAAATTGTTGGGTAGCCGCCCCATACGGGAACTCAACCTCCGCAATACGGGTGGTTCCCGTTCCATGAAATTCAATCGGCGATGCCCAGTTGTCGGTGAATTCTCCTACCAGATAGTACTTCGTATCCGGGAATATTACAGACACTTTGTTGGTGGAAGCATCAAAGAGGAAGGTATAGGTTGCGGCCACGCCGATTCTCAGACCTATATTCTTTCCTCCATCGGAATAGCTCTGCCAGTCAGTATGGTTGATATAATCCATATAATAAACCTCTAAACCGTAATTTCCATACCACGTATGACTATTTTTGGGAGTATATATTTTGAATTCATAATCACCCGGTTCAAGAGTCATCGAATACGCATAGCGCGTACCATTGGTGTACATTTTTCCTTCCCACTGGTCATTCCAGTTGGCTTGTTCAAACATTGTGCCACGTACGTAGTAAGCCCACGTCCAGTGAGGGTATAGGGTGACATTAGCATCTGTACTATAAGTACCGCCCAATTCATACACTTTAGCACCGCCATCCGAAGTGGACCAACCGTCTTGCACGTGGTTCTCATCGTATGTAAAAGTGGAACGCGTGAGCGTGTAGTCTATACCTTGATACTTAGTTCCCGCTTCGATAGTTCCCGTGCCATGAGTACCTGGTAAATAAGTGATGGTATATGTGGTCAACGCAACCCAGTGAGGATAAAGCGTTATGTCTGCGTTATCAGTATATGAACCTCCCAGATTATATGCTTTGGCACCACCATCCGAAGTAGACCAACCGTCTTGTACATATCCTGCGCGGGCAAAGGTGGATGAAGAAAGCGTTAATGCCACTCCGCCCGTTTTGGTGTCCGGTGCCACATAACCCGTTCCGTTCGCGCCCGCAGTGTAGGTAATGGTGTAGGTGGTAGTTACTTCTTCCCATATAGGAGTAAGGGTTCTGTCCTTATCGAAGGAGACATTGGCTTGTTCTAGTTCAAGTTCTACTACAGTGCCATTCCCTTTTGTATATGTCCACCCTGTTTGAACATAACCACTACGCATAAAGATAGCACCTAACAGCGTCAACTTGCCGTTATTGCCAGTAGTCGCCGTTTGCTCAGTTCCCGTTCCATAAGCCCCAGGGCTATATGTAATCGTATAACTACTTGCCGCCATCGCACTGAGGGCGAGGGAGAGGAGGAATAATATAGCGGCTACTTTTTTCATTAGGCGAGAGGTCTTGATTTTGTTGGTTGATTGTGATTGTGGTTGTTGGTATTGGTTGGGTTGTTGTGTTTCGAGGTGTTGGTTGATTGTTTGGTTTGCAGCTTGGTCCTTTTTTCGTTTCCTGCGAACTTGCACTGCGAAATAGATTTCTGCGAATAGCAGCAGTATCATCACTGTGCCTACCGATGCTTCAGGTTGGCCGGACGAACCGCCTCCGGCGCCACTGCCAGGATTATCGCCCCAATCATCATCATCGTCATTATCGCCACCTCCTAAGCGACGCATCACAGGTGTCGAAACATTGATATTTTGCAAAGTCATTTCCGCATTACGGCCCAGCACCGTAGTGCTTCTGCCGGAATAGCAAGTCGTGGCGGGTGAATAGGTAGAGGTAGATCCCATCGTGGTGACAGGCGCCGCGCTGAGCATACCTCTTCGCAGCGAACCAGTGGTGGTATATATCGGTCTAACGCCCGTCTGCATCGTGTTGACCGATTGCATTGGCATGGTCGTCCACTGGTCGATGGCAGACAGCGACGAGAGCATACAACAAATCATCCCTAAAAGGAAAATCGAACGGAGTGAAATGGCATTAGAGTGTTGCATCGATATTAGATATTTCAAGTCGGATGCAAAATTACTGTTTTATTGTCAATCACCATTGCACATTTTATTCATTTTTTTGAACATTTGTTGCAATTGTGTGTTTTATGGTGGTTTGGCAGCAATGGTCGTACCTTGTGGATTGTCAAGGGAAACCGAAACGGCGGGTTCGTGCACCAGGAAGGCGCGGACGAAATTGGGGAACTGCTTGCGGGGATTGGGTGAAGAGAGTTGTGCGCGCCATAAGGTATAGAGTTCCGTATACCGCGGATGGGTTTTATCCGCAAGGATAGTTTTAGCCATTTTGCATGCTTCGCGCCATTTGGCGCGTTGTTGTTTCTCTTTTTCCGTCAGCGGATGGGTTTTGAAATTACGCCGGGACTGTAGGTATATCTCGTTAGGTCCGGTTTTGACTATTTCGTGGGTTATAGGGTCCCGAAAATGTTTCACGCGGGTGACAGATAGGCGGTTGGAGCCTTGTTCTTTTCTTTTACTGAGGGCACCTGTTATACATTTGATGCCATCGTCGGAGAGGATAGTAGCCATAGGATAATGAATATTTAACGCCCAATGGGCTATTGAATATTTAACAATGAATAATAAATAGTGAATAGTGAATAGCGAATAGTGAATAGATTAATGATTAACGAATAACTAAGGAATAGTTAACGAACCTATAACGTTTAGGTTCCGGTGGAGAGGTAAAAAAATGCACTGAGAAAAGTGAGAAAATTGAGAATTCTCACTTTTCTCAAAATTCTCATACAATTTTCTTGTAGTGTCCAAAACTTGGTCGATGTAATAGGCCATTCTCAATCCATTGGCTACACCAACGCATTACTGTACTTTGTGGTATCCCTTGTGCTTTTGCTTCTTCTATCAGGAGTTTGCTTTCAAATTCGGCAGGAAGCAGCGAGAGAAGGATTTGCTTTTGGTCCAATGGCTTAGCGGTAGGCAAAACAGTTTTCTCCGTGCCTTTGATGAGTTGGTATGCTTGCGCCATATGGAGGAGCAGTTTATTTCCTATAAGTTCTGCCGTTTGATAATCGGAAGAGGAGCAGATAATTGGAGATTTAACATTTAACGGATAAAATCCTATTGCAGATTTTTCTTCTATAAGGCGCAGGGCGGTGAGGATCATGGCGATGCGTTCGATATGTACCGCCAGACGCAGGACGACAGAGTGGAAGTCTTCTCCGAGCATACGGATGAGTGTAGGATAAGCTGTTTCCAGATGGGTGCCGAGTCTTTCTTTTTGGGCCGGAGTTAGTTGGAACTCACGCGGGTGTGCGAATAATAAGGACTCGTACAGATGGAATAACTGCTGAGCGGCAGTAGAGATGATGGATGTTGAGTTCTCCGAGATCTGCACATACTGGCCGGAGAAAGGATGGACATCATTGATGATGAGTGTGAGGAGGCGGGAGAAATAGCCGTTCTCGATGGACGGTACGAGTGCGTGATACTGGCTGAACGTACCTGTGAGCACCATACTCACTTGCGGGCAGGCGATGACAGATGTCTCGCGGCATCGTGAGCGCGAGATAGGTTCATGTTCGGCTGCTTTTCGGAGGGCGGTGTTGTAGTTTGCCGTCGATGAGCGCCAGATGTCGGTAATGACTGATCCTTCGGATTCGTGGATGTAGGCTCGTCCGTTTTGTTCGGCCAGTTGCTGGTAGAAAGCCGGATAAGTGGCATCGCCGGGGATAATAAGCGGTTGTGCATCGTGAATAGGTTTGACGAGTTCGAGTGCCAGATTAGCAATTCCTTTTCCGGACGCAGCTGAGCCGACGATAAAGAGTTGGAGGTTAGGATAATAGCGTTTGGCCGCGATACCATAACGACAGTAGAGATTAGGCATGGCACTGCCGCAGGCGGTGAGTGTAGCCATAAGGAGCATGTCTTTCTCGGCAGGTGAAGGTGCGAGCGAGAGGAGAGAACGGATGATAGCCGGCAAGGCGTTTTCATCGAGAGAGGTGGAGATGTAGAGAGAGGTCTCCGATTCGGCGGTTGATAAATGTTGAGAATCTTCCATAGTTGTGTAAATTAAAGGGTTGTATATTTAAAAATTTATTTGTATCTTTGCACTCGATTTGACATCTAAGTATGGAGCAAGGCCGAGTTTAGGGTGGTACTTGATACCGTGATTAACGTTTTGTCCCCATACTTATACATCCAAAAACTGGATAGTT
>JAFPYI010000040.1 GCA_017412245.1 Paludibacteraceae bacterium | reverse complement strand
ATATATTAAATATATTAAATATAATATTATTCAGTAACCTTACACACATTAGAATTCTATCTCAATACCTCCCACGATATTACGTGCCACAGGATATTGGTCTGCATACATACCTGCCAATGAATAAGTGGAAGTGCTAATGCTAACTTCTGGGTCCATCCCAGAGAATTTGGTCGCAGTAGCAATATTATCTGCTGAGATGTACACACGGAGTTTACTCATGTATTTTTTAGGAATTAGCGTCGCACAGAAATCATAACTCAAAGTGATATTCTTCAAACGGAAGAAGGAACCATCCTCTAAATAACGTGAAGATACATCATTAGAACTTTGATTTCCATTCAGCACAGCCTTTGGAT
Source organism: Paludibacteraceae bacterium (assembly GCA_017412245.1). Taxonomy (GTDB): domain Bacteria; phylum Bacteroidota; class Bacteroidia; order Bacteroidales; family Paludibacteraceae; genus Colicola. Next base: position 40,089 of record JAFPYI010000040.1, on the reverse strand, counting down.
GGGTCGCAATATCTCCCGGCTGTTGCCAACGACTCCACCCCAGTTTTGAATGCTCAATGGAATATTGTCCATAGCCGAGATATGCACCATCTGCATCCAACGCCTGACGATTATAGTTATATACTTTGTTGCCGTATGTGAAGTTTGTGTTGATATTAAGTGCAAGACCTTTCCAACTAATTTGAGTGTTTAAACCACCTTGGAACAATGGAGTAGCTTTCCCAACTACGTGTTCTGTGGCATCATTATATTTATTAGTGGTTGTTTTGTTGCCATCTGCATCTATAACATACCATAATGGATCACCATTTTCAGGATCAACTCCTGCCCATTCTTTCAAATACCAAGAGAAAATATCTTGACCTTCTTTAACCTGTTGGTTAACTGCATTAGCACTTTGTAGGAATGGGATATGGTTTGGCAATGACGTCACGCGATTACGGTTGAAACCAATGTTGAAACCGAGATCCCAACGTACATCCTTCATTTTAAGTACTTGTGCATCGAGACGGTATTCAATACCTTGATTACGAACAGTACCTGCGTTCTTGGTAATCTCAAAGAAACCCGTAGACGGAGCTACCGGTACATTGAGCAATAGACCTGTATTATCCGTGTTATAGAGGTCAATAGACATATCGATGCGATCGATGAACGTGAGATCAATACCAATAGCTGCCATATGTGCAGTTTCCCAACAAAGCAGCGGATTGCTTAGACGAGTTGCAACTGCGGTTGTGACATTTTGATATTTGGTACTGAGTGAATACGTAGACAAATATTTATATGCCGGTATGTTGTTATTACCCGTAATACCATAGGAAGCGCGGAGTTTTAAGAAACTAACCACTTTTTGGTCTTTCATAAACTCTTCATTGGAAATTAACCAACTGGCGGCTACAGATGGGAAGTAACCTACACGATGCTCAGGAGCAAATGTCGAACTAGCTTCTGCACGGAATGTGGCATTAATAAAATAACGTTTCCCATAATCGTAGCCCGCTTGTATAAATGCGGCCCATCCGGCTCCAAGAGTCTTATAACCTGCAATTGTTTGAGGAACAGTAGCATTGAGAGCATCCACGCCATTCGGCATGCCGGTACCGCCTGCAGTGGTATATTCGCTATTCCAGAGGCCATACTCATAACCAATCATACCATTGACAGAATGAGTCCCCCATTGGTATTGTGCCTTTAAGATGTTGGTTGTACCAAATGAATTTGATTGGTCAAGGGATTCCTCCATATAACCATTAGCATATTCCGGATGGAAAGTACGTGGGTCCTCATAGGATGTCCACTTACCATTACTGTGTGAGAATCGGTTGGATGATTGAAGTGTCAACCAATCTGTGATATGGAAGTTAAGTTGCATATCCACCCCCATCGAGAGTCCTCCACCGCGCGAATAATCATATTGGGCATTGTGAAGCGCATTCCATTTGTCTTGTGAGTACCACTTGCCACCATCCGGACGTTTTGGAGATGAGATGTATACAAGATTTCCTTCTGCATCATATGGGCTATCCCATGGCAACTTGGTGTATGCATCATTCATCATTCTCCATGAAGCTTCGCTTTCTGACTTGGATTTGTCAAAATAGGCGCTTACTTTCATATCTAACCATTTGGCAACTTCGGCATTCAAATTAACACGACCAGAGTAGCGTTCAAAACCGGTATTAATAAAAGTACCATCTTGTTTATAATAGTCAAACGATGCATAGTAACCAAGTTTTTGTCCACCACCTGCAATTGAGACGTAGTAGTTTTGGGTTAGGCCATTCTTGAAGAAGAACTTCTTCCAATCATGATCTTCATCGAGTAATGTGGCAGGAATCTCGCCGTTAATAGCAGATCCTTTGAAACCTTTATCTTTGTACATTTGCTTTTGATAATTGTATAACTCCTCTGATTTCATCGTTACAAAATTACCAAACAAAGGTTGAGTTCCACCTACTGTAGCACGCATGGTAATACGGGGTTTTTCGTTACGTTTACCCGATTTTGTGGTGACAACGATAACACCACCTGCCGCGGCTGCACCGTAAATACCGGTGGCACCTGCATCTTTCAATACTGAGATGCTTTCTACATCGTTAGGGTTAAAATTACCACCCATGACACCATCTACGACATACACAGGATCAGCAGCAGCTGTGATAGAACCTGTACCGCGGATACGGATTTCGGCGCCTGCACCCGGTTGACCTGTTGAGTTGCTAATTTGAACACCGGCGATTTTACCTTGTAGCATGTTACCGACATCACTAGTTGTAACATCTGTCAGTTGATCTGCGGATACCGTTACAACAGCAGAACTCAACTCTGCTTTTTTTACGGCAGAATAACCTAAAGAGACAACTTCTTGAAGTTGTTGTGCATCGGTTTCCATGATAATAGACATGTTTTCCATAGCACGAATCTCAATGGTTTTGTAACCAAGATACGATAATTGAAGAGTAGCTTTGTCCGGTACTGATAGTTCAAAATTACCGTCAAAGTCCGTCACCGTACCAGAAGTTGTACCCATTACCAAGACACTTACACCAATCATCGGTTCCGAAGTGTCGGCATCGATAACCTTACCTTTCACGTTGATGTTAGCGAAAGCAATACCAGCGATCAGTAGGCTGAAAAAGATTGCTTGTAATCGTTTCATGAAATAGAGATATTAGTTAGTAAAAATAGTTATTAGTTATCTGCTGTTAGTTTGATTAGATAATCACGTTTAAACTGCGCTGTAATATAAGGATCGTCTCCTTTTACCTTAAATGAACGAGGTTCGTCAGCCGTATATTCAACTGCGGTATAGGTCATGCCCGGTTCCAATCCGCGGAGCTCGATGGTACCGTCAAATGAATCGGCATAGAAAGCATAGTAGAGTGCTCCGTTCTGACGGATGACGTGTCCTTCCGGATAATCGAATCCCCAACTGTATAAATTGATATACTCACCGCGAGCGAGATTGTTCTCCTTATATATACGTACCCATTTGCGTATGAGGGCTTCTTTCTCGGGAGTGAGAACAAACGGACCTTCGGCCCAAAGAGGATTATCTTTCGGCCATGTGAATTTTGTACCAATCACAGAACCGGTACCAATCTGCGAAGCAAAATCGTTTCCTCCGTCCGTGAGTTCCACATGGTCGCCATAATATGCGAGATCCGGAGCCATAGCTGCATATGCTTTACGTTTCATGCGCACTTGGCAAGAGGACATCGGATCAGAAGCTACTGCTTGGTTGATGTTAGGCAGAATGAAATAATTAACTGCACATCCGCACGGGCAAACTTGCACCACAACATCCGGTTTATACTGACGTGCTTCAGCCAATACTTTGCCGAAATACGTTGGCATCTCTTCCGGTGCTTGCCAAGGACTCTCCAGTTGAGAAGCTTCGTTGTAGTCCGGTAAACAACAATTGAGGTGTTGACCGTCAATCTTGAGACCATCGAAATTCCATGTCTGTAAGAACATCTTCAGCAGGTCATTAGTATAGGCATCTACGGCAGGATTGACAGGTGACAGATACCAACTATCCCACCAAGTAATGAACTCGGGTGCCCACTCTTCAGTACGGAGTAACATCTCCGGATGCTCTTTGAGTATTTTTGTTCCAGGGTCAGCAGCCAATGGTGCCCACCATAGTTTGGCTTTCATGCCGCGACGGTGAATCTCATTGGTCATGCGACGCATGTCTTTGTCTCCTCCCGGGAAACGACTATTGGTATTCCAATCTCCTTCTGCAATTTGGTAACCGTCATCTACATCCACCCATTTGAATCCTAATTCTGCTACTTTATCTAAGGTTCCGATAACCTCATTGATAGTAAACATACGTCCATATCCCCAAGCGCACCAAACAGGTTCGAATGCTTCGGGCTCAGAAGGTTGCATACGGATTCCTTCGTTTTGCTGCATATATTCCGAGAAGGTGCGTAATGCGTTGAAATAGTCTCCGGTATGCGTATAGCGGAATGCTTTGAAACATTGGAGTGTGTCACCTTTCTCCAAAACGATCGGTTCCGGTAGGTTATAATGTAGAGAAGCAGTAACATCTTTACTGTAAGCCTTCCACTCAATTGGCATAGAAATCATACGCAACACAGGCTCAAACAATCCGATAGCCATACCACCATCGCGTTGCCAAAGGTCAATCATTGGAATACCGCCGCCATAATCGCAGTTATTCATACCGAGATAATTCTCTTTTTGGAATCCCGGCGTAACAGGCAGTACCCAATCTTGTCGTGCGGAAGAACTGCTGGGTTGAAGTGACCAAACTACCGTGTCTTTCGCCTCCATCGAAGTACGACATAGTTCGTAGGCATTTACGGTAATCGGCTTGCCCAAGTTGATGAACGAAGTCTCAATCACTTCCAGTCCTTCAACACCTTCCACCGGCGTTACAGTCTGCTGCTTAACTACATTGAAACCATCTTGTTTGAATGGGAAAGATGCCATTTCTACTTCAGCGCAGAAAAGTTTTTCCGTTTCGGATTTAGGCGCACAAGCGGTTAAAAAGCCTGCCGCAAGTACCAATGTGTATAGTGCTATTCTTTTCATGAGACCTGTTTTTTCGTATGTCTGCTTATCGTGATAACCTTATTTATATTCGGTCAAGATACGCTCTGCGTTGTCGTGATAAATTTTCTTCAGCACTTCGTCCGGCAGATTGAATCCGGAGAGAGCCCAATGGTATCCGAGTTCCGGAGCATAGAAATGCTCATCATTACTCTCCAATACACGGAAGATGGTTTGATACATAGAAGCTTCCATTCCATTGTCCGTACCGAAGAGTACGCGGTCTTGGTACTTAATAAGGAACTCGCGCGTCGCACGCGGAGTATGAGCAGACTCTGCTACACGTGCTGCAATGTCCACATACATATTCGGATATTTATCAAGCAGCGCACCCAGACGTGGCCAATCATGCGACATGTTCAGATAGTGGCACGCGATAAAAATGGTATTCGGGTTATCACGTATTGCATTCTCGAATGTTTGCACCAACTGGTTATAACCCAAACAATTGGTTGTGTCAACATGCCATGTTACAGCATTTACCAAACCATCGTTAGTTTCGTCCATCGGCAGATACATCCAATATGGTTCTGCAATATGGATGCTGATAGGCATCTTCAATTCGCCGGCTTTTTCAATAAGCGGTTTGATACGCGGGTCGTCAATATGAATGCCTTTTCCGTCACCGGGACGAGCATATGTATCACCTTCACCTTTGTCTCCTAACTCGCCTACACCAATAGCACCCATCTCATGATAGCGTTCCAAGGTCTCGCAAGCTTTTTGAATACCCTCTTCGCTCATATCGGTATAATCGAAGCAGCACCAGAAACGGAAACGATCCTTAAACGGAGCATATGCTTCTACATACTCTTCAAACGGACGTCCGATCCATGAGCAGTGCATAACAGCTGTATTGAGCACACCCACTTGGTCCATGACCTTAGTCCATTGCTCAATCTCCTCAAGATTCGAAGCATAATCGTGAGCATGCATGTCGATGATGTCGAATTTTGCACGTTCTACCTTGGTAACAGGAATGTTGTTGACCACTACAGGACTGAAATCCTTCAGTAGGATTTTGTCAGCCGAAGATGTTTCGGTTGTGTTTTCATGACTGCCGCATGCAGAGAATGTAAAGGCTGCTGCAGCAAGAAGAAATAATACGTGTTTTTTCATAATTCAAAAGTGTTAAGCGTGTTGCTTTTATTTCAAATGTGGCGCAAAGTTACTACTTTTTATGGAATAAAACAATATATTGATATTATGCTTTACAACATATTTTCCGCGAAATGCATATAACTTTCACAAAATCAAACGATTAGTGTCGCATAAAAACATCGAAACCATATTTCGCAATGTTTCGAAATTATCGAAATAATAAAATCACCTTTTTGGGCAATTTTTTTTTGAGTAATGTATATGGAAGGTCTATTATCGAAACATTACGAAATATGGTTTGCGAAAGTATAAATAGCTCATTTTCAGTGTTTTACTGGCAAATGTTTCGGAAATATGTTACAAAACATATAAATAAACTATTGACAAATCAAAAAAAAGTAGTATTTTTGCGCCGTCAAATCGTAGATTTAAAGCAAAATATCATGAATATGACATCATCAGCAAAAGAGCGTAGAGCCCTTATTTTAAGACTTTTAGAGCATAGCGAAGAGGTCAAGGTAACCGACCTCAGTCGCGAGACCGGTATTTCGGAGGTCACGATTCGCAAAGATCTCACAGTTCTTCAAAACCGAAATTTGATTGTTCGCACTCGTGGTGGAGCAATGCGTAAACCAATTGAGAATGAGAACGGTGATACTGCGATTACAAAAAAGCAGATGTTCAATGTTCGCGAGAAAGAACGTATTGGAGCAGAGGCCGCCAAGATGATTAAGGATGGTGATTTTATAATGTTAGATTCCGGTACAACCACGTTGGAGGTAGCACGTCATTTAGGCAGTTTCCATAATCTGCATATCATCACCAATGCGATGAATATAGCTACAGAGTTGATGACGTATAAGCGATTTGACGTTGTGCTGCTGGGTGGAAATGTTCGTGTGAATAGTCACTCAACAGTAGGACCATTAGCCTTGTCGGTGCTTCGTAATTTTAGTGGATATAAGTTATTCCTGGGTGTAGACTCATTCTCATTAGAGAACGGAGTATCCACACCGAGTCTTGAAGAGGCATTGCTAAACCAAGTGATGATTCAACAAGCAGCGAAAGTGATAGCCGTTTTTGATTCCTCGAAATTCAATAAACGCAGTTATGTCCATGTAGCTGACGTGAATGAACTGGACTGTATAGTAACCGACCGCGTGATTCCGGCAGGTATAGCTTCTCGTCTTCGCGGCATAGGTATTGAGGTGAAAGCGGTATAAAAACAACGATTTTTATTAATTCAAAAACAATATACAACATGGCAACTTCTTTTACATTTGATGAGATTCATCAACAACCGGCAATGTGGCGCAAGGAACTTCAGGCATTATTAAGCGCCAAAGCAGAAATCAGTGCATTTATGCACAAGTATCTCACCTCTGATACAGATATCGTTCTGACCGGTGCCGGCACATCAGCATTTATTGGTGATGCTATTTGTCCGGTAATGCGTGGCATATGGCGAAACGTTCGTTCGGTGCCGACCACAGATTTGATTACTCACTCGAAGTATCTGTTAGACAAAGAACGTCCGTTATTGCTCATTAGTTTTGCTCGTTCGGGAAACAGCCCGGAGAGTGTAGGCGCGGTTAATCTGGCTAATAAACTCTGCAAGAATGTAGCACACGTTTATATTACTTGCAACAAAAACGGAAAACTTGCGCAACAAGCAGCAGGCAAAGATAATATTCTTTTATTGCTGTTGCCGGAAGAAACCGATGACAAATCATTGGCAATGACAAGTAGTTTTTCTACCATGTTACTGACTTGTCTGATGTTGGGTCATATTGACAATCTGGAGAAGGATGCAGAAAAAGTAGAAAAAGCAGCGAAGAACGCTGAAACTGTTATTGCAGAGTATGAGGATAAACTGAAAGCTATTGCAGAGCGCAAGTTCGAGCGTGGCGTGTTCCTTGGTTCGGGTGCGCTGAAAGGTATTGCTGAAGAGTGCCACTTGAAAGTTCAGGAATTGACAGACGGAGCAGTAGTCTGCAAGTTTGATTCCTTCCTCGGTTTCCGTCACGGACCGAAAGCAGTAGTAAATAACAAATCGCTCGTTGTATATCTGATGACCGATCAAGAAGCAGTACAACGCTATGAGCGCGATTTGGTTAAGCAAGTGGATGCCAACAACAAACCTGTGGCACAAGTTATTGTTTGTGCCGGCAAACAACCCGAGTTGCCGGATGTAAAGGCTGATCTGGTAGTAAAAATGCCTTACGGCTATGCTGATAACGATTTTTACGGTATTGTCCCGTTTGTGCTGGTAGGTCAGTTATTAGGTTTCTATGCTTCCAAAGCACACGGATTGAATCCTGATGCTCCGAGCGTAAGTGGAAATATCCACCGTGTAGTGGAAGGCGTGATTATTTATGAATAAAAGACCGCGGCAGGGCCGCTAAAAGAATAAAGACCAATAATCAAAAACAAAATATTATGGCAAAGACTGAAAACATCCTCCGCGTGATGGAGGAAAGAAAAAAAGCAACCGGAGTTCCTATGACACTATTTGCAGCTTGCCCGAACTCCTTATCAGTAATCAAGGCTTCGTTCCGCGCAGCGAAACGTAATAACTCACCTATCTATTTCGCTACCACACTGAATCAAGTTGATTGTGATGGTGGTTATACAGGTATGACACAGGAGATGTTCACGAAGATTTTAGCTCGTGAGGCTGCTGCTGTTCATTATACAGGCCCGTATGTAGTAGCTATCGATCACGGAGGCCCGTGGTTGAAAGACAAACAAAGCATTGAGCGTTGGGATACTGAGCGTGCAATGAACGGTGTGAAGAAGAGTTATGAGGCTGCTATTTTGGCAGGTTACGACTTGATTCACGTAGACCCGACTGTAGATATTTTCCTACCGAAAGGCGAGATTATTGATATCCATGTAGTGGTTAAACGTACAGTGGAGTTGATTAAGCATGCTGAGGATTTCCGCAAAGCACATAATATAGCTCCAATCAGCTACGAAGTAGGTACTGAAGAGGTTCACGGAGGTCTGGCAGACGAGAAAACTTTTGACACTTTCCTCGAGGGACTGAAACAAGGTCTGCATGAGGTAGGTTTGGATGATATCTGGCCATGCTTCATTGTAGGTAAGGTAGGTACGGATCTGCATACCACTTTCTTTGATCCGGAAGTGGCACGTAAATTGACGGCTAAGGTTCGTCCTTACGGTAGTTATATCAAGGGTCACTATAGTGATGACGTGGAGAATCCTGAGGATTATCCAAAGGCAGGCATGGGTGCCGCTAATGTAGGACCGGAGTTTACAATGAACGAATACGATGCATTGGCAGAATTGGAAGAAGAGGAAAAGAAACTGTTCGCAGAGGGCAAGGTAGCTCAATTGAGCCACATGACAGATGTGCTTTGGCAATGTGTGTATGAGTCCAACCGTTGGAAAAAATGGTTACACGGAGAGGAAGTAGGAAAAGACCTAAAGGACTGCACAAAAGAGCGTCAGTTATGGTTAGTTAAAACCGGTTGCCGTTACATCTGGCAAAAACCTGAAGCATTAGTAGCACGTCAGACACTATATGATAACTTGGAGCGTTTAGGTATCCACGCAGAAGAGGTAGTGTTGATGCGTATTGAGCACAATATGGATAAATACTACAATGCATTCAATATCGTGAATTTGAATGATTATCTAAAATAATACACATTCAACGATTAAAAATCCAAGAAATGAAACACACACGATTTTATATCTTTGCACTCGCGCTCGCGTCCATAGTTTTAATGGGTGCGTGCGGGTGCGAGAGAACAACTCCGAGTACAGAACCAGACCCAACTCCTCAAGAAAAACCCGATTTGTCGTTAATCAAGCAATCAGTACCGGTTACGAATAATTGGGTTTGGAGCGGTAAACCTCAGATTACTATTCATATTGAGAATGGTAACAAGATGAAGGTAAAAGTTGGAACAATGGTAAGGATTATAACTGATAAAAAAGCGGCTGTAGTGACTTTGACAGATAGTGTGGATGTGCCGGCAAATAATTCGATAGATGTCATCGTCACCACGCCTGACAATCTGGAACCGGGATTCTATTATGCTTATTGTTATGTGAATGGTAAAACGGCTAAGGGTTTCTATTTTGGAATCGATCCGTTTGACATCGTATCCGGTCCTACCAAGCAAACGGATTATGACGAGTTCTGGCAAACCGCTAAAAATCAATTGGCAGATATTGATATGAATGCGCATCTGATTGAGCTGCCCAACAAGAGCAGTGCTTCACGCAAAGTGTATCTGGTGGAACTCAATTCTGTCCCGGATGGCCTAACAGGAGAACCGGTAGTAGTTCGCGGTTATTACTGTGAACCGCAAGATGGTCAGAAACATCCGGTAATCATGCATTTCTACGGGTATGACTACCAAAATGTAACCACTCGAGTGGAGTGCCCTTCCGGAGGTTCTTCACAGTATGCAGAGTTCTATCTGTCGCATCGTGGCCAGTATATCAACAACCGTCCGGAATCGTCACGTGAACCCGACGGATTAGGTGATTTGACTAATATCTATGGTGATTGGTTCTCGTATCATTTTGGAGACAAAGATAGTTATTACTACCGTGGCGCGTTTATGGACTGCGTACAGGCAGTACGTTTTATGGCTACTCGCTCTACAAGTGACATGACGAAACTTTTTGCGGAAGGTTCCAGTCAGGGCGGCGCACTCTGTTATGCCGCTGCCGGATTGAGCGACTATCCATTTACCGCCATTGCTGCAAACGTGGCATTCTTGGGCGATTTTGATGAGGGTATCGATGTGGGCGGATTGGCGGCAGAGACAGCCAAGAGTTGTCAAGGCTCGATGACCAAAGAAGAAATGGTGGCTTTCTTCTCTTATTTCGATACCAAAAACTTAGCAACCCGTATCTCTGCAGCCGTAATGGCCAGCAGTGGCTTGCAGGATCGTGTATGTCCTCCACGAACCAACGTAGTGCCATTTAATAACTTAGCCACAGAGGAATCGAAGAAACAATACATCTTTGGACCGGAGATGGGGCATGATTATCCTTCAGGATGGAGCCCTCTGGCCTTCTTCAGAAAATTCATGTAATAAGCAAAAAATAGACCCCATGAAAAAATTTGATATTATCGCCTTAGGCGAATTAAACGTAGATTTAATTCTCAATCAGATTGAGAGCGAACCGGAAATAGGTAAAGAGAAATTTGCTAAGCAGATGACGCTTACCTTGGGTAGTTCAACCGCTATTTTTGCTGCCAATGCAGCTGCATTGGGAGCCAAAGTAGCTTTCTGCGGAATGATCGGTAATGATAGTTTCGGAGATTTAGTAGAAACCAGTCTGCAGAAAAAAGGTGTTGACACCCGCTATCTCATTCGTCAAGACAAATATGCTACAGGTGCTACTATTTGTATGAGTTACGATGAAGATCGTGCTAATTTGACCTATCAGGGAGCTATGGATTTTATGTCGCTGGAAGATATTAATCCTGAGGTATTCAAAGAGGCAAAACATATTCATATTTCTTCTATCTTTATGCAGAGTGGTGTGAAACGTGATTTGATGAAGATTCTGGCGCTCTGCAAAGAGAATGGTGTAACCACCTCGTTAGATACTCAATGGGATCCTGTAGAGCAATGGGACTTGGACTACAAGGCAGTATTGCCGATGTTGACGGTATTTATGCCAAACGAGACCGAATTGAAATTCTTGACACATAGCCAATCTTTGGAGGAGGCAATCGAGAAGATACGTCCGTACGCCAATGCGGCAGTTATCAAATGCGGTAGTCGAGGTTCGCTATTGATGCGTAAAGGTCAACCGGATCGCATGCAAGCAGCGCTTCTGAATAAGAATGTGGTAGATTGTATAGGTGCCGGAGATTCTTTCAACTCTGGATTTATTACTCGTCTCGCTGCCGGTGATGCATTGGATATCTGCCAACAATATGGTAATATGACCGGAGCGGTCAATACTACTGCCGCAGGTGGCACCACCGCTTTTACCAATCGTGAGGATGTGGAACGTATTGGTAGAGAAAGATTCGGTTGGAATTGACGAAACCATTGCTGAAGAGAAGAGATTTAGATGAGTCGTAGGATTTACATATTTATATGCTTTGTGGCGCTGGCGATTAACACGTCAGCGGCTGCATGGTATGTGCATAATACGTCCATCCAACCACTCATCAATCAATCGCAATCAGGTGATACCTTATATATCGATGAAGGTGTCTATCAAGAGAGTATTGTACTTAAAGATGGCGTGGCGATTATAGGTGTGGGTACGGTTATATTAGACGGAAACAGACTTAGTACACGACTCATCACCTGCAATGAGGATTGCCAATCTCCGACTCTGGTGCAGAATCTCATTCTTCAAAATGCACGTCATGACCAATTGGGTGGAGGTGCATGGTTACGCGGAAAAGTAACGATGCGTCATTGCATTATTCGCGGATGTAGCGGTGTACAATGCGGTGGTGTGCTTATCAAAGGCAATCTGCCGGAAGCTTCAGCATTGGGTGCTACCTTAGAAGATTGTTTAATACACAACTGCTCTGCTACGGGACGCGAATGGCCGGATGCAGGCGGTGTGGCAAATTTTGACGGCATATTGAACCACTGTACCATAGTCAATTGTTATGGTGATCGCTATGGAGGCATTCACTCGGAGAGTTCGGTTTACAACTGTACATTGTGGGGCAATCGCAATGAGTACGGTTTTGTAGATCCGGCTAACTATATCTCCGATGAGAGCGAGTCCGGCATTAGCAGAGCGGACGAGGGATTTGAAGATCATTTCTTCGTTAAACCGTGGTTAGCAGCAGAAAACGAGGCTGCAGACGGACCGCATTTCCGTGATCCGGCTACGTTTGCAGGTGTGCCGACTACGGATGCCGAACAGGCTATCATGCTTGCAGCGGATTATAGTATAGGAGAACCGACTCATCATATTGCATCGATGCCTCCTGTTTCTCCACGTGCTTACAACTCGGCTAATTTAGTGTCGTTCCCATATGAGAAACAGGTAAATAATACGATTTATCGCTCTATCGATTATACCATTCCTTCGTTTATTCAATTCCTTCAAGATTCGACAAGTACACTCGTCACGAAAGAAGAACCCTATTGTATGGTGGCAACTATTAACGGTGACCCGCGTACGAGGATGGGATTCTGTTGGTTTACTAATGAAGGAATAACAGAGGGAGAGGTACAGATTATAGCTAAGAAAAAAGCCTCGGCAGGCGATTTTGAGAAAGCCGATAAACTACTCACTATTCCGGCTACCGCAACTACAACGATGCCGTTGCATTATGCTATTTCTACTTCCGGTCTTCTTAAAACAGCCAAACTGAATAAAAATACTGCTTTCCGTTATGTGAGTCACAAAGCATTGGCGACTCAACTGAGTCCGGGAATAGATTATTCTTACCGTGTCGGATACAACGGTCATTGGAGCGAGATAGGTCACTTTCGTACAGCAGACGAACGGCAAGGCGAGTTCTCGTTCATTTATATGACAGACAGTCATATTCAAAATCAGGAATATATAGACGCAGCTCGATTATGTGCTGAGGCTGTAGCCAAAAACGAAAAGTCTGCTCGTTTTTGTGTGTTCCCCGGTGATTTTGTAGATACGGGAACCGAAAATAACTCTGAATGGGAATGGGAACGCTGGTTTGAAGAGGCGCTCAGACCTGTACTGCAGCAGATGCCGTTAGTACCTACGGACGGCAATCATGATGACTCACCGCTGCTGAATTATACCTACCATTTTAATACGGATACAACCTTTAATTTGGTTACAAAAGTCCGCCCGCAATTCGCAGGTATCAACTATTCGTTTGTCTATGGTGATTTGCAGTTAATTGCTTTCTCCGAGCAGGATTTCTGGAGAGGCGAATATGACTATCAAACGCAAACATCGGAATATTTAGAGCGCGACCTTGGAGGTTGGTTCCGCAGGCAGGTAGCGACAGCACCGAATGTTAAATGGCGAGTAGGATTGGTGCATAAGAATTTGTTCTCGGGTTCGGACCATCAGCGTGATAAAGAGACACCCTTACTTCGTGCGACATTACTGCCGGTGATGAAAGACTGCAAGATAAATCTTGTGCTCCAAGGGCATGACCATACATACGAAGTGATAGGGCCTGTAGATCCAGAAACACGGCAACCCATCACATCAGCGATTAGTCATCGCAAGAAGGTTGCTGTAGATGCCGTAAGCAATATTACCGGTTATAAAAACGGTACTTATGACGTAAGTGAGGGAACCTTGTATTTTATTGGCGCCACATGCGGAGCTAAACGCTATACTCCGTTGTCACGCGAAGAGATGGAGACCTCAAAACATATTCATCAGGTGGAGAATTATTTCGACTTGTTCACGGGTATGTTTGGCCAACCGGGAGCTCCGAGTTACACACGGGTAACGGTTAAGAAAAAACATTTATTGTTAGAATCCTTCAAGGTGTTACCTAACGGAAAAACAGAATTATTTAACACCATTAAAATAACTCATTGATATGAAAAAGTTCTACTTATTTTTAGTATGTTGCAGCATGTCTGTCGGGATGTTTGCAACCACGTTAGATTTAGATCCCAATGTAGTGTTAGCGGACACGATGTATGCTGCAAAGGATTACACAAGACCGTCCTACACAGAGTTTCTCATAGCTAAAAGGGCAGCTGTGGCAGATCCCTCTCAATCCAATCTGCAAAGATTAGTAGATAAAGTAGCTGGGTTGCAAAGTAAAGAACAACCATATAACATGGTAGCTACTATTAATGGGGACCCTAAAACTCGCATGAGTTTTTGCTGGTTTACAAACGATAGTATCTTCGATGGTGAAGTACAATTAGTGGCAAAAGCGAATGCGACAGAAGCAGATTTCGCTGGTGAAGTAATTACAATACCGGCAACGCCGACAAGAACTAAAAAAGAACTGCGTTATTCCGGCGTGGTAATGTACATTATCAATGCTTCGGGTATAGGTAAAACGGTTAAATACAAGTATATAAGTCACAAGGCGCTCGCAGAAAATCTTACTCCGGGAACAGAGTATTCTTGGCGCGTGGGTTACACGGGACATTGGAGCCCGATAGCTCAATTCCGCACTGCTGATGAAAATCAAGGTGAGTATTCTTTTATATATATGAGTGATAGCCATATTCAAGATCAAGAGTACATTGATTATGCTCGTCGTTGTGCGATAGCAGCAGTGAATACAGTACCGGAAGCTCGTTTCTGTGTATTTCCCGGTGATTTCGTAGAAGACGGGGAAGCCGGAAATAGTGAGTGGGAGTGGGAGCGTTGGTTTGAAGAATCGATGGAGCCTGTTATTAAACATATGCCTATCGTTCCAACCGATGGAAATCATGACGATAGTCCAAACCTTAATTATACATATCATTTTAATACAGATAACACTTTTAATCAAACCTATAAAAAACCACAGTTCGAAGGTATTATTTACAGTTTTGTATATGGGGATGTGCTTTTCTTGGTATATTCAATGCAAGACTATTGGCGTGATGACTATAACCCTGATTTACTATCTTCCGCATATTTAGAAAATCATGTTGGCCCATGGTTCTATCAACAGGTAATTGCTAATCCTGATACCAAATATCGTGTCTCGCTTTCGCATTTTAATTTATTCTCCGGTTCGGATCATTCTACCGATGCAGCACCACCGATGTTCCGTAATTGTATGCTCCCGGTTTTCAAAGATTGCGAGATTGATGTTGCGCTGCAAGGCCATGACCATACATACGAAGTAATCGGTCCGGTAAATCCGGATGACTGCACACCGATAATGAGTGCTATTTCTGGTCGAGAAGAGGTTCCTGTGGATAATAATAAAAATATTACTGGTAAAAAAGGTGGAACTTATTGCACAGATGAAGGAACATTATACTTTATAGGTGCAACATGCGGACGTAAACGTTATTATCCTCATAGTCGTTCACGTATGGAGTCTGAGTATGATCCAACTAAATTAAAAGATGGTAAGCATCATAATGTAAAGAATTATTTCGATTTGTTTACAGGAATGTTTGGTCAACCGGAAGCCCCCTCGTTTACTAAAATTACTGTCAAATCTGATTGCTTGGAGTTTAACTCTTATACTGCAAATACCGATGGAACGGCAACGCTCATTAATACGATGCGCATGGTACGAACACAAGAACATACTGTTCCGGAACTTCCAGAAGGAGTAGAAATCCCAAAGGTTATGGGAGAAGGAGATAAATTTATCAGGGATGGCATGCTATTCATCCGTCGTGATGGGCGCATCTATAACATATTCGGCCAGTTTGTAACTGAATAAATCTAATTAACTATATAGAAATTAGGGAACGAAATTTATCGTATGCTATAATTAGTTGGATAAAAAAACGCAATAACTAAATTCAAAATACACTAACGTTAAACATTTAAAAGTAACGCGTATGAAAAAACTATTCACAATCTTGACGCTTTGCACAGCGGTGCTGTGCGCGTCAGCAAGCAACCGTTACGTTTCTCCGACAGGAAGCGATGGTGACGGTAAATCATGGGCAAATGCCGTGCATACTATTGCACAGGCCATTTGGAGTGTTGGAGTAGGTGATACAATGTTTATTGCCGAAGGTGTTTACAACGAGTCTATTTCAGCCCAAAACGGTGCCATCTATCTTGGTGGTTACAATGCCGAGACAGGTGAGCGTGACCCGGAGTTGTATGAGTCCATTTTGGACGGTACAGGTCTGACCTCTTGGCTGCTCGTGAAGTATGATGCTCCTCCTGCCAACCTAATCATAATCGATGGTCTTGTATTCCAAAATGCTAACCATAGCGAATGGGGAGCAGCAGGAATGTTTATGCGTGGAAATATGACGGTTAACAATTGTGTTTTCCGTAACTGTGCGAGCACCTCTAATGCCGGAGCAATCTTTACGGAGCAAGGTGCTACAACCATGCCGGCAACGATTAGCAACTGTCTTTTTGAGTACTGCTCATCTACAGCAGCCGAGAGTGGAGCCGGTGCTATTCGTGCCCAAACAGGAACTATCGTTGAGAACTGTATCATTCGTGGCTGTACTGCTGCTGTCGGCGGTATTCGTGCTGATGCAGGTGCTGAGGTTCGCAACTGTGTCCTCTATAACAACCATTCCGACTACAACGGATGTTTGTATGGCGCAGGTACGTTCTACAACAATACGGTTTGTAACAACACCGGTACTCGTTATGCCGGTAGCCGTATTTCCGGTAAAGGAGTCAATAATGTTTTCTGGGGCAACACAACGGATTATTCGAATGTAAACTTCGTTGCTACAGGTGGTTCCAATAACGTAGGCGATGCAGGTTCTGAATCTGCTTGTTTTATCAATCGTAGTCTGTCTGCAAACAATAGCGATGCAACAGGTCCTAACTTCCTGAACCCTACAGGTTTTATCGGTTTGCCGAAGACGGATGTTGAAAAAGAAGCGATGCGTAATGCTAGTTTCGCTATCACCGATGCTTCTGCTACACTTCTTGACTTAGGTGCTGCTGATGGTGCACCCGCAAAGGATATCAATGGTGTTGTACGTCCAAAAGGAACAGGCATTGACGTAGGTGCTTATGAATACGACCCGGATGCAGTAAAAATTGCTGTAACAGGTGTTAGCATTGTACCTGCTTCTATCGAAATCATCGAAGGCAAGACAGGTACTCTGGTAGCACAAGTAGAACCTCTGACCGCCAGCAACAAACGCGTTGAGTGGTCGATTGACGATGAGACTATTGCTACCATCAAAAACGGTAAAGTGACCGGTGTAGCACCCGGAACGACTACTGCTCGTGTAGTTACTCAGGATGGCTCATACCCTGCTGCAGCTACGGTAATTATTACCCCGAAACCGCCTGTAACCTATCCGCAGGAAGTGTTGGACGCTGAGGCTAACTACCTGATGGAAGATTATACTATTCCTTCCTATATCGAGTTCCTCGTTCCTAAGACGGCTGCTAAAATCGATAGTCTCGATCCTGATAACGCAGAACTGCTGCCGACTATCGCAGGCAATATTGCTCTGATGAACGAAGCTATTGCACGTCTCCAACCGAAGGAGAATCCGTACAACCAGATTGCTACTATCAATGGCGATCCTGCAACGAATATGGCCTTCTGCTGGTTCACCAACGGTGGTATTACGGATGGTGTAGTACAACTGCTGCCGATGGCGAATGCTACAGCGGACGATTTCGCTTCTGTCAACGGGGTGCTCACTTTCTCTGCTGATACCAAACCTGCAACTCTCCACTACACACCTATTCAGGCTTCTGAGAGTCCTAAATACGATATCTGTACTGCAGCAGGACTGCCGCGTAACACGAAGTTCAACTATGTTAGCCATAAAGCTCAGGCTACCAACTTAACACCGGGTACTACCTACAGCTGGCGTGTAGGATTTGACGGACATTGGAGCGAGATAGCGCAGTTTGTGACCAAGGATGAGAACCAAGGCGATTTCTCGTTCGTATATATGTCCGACAGCCATATACAGGATGCCGAGTATATCGAGCAGGCACTTCAATGTGCAAAGGCGGTAGCCAAGAACGAGACGGATGTCAAGTTCTGCCTCTTCCCGGGCGATTTCGTAGATACGGGAGGCTCCACCAACTCTGAGTGGCAATGGGAACGCTGGTTCGAAGGGTCCATGAGACCGATGCTGAACAAGATGACTGTAGTGCCGACGGACGGAAACCATGACGACAGCCCGAGTCTGAACTATGACTACCACTTCAATACGGACTGGGGATTTGCCAACGCGGCATCCGTGAAACCGCAATTCAAAGGTATCACCTATAGCTTCGTCTATGGCGACGTGCTCTTCCTCGTCTTCTCTATGCAAGACTGGTGGCGTGAGTCAGGGACAAGCGAAAGCGTAATGAAATCCACTTATTTCACACAGGATATCCGTAACTGGTTCGTTGAGCAGATTGCTGCGCATCCTGAGGCGAAATACCGTGTTACTCTCTCGCACAAGAATATCTTCTCCGGCGCCGGACACCATACCGATGACGAGTGTACATTGATTCGCACACTGATGCTGCCGATCTTCAAAGAGTGTGAAATTGACCTGGCTATTCAAGGGCACGACCACTGCTACGAAGTGATTGGACCGGTCAATCCGGATACCAAAACTGTGGTGCAAGGTGCCGTTGCAGACGTCACCCGCGTGCACGCAGAGGATAACTCCCGCTGGGGAAGCAGTGACAACAAGACCGGTCTGGAAGGCGGCACATTTACCACCAATGACGGTACGCTCTATTTCATCGGAGCTACTTGCGGACGCAAGCGCTACGAACCGTATAACCGCGCGACAATGGAGGAGGAATACACCACCGACCCGGCGTTGCTCTATGACTACAAACACCATAATGTACAGAACTTGTTTGATCTCTTCACAACGAAGTTCGGCCAACCGGGTGCACCAAGCTACAGCCGGTTCAATGTGACAAGTGAAGGAATCGAAGTACAGACCTACAAGACGGATGCCGCAGGCAACAAGACGGTTTATAACACAATTAACGTGAAACGTACCAAACCGCACACTATTCCTTCAGGTGTTGAGGAAATCAATACAAATCCTGCTCGTGATGGTGAGAAATTCATCCGCGACGGACAAGTATTCATCCGCCTCAATGGACAAATCTATAATGTTCTTGGCCAAAAAGTAGCACAAGAATAAAATAATAATTGCCTTTCTCCTCCTCTCCTTTTGCGGGAGGGGAGGAGTGAGACAATGCCACTCACCTTAAAATCTTTAAAAACCACCTAAAGTCATGAACAAACATTTATCTTTTTGCATTTTCTTGTTGTTTTCGGCAGCAATCAATAGCGTAAACGCGGCTACTGTCAATGTCTCTCCGGGTTCGGGAACATTAAAGACGGCCGTGACCAATGCTTCTGCCGGAGATATTCTTGTATTGACAGACGGAACGTATACTGAATCTTCCGTCAAACCCACAGTAGCACTAACTATCAAAGCGGCTGACAACACGAAACCGGAGCTCTCTCTGTCCAGTCGTTTTGAGGTAAAAGCAGACTTTACTATTGAAGGTATCAAGATTAACAGTACCGCAGAAGCGATTCGTATGGTGCCGGGAGATAATGCGTATGATGTAACCGTACGCAAGTGTGAACTGAGCGGATGTCCTTCTTATTTCATTCGCGCGTATAATACCGACCAAACGGCTCCGTATGTGAATGTTCTTACTATCGATGATTGTATCTTTCGAATGGAAAAGATTGAGGGTGCAGAAGGCCTACCTCGTGCTGTTGCCGCTACCGTCACACCCAAACAATTGAAGAGTTTGTTGATTACAAATAGTACTTTCGACGGTGGAGTGAATGGTGCAGGGCGAATGATTTACCTGCATTCGGGAGACGAGGAACTGGCCTTGCCATTGCAGGGAACCTTGAAAGTTGACCATTGCACGTTCTATAACAGTGCCGACACACGTGGTGTGTATTTGGCGAACATCGACGGCGCGTATGTGAGCAACTGTATCTTTATGAATCCCGCAGAGATATCCGGATCGGTCAGTTATGCACTCTACGGAGCGAACTCCAAGATAGAGAACTCGCTCTGTTTCAATGCTCCTATTAAACTGGGTACAGGTGCTGTGCAGACCAACTGCCCGAATCGAAATCCGTATTTCGTAGATGCACCGAACGGTAATTTCCAACTCTACGCCAACAGCCCTGCTGTCGGTATGGGCACGGACGGTTCTACCATCGGTGACCCGCGGTGGGGTGTTTCTACGGAAGAACACGACAGTAGTGACGAACCCTACGTGCCTACCAAAATGCCGTACTCTATGGCACCAACTACTAATTCCGTCAAGGTCATCTGGCAGATGAACGATGAGACGGAAGCTACCGAGGCGCTGGTGTATTACGGTACAGACCCTGACCATCTGGACCAACAGATTACGACCAACAGCGGATGGAATGTTGCGGACGAAGGTTATGTACACGTAGTCACTCTCACGGGCTTGCAACCCAATACGCGCTATTATTTTACCGTAGGCGCCAATGCTACACGTCGTTGCGATAAACTCTCTTCTACAAAAACCGCACCGGAGGCAGGTACCGCCTATCGTATATTCTCGATTTCCGATATTCATGGCAATGCGCGCAATAACTGGTCCAATATGCAGGATTTCATCTGCGCGCTCAATTGCGACATTTCCCTGATGAACGGCGATTTCGTCAGCAGCAAAGGTAATGACCGGAACTGGAATAACTATTTCTTCACGCCCGGAGCACAGTTCCTGGGCCAAGTGCCTACGATGTCGTCTGTCGGCAATCATGAGACAGGCGATCCGAACACTTTCCGCTGGTCGTCTTATTACGATTATTTCCACCAGTTCAGCCATGAGGGCGCGTCTGAGGGTGATACAATCGATCCGCGTGGAGAGGCTTATTTCCATTTCGTCTATGGCAACGCGGATATCGTGATGCTTAATATCAATGGAGACCCTTCTTCACCGCATTTCTTGCCGGGAAGCAGGCAATACCAATGGGCGGACTCTATTCTGAATGTCTGTTCCAGACCGTGGATTATCATCTGCCACCACGTAGGTGTGCATACCACAGGTTATCATGGCCAGTGGGCAGACGAACCACGCCAGATGGGAACGCTCTTTGAGAAATATGCAGCGCAAGGCAAGCATATCATCAGTCTCTCAGGCGATGACCACTCGTTCGAGCACCTCTATAAGGACGGAGTTCATTATGTCCGTCCGGGCTGTGGACGTGACGCTAATTATGACCAGCAAAAACAACTCAAGGACTATCAGTACTCGATGTTCTATAAGAAAGTCTCTTGTTTCTCGACTTTGGATATGGCGGCTGATGCGTCTAAGATTGCGCTCACGGCGTATGACTCTGTAGGCAATATATTCTACACTTATGATTTCTTGCTCTCCGGTGAGATTATCAATCCTTCTGTCAATTTTACCGTGCCCACTCAGGAGGTCAATGTTGAGGACTCTATTCTCCTCCGATGGTTCACTTTCGACCCTGCGGGTGATGCGGAAGTGTCGTTTTACTATTCCCAAACGGCTAATGCTGCAAGTGTGGAAGGAATGACGCCTATTGTAACAGGCTTATCCGGCACAGTGGAGAAATATATGTGGCATACACGGGATATTATGCCGAAGGGCAAGTATTATGTCTACGCCGTTATTCGTTCCGGCGGGCAGACGTTCATGGGCAATAAACCCGCTGTAGTCAATCTTTTGGAGGACACTACTCCTCCGCCTGCTCCAACGGCTTTGGGTGGGTATCTGAAAGACGACAAATACCATCTCACATGGGCTAATCCTACCCATCTGGTTCATTTGGATGAACTGCTTACTGACTTCAGCGATGGAGTAGGAAAGATGGTTGCAGAAAGCGAATCCGGAGCCATGATGACAGTAGCAGTGGCTGATGGAACGCTCAAATGCGACTATGCCATCTCCACAGCGTGGACAACGGCTTCTGCGGATTATGTACTGGATGCGGCTACAGATGCACACCGGACGCCTACACTCTCTTTCCGCTTGAAAGGCAACGGAACGAATACAGCCTTGCGTATAGTGTGCAAGAATATGTCTAACGGTCATGAAGACTGGTGGTTTACAGAGAGCATTAATCTCTCCAATGCCAATTGGCAAACGGTTTCTCTCGACTTGCGTACCTTGTCGTCCTTCGATTGGTATGCCAATACCGATGAGAAAAACCAATTGGAAGGACTGGTGCGTCTCTCTTTTGGGGTATCCACAGGCACAGCGGTCAATGGGACGTTTTATATTGATGACCTTCATTTGAGCGGAGATGTTTATCCGGCTCCGGACTATCAGCAGACGGTTATCATGCGTAAGGATAATGCTTTTCCTCTCTCGGTCGCCGATGGTACGGAAATCTATCGAGGAACGGTAGAGACCTGTGTGGATGCTACGGCGATAGTGGGACAGGTGTATTACTATGCTGCTTTTGCTTCGGACGATAGAAATAACTGGTCGGCTCCGGCAGAAAGTGCACAATGGATTTCCGAAGACGTGCAACCCGGAAGCGGTATAGGACAAACGGCGGATGGAGAGACGACAGCACATAAATATCTGCAAAATGGCTGCCTGTTTATCCAACGAAACGCAGGTGTTTATACTGTTTTAGGACAAAAAATCCATTAAAAAATTAATTTTATATGCAAATATTTGCATATTTCAAAAAAATATAGTACTTTTGCAATCATGTAATGAAAGTTATCTTTTACCACAAATAAAGATATTTACTAATTACAAACAAACAATTAACTATCATGAGAAAATTATTTACATTTTTGGCAGTGATGCTGATGGCATTTACTGCTTACGCAAAGGTTTGGGAGATTACTCCTACCTCTCCGCGTGAAAAAGACAACATCCGCTATTGCTTGCGTGACAATGCTGCGGCTGGTGACACTATTCTGTTAACCGAGGATGGTCCTTATGGTGAGTCGGACGCTATTCTTATCAACAAGAATATCGTGATTATGGCAAAAGCAGGTGTTAATCCGGTTGTACAACTTACTTATTACTGTAAATTGGCATTGGATGCAAACGCAAAAATCTACGGATTGAAGTTTGATGGAAAAGAAACTTGCGAATACGCATTGCGCCCTTATGACAATAGTCGGTCCAGCGTAGTTTTCGAAGGATGCGAGTTCTATGGGTTCACGAAAAACGTAATCACTGGTGAAGGGACAATGCATATGGATTCTCTCGTCCTCAATAATTGTTATTTCCACGACAACGGACGTGCTGCAGTTTATTTCGCCGCAAGTTCTGATGCAGAAGGAACTCATGTATGTGACTATCTGAAAGTGACCAATACTACTATCGCAAACGTCAGCGCGCTAAGTGGCGCTGCCGCTATCGATTTACGCAGTAACGGAAGCAAAGAAGGTGTATACAACAAATTATATGTTGACCACGTTACCATGTATAATGTAGCTGGATACGAGCGCGGTATTCAATCCTATAAATCTACGGATGTAACCATTACCAACTGTATTATTGTAGAGCCTGCAGACAAGGCAGACTACCTCTATCCTACTTATTGCTACGGCGGAACGATTAGTAATATTCTTTCCTATAACACCAAGAACCATCGTAGCGGCCCAACGATTAGTGGCCTGATTGAAAATACAGACCCTCTCTTCGTTGATGCAGCTAACGGCGACTATACCCTTGGCGAAGGTTCGCCAGCTCTTGGCGCAGGCACAGACGGCAGCAACCTTGGTGACCCGCGTTGGTGGCCCGCTGCTCCGGCAGCAAAAGACTGGTGCGAATTGGAGATTTGGCATTTCTATGGCTCAGCAGAAAGTGGTGATCCTAACTCTTACGCAATCCTCAGCGTTATCGACAATGAAGATGGTACTATTACCTTCAAGATTGCTAACGATGCGGCAAAGAATACGCAAACCTTCGACTATCTGCTCATCAACCCGATTGGCGTACAAGTAGGTGCTGATGCAGATACAGGCGAGGAGTCCATCTCCGGAACTTATACGCTTCCTGCAGGCGTAACGAAACTCGAGAACCTCGAAATCCTTTGGAGTACTCCAGGTTGGACTGGACGCTGGATGGTACAAGGTGTAACTATTGACCTTGAGAATGACGAATTATGCGAACCGGCTGCAGGACCAATCGAGGTTAGCAGTGTAGAATTGACCATCAATGAGCCAAAAGCCGGAGAAGCATTGCCTCATAAAACGCTCTGGCCGACATATCCTGAATTCAATGTGATAGGTGGCATTGTTTTACCGGATGGTGCGAAATACCAAATCGCGCAATATACCTATTACAATTCAGAAGGAGACACTCCTGACGAAGACAACTTCTTGCCGAACACCACTTACAAAATGATCGCATTGGTAGAACCATTAGACGGCTACTCTTTCCCGTTGAATGGTGACGGAGAGCCGGATTTGGCAAATATGGCTATTACAATCAATGATCAACTTATAACTGATTTTAGTAGTGGCTTCGGACTGGGAGATGGTATCTTCTCTTTTGAATACACCTTCACCACAGGGGCAATTGAGATTAAGGATGTGGAACTCGATGTGACTGTTCCACAAGCAGGGGATGCTGTAGAGTCTAGAATCTATAAGGGAGATGCCTTGTTTGACACATTCGCAAGTATGGTTACGCTCCCTGCCGGTGCTAACTATGAGATAGACCTCTTCAATTTCTACACAGAGGACGGCAATTTTGTGGATGATAATAGTACTTTGGCAGCCAATACTACTTATAGGATGGGAATTAATATTGCTCCGAAGACAGGTTATGCATTCCCGATGGAGGATAATACATCCATTAAACTGGATGAACTCAACCTGACTGTCAACCACAACGGAACTTCGTATAACCCATATAACGGATGTGGATATTTCGGTATAACAGTAAATTTCACCACCGGTGAGATTCCTGTGATTGCGATTGAAAATGTTGACCTGACTGTTACTTTCCCGGATTATGGTGATGCAATCGTAAGCGGTGATTATTATTGTGACGAAAATATCCCTATGCAAATCACTTCCGGCGATGCAGATGCTTACTATTGCGACGGAGTAGACTTCTGGGTAGATAACTTTGATAAATATCCAGAGACTGAACTCCTTCCGCAGAAGACCTATCGAGTTCGCTTCTATGTCTATCCGAAAGAGGGTTATACCGTTCCTAATACTTTGACGGTAGACCAGGTAACGGTAAATGGCGAACAACCGGAATCGTCTGATTTTGATACAGACATTTTCCAGGACAGAGTAATGTTCTCTGTATTCTTTACCACCGGTGAGATTCCAACAGGTTTGAACGATATCGAAGATGGTGTAAAAGCCGTTAAGTTCATTCGCGATGGCGTACTCTACATCATTCGTGATGGCAAGACCTACAACGCTCAAGGTGAAGTGATGCGTTGAAACGCATCCTAGGTTACTAGTTCACTAGTCAACTAGTCCTTTCAAAAAAAACAGCTCGCAGAAATGCGGGCTGTTTTTTGTCGTTTCGTATATTTTTTATCGTGCGATAACTTTATCGTGGTTTGAACGTGGTTTGAACCTGGTTTTAACGTGGTTTTAACCTGGTTTCGTCATGACTACCTCTATCCTTCGGTTATGACCCGTTTTTTACACGTACCTAAAATGACCTATTTTAGTACTATTTTGCCAAAGAACTGAGGGCAATGAAAATCCGGTTTTGTCAATTTTATCGGATTCCAACTGACGAAATGAGGTTTCTTCGTCTTGTCACCACATTTATAGAAATTAACCTTCAACTCCTGCGGAAATACAGGTGCACTATTTCGAAAGATAAGCGACAAAGGAATCCTTAATTCTACGCTCCACGAAAAGACACCATCACGTTCTTCTATCTGCTCGTGCGGAAAACTGCAATGTCTCTCTATCTGCTGCATTTCCTCTGCACTCAACGGACATACATCCTCCGCCCGACCTAAACGGCGACTCGCAACCATAGCACCGATGCAGTTGCATTCAAAATTCATATAATGCTTTTCGCCCGGCACTTGGCAGAAAAACTCCACACAGGAGTCTTCCCAAACCGGACCTTGGTCCTCTGTCGTCACTGCGCGTAACTGCTCTCCACGAACGTTGTAACACAAATGCAGATACTCATGGTCGTTGCTCACCTCTACACTCGCTTCCGGACAATAACTATACTCCGGCCAGTTCACCTGATTTATTCTATAAAGCATAAATGAAAAAATGACAAAATGACAAAATAAATGGTAAATAGTAAATGACCAAATGGTAAATTAAGATAATCTTTTGAGTATCTCTTGCATTTGCTCCTCCACTTTCTCCTGTTCTTCTAATAACCGCAACTGAGCGCGTGTGCGAACAAGATTATGCTTCGGGAACTGTATCTTGTAATACGTGTCACCGTTGATATAATCCGTGAAGAAACGAACAGTCTGCATATAACTCAGCAGTCTGCATCCGTAAGGCAGCAAGTCCTTTTCCAGATCCGTCAGGAAAGTGGCTTCGCGCAGATAACCGCGCGTGTATGCCTCGAAGACATTCATATCCACATGGATATTATCTAAATTGCGGTCGTCCTCATCGCCTGTGTTAGCAGCCGTGCGCATGAAATCGCCGAAATCACTGAACACAAATCCCGGCATTACCGTATCTAAATCAACGATACAGATAGGTCGGCCTTGTTCGTCAAAAAGAACATTATTCACCTTCGTGTCGCAATGGTTGATATGCTTCGGCAACTTACCTTCGCGGAATAACCGCTCTGCCAAGCACATCTCCTCACGCCGACTGTTAATGGCATCAATAATCTCTTGGCATGACTCTTTGCGTCCTGCCGCGTCACGCGCCAATGCCTCGTCTAACTCTTGCAACCTGAACTCCATATTATGGAAATTAGGTATCGACTCACACAACGCATCAAACGGCAAATCTGCCAACTGTCTTTGGAATCGTCCGAAAGCCTCGCCCGTCAGCTCTGCAGACATAGGAGTCACTTTCTCTTGAGACGTAGCAGGCTCTACCAACACGTATAACCGCCAGTAACTGCCGTCAAAACTCTTGTGGTATAGTGTCCCTTCGTTCGTCTGCACTAACTGAAGCACCTTGCGTTCAATATCGCGCTCTCCCGCTTCCTGCAGTTTCTTGCGAATATGGTCCGTCACTATCTGAATATTGCGCATCAGACCCTCTACGTTCTTGAAAACATGATGGTTAATACGCTGCAGACAGTACGATTTCTCGCCCACACGTTTGGAATGCACCACAAAAGAGTCATTGATAAATCCTATCCGCAAAGGTTGCGGGTCTTCGATCTCGTTAGGA
Organism: Paludibacteraceae bacterium; assembly: GCA_017412245.1. Lineage (GTDB taxonomy): Bacteria > Bacteroidota > Bacteroidia > Bacteroidales > Paludibacteraceae > Colicola. The sequence goes on along the minus strand of JAFPYI010000040.1, from coordinate 12,520 downwards.
ATAGCAAAATGGTTCAGCACCTCCTTTACCCGTAACTCCTCAATGGATGCGCAGGTCTGCCAACCTACAAACTTATTCGCTGCGGCACGGTTCTTCTCCAAATCATCGACATAAACCGTCTGCGTGGAGTCCAAACCCGTCTCACGGATGACGTGCTCGAAGATAGCTTGCGAAGGCTTGGCAATGTGCAAATGATGCGATGCAAAAATACCGTCGAAATAACGCTCCAGATGGTATTGCTCGTAGATAGGGTCCCAGTGCATCTGATTGGAGTTAGACAGCAGATAAGTCTTATACCCCGCCTTGCGCAAGCCGGCAATATAATCCAGTTTCTCTTGCTGCAACTCGCCAAGCATACTCATCCATGACTCGCGTACTTCCGCTGCAGTCGTGCCTTCTGCGCAATAGGATACCAATGTCTCTAAAAACTCATCGGTACTGATATTTCCGTACTCGTAGTCATGCATCAACTGCCTTGTGGCTGCACTAACGGCTACTACGCCTTCGCCTTCATCGTCAATACCAAGCACGTTGCGTACGTTCTCTTCGCCCATCAAGCGTTTGAAATTGGCTACGCAACGAGGTACATTCAAATCAATAATCACTCCGCCTAAATCAAATACAACGGTAGTGAATGTGTTTCTCTTCATTTCTGACCTAAGATTGTGTATTTAGTCCCGTCCGGGTATAGAATATAAAATATTCCGTTTTCTATTATTTTTTTGGGTTGGTTCTTTGCTTGTTCTTGTGTCTCGTCTATTGATTGAGGTAATGCTCCCGGGTCTTTCGGAGCGGAATTGCTGATATTGATACTTGCTTTCAAATCATTGTATCCCGTACTCGAATCCCACACGTTCGTGTTCGCAAAGCGAATAGCGTAACGGGAGTCATTCTTGATACTCTCGTACTGGTCAGGCAACCACAGATAGAGATGATAAGTTCCTTCCGCTACATTGCTCGGAATACTTACTTGCTCGCGAATAGCACTCCACGCATTGTTCGGCAACCAGCGACGAGGATCGGCTTGCAGAGCAATGGTATAAGTCTTACTGCTGCTCTTCAAAACCAGATAAGCCGTGCGTTTGTTGTACAACGGAGCGTAACCTACGTTCTTCAACTCAATCGCTACATTCGCTTTTCCGCCCGGAGCAGCTTGGTCGCTGAATTCTGCCTGCAACAGGTTATATCTATAACCCATATGAATATTCAGCGTGTCAAACAAACCGCTGTTTTTCCAACGGTTGGTAACAGCGGCGGCATATGAACTTCCGCAGAAAGACCAGTGGTAGGTACTCATCTCTGACGGACCGTCTTTGTAAACTTTCTCTGCTGCTGTTCCAGACTCTACATTTGTTTCTCCTCCATTTGGCACATAAAGCGTCTCTTGGGCTATGAATTGCCGTACTGCAGGGTCGTCACTTTTGCTATTGCTGGCGTAAGTGCCATCATTTCCCCAATCGTTTAGAAAGGCATCGTTATGGCAACCCCAGCGAGATTTCATAGAACCGTTAAAGCCTTCTGCGTCGCTCAATGGATTGGAATTGCTGAAATATTCAGTTTTGAGCATCGGGTAACGGAAAAGTACAAAACGGTCCTCGGGTGCATTAGCAAAAAGAGCCTCTACTACTCGGCGACGGTTTTTGTTCATATGCTGAGATTCATTGCTGTAGTTCGTTGTGTAGTACCACTCACCCCAAACGCCAACAAATCCCGCCTCCAGCACATAAATCACATCCGCGTTCTTCTTCAAATAAGGCTTCAGTTGCGCTAAATGACGTTCTACCCAATCCGGCGTAGCGTCAATTTTATCACTCTCGATTTCCGTGTAGGCGAAACGCAATACGCATTTCAAACCATTACTACGCAAAACACCCATATCCTCGTCAAAACCGGCAAGAATCTCGTCGGGTAAATCTTGAGCCTTGAACTTGTTGAAATTATACAACACCATTGGCATGGACATCTTGTAATTATTTCCCCAACTACTGCTTACATTGCCTTTGACTACATTGGGTTTTGCTGTGCTTACTATTTTGCTTAACTCTTCTGTGAAACCTCTTTCAGGGTTCTTGAAAATCGTTTTGTTGTCCGCGGTATACACCACACGAATAGCATTAGCGGTTAATACAAATCCGGCTAATAAACAGACTAAAAAAACAAGTTTTTTCATACGTTGTGAGTGTTAATTGTTATTACGCGGCAAATTTACAAAAAATATACGAAATGACCAAAAAAAAGTGCAAACTTTTGTAAAAACTGACGAAATATCTAAATAAAATGACTAAAATTTGGTGATTTCGTTTTTTTATACTACTTTTGTGCTGCATTTTTAAAAGTATCATGTGGAGGCGTTTTCCGATAGTCTGTTTGTTGGTCGCAATGACGTTCACGGGTTGTTATAAACCTGATATTCGTTATCGTGAACTACCGCGTTTGTCGCAGTTGGATAGTCTTGGCTGGGATTGGGAGGAAGATCGTCCTTTCGACCTCCGAAAAGTCATCACTACCGTCTCTACGGATACACTTCGCTTGCATTTCTTCGGTTGGTCGGCAGAAGAGGATTCACTATTCACAGTCACTTTCCCGAATTCCGTACAGAATAGTGGACGTGTTTGGCTCACCTATCGAATGGGCGGTTGGAACCAGGGACCGGCAGAGTGGGATATGACCACAATGATAAAGATCTACGACAAGAAAAACAACCAGTGGTTGGAGTTCGTAAGAGCGATCACTCCCTACGGAGGCTCGTTCAAATCCAATTGGGAGAAGAAATTCTATATTGATGTCACAGAGTTCTTGCCGTTGTTGCAAGGAGACGTTGATTTTCGTATTTTCTATTGCGGTTGGGATGCAACGGACAAACGCGCACACACAGCGCAAATGACATTCTCTTTCATGGACGAAAAACCCTATTACGGAGAGTGTCTGGGTTGGCAGAAAGTGTACGACTCTACACTGCCTAATGAAGGCGGAAACGGTTATCGAGCTTGGTCTTACGGTGTGCCGGGATGGTCAATTGAGGACTCTACACGATTAGGAAATCGGACTTTAGATGTTCCTGCCGGAACCAATCACGTGCTCTTGCGTGTTTGCATCACGGGCCATGGGCAAGATGCCTATAACGGTACAGGTAAATTCCCGCAACGAACACCCTCTACAGCAACCAATTGTGCAGAGTTTGACCGCAATTTCTATACTATCTTCATCAATGGAGAGAGGATGGAAAAACAAGGCAATATATGGGAGATGAATTCCGGTAGTAACAACTACTCTCAGGCAGGTACATACAAATACAATCGTGCAGGATGGGGACCGGGAAAACCGTGCAACGTACAGCACTGGCTCATCGGACAAATTCCGCCGAAAGGAGAAACACTCACGCTCAATTTTGACCTCGATGAGTATATCTCTCCTTGCACCAAACCCAATGATGATAAAGTGGCTTGCTACTACGTGATGGTAGATGCCTTCTTTTATCGCTAAACAGACTATAATACAAACATCATGAATAAGATTATTTCTAAACGCTTCTTTTCTGCCAATGTGGCTGAAATCGTGGTAGAAGCACCGCTTATCGCTCGTAGCCGTAAGGCCGGTCATTTTGTTATCATTCGTGTGGACGCTCAGTCAGAACGTGTACCGCTTACTATCGCCGGAGCGGATGTGGAGAAAGGTACAATCACACTCGTAGTGCAGCAAATAGGAGCTTCCACTCATAAACTGCTGGCGCTCAATCCCGGTGATTGCCTGCATGACATAGTAGGACCGCTTGGAAGAGCTACGCGTATTGAGAACTACGGAACAGTGGTTTGTGCGTGTGGTGGAGTAGGCGCTGCGCCTATGTTACCTATCGCTGAGGCGTTGAAGAAAGCAGGAAACAGAGTGATTACAGTCCTTGCTGCCCGTACTGCGGAACTGATTATTCTCAAAGATGAACTCGCTCAATGGTCAGACGAAGTGATCGTCATGACCGATGATGGTTCAATGGGTCAGAAAGGAGTGGTTACAGTAGGCGTAGAGCAAGTTATCCAACGCGAGAAAGTGGACAAATGTATCACAATTGGTCCGGCTATCATGATGAAATTTGTGGCACTGACCACGCAGAAATATAATATTCCTACCGAAGCCAGCCTGAATACCATCATGGTTGATGGCACAGGAATGTGTGGCGCTTGTCGTGTGTCGATTGGTGGCAAAACAATGTTCGTCTGTGTCGATGGACCGGAATTCGATGCACATCAAGTCAACTGGGACGAGATGTTAGTTCGTATGCGTTCTTACAAAGCCGAAGAGACAGCAGCGTTGGAAGCATACAATGCGAATCGGGGAAATATCGAGTCAATCTCGAGCCAATCTCGAACCAATCTCGAGTCTGCTACGGAGGATAAGGGTCAAAATATTGATATTCAACCGTTTACGGGTACAGCTAAAGACCGTGTAGCTATTCCGCGTGTTAAAATGCCGGAATTGACACCTGCAGTGCGTGTGAAAAGTCTGCATGAAGAAGTGAACCAAGGTCTCACTTCTGAACAAGCCATCACGGAAAGCCATCGTTGTCTCAATTGTAAGAACCCGACTTGTGTGCAAGGATGTCCGGTAAATATCCAAATCCCGTCATTCATCAAACGCATCGAGCAAGGTGATTTTGCAGGAGCAGCCGAGGTTATCAAAGAGAGTTCTTCTCTTCCTGCTGTTTGTGGTCGTGTATGCCCGCAGGAGAAACAATGTGAAGCGCATTGTATTCATCTCAAGATGGGTAAACAACCGGTCGCTATCGGTTATCTCGAGCGCTTTGTGGCCGATTATGCCAATGCGCATAAATCACAAGTCACCAATCATAAAGCACCTACAGGCGCCAAGATTGCAGTCGTAGGTTCAGGACCTGCAGGTCTGACTTTTGCAGGAGACGCCGTTAAATACGGATACGAAGTGCATGTTTTCGAAGCCCTGCACGAGATAGGCGGTGTGCTCAAATACGGTATTCCGGAGTTCCGTCTGCCGAATTATATTGTGGATAAAGAGATTGATGGTCTGCGCGCTTTAGGTGTTCAGTTCCATACAGATACTATCATTGGAAAGACAATTACCGTTGATGAACTTCAGGCACAAGGATTCAAAGGAATCTTCGTGGGTTCGGGAGCAGGTCTGCCGCGTTTCATGAATATTCCGGGTGAGAACCTCAATGGTGTACTCTCCTGCAATGAATATCTCACGCGTGTGAACCTGATGGATGCATCCAATCCTGCTACCGACACACCGCTGCTCTATGGTAAGAATATCATCGTTGTCGGTGGAGGAAATACAGCCATGGATGCTGTACGTACTGCAAAACGTTTAGGTGCAGAACATGCAATTATCGTTTATCGTCGTAGCGAGGAAGAGATGCCTGCGCGTATAGAAGAAGTACGTCACGCCAAAGAAGAAGGTATTGAGTTCATGACGCTTCATAATCCTATTGAATACCACGCAGACGCGGGCGGACGCGTGTGCGAGGCTGTGCTGCAGGTAATGACGTTAGGAGAACCTGACGAGAGCGGAAGACGTAGTCCTGTTCCTGTAGAAGGAAAAACAGTTACTATTCCTGCGGACCTTGTTATCGTTGCAGTCGGAGTAAGTCCTAACCCGCTTATTCCTTCCACGGTTGCAGGTCTGGAGATAAGCAAAAAAGGAACGATTGTAGTCAACGAACAGATGCAATCCGCTATTCCTACACTCTTCGCCGGAGGAGATATTGTCCGTGGTGGTGCTACTGTCATTCTCGCGATGAGCGATGGACGAAAAGCAGCGGCTGCTATGCATGAAGCACTCTCTAAGCAAGCCTAAATAGAGAGTGCCGAAGGGCAAAAAATAAAAATTATTGCATTTTTTTGTAAAAATATTTGCGTATATCAAAAAAAAGCAGTACTTTTGCACCCGCTTTTGAATGAAAGGGTTGTTTTTCAATCAAAAGTTGTGCTCTTTTACACGTAAAAAAGTATGCGGAAATAGCTCAGTTGGTAGAGCACGACCTTGCCAAGGTCGGGGTCGCGAGTTCGAGTCTCGTTTTCCGCTCCTTTTTTTTTGCCCGGATGGCGGAATTGGTAGACGCGTGCGTTTCAGGTGCGCATGCCGCGAGGTGTGCAGGTTCGAGTCCTGTTCCGGGCACGCGTCAATAGCACTAAATAGTGCGAACGCGAATGCGCAGGTGGTGAAATTGGTATACACGCTACTTTGAGGGGGTAGTGGTCGCAAGATCGTGTGAGTTCGAGTCTCATCCTGCGCACAGAACTTTTTTCGGGCAAAAACGGTGTGGGTTTCCGCACCGTTTTGTTTTACCGGAAATCCAAACCGGATACACACTATGGCTAAACTATTAGAGATAAAAAATCTCCATGCTTCCATAGCAGGCAAAGAAATCCTGCGAGGCGTTAATCTTACCATCAACGAAGGTGAGGTTCATGCTATTATGGGACGAAACGGAGCAGGAAAATCAACACTCTCTGCCGTCCTGACAGGACATCCTGCTTATACCGTCACAGAAGGTTCAGTCCTCCTTCGCGGAAAAGACCTCTTGGCAATGGAACCCGAGATTCGTGCACGAGAAGGAGTATTCCTTAGTTTCCAATATCCGGTTGAGATTCCCGGTGTGAGCATGACAAATTTCATGCGCGCGGCTATCAACGAAAAACGTGCATACGAAGGAAAAGAACCGCTTTCGGCGAAAGAATTCTTAACCCTCATGCGCGAGAAACGTAAACTCGTTGAGATGGCCGATAAGCTGAGCAATCGTTCGGTCAATGAAGGTTTCTCAGGCGGAGAGAAGAAGAAAAACGAAATCTTCCAAATGGCAATGCTCGAACCCTGCCTCTCTATTCTGGATGAGACAGACTCAGGTCTCGACATAGATGCTTTGCGCATCGTAGCAGAAGGTGTAAATCGTCTCAAAACGCCGCACAACGCGTCTATCGTCATCACCCACTATCAGCGTTTGCTCGATTATATTGTTCCGGATTTTGTGCACGTACTCGCTGACGGACAAATAATCAAAACGGGCGACAAATCACTTGCACTTGAACTTGAAGAACATGGATACGAGCACCTTACATAAAGGAGATCGGTTTGAACATGTGTTTCTCAACGAGCCTGTGGATATTCATATTATCCAAGAGGCCGGTTCAACTGTGAAAATCCATATACTAAACCTTCCTTCCCTTCAGGAGAAGAACGAGGAGAGGCTTAATCGTATCATCATCGACCAAACAGGACCGAACTGTACGACAGAGATTTACGGTTTGGCGTACTTGCAAGGAGAGGCAAAAGTAACCACGGAGACACATGTCAATCATCTTGTAGGTGAAGGCAAATCAGACCAACTGATCAAGTTTGTTTTGGAGGACCAAGCACAAGGACGTTTCTTGGGCGAATTGAAAATTGCACCTGATGCACAAAAAGTGGAGTCACATCAGACAAATCGTAATCTCGTCCTTTCTGCCGATGCCGAAATGCGCACTCAGCCACAATTGGAAATCTATGCGGACGACGTACAAGCCTCACACGGTGCTTCTACAGGACAACTGGATGAGGCGGCACTCTTCTATATGCAGCAACGGGGCATCAGCAAACAAAAAGCGCGTCAACTCCTCGTTAACGCGTTTATGATGGATGTTATCAATACTATCTCCGAAGAATCCCTTAGAGAGAATTTGATCAATACTCTTTCTTTGGATTAAAATCTTTGCTCTTTTAGAGCAGTGGTCTTTGTCCTTTGTTCTTTTCTCTTTGAGCGCAGCGGTCTTTACTGAACTCTGTTTATCGCAAAGTCCAATAAGCTGAGAAGACTTCTTTTTTCAGGACTGTCACGGAAGACATTCAATGCTTCTGTGGCTTTCTTTTTATATTCCAACATCTTCTGCACGGCATATTCATCTCCTTTGAACCGCAACACAAATGCTTTTATCTCTTCTAACATCCGTGCTTCATCATCTCCGCTAACCACTAATCCGCTAATCCGTTCTCCTAATTCGCGTATATGCTCTGCTTCGTTCTGTGGCGCTCTGCGAAGTGCTTCTATCAGCGGCAGTGTTACTTTTCCGTCACGAAGATCACTCATTGTCGGCTTGCCTATCTCTTCCAAATCGCTGTAGTCAAAGATATCATCTTTGATTTGGAAACACAAACCTAATAATCGTCCGTATTCTCTCAGCGCTCCTCGTTGACGAGGCGTGCAACCCGCACTCTCTGCACCTGCTTCTGCACAAGCCTGAAACAGATGTGCCGTCTTTTGTTCAATCACTTGAAAATACCGTTCCTCGTCTATCCACATACTCTGACCTACATGCAACTGAACCATCTCTCCGCCGGACAGACTCTTGCCTAAATTAGAAACGATTTCAAGAATACGAATATTCCGTACTTCGGCTACCAATCCAATCACTTTCGCTAACATATAATCGCCGATAAGAACTGCCACTTTATTGGTCCATTTAGCTTGTACGGACGCAACACCACGCCGCGTCTCGGAATTATCCACCACATCGTCGTGAATCAGGCTGGCGGTGTGTAATAATTCCAATGCTGCGGCTGCGCGTAAAGTCTTGTCGGTTATGGGATTACATAACTGTGCGCTGAGCAATACCAATAACGGACGCAACTGTTTGCCACGACGTGAACCTACGTAACGAAGCACTTCTTGCTGCAGTTTGTTGTCTGCACGCAAGGCTTGTTCCATCATTCGCTCGTACTGCTTCCATTGCGCCTCAATCGGCTGTCGTATTTCAGATATTGTAGCCATATTTGCGAAAAATCGTGCAAAGATAAACAAAAATTTGCATATATCAAAATTTATTATTACTTTTGCAACTCAAAACTCACACCGAACATGAAAAAACTCATTCTCTCTTTAGTTGCTCTCTTGTCGTCTCTCACAATGGTAGCAACCGATATTAACCCTGTGCCGAAAGGAGGTCTTCCGGGCATTTTCTCTGTCAGTCCGACTCAGAAAGTGTATTTCTCTATGGGAAATGCACAGTATAACGAGGATGGCTATTATGGTTCGGCTAAATTTGCAGACCACCAATGGGAATTCGTAGGAGATGCAACGCATGGAGATGTCTATTATCGGGGCGTTAAATCAGATAATAATAAAGCTAACAGAGGTTATGCAGGATGGATTGATCTTCATGAATGGGGAGGTTGGATGGGACAGAACTCTGCTAAATATGTCTATGATTTCTTTGGTTACGAAGAGTGGGGTAGTTGGAGATATGAAAATGCCGAAGACAAGGAGGACTACTGGCGCACACTGACTTCCGACGAGTGGATTTATCTCTTTGACAAACGTCCTAATGCCCGTAATCTTCGAGGACAAGCAACCGTCAATAACCATCACGGATATATTATTCTTCCTGATAATTGGCAACAGCCACAAGGACTTTCGTTCCGCCCGCAACCATCTAACTGGACTACGAATACTTATTCTGAGACTCAGTGGTCGCTGATGGAGAAAGCAGGGGCAGTTTTTCTGCCTGCTGCAGGTGTAAGAAACGGCAAACAGGTGCAAGGTATCAATGTTATTGGCGCTTACTGGTCATCAACTATGTATCGTCAGAATGGACAACAAGACGTAGATGCAAAAAATATCTACTTTACGGCAGATAAGGCGAGTGCGAATATGTACGACACTTGGCATCACGGAATGTGTGTTCGGTTGGTGCAGAATGTCGATTTTGTAGCACCCAAGAAAGTCAGCGTTTGGGATGATGTCACACCTGAACAATTAGCGGCTCTGCCGGAGCTCGAACCTGAACAGGAATGGAAACTGTATGCAGAGATGTTCAAGGTTGGAGATATCAACCCGTATGAAGGATTTCGGCGAGTCAAAGTGCCCGAAGGTTCGTTTGCAGAGTTCTTGAGAAACTATAAATTGAAAGAAGATTGGGCTATATATGATTACACCGGCAAAAAATTAGGAATGCAAGTTCAGTTTGGTTGCTTTGCGGTGCTGGATATCGATATCGGCACACGCGACCTCATTCAATGTGCGGATGCAGTTATGCTTCTGCGTGCTGAATATCTCTATTCGCAGAAACGATACAAAGAGATTCATTTCAATTCCGTCAGCGGCAAACGGATGAATTATTTGGATTATGTCAACGGCGATTATTCGTATGCCAAGTTCCGCAAATACATCGATTATGTCGCTGCCTATGCCAGCACGCTTTCGCTTGTGAAAGAAATGAAACCGCGTAAGATAGAAGATGTTCAAATCGGCGATGTGTTTATTGTCGGAGGTTCGCCCGGACATGCTATGATTGTTGTCGATATGGCGGTAGATAAGGATGGTAACCGTGCACTTCTTTTTGCGCAAGGAATGCTTCCGGCACAAAGTATTCATGTGGTTACTAATCTTGAGCACGGAGAAGATTCTCCGTGGTATATGATTGATAAATACCTCGAGTTCAGTTCACTTTTCATTTTCCCGAATTATGCGTTCAGTACTCTCACGGATCTCAAATGCTTTGAATAACTAAAAACCAATCTTGGTTTTGCCAATATAAAAAAATAGAATTATGTTTACTTTGATTTCTTTACCTTATTCTGCAGAAGCTCTGCAACCGGTCATCAGTTCGGAGACCATTGCTTTTCATCACGGAAAACACTTGCAAACATACGTGGATAATCTCAATCGGTTGATAGAAGGCACCGAATATGCGTCCATGAGTTTGGAGGAAATTGTGCGTAGTTCGCAAGGCGGAATATTCAATAATGCCGGTCAGATACTCAATCATAATCTGTATTTTACGCAGTTCGCGCCCGTAGCGCAACACAGCGAACCTTCAGAAGGATTGGCGATTACGACAGCTCTGATTCTAAACTTTGGTTCGGTTGAACAATTCAAGGCGGAGTTTGAGAAAGCCGGCACAACACTTTTCGGCTCCGGTTGGGTTTGGTTGTCGGCAGATAAGGACGGTAAGTTGTTTATCACGCAGGAATCGAATGCCAATAATCCTTTGACCAAAGATTTGCGTCCTCTGTTGACCATGGATGTGTGGGAACACGCATATTATTTGGATTATCAAAACCGTCGTGCTGCACACCTGCAAGCTCTTTGGTCGATTATCAACTGGTCCGAAATCAATCGTCGGTATATAGGTTAAAAATCACGGGATATATATTATATATAATATATATAGGGTGCACCGGGATACGTTAAAACCACGTAGTACATCCGTAACAAGTCCATTGGGATTATGGAATTGGAGTGAGTGGTTCTAATGTGGAAAAATTGACAAAAAAGGTTAAAAAGTTCTTAAAGAATGGCATATGCTTGCATATGTCATTTTTTTTTACTATCTTTGCAGTCGCAAAGTGCGCGCAAGTATAACATGCGCAAGAAACGAACACATTTAACACAATTATATATTCTATTTTATGAAAGCATTCATGGACAAAGATTTCCTGCTGCAGACAGAGACCGCACAGGAGTTGTATCACAATCATGCGGCTAAGATGCCGATTATCGATTATCACTGTCATTTAATTCCGCAGATGGTAGCAGAGAACAAACGTTTCGAATCCATCGCACAGATCTGGCTCATGGGCGACCACTACAAATGGCGTGCTATGCGTTCGAATGGTGTGGATGAGCGTTTCTGCACAGGCAAGGACACAACAGACTGGGAGAAATTTGAGAAATGGGCAGAGACCGTTCCTTATACTTTCCGCAACCCGTTGTACCACTGGACCCATCTGGAGCTCAAGACCGCTTTCGGTATTGAGGAGCGCTTGAATCCGGAAACCGCACGTGCGATTTATGATAAGTGCAACGACCTGATTGCTAATGATCCGAAATTCTGTCCGCAGGGATTGATGAAACATTACCATGTTGAACTCGTCTGCACCACTGACGATCCTGCAGATAGCCTTGAGTGGCACAAGATGCTGAAGAATGATCCGAAAGCTGAGGTTCGCATGTTACCTACTTGGCGTCCGGACGCAGGCATGAACATCGAAGCCGCTACTTGGAAAGCATACGTAGAAAAGCTTTCAGCCGTCAGCGGTGTAACTATCAGAACTTTCGCGGATATGGTAGATGCGCTCCAGAAACGCCATGACTTCTTTGAGTCGATGGGTTGCCGTCTTTCCGACCACGGTATCGAGGAGTTCTACGACGAACCGTACACCGACGCTGAGATCAACGCTATCTTCCAGAAAGCCCTTGCAGGTAAAGAGCTCAGCGTATATGAGATTCGCCAGTACAAGCACGCTTATCTGCACGCGCAGGCTGAGATGGACTACGCTTCGGGTTGGACCCAGCAGTACCACTACGGCGCTATCCGTAACAACAACTCCAAGATGTTCGCAGCCCTCGGCGCAGACACCGGTTTTGACTCCATCGGCGAGTTCACGACCGCAAAAGCCATGAGCCATTTCCTCGACGAAATGAACAGCGAAGGACACCTCGCCAAGACCATTCTCTATAACCTCAACCCGTGCGCAAACGAGGTTATCGCAACGATGTTGGGTAACTTCCAAGATGGTT
>JAFPYI010000039.1 GCA_017412245.1 Paludibacteraceae bacterium | reverse complement strand
TCGAAGTAGTTCACGCCGTGCTCGATGGCATAGTCCACCAGCTCGTTCACCTCGTCTTGATCTTTGGGCAGACGCATCATACCAAAGCCCAGCAAAGAAATCTGTTCGCCGGAGCCATGTTGCACCCTATACGTCATACGAGTGGGAACCACCTCCTTCTCGTCCTGCGCAAACACACGGAAAGGCTGCATCATGCCCATAGCCACAGCAGCGCCTGCACCCATTCCCAATTTGCGCAGAAATTCTCTGCGACTCATCTCGTTTCTGTTGTTTTTCTTATCCATAGCACTTGTTTAGTTTTCAGTTGTTGCTGCAAAGATACAAATATTTTTTTGAAAACCCTTAAATCTTGTCCGAATACTTTTAATTTTTAACTAAAAATGAAAATAAATGGGTGAATTGTTGCGAGTTAGGCAATTTTTCTACGTTTTCCACCCCGCGGATGATGACAGATGACTGATTTTCGCCAAAATGACGCTCATCGTTTGGTGGGTGTGTAAACAACAAAAATAAGAAAAATGCGAATTTTGTTGTTTATAAACAATAAATTTACTATCTTTGCACCATAAAAACGTTATGTTATGGAAGTAATAACAAGAAAGTATTATGCTGATATTGTGGATTCTTGGATAGGGAAAGGCAATATCATCGTCATCGTCGGAGCCCGTCGTGTCGGCAAAAGTTATGTAGTGAAGGATTTTATCCTACGTCACAAGGATGCCCCAAATGCTAACATCATCTACATCGACAAAGAGAAGAAGGCCTTTAAGGACATCAAGACCAAGGACGACCTCGACACATGGATTGAAGAACGTTTTATCGAGGGCAAGCATAACTATATCCTCGTCGACGAAATCCAAGAGATTGAGCACTTCGAAGAAAGCATCTGCAACTGGTACACGGAGGAGAATACCGACGTTATCATCACCGGCAGCAATTCCAAGATGCTCTCCGGTGAGTTGGCCACCCTGATTTCTGGCCGCCACGTGGAGATACGCATCCATCCCCTCACCTATTCAGAGTTTCTGGAGTTCCACAATCTCGCAGACAGCGACAATAGCCTGATGACCTATCTGAACTACGGTGGTCTTCCGGGCCTCAGGAAAGTGGGACTCGACAGCGACGAGCAGGTGTGGGCCTACCTCACCAGCGTATTCAATACAATCATGCTCAAGGACGTCATTGAGCGGCACGACATCCGCAACATTCCTTTCCTTAACAATCTCATCGCATTTTATGCCGACACCACTGGTAAACTCACATCGGCCAACAGCATCTCCAAATATATGAAGACGCAGCAGGAGGACGTTTCCTCAAACCTCATCCTACTCTATCGCGGATTCTATGCCGAAGCTTTCCTGCTGGATGTGGTACCGCGATACGACATCCATGGGAAGAAGATCTTCCAGTCGAACGAGAAAATCTACTGGGACGATTTGGGGCTCCGCAACTTAAAGGCTGAAGGTGCAATGGACTCTTACATCGAAAAGGTTATAGAGAACGCTGTATATAAGCATCTGTGCTATTTGGGATATGAGGTGAAGGTAGGAGTACTGAATGCCGGAGAAGTCGACTTTGTTTGCACCAAACCTGGCAAGACCATATACGTACAGGCAAGTTATGTCGTCTCGGAGCAGTCAACCCGTGACCGTGAGTTTGGACCGCTGGAGAAGATTCGTGACAACCATCCCAAGTACGTCATCAGCGCCACCCCTCTTCTGACCCAGCGCGATGAGAACGGCATCACACATCTCTCACTTAGGAAGTTTCTGAAAGAAGGATTCTGAAATCCACGAGTAGCTTCCGATCGTTTTATTATCACCCTATTTGCTTGAATCATCAGGCGGATTTCTTTGTAAAAAGACTATGTCTTTCTCGACGGTTGTCTGGTCAATGGAGCTCAGTGCTGAACACCCTCACCGTTCAACGTACAGTTGACACGGTGAGGGTGTTGTCGAGACGGAGTAAGCTCTCGCATAGCGAGAACGCCCAGAAATTGACGGTTGACAAAATTGACGTTTTTATTCGGAATGCCTATTCCTATTGGTATTTCGCAAAATAATATAGCCCGCATCGCTGCGGGCCATATCCTGAAAATCAATCTTTTTAACCAAAAATCGAACCATAAAAAACGGCGCACCCGGATTTTTCCGTGGCAGACCCCACAGACCCGCATGACTCCATAAGCAAGGATAGGAGCAGTCATCCATATATCTTACAGACTCTGTAGAAAAAGAACGGCAGGTTAGAGATAC
>JAFPYI010000038.1 GCA_017412245.1 Paludibacteraceae bacterium | reverse complement strand
GTTAATGGTTAATGGTTAGTGGTTAGTGGTGAATGGTTAATGGTGAGTGGTGAAGGGTGAGTGGTGAAGGGTGAGTGGTGAATGGTGAGTGGTTAATGGTGAATGGTTAATGGTGAATGGTGAAGGGTGAATGGTGAAAGGGAAATAAAAAGCAAATAATTAATACTAACAATAAAAAATCTTTTCATTATGGCTAAGAAAGCACTAAACAAGTTGACGGCACCGAAGAGTGTGATGCCGGAGAAAATTATCCAATTTGGTGAGGGAAACTTCCTTCGCGCATTCGTAGATTGGATTGTATGGAACATGGACGCAAAGACCAATTTCAATGGTTCAGTAGTAGTCGTTCAACCGATTGACAAAGGAATGGTAGAATGGCTGAATGGTCAAGACTGCCTTTATCACGTTAATCTGCAAGGTCGTTTGAAAGGCGAAGCAGTAAACTCTTTGGAGCGTATTGACGTTATCAGTCGTGCTTTGAATCCATACAGCCAGAACGCCGCATTCATGGCATTGGCAGACCAACCGGAGATTCGTTTCATCATCTCCAACACAACAGAGGCAGGTATCACTTTCGACCCGAGTTGTAAGTTCTCCGATGCTCCGGCTTCTTCTTATCCGGGCAAATTGGTTCAATTATTGTTCCGTCGTTACAAGACTTTCAACGGTTGCCCGTCCAAAGGTTTGATTTTGATGCCTTGCGAGTTGATATTCCTCAATGGTCACCATCTGAAAGATTGTATCCGCAAATATATCGAGTTGTGGAAAGACGATTTCGGAGCAGACTACAAAGGATTCAAAGAGTGGTTCGAGAAATACAACTATGTTTGCGCTACATTGGTTGACCGTATTGTTCCGGGCTTCCCACGCAAAGATATTGCTGAGATCCAAGAGAAGATCGGTTATACCGATAATTTGGTTGTACAGGCTGAGATTTTCCACTTGTGGGTAATCGAGAAACCGGAGAATATGTCTATCGCTGAGTTGGAAGCCGAATTCCCTGCCAACAAAGCCGGTTTGAACGTACTGATCGCCGAGAGCGAGAAACCATATCACGAGCGCAAAGTGACCTTGCTGAATGGTCCTCACACCGTGCTGAGTCCTGTTTCCTATCTAAGTGGTGTCAACATCGTTCGCGACGCTTGCAACCATGAGATTTTAGGCAAATATATTCACAAAGTGATGTTCGATGAATTGCTTGAGACTTTGAACTTGCCGAAAGACGAGTTGAAGGCTTATGGCGAGAGCGTTTTGGAGCGTTTCAACAACCCGTACGTTGACCACGCCGTAACATCAATCATGTTGAACTCCTTCCCGAAATTTGAGACTCGTGATCTTCCGGGTTTGAAAGTTTATTTGGAGCGCAAGGGTGAGTTGCCAAAAGGTTTGGTACTCGGTTTAGCAGCTATCATCACTTATTATAAGGGTGGTGTTCGTGCAGACGGTGCTCCTATCCAACCGAACGATGCACAAGAAATCATGGACTTGCTGAAAGAACTTTGGGCAAGCGGTGATACTCGCAAAGTAGCAGAAGGTGTCCTTGGCGCAACAGACATCATCTGGAAAGAGTCGAAAGAAGACCTCAATAAGATCCCCGGCCTGACCGATATGGTTGTTAAATTCCTCGATGAAATCGCGGAAAAAGGCATGTTGGAGACCGTAAAGAGCATTTTATAATTATGACCAATATTCTTAAAATCAACCCTGCAGATAATGTGGTTGTAGCTATTCAGCCACAGTCTGCAGGAGCAGTTATCGAAGTAGACGGCAAAAAAATCACCGTTTTGGAGGATGTTCCAGCCGGACACAAGATAGCCATTACCGACCTTGCAGAAGGCGAAAACGTTATCAAATACGGTTTCCCCATCGGCCATGCACGCGAAGCAAAAAAAGCCGGTTCGTGGATGAATGAGAATAACATCAAGACCAATCTTGCCGGATTGCTCGAATATGAGTACCATCCGAAAGAGGTTGTGTTGAATATTCCCGACGAGAAACGTACGTTTATGGGTTATCGCCGTAAAGACGGTCAAGTGGGAATCCGTAACGAGGTTTGGATCATTCCAACCGTAGGTTGCGTGAACGGCATTGTACAACGCTGTGCAGAGCGTTTGCGTCAAGAGACAGGAGCCGATAATATCTTCTGTTTCCCGCATAACTACGGTTGTTCGCAATTGGGCGACGACCACGAGAACACAAAGAAAATTCTCCGTGACATGGTACATCATCCTAATGCAGGTGCCGTGTTAGTAGTAGGTCTTGGTTGTGAAAACAACCAACCGGACGTATTCAAAGAGTTCTGCGGCGAGATAGACGAAGAAAGAGTACGTTTTGTGGTATCACAAAAGATTCAAGGCGATGAGGTTGAATACTGCATGCCTATTCTGCGTGAGTTATACACCAAGACTCAACACGACAAACGTGAGCCTGTGCCATTGTCCGAACTGCGCGTTGGTTTGAAGTGCGGCGGAAGTGACGGCTTTAGCGGTATAACTGCAAATCCGTTGTTAGGTTGTTTGAGCGATTGGTTAGTTGCTCAAGGCGGCACCACAGTATTGACAGAAGTTCCGGAAATGTTCGGTGCAGAAACGATATTGATGGACCGTTGCGCGAACAAGGATTTATTCGATGAAACCGTGCATTTAATCAATGATTTCAAAGATTATTTCCTGAGTCATGGAGAGCCTGTGGGCGAGAATCCAAGTCCGGGAAACAAGGCCGGCGGTATCTCTACGCTGGAGGATAAAGCACTCGGTTGTACACAGAAATGCGGTAAGTCGCTCGTACGTGGTGTGTTGCCTTATGGCGAACGACTGAAAGTGAAAGGACTGAACTTGTTGTCCGCACCGGGGAATGACTTGGTAGCATCGACAGCATTGGCTTCCTGCGGTTGTCATATGGTATTGTTTACAACCGGTCGTGGCACTCCTTTTGGTACTTATGTACCAACGATGAAGATTTCCACCAATTCGGCATTGTTCAACAACAAACCGAAGTGGATTGATTTCAACGCCGGTGTGATTGCAGAAGGCGAACCGATGGAAGAGGTTGCAAAACGCTTTGCCGAGTTCGTTCTTGAAGTAGCCAACGGCGCCAAGACTAATAACGAGAAGAACGGCTACCACGAGATAGCCATCTTTAAGACCGGTGTTACTCTATAGTCTCTTTTTTCCTCGTCGGTGCCCGATGTGCGGCACCTATGTAGGGGAAAATGCGCAAGAAGGTGTATTGTGCGACGAGTGTCTCAAGGCACTTCCTCGCACAGAGCAAGCATTGCTACGAGAAAACAGTACTGAATTTCCGTTTTCGGATATACTGCATTTTGAAAGAGGAGCTGCCTTTCTCTTTTACGACAAAGAGAGTCCTTTGCAGCGACTTATTCATAAGATGAAATACAGTGACGAACCTCGTATCGGTTATCATCTCGGAAAGCAAGCAGCAATGGAGTTTCAATACACGGATTTCTTCGATGGAATCGACATAATTGTGCCTATTCCACTTCATAGAAATCGCTTACGCAGCAGAGGGTATAATCAGTCTGAATACATTGCTCGAGGCATCAGTGCCATAACCGGAATTCCTGTCGATACGACACATGTAGAGCGTATCAAAGATACTCCACAACAAGCGCTACAGTCGCAAGAAGGACGAAAGACAAATGTAGCAGGAGCGTTTGAGGTAAATCATCCTGAACAGATGTACAGAAAACATATTCTGTTAGTGGATGATTTGATTACCACCGGAGAGACGGCTAAAGCCTGTTTGCAAGCAATGAAATGTTTTAGAGGTGCAAGGTTTAGCGTCTTTGCATTATGCAAAGCAAGATAATATTTTAACCATGACAAAGAAATACGATTACCTAATTATCGGCAGTGGTGTAGCCGGAATGAGTTTTGCCCTTCAAGTGGCTCGTGCCGGGAAATACAAGATTGCTCTATGTTGCAAGACCACTCTCGAAGAGGCTAACACATCGAAAGCACAAGGCGGCATAGCATCTGTCACCAATCTGCTTGTAGATGATTTTGAAAAACACATCCACGACACCATGGTTGCCGGCGATTGGCTTTCTGATCCTTCGGCCGTTGAACAAGTGGTTCGTAATGCTCCTCGCGGAATCGAAGAGTTAGTACAATGGGGTGTCAATTTTGACAAGAAAGAAGACGGCAGTTTTGATTTGCACCGTGAAGGCGGGCATTCCGAGTTCCGAATTCTTCATCATGCTGATGATACGGGTGCAGAGATTCAACGCGGTTTGATGGAAGCCGTTCGTCGTAATCCTTATATCGATGTATTGGAAAACCATTTTGCGGTAGAAATCATCACTCAACACCATTTGGGCGTTCGTGTTACTCGTCGCACGCCGGATATTGAGTGTTACGGAGCGTATATCCTTAACCCCGATACGCAAAAAATTGACACATACCTGAGTCGTATTACTCTTATGGCCACCGGCGGGACAGGAGCTGTTTATGCCACCACCACCAATCCTGAGATTGCTACGGGCGACGGAATAGCGATGGTTTATCGCGCCAAAGGGCAAGTGAAGGATATGGAGTTTGTACAGTTCCATCCAACGAGTCTTTACAACCCAGCAGAGACTCATCCTGCTTATCTTATCACCGAAGCCATGCGTGGTTACGGTGGCATATTACGACTGCCTAACGGCGAGGAGTTCATGCAGAAATACGATCCGCGTTTGTCATTGGCTCCGCGTGATATCGTTGCACGGGCGATAGATAATGAGATGAAGATTCATGCCATCGACCATGTGTGCTTGGACGTGACGCACAAGGACGCAGAAGAGACGAAACATCATTTCCCGAATATCTATGCAAAATGTTTGAGCATAGGAATTGACATTACAAAGGATTATATACCAGTGGCTCCTTGCGCACATTATATGTGCGGAGGCATTAAAGTTGATTTAGACGGGCAGTCTTCTATTCGTCGTTTATATGCGGTTGGCGAGTGTTCCTGCACAGGTTTGCACGGCGGTAATCGTCTCGCTTCCAATTCGCTGATAGAAGCAGTTGTTTATGCCGATGCAGCAGCTAAACACAGTTTATCTGTGATTGATGAATACGGATTCAATGATGCCGTTCCTGAATGGAATGATGAAGGAACATTGAGCAACGAAGAACATGTGCTCATTGCGCAAGATGTCAAGGAAGTGGGACAAATCATGTCCACTTATGTAGGTATTGTACGTAGTAATCTACGTTTAAGACGCGCATGGGAACGGTTGGATTTGCTGTACGAAGAGACTGAAGAACTCTTCAAACGCGTAAAGGCGACTAAAGACATCTGCGAGTTGCGCAATATGATTAATGTTGGTTATTTGATTACTCGTCAGGCCATTGAACGTAAAGAGAGTCGAGGATTACACTACTCCATTGATTATCCTCGTGAAGACAATCATACGCCGCAAGAAGTTTGGTAAAAGAGATGTTTGCGATCAACTTACATAGTATCGTTCCCGTACGTACGGAAGCACGCGAAGGAGCAGAACAAGGAACACAAATATTGTTCGGCGAGACGTGTGTGATTTTGGAGCAAAAACCTCGTTGGAATCGAGTAAAGTTGGACATTGACGGTCAAGAAGGCTGGGTGGATAGCAAGATGATTAGTCCTATGTCTGACAAAGAATACAAGACCTATTGTAAAGATGATTCCACTGCTGCCATTGTAGCTTTTCCGATGACTTATGCAGTGAGTGAAAATAACGGTCAGACTATTCCTTTAACCGCCGGAACCAAATTGCCAAAATATAAAGAAGGGCGTTTTGAAGTACTTGGTGTAGGCTTTCGGATAGACGCAAATATGGTCATTGAGGAGCCTTTAGTTTTGAATACTGAGAATATTCAACAAGCCGTTCGGTTCTTTTTGAATACTCCTTATTTATGGGGCGGAAAGAATGCTTTAGGTATGGATTGCTCCGGATTTACTCAGATAGTGATGGGCTTATTCGGAAAAACATTGCTGCGCAATGCTCGAGAACAGATTACTCAAGGAGTACCCGTTGATGATTTGCAAAACGCGCAGGCAGGAGATTTGGTTTTCTTCGATCACGAGGACGGAAAAATTAGTCATGTAGGATTGCTATTAGATAGCGAACGAGTCATTCATTGTTCGGGAAGAGTCAAAGTTGAGAAAATTGATAGCAAGGGCATTTTCTCCGTTGAATTCGCGGATTCTTCACATCCCAAAGGACAATACACACATCATTTGGTATCTATCCGTAGAATGTAGTTTTTAAGAGCAAACGGAAAATAAAAGAGAGCAGCGCATGAACGTTGCTCTTTTCGTACCGCGAGCCGGGGTCGAACCGGCACGCCCATCACTGGGCAAAAGATTTTAAGTCTTTCTTGTCTACCAATTCCAACATCGCGGCGCTAATAATAGCGATATAAATTTCACCCTTAAAGCGAAATCGGGTGCAAAGGTACTGCTTTTTTTTGAATTGTGCAAATTATTGCTCAGAAAAATTATTTTTTCACACAGGACAGTCCGCTGCTTGTGAAATTCGTTGTATATCTTCTTCCTTGATTTGGAAGTCAAGTTGCATATTTGCGCGTATATGTTCCGGAGATGTAGATTTCGGCAAAGCTATCATTCCTAATTGCTGACAATAGCGGATGCACCATTGGGCAACTGAAACATTATATTGGTTTGCCATTTGCTGCAGCACTTGATTTTGAATGGCAGAGCCATGTGCGATAGGCGAATAGGCCTCCAGAACAATATTCCGTTCCTGGCAGTAACGAATAAGCGCATTGGGTGTATGAAGAGCATTGCAATGGATTTGATTTACCATCGGTTGTACTTTTGCCGCTTGTATGATATTATCAATATCGCCTTCCGAGAAATTAGAGATTCCTATTGCGTGCACTTTGCCTTGCGCCAATGCGTCTTCCAATGCGCGCCATACTTCTCTATTCTCCTTTTCGTAGCGATAGGCTTTATGCGCATGATATTCATCCCATGGCAACGGACAATGGATAAGCATGAGATCGATGTAATCCAATTGCATGCGCTCTAACGACAAATCAATAGAACGCGCTGCCTCAGCGTAATTTTTAATCTCTGCAGCCACTTTGGATGTAACATAGATATCTTCTCTGGCCAGTCCACATTCTCGCACTGCTTTTCCTACTCCAGCTTCGTTTTCGTACGCTTGAGCTGTGTCAACATGTCGATAACCACACCGAATAGCGGCGAGTGTCGATTGATAAGCCTCCTGTTCGCTCATCAGCCATGTGCCGAGAGCCAATGTAGACAATTGCCTACCATTAATTACTACAGAATCATTCTTCATCATAATAATCGCTTTCGTCGTCAAACCAATAATCTTCGCCATCCATACGATAAAGGGACACATCAATATGTTTGCCAAACATCGTCATTACAGCATATGCAGCCCGTTCTTTGTAATCATCCTTCATCGAACCGATGGTGACATAATGCACATTTTTGTATATGGTGACCTCCGGCGTATGGTCATGACCATTCATATAATACTCCACATGGTATTTGGACAAAAGAGACGTAATATCATATATCTCTTCTGTATTGAAATGGGCACCATTAGCATTATTAGAATCTTTCTTAAACATATGTGTATGAGAGAAGACTATAATATGCCTATATCCTTCTTTTGATTTCTTTTCCAACAGGTCTTTGAGCCAATTGAACTGAGCTCTACCAAGAGTGGCATCTGCAGAATCAATACAGATAAACAGGTCTTTCTCTCCACTTGGAATGATGACTTGGAACCAGTAAACGCTGGTCTTCCAATACTCCACGTATTCCTTCCATTGCCCAAAGCAAAGGTCATGATTCCCCGGAGTACAGAATAGCGGCATTCCAGATGCAACTGCCGGTTCAAGCGACTTATAGAACAACGGGTAATTATTTTTAGCATCGATGATATCACCACCAAAAACGATTGCTTCGCAGTAATAATCCGTTAATGCTAAATTGATAAACGAATCCAAAAGAACCGTTGTGCCAGCTACATGGACATCCGTCGCCCAGTAAATCTCATAGGTATTCTCCGTAGCGTGGATTGTTTGCAGACCCGATTCATTAATTCCAAATGTCTCATTATATTCCATGGATTGTTTGAAACGAGCATCATGATGTGGACTGGAGCCATTAAATATTCCGGCAACGTCTATTCTGTCACAAGAGGCGAAAGTAATCGTTGCAAGTATTATAAATGATATATATAGAGATCTTTTCATTGAATTACAAATTGAGATTAGAAGATATAACTACATCCGACAAGTGCGTGAACGTCAAAGAAACTTGCTGTCATACTGAACATTCCTGCAGGTTTAATATATACCCGTGCATTCACTCGCCAATGCTCTGTGGGATCATACCGTCCGCTAAGTGAGAAAATAGGATTCCACATATGCTCGGTTTGATATTCCGTAAAATTGGCCATTCTAATACCTAAGTTCCAATTGGATTCTTTCGGTCGGCACGATATTTCCAAAGAATAAATTGCAGCAAGACCTTCAACCAACATCTCGTTTCTGTTATTATCCACCTTGCGCTGCATAGCATCCATTGTACGGATAAACATACCTACCTCTACATCTACATAATCACGGCGATATCCAATACCAAGAGCCCATGTAAAATCATGCGTTCTTGCCCTTTGAACGGCACGATAAATAGCATCAATATCCAGATACAACTCTCGATGATGCGCTTCTGTGATAATAAACTTCGGTTGCGCCTCTACATGCAAGGAATAAACATTGGCAGTAGAGAATTGAGCTCCAGCCGTAAGATCGAAATGACGATTGAGAGGGATCTGCGCCTCAATATCAAAATTGCCATGATGTCCCCATACATCATTAAAACCATATTCAGTCTGGAATTTTAATTGTGTATGTTCCCCCGGTCGAAATGCAGGGGGTAGAGTGTCTTGCTGCGCAAAGATTGTCATAGCACAGAAGCAAGACAGAAAAAGAATGAATATTTTTTTCACTCGTAATGTATTTTAAAACAGCGCAAAATTACTATTTTTTTTTGATATGTGCAAATTTTTTTGTACTTTTGCAGCGCAAAGCGCGAGTGAAAATCATGAATCACCATGTTTAAGAAGAGTCTATTTCTTATTGCAGTTATAGTTTGTTTTTTAGGGAACAGTTGTTCTCATCGTGCTAATGTGCCATTGCCGGAAGTTCATTTGGCTATCGATTCATTGCAACGGGATAGTTTATATAGCAGCCGTGAGCATAAGATTTACACGCAAGCAGTTATTTTTTCTTCCGAGAGAGATACACTTTATGATCATCTTGCAGAAATTCACACACGCGGAAATGGTACGTACTTTTGGTCAGGCGGCAAATATTCTTTTTCTTTAGAATTAGAATATGGAGCGACACTATTCAATTTACCCAGAACTAAGGATTTAGTACTAATAAGCAATAGTCACGACGAAAGTTATATTCGTACAGTTATTGCTTTTGAGTTAGCCCATCGAATAGGCATACCGGCACCTGAATTTACGTATGTGAAGTTATATTTCAACGAAGAATATATGGGCCTGTATTTGATGACCAATCAGATCAAAGTAGGACGGCAGAATATAGACATCGCAGACATGAATCAAACAAACAAAGTTCTTAACCGTCCTCCACTTTCCGATTATCCACAATACATACAGAAAAAGCCCAACGAGACCGGTTATCGTAAAGGGTGGTTATTAACGAATGAACCAGTGGATATATCCGGTGGGTATTTATTGGAATATCGACGTGTTTCATGGGCTTTTGAACGCAGTAAAAGCGGATTTGTATCTGATGGCGGGTCATCTATATGCGTACGAGCCCCAAAGTATGCCTCAAGAAATGAAATTAATTATATTGCGGATTATTACAATCAAATGGAATCTGCGCTCATGTCCTATGATGGCATAAACACAAAAAATGGTAAACATTACTCAGAGTACTTAGATATTCCTTCTTTCGCGAAATATTACATCTTGCACGAATTATTGCTGAATATCGATGCCGGCAGTCATAGCACTTACATGTACAAAGACAGCGGAGATGAGGCTAAGTTTTATGCGGGACCTATATGGGATTTTGACAGTGCTTTGAAGAGTGCCACTACCGGTCGATTTTTTGATAGCACTCAAGAAATTTTTGCGGCAGCCCCAATCGGAGAACAAGAAGAATTATATAACAAAGGATTATTCTACTATCTATGTCAACATGAGGATTTTATGGTGGAGGTTCAAAGAACCTATAGAGAAGAAATTTATCCTGAGGTTACAGTATTGTTAAGCGGAGCGTTTAAGGACAGTTTGAGAAATCTTCTTTTTGAGGAAGCAGAACAAGACAGATTACGCAATCCGGGAATCACTATTTGCGATTCATACAAAGATGCATTTGAGATTCCATTCTCTTTCTTGAGCGAACGTAGTAGGTTCTTGTATTGGTTGTGGTGCGAAGCAAACGAAGATGAAATTGACATCTCCATTGTGGGTCTTAATGATCTTCTAAAAAGGCATTATGAACGGGATGTGCATTTATACGGCAAGGTTTCAGAGGGAGTTTTGTTGCCAATGGTTAATCAACCTTCTCTATCTAAAGATAGCACTTCTATATTGGGATGGTTTAGTCTTGATGACGATTGCTTTATTCCGGAAGACACCAAGCTACATAAGAGTCAAACGGTAACCCTCCGAATTGTAAAATGACAAAAAATTTGCATATGTCAAAAAAAAGTAGTACTTTTGCAGTCCAAATTGAATTACCATTGTAAACCTATTTAGTATGGCTAAACCAGAACAAATATCCGCTGAAGAAGAATATATTACGAATGACCAGCCCTCCGTTTCATACGGAGATGAAAATATTATCCATCTTGATGACATGGAGCATATCCGTCGTCGTCCAGGTATGTATATCGGCAAGTTAGGCGATGGCAGTCACAATGATGATGGTATTTATGTACTCATTAAAGAGAGTATAGACAACTCTATTGACGAGTACCGTATGGGGGAAGGGAAAGTAATTGAAGTAGACGTTCAGGATGGTCGTGTACGCGTGCGCGACTACGGGCGCGGAATTCCTTTAGGCAAGTTAGTGGATGTAGTGAGCATGCTTAATACCGGAGGTAAGTATGACAGTAAGGCATTTAAGAAATCTGTCGGACTAAATGGCGTAGGTACTAAAGCTGTGAATGCACTCTCCAGTTATTTCTCCGTACAATCGTTCCGTGAAGGTAAAACCCGCAAGGCAGAATTTGCGCAAGGAAAATTGACAACCGATACCGGTATCCAAGATTATAGTGGAAACGAGAAACGCGGCACTATTATTGAATTTGTTCCGGATAACAGCAAAGGTTTATTTGAAAATTACCGCTTCCGCGATGACTACATCGAAGAGTTATTGCGTAATTATGCATATCTCAATACGGGATTGACACTCGTTTACAATGGCAAGAAATTTGTTTCGAAGAATGGTCTATTGGATTTGCTTACTGAGAACATGACGGTAGAGCCGCTCTACCCGATTATCCATCTCAAGGGCGAAGACATAGAAATTGCGCTAACGCATACTGACCAAAATAGCGACGAGTACTACTCGTTTGTTAACGGCCAGCACACAATTCAAGGCGGAACACACCAAACAGCTTACCGAGAAGCAATCGGGCGAACCATAAAGGAGTTTTTCAATAAAAATCAAGATTTAGCAGATATCCGAAACGGTGTTGTAGGTGCAATTGCTATTAATGTGGAAGAACCTGTCTTCGAAAGTCAAACGAAAGTCAAACTGGGTTCTAAAGACATGAGCCCCACCGGTGGTGTTTCTGTCAATAAGTTTGTCAATGATTTTGTTAAACAGCAATTAGACAACTATTTGCATAAGACTCCGCAGACCGTGGAGATTATGCTACAAAAAATACAGGACAGCGAGAAAGAGCGTAAGGCAATAGCCGGTGTGACAAAAGCTGCTCGTGAACGAGCAAAGAAAAATCTTGTAAATAATCCTAAACTGCGCGACTGCCAAATTCATCTCAATGATGCCCGTCCTGTCAAAACCTCTAAAGACTCTGATGATGATTTACGATTAGAATCTTGCATCTTTATTACAGAGGGTTTGTCTGCATCGGGTTCTATCACCAAAAGTCGTGATGTACGCACGCAAGCTGTTTTCTCTCTACGTGGAAAACCTCTCAATTGCTACGGACTGACCAAACAAGTAGTATACGAGAATGAAGAATTCAACTGTTTGCAATCTGCATTAAATATCGAAGATGGTCTGGACGAATTACGTTATAATAAGGTTATTATCGCTACCGATGCCGATGTGGATGGTATGCACATTCGTTTGCTAATGCTGACTTTCTTCTTGCAGTTCTTCCCTGATTTGGTCAAAAAAGGTCACGTATACATCCTACAAACACCACTTTTCCGTGTAAAAGACAAGAGTCAAACCCTTTACTGTTACAGTGAAGAGGAACGATTGCAAGCTATCAACGCGATTAAAAACCCTGAGATTACTCGATTTAAAGGTCTTGGTGAAATCTCACCTGATGAATTTAAGGATTTTATTGGTAAAGGTATTCGTTTAGACCAAGTGATGTTACGTAAAGAGGATAAAGTAAGTGAATTACTCAATTATTATATGGGTAAAAACACTACAGAACGTCAACAATTCATCATTGATAATCTGGTTATTGAAGAAGATGCCGTTGAGGAGGAATAGTGACGTATGATACCTCTTATTCTTTTCATAGTACTCGTTATTGTTGTGCTCGTCTTGACGGAAGTTCATGAACGCAGAAAACAAAAAGATTCTACAACAAAAGAAAACCTTCCACAAAAGGCTGTACGTCCTGAAGGATGTTGTGGCACACATCTTGTGTGTGAAAAGGAAAATATTTTGCAAACAAATGCCAAACCTGAGTATTACGATGATGAAGAATTAGATGCTCTTGCCGACTTAGACCCAACTTCCTATACAGAAGCACAATATCAAGCTATTCGACAAGTATTCGACACTCTTTCTGAAGTCGATGTCCCCGGTTGGTGTCGGAGTCTCCAATTACGGCATATTGAGCTTCCCAATGATATTCGTGAAGAAGCTTTACTCATTGTCCGCGAACAACGGGCAAAATCCTAAAACACTATGACAATCATCTGCATAGAAACAAGTACACATGTCTGCTCTGCCGCTCTTTGGCAGGATGGAGTTACCATAAAGCAACTCATAAACTATGAAGGGGACAATCATGCCAAATTGTTGCCGCAATATGTTAAACAATTGGTAAGTCTCGCCCAGCAACAAAACATGCAAATAGACGCAATCGCTATCGGCGATGGGCCTGGAAGTTATACCGGTTTGCGCATCGGTACCGGAACTGCTAAAGGATTATGCTATGGTTGGGGAATTCCACTTATACCAATTCCTACTTTACAAATTCTTTGCGCTGCAGTTTTAGCAAAAATGCCAAACATAAATGAGCCTCTCTGTCCGATGATTGACGCACGAAGGATGGAAATTTATACAGCCCTATATGACACGCATTTACAGTCCTTAACAGAGACTCAAGCATGTGTTGTTGATGAGAATTTTGCACCAACTAAATCATTTTATTATTTTGGTACCGGAGCAAGCAAATGCCAAACGGTGTTAAATCCTTTGAATTGTCACTTTATAGACGGAATTGTTCCGGAAGCGCAATATATGGGAGCATTAGCAGAACAACGCATAGCACAAGGTTTTAGTGGTGCAAATGTAGCATATTATGAACCTTGCTACTTAAAAGAATTTATTGCAGCACCAAGTCATATAAAGGGGTTAACCTAACAATAGATAAACGGCATTGAGAGCTTATTGTAGACATATTATTCTTTGGGTTAGTGCGATACTAACGCTTAGCGCATGTTCAACGCAAAAGAACACATGGGCTACACGTTCTTTTCATCAGACCAAAGTTAAATATAATATTCTCTATAATGGAAATATTGCTTACGAGGAAGGTCTCAAAGCTATTCGTGATGCCAATCAAGACGATTATACACAAGTTCTTTATCTGTACCCTGTAAGCAATCATCAAGCTGCAGAAGCGAGTGTTACTCAAATGGATAAAACGATTGAGAAATGCCGTAAATGTATCAAGTTACACTCAATCAAAGCAAAACCTAAACGTGATCCTAAACGCGCCAACGACCCTAAATATAAACAGTGGTTACAGTCTGAGGAATTTAATGCCAACATGAGTTTAGCATGGATTCGATTAGGCGAAGCAGAATTTCACAAAGGAGATTTTTTAGGTGCAGTTAGTACCTTTGATTATATCAGTCGTCATTATGCAGATGATGCCGATATGGTAGCGCAATGCCAGCTATGGATAGCACGAGCATATGCTGAATTAGGATGGCAGTACGAAGCAGAAGACATTCTCAATCGGGTGCAGATAGATGCCTTGAGTAAAAAACACGCACGACTTTATTCTGCAGTCAAAGCCGATGTGCTTCTACACGGCAAACAATATCACTCCGCTATTCCTTTCGTCAAAATTGCTATCCCGTACGAGAAACGTAAGATTTATCGTCCACGGTTTGCTTATGTTTTAGGACAATTGTACGAATTGGATAATGATAAGAAAGAGGCTATCAGCGCTTACAAAAGTGTTATTCGTATGGCCCCACCCAATGAAATGGAATTCAACGCAAGACTACGTATTGCCGAATTGGGGGCCAAAAATTCTCTTAAACAACTGCGGGTTATGACTAAGCAATCCAAATATAAAGATCGCTTAGATCAGATTTACGGCGCGATGGGAAATATCTATTTCCAACAAGGTGACACTACTAATGCTCTTGCTATGTATGAACGTGCTATCAAGGAGTCAACCAAGGGCGGTAAAGTGAAAGCTGCGATTCTCGTCAAAACCGGAGACATATACTATAGCCAACAGAATTATCCTAAAGCACAACCGTGTTATAAAGAAGCCGTCACTATCCTTACTGCAGACGACGAAGATTACTCGCGTATTCAGCAACGCTCTGAGGTATTAGATGAAGTCATTCTTTTTTACCAACAGGCGCAATTACAGGATTCTTTACAACATTTAAGTCATCTTAGTGAAGAAGAACAACGGGCCATTGTTGATAAGATTATTGCCGACCTCATAACTACTGAACGAGAAGACTCCATACAACAAGCACAAGCAGCACGAGAGGCCGCAAGAGGCGATGGCGGATTACGAAGTGTTAACACTTCTAATATGTTAGGTGGTGCATTCGGTGCAAAAGGTGAATGGTATTTCTACAATCCACAACTCTTACAACAAGGTCAACAAGAATGGCGCAGACGATGGGGAAACCGTATATTAGAAGATAACTGGAGACGGACAAACAAACAAGTTACCGCCGTTTCTCCAGAATCGGACGAGACCATAGAAGAAATGGATTCTACTTCTATATCTACGGATTCTGTTGATGCACGCCCCGCTATAGAAACGGATAATCATAAACCGGAATATTATCTTCAACAAATTCCACGCACAGATGCCGAATATGCTATATGTGACAGCTTATGGCGAGAAGCGATGATAGCACTTGTCTATCTCTATCGCGATAAGGTGGGTGATGAACCGCTGGCGCGAGAAACTATGAACTGGTTAGAACAACGGCAAGAAGGGCACATTGATCTTTTGGAACCATATTACAGTTACTACTTGTACGAATTACGTAATGAGCATACTGAACAAGCAGAGGAATGGAAAAATAAAATAATTCGGTATTTCCCTCAGTCACAACAAGCACAAATAGTAAGTCAACCTAATTATTTCGAACAACTCAAACGAATGGCACAGGAACAAGACTCGCTCTATGCATGTACTTATCAGTCCTTTGTCAAAGGAGCCTATAATGATGTTAAGGCAAATAAGAAATATGCAGAGCAGGAATATCCTCTTAGTCCATTGATGCCACGTTTCCGCTTCCTACATGCTATTGCCGTAGCACGAACAGAAGGTCAAGAAGCTTTCATTAAGGAACTGCAGGAACTTGTAGGGAAACACCCAGAGACCGAGGTTGGAGCGATAGCAAAAGATATGTTGGCTATGTTAGGTCAAGGAATGGAAAGCCAAACCGGTGGTGCTACAAGTTCTTTGGCAGACGCTCGTGGTCAGATAAATACAGAAGATAATGATACTATTTCATCAACACAGCAGTGGAGTGATGATCGAAAACAACCCAGTATAGTATTGCTGCGATTACCTAGCACAGATGAGCAAGCACTCAATGATTTGCTATATGAAGTAGCACTCTTTAACTTTTCACAATTCCTCATTCGCGATTTCGATTTGCAGAAAATGCCGATTCTTGGAGAAGGAAGCGGACTGCGTGTAAGCGGATTTGCTGATTTAGACGAAGCTGAATGGTGGGTAGGTTTATTGCAAAACAATCCGGACATGCAATCTACCCTTTCCAACGTCAGCATTCAAGCTGTTACAGAAATCAATTTACCGCTTGTACAATGATGGAAGTGTTGTTTAGGAATCGTTAATTGAATTAAAAAAGTTAAAAAAACGCGCAAATACTTGCGTATGTAAAAAAAATGTAGTACCTTTGCACCCGCTTTTGATAATTGGCCGGTTGGATGAGCGACTTAGTCAGCGGTCTGCAAAACCGTTTAGAGCGGTTTGACTCCGCTACCGGCCTCAGCGAGC
The DNA here is from genome assembly GCA_017412245.1 of Paludibacteraceae bacterium. Classification (GTDB taxonomy): domain Bacteria; phylum Bacteroidota; class Bacteroidia; order Bacteroidales; family Paludibacteraceae; genus Colicola. Next base: position 100,455 of record JAFPYI010000038.1, on the reverse strand, counting down.
CGCCTACAATGGCGGCTCTTATAATATAAAGAAAAGATGGAAGATATTATACAAGACATCACCAACCAAGAGTACAAATACGGTTTCACTACTGATGTGGAAACGGACATTGTACCTGCCGGTTTGAATGAGAATATCATTAGACTTATCTCTGCAAAAAAAGGTGAGCCTGAGTGGTTGCTTGATTTCCGTCTTAAAGCCTTCCATAAATGGCAATCTATGAAAGTTCCGACTTGGGCTCATTTAGATATTCCAGATATTGATTTCCAATCTATTTCATACTATGCAGCTCCTCGCACCAAGAAGAAAGAGGAAAATGAAGAAATAGATGCTGAAATCATGAAGACTTTCGATAAGTTAGGAATTCCTTTGGAAGAACGCGCTGCATTAGCAGGTAACGCCATGGCTGTTGATGCTGTAATGGACTCTGTAAGTGTCAAAACGACCTTCCGTCAAACATTAGCAGAAAAAGGAATTATCTTTTGTTCTATTAGCGAAGCTGTGCGTGAGCATCCTGATTTAGTTCGCCAATATCTTGGTTCTGTTGTTCCACCTACCGATAATTTTTACGCAGCACTAAATTCGGCTGTATTTTCAGACGGTTCGTTTGTGTATATTCCTAAAGGCGTGAGATGTCCGATGGAGTTAAGTACTTATTTCCGTATCAATGCAGGAAATACCGGACAGTTTGAGCGTACCCTTCTTATTGCTGATGAAGGAGCCTATCTGTCTTATTTAGAGGGATGTACCGCACCTATGCGTGATGAGAATCAACTCCATGCCGCTATTGTAGAAATCGTAGTTCATAAAGATGCTGAAGTCAAATACTCGACTGTTCAGAATTGGTATCCGGGTGATAAAGACGGTAAAGGTGGCATCTTTAATTTTGTAACCAAACGTGGTATTACCTATGAAAATGCCCGTCTTAGTTGGACGCAAGTAGAAACCGGTTCTGCAATTACATGGAAATATCCTTCTTGTATCTTGCGTGGTGATAATTCACAAGCAGAATTCTATTCAGTAGCCGTAACCAACAATTATCAGCAAGCCGATACAGGCACCAAGATGATTCATATCGGTCGCAATACTCACTCGCGAATTATCTCCAAAGGTATTTCTGCCGGCAAGAGTCAAAATGCTTATCGCGGATTGGTTAAAATGGGCAAGAATGCTATCAATGCGCGCAACTACAGTCAATGTGATTCGTTGTTGTTAGGAGATAAATGTGGCGCTCACACTTTCCCGGATATGCAAATATCCAATCCAACAGCGATAGTAGAACATGAGGCAACGACCAGTAAGATTTCCGAGGACCAACTTTTCTATTGCCGCCAGAGAGGTATAGGCGTAGAAGATGCTGTCGGATTGATTGTGAATGGTTATGCAAAAGAAGTGATGGATAAACTTCCTATGGAATTTGCAGTCGAAGCCCAAAAACTACTACAAGTTTCCTTGGAGGGTTCTATCGGATAAGTATTGCGCCAAATATTCTTGTTCCGGTTGACCCGGTGTAGGAATAAGTTCGGCTTTCTCCAACACTCCCAACGTATATAAATCCATAATTGTAGAATAACCAGAGCGAGCGATTATACGTTCGGCACCTAATATAGCATTCTGCAATTCTTCATCACTCATTGTCGGCACAAGTGTGATATTCCCCCACTTAATTACAGTTTTCGGTTTCGATACTAATCCTTGAACTACTAAAACGGATTGAGAACTATTCCGGTAATGCCCTACGATATTTTTCTCCAAGATCGTTCGTTGTGGTTCAAGTCCACTCAATACCGCTACTACGGAATATGAGGTGTTGTGTTGCGGAGATGAAGAAGTCGAAAAACGGCTTAACGGTCCGAGATAATTTAATTTAATGTTGGCCCATTTACCATTTACTGTTTTACGTGGATGGCTTAATTCTCCCGCCAAATTCTGTTTTGGATCTTCAAAATCGGGAATCCACACCTCTTTATAACGCGTACATATGCGCGCGTGGAGATTTTCCGCTAACGGTTCTAACCATTTCCAGATTTTAGGAAACATTATATGAAGTTGATGGGTGATATAGATTGATTCAACCTCTTTATTGTAAAGTCCAAATCTATTATCACTTATCACTCTATCGATTTTTTCCTCGTGCAGAACAGCACGAAGCATCATATGATCTTTAATAGCCCAACGGATAATTTGCGGCAAGGCACGAATCATCGCCCAGACTTGTCGTTTCCCGCTGCTGTATCTTAAGGTTAATGGAGCAATATAGACGTATCGCAATTGCGGAAAATGTTTTCGGAGTAAGACCAAACTATCTCCGTCTCCACCTAAAATCACTTCATGTCCATCCGCCACGTACTGACGAATAAGCGGAATACAACGAGAAGCGTGTCCTAATCCCCAATTCAGTGGTGCGATAAGTATTTTCATGCACTAACAATGATATCAAAGCCTTCTTCTTTTAATGGTGCGGCTATGCGTTCCATCTCTTCTCGAGGGAGTTTTTCCAATCGTTCTTCCGGCGTTTTACGATCGATGACGTAAATCATGATTTGTTTAGGTTTGAGATGCCGCACAATGTTATACCAAGCGTTCAATTCTTCCGGCGAAGTGTTATCAATACGTGCCCCATCATGTTCTCCACGCAAGAAGCAAGTCTGCAATGTAAAATCTCCATTGAATTGTTCGAGATGATGCACCAATGTGGCAATTGTTAAATCTTTATTCGTCGGCATGTCAATTCTGCGAAGCATCTCATCCGTACTTGCGTCCAGTTTGAGAATTCGATTATCGCACATCCGTAATGCTTGCACGACATCCACTCTGCCTAATTGTGTAGAATTGCTCAAGACACTCACTTTTGCTTGCGGATAATACCGATCGCGCAAGAGACAGGTATCTTGAATAATCGGTAAGAAATCCGGATGAAGTGTAGGTTCTCCATTACCGCTGAAAGTAATCACATCAATATGCGTTCCTTCGGACTGTAATTCTTGCAGTTTAGCCTCTAATGCCTGATAGATTTCCTCTCGAGTCGGGAGAACGGGATGAAGAACAGGTTCATTCCATCCGCACTCACAATACACGCAATTAAACGTGCATAGTTTATGCGTAAGAGGCATAATCTCCATACCAAGACTTGCTCCTAACCTTCTACTATGTATCAGTCCGTAGACTATTGAATTGAAAAGCATGTTAATTCGTGATTATTCGATTTCCCAAGAATTCACAAATCTCACTTTTGCGTTTCCATAACTCCTGTTGCTTCAACAGCAATCCGCGTTGCGCATTCCAATCATCACTTTTTTGCGCTTCTTTGAGTTTGTTCATCACTTCTTCAATCTGCCCATTGATAACCGTCAGTTTGATTTCACAGAGTAACTGCATTACCAAATTATTCAATTGAATTTTTTCTTCTCCTTCTTCATACTGCGTGCTGAGTTGGTATTTTTCCGCCACCATTTCAATGGCCATTGCGCTTATTTCCAAATCATCGTGTAATGTGAAGAATTTTTCTGCTTTGAAGTCCGGTTCTTTACTATGAAGTTTGAACTCATCAATAATCTTTTGGTAAACAGGTTTTGGAGGTGCGATATTATCGTTCTCCAATGTATAGATAATTATATCGCCAACAGGGTACACCACTTCGTTTATCTCAACAGGTTGTTCTCCATAACGCACAAGCAGTTGAATGAGATTATAATAGTTTTGTTCAAGCACTCCCATTTCCTTCCGGGTTGTGTCTTGCAGTTGCTCCGGAGAATTCGTGATTGGTTCTTCTGTAGAATCAGCCGAAGTAGCAGTCAGTTCGTTATTGCCGTTTTTTTGCACAGCCATTTTTTTTCTGCGCTCCGCCACATATTCTCTCCGCAATTTGATTACTTCTTTGGTTAAGACCTGTTCACTCATGCGCAGTTGTTCTGAGCATGCTTGAATATATACCTGTCTCGTAATAATATCTGGAATAATGGCAATAGAGGTTGTAATCTCTTTGATCAGTTCCGCTCTTTTTTGCGGGTCGTTTCCTGCTTCCTTGCTGAGTAACGCCACTTTGAAGCGGATAAAATCGGTTTGGTTTTCTTGGATGTAACGGATAAATTCTGACGCGTCATGGCTTTGTGCAAAACTATCCGGATCTTCGCCATTTGGCAGGAGTAAGACTTTCACGTTAAAGCCTTCTTCCAAGAACATATCTATTCCTCTGACAGCCGCATGAATTCCTGCAGCATCGCCATCGTAGAGAACAGTAATATTGCTTGTGAAGCGCTTGATGAGTCGTATCTGCGGTTTGGTTAATGCCGTTCCTCCGGAAGCTACTACATTCTCTATGCCGGATTGGTGCATGGAGATAACATCCATTTGCCCTTCCACCAAATAGCACATATCTTGTCGAGAGATACTTTGCTTGGCTTGGAAGATTCCATACAACTCATTGGTCTTTGAATAGACAATAGAGTCAGGAGAATTGACATATTTCCCGACATTCTCTTTCTTTTTCAAGATACGCCCGGCAAAAGCGACTGTTTTTCCACTTACGGAAAAGAGAGGAAAAATCACGCGGTCACGGAATCGGTCATACATTCTTCCATCTTCGCTTTTTCCGCACACTCCACAACCAATTTTGGTATCTACGTTATTAACAATATATTCCTCTTTGAATCCTTGTTTTTTGAGTGCTTGAGATAATGGATTGCCTTTTTCCGGAGAATAACCTAATTGGAATTTACGAATAATATCATCTCTCAGTCCTCTTTCTCGGAAATAACTCAAGCCGATAGCTTGTCCTTCTTCGGTTTCCCACAATTGCTCTTGGAACCATTTGTTGGCAAACTCATTGACAACGAACATGGATTCCCTATCATCTTGGCGTTGTTTTTCCTCTGCCGTTAATTGTCGGTCCTCTACTTCTATGTGGTATTTTTTGCCTAATTGTTTCAACGCCTCAGCATAACTGCATTGCTCTATCTCCATGATAAAACTGACAGCATGACCACTTACTCCACAACCAAAACATTTGTAGATTCCTTTAGACGGACTGACCGTAAAAGAACCTGTTTTTTCGTTGTGGAACGGACATAAACCAATAAGGTTGGCACCTCTTTTTCGAAGCGTCACATAATCACCTACAACCTCTTCGATTTTGGCTGCAGCTTTAATTTTCTCTATGGTTTCGCGTGGTATCAAAGTATTTTACGATTTAGTCATTATACCAAAGATACATACCTATTTTGATAGACCATTGGTCCAATCGTCCGCGTGTTTTGCGGTCAATTCCTTCAAATTGTTTGTTTTTATACGGATTGAGCAAACCGAAATCATATCCGCCTCGCAAGAAATAACGTTGATATTGGAATCCTGCACCGATACCCCATGTAACATTCAACCGTTGCAAGTCGTAGTTGGGTCTTTCGTTATTGTAACGATTATACTGCGTCGTTGTGATAGGAGCACCAATATCTTCCTGTTTCTCTGTTTTTGCTTTGAATGCAAGTCCACATTGAATCGTCGGTCCTGTATAGAGCATTAAGTAAGTTTCTTTCGCCACTTCAAACTTATACTGCCAGTCTACGAATATCTCCATCTCGTGATAGAGGACTTTATCTCTACTGCGCGGATAATCAGCAATGGTACCGCCCTTTTTCCAAGGAGAATGCCCTCCGGCAAACGTATAATTGATTCCCATGGAACTACCAAATCCAGCAATAAAACTGGCGTCATACACCAAACCAATTTTGATACCGTTCATTGTCGTTAAATTGACAAGAGAGTCCTTTGGGAAAGTCACGCTCGGGTCGTTCAAACGAAGAATAGGTCTTGCGAAACCTATCTGGAGTCCGAAACCTTGTTTTGGTAAATCAACTGCCATTGCATTTAATGCTAAGCAGAGAATTGTTAATGTAATGAAAATTTTCTTCATATGTTTTGGTTTTGTCAAAATCTTAATAATCGTGTATATTTTGTATGTTTTTTGACCAGGTTAAAACCACGTTCTAACCACGTTCAAACCTCGATTAACTCCCGTTCACATTTTGAAAGTATCGAATCTTAATAATCGTATACTTTTTACTTCTGCACTTTTACTTGTCGGAAGACATCATTGGAATCCGCCGGTCGTGCATAATCAGCCCAGAAGAAAAGTGTCAATTTATCTCCATTCGTCGGAATTTGATCCATTGGATAGAGAATACCTGTTGTCTCTTTGGTAAAACGTATCCGTTGTACTTTTTGCTCTTCGACATAAACTCGAATGAAACTACTTTCGGTCGTATTCAATCCCACAAATTTGCCGTCATCTTCTTTGGGATAATAGATAGTAAGTGCGTTTCCGCTTATATCCACCAAATTTATTTCTCCATCTTTGAGATAGACTGTAATCTCCTTTCCGCTCATCTGGTTGAAATAGGTGAGAGTATCTTGCATGACCGTTAGCGCATTTCCTACTCCGATAGCATGATCGATCGTTCCGTTCACGATAAAGACCGTAATGCTGTCCGCGGAAATTTGCTGATTTTCACTCCAGCAGACAGGATCCGTATAGAGATGAATGGTCGAATCACTTCCAAGATAGACCATCGAGTCGCAAATCATCTGCATATCATCTCTAAAGACTCGCACTCCGTAATGCGCGCGCACACGGCGATAAGTGCTATCCATCAACGCGCTATCCGTATAATGCAATTCCTCCGTGAAAAGCGTATCTGCGTGGATATAGGCTATATGCACAGAATCAGACCAATCTACCATTAATGCGCTATCGGTAGCGTAACCACGACTATCTTCTTCCCACACCTCGCCGTAATTGCCATGGAGTGTTGCTTTCTGCACCGTGTCACGCATTTCCATACTTCCCAAGACCTGACCATAACCAATACGTTTGTCATAATAAATCGTATCTCCGGTCATCCATTTTCCGTCTGTATGTTCTACAACAGACCGATTCAAAAGCATAGAACGCTCATTGTCCGTGTTATACCATCCGCTCGAAGAATAGATATTGGTTTCCTCTTCATACACAATCGTAGTCGGACTCACGATATCTGCCACTTTCGTATTGGTGTTGTAGAGCAAAGTATCACTGGTCAAAGTAAATTTCGGGTTGGTCAGCAACACTTCTTTACTAAAAACGGCTTGTTTGGTATCCGGCGTATATTGTCCTCGCACGGAAACAAGTGTATTGAGCGAATCTTTGATGGTTCCACCTGTGTAATAATATGCCACTCCTGCAACACGATCGTAGTTCAGACTATCGGTTGTAAGAACCGTCGGATTTTCTTTTTCTCGTCCATGCACTAACTGCACATTTCTACGCATTCGAGCCAGTTTTTTATTGCCGTCGTAAAAGAGCAAATCCGCAAAGCCTTTCAGCGTATCACCTTGAACAAACCGCACGTGACCGAAAGCATCTAATGAATTCGTTTTTTCATAGAAATAGGCACTATCGCAATACATGAGTGCGTCCTCATGCCGAAAGACCACATCTCCATTCAGGATTTGTGCATCGGCTATACGTTCTTGGTCAAAACTCAGCGTCTGCGAGTGCTCCAGATAAACCATTGTTTGCTTTTTCTCCGACTTTTGCGCAAAAGCAACAAACGGTATCGTTAGCAATAAAAGCAATATGTATTTGGCTCGAATCAATGTATCCATCCCGGGAACTCAAAATCGCATCCTTGCCACTCCGGGTCAATTTGTATATAAGTTGTTTTTTGCTTCTTGATGATCCAATCATGAATAAACTCCTGACTGAGTTTTTGTTCAAGCATAGCTTTGATTGTTTGGAAATCGTCCGTCAAATTAGCACGGTGGACATCTGTTTTTTTCTGCAGACGCACGATAGCACACACTTCGCGATTCTTGATAGGATCCATCATCACAAAAGGTTGAGAAATATCTCCCTCTTGCATGTTGTATATCTGTTTTGCGATTTCCGGAGCCAAGTCTTGATATTCAAAACGACTGCTACCCGTATTCGGATTAATCATCAGTCCGGCATTCATTACTGTATTCTTGTCTTCCGAGAACTTAGTAACAGCTTGTTCGAACTGAAGATTTCCGGCTTTTATTTCTTTAGAAATACTATCCAACCGTTCAATCGCTTTCACTTTGTCTGTTGCGCTGATACGCGGACGAAGCAAGATATGACGACAATTGATTCGTTCGCCTTTTTTCTCAATCAACTGAATGATATGATAACCGTATTCCGTTTGAACGATTCGTGACACGCGTTTCGGGTCGTTGAGATTAAACGCCACATCAGCAAACTCTGTTACCAACTGTCCACGTCCTACAAATCCTAATTCTCCGCCTCTTTTAGCACTCTCTGTATCTTCTGAATAGAGTCGTGCGAGCATACCGAAATCAGTACTTCCGGATTGTACACGCTCCGTGAATTCGCGCAAACGAGCCTTGACACGTTCTATTTCCTCGATAGGTACAGGCGGTTCAAAACTAAGAATCTGCACTTCCACTTGTGCCGGCATCATTGGAATAGAATCAGCCGGTAAAGTGTTGTAATAACGGCGAATATCTGCAGGTGTAGGCTTGATGTTTTGCGTTAATTTAGCCTGCATCTGCTGGATAATCATCTGATTACGAACAGCCGTCATCATCTCTTCACGAATCTCACTCGATGTTTTGCGGAAATACTCCTCCATTTTTTCTTTCGAACCAATCTGATTGATGTAGTAGTTCAGACGCATGTCCACCTGGTGACTAACACTCGATTCGTTCGCTTCGATAGAGTCCAACTCTGCTTGATGCAGGAACAGTTTCTGCACTGCGAGTTGTTCCGGAATGACGCAATACGGATCACCTTTTATTTGTGTTCCTTCGTATTGCGCACGCAAACGCTCTTCTTCCACTTCGCTACGAAGAATTGCCTCGTCGCCTACTACCCAAATCACCTCATCAATAACACCATTACTTTGTGCCATCATACTAAGATTGGCAAAAAGGGCTAATAGCAATATGTTTGTTTTGATATTCATTGTCTTCGAATTTTATTCGCGGTTGATTTTTATTTTTCCTGATTGAATAGCCTCATCATACAATCGCATGCGCTCCTTCTGCAAAAACTCCACTTGGCGTTGATTAAGAATAATCTGTTCTATGGAGGGTTTTGCATAATCGATTGGCATCTGCTCGCCACGCATATGTTTGCTGAGCACTTGCAATAAGTATGTCTTGGTTGAGTCATTAACTTCTATCTGTTTATTTTGCCGCAATTGATTTTCAAAAGTCGTTCTATCCAAAGGCACTTGCGCCAAGACTTCAGAAGCGGTTAGCCAGCGGTCAGTAAAAATTTCATAACCATCTGCGTATTGGTAGGCATATTTCTCCACTTCATCCATTGTTTCCGGAGACAGTTCGTCTTTGTCTTCCAATTTATTCAGCCATGTGCGGAGTTTCTTATCTTGCGGTGCGCCGGAAGGAATAATTAGGATAATTCCCTTGAGAATTGTCTCTTCTAATTTGAATCTTTCCGGCATGGCAGCATAGACCTCTTGAATCGTACTATCCATGACCGTTTTAGGCATTCTGCGTTCGACCAAATAATGTTCATAGGCTTGAGCATAAAGAGAACGACGATAATCCTCAACTAAACTCTCTATGTCAGCATTGGAATACGCTTTCGCCTTTTCATAAAACAAGATATCTTTCGCCCATTGAGTGATATATTGCTGTGCAACACGAACACTATCTTCCTCTTCAAGCCCCATAGTCAGCGAGTCTAAGGTAGATTGATAAATATAATTGCCGTTGAGTTCTACGGCTACTCCGGCATTATGTTTACGTTCAAAAAGCTGACAACCGCTCAAAGTGCCCAGCACCAATAGTAATATTATCCAATTGCGTCTCATTCTCAAAAATGCATTCTAAGGCAATATAAAATTCGCTGCAAAGATACTACAAAATTTGCATATATGCAAATCTATTTCATATTTTTGGAAGAGTTGAGTTTCGTTTTCCTATTTTTGACATACTAAAACAACAAGTTTTGTGCCATTTTTCAATCCAACAAAATTTATAGATTGCTATCGGGGCGATCTCAAGCCGTTTTCGAACCAATCTCGAGCCATTTACGAGTCAACTACGAGAGATAAACGGAGTTGAAATAAAAATGGCATACGCAACGCGCATGCCATTTTTTGTTACTAAGCAGTTTGCTTGGTATGTCTTTGCCGCAAGGGCTCGACTTACTTCAGCTCTGCCAAGTACTTGATTGTACGAACCATTTGGCTGGTGTAGCTGTTCTCGTTATCGTACCAGCTAACAACTTGTACTTGGTATGTATCGTCGTCAATCTTAGCAACCATTGTTTGAGTTGCATCGAAGAGAGAACCAAAACGCATACCGATTACATCGCTCGAAACGATTTCGTCCTCTGTGTAACCGAAGGACTCTGTTTGAGCAGCCTTCATAGCTGCATTGATACCTTCTTTGGTGATGTCTTTACCTTTAACAACAGCAACCAAAATAGTGGTAGAACCGGTTGGAGTCGGAACGCGTTGTGCGCTACCAATCAGTTTACCGTTAAGTTCAGGAATAACAAGACCGATAGCTTTTGCAGCACCGGTGCTATTCGGAACGATGTTTTGTGCACCTGCACGGCTACGACGAAGATCACCCTTACGTTGTGGGCCATCAAGAATCATTTGGTCACCTGTGTAAGCGTGAATGGTGCTCATGATACCACTCTGAATAGGAGCGTATTTGTGAAGAGCAGCTGCCATAGGAGCCAAGCAGTTTGTGGTGCAAGAAGCAGCAGAAATAACTTTGTCTGCAGGAGTCAAAGTCTTGTGGTTTACGTTGTAAACAATGGTCGGAAGGTCATTTCCTGCAGGAGCAGAAATAACAACTTTCTTTGCGCCGGCTTGAATATGAGCCTCAGCTTTAGCTTTGCTGGTATAGAAACCTGTACACTCGAGAACTACATCAATACCGAGTTTTCCCCAAGGAAGTTCAGCTGCATTTGGCATAGCGTAGATGGTAATCTCTTTGCCATCAACTGTGATAGAACCCGGAGTAAGAACTGTCTTGCCGTCCTCAGCAAGAACTGCATCTTTGTAAGCAACAGTATGTTTGCCCTCACCGAACTTACCTGCGAAACCACCTTGAGCGGTGTCGTATTTAAGAAGGTGTGCCAACATCTTCGGGCTTGTCAAGTCGTTGATTGCAACAACTTCATAACCCTCAGCCTCAAACATCTGACGGAATGCCAGACGACCAATACGGCCAAAGCCGTTAATAGCTACTTTTGTCATAATTGTGGATTAAATTAAATATATTGTATATAAATTGTGTTTGCCTTGTGTCTTGGCGACTTTGCGAGTGCAAAGTTACTGCTTTTTTCTGACATACGAAAATAAATCGCATAAAAATCTTAAATTTGTATATCCTATTTTCCAAAATAGGTCTGTGGAAGGCGTTTTGTCGCGGTTGCTTGCGTCGCCCGTATGCATTTATTTTCTTCCAAAATCGGCAGGAATCTCTCCCCAGTGCTTGGTGTCCCATTTATAGACAGGAGTGGTCCAGTCGTTGTCGTGCAACCATTGCTCCGCTTTACGGATCATGAAAAAGAGTTCTTGGTTCTCCGCGTTCCATTCAATCTTGGTGTCCGCGTGTTTTTTCTTCAGCCACGCCAATGCCGTCCTGCTGTCGGAATAGAGAGCCCACGGCAGGTTTTTCTGTTTGAGATAGGCGAGTCCGAGCACGATAGCCAGAAACTCTCCGATGTTGTTTGTCCCTCCCAGGAAAGGCCCGCGATGGAAGACTTCTTCGCCTGTGTCCGCGATCACTCCCCGAAACTCCATCACTCCGGGATTACCGCTGCAAGCCGCATCGACAGAGAGGGAAGGGAGAACAGGGACACCGTATTGGTTGTCGGCCGTTTGTGATTGTCTGCTTGTAACTGGGGCTTTGGGCTTGCGGATGATATATTGTTCCGGCGCGGCAGCAAAGGCGGTCTCTGCCTCCTCGCGCGTTGCGAAACCTTTATATACTGCGCCCGCGTGACCTTTTACTTGTGCCTCACATTCCTCCCATGTGTTATAGATACCGGGGGCGGCACCACGCCAAACAACATAATATGCTGCTTTCTTTTTACTCATATTTCAGTATTTTCCGAGTCTCGATCTCGTCTCCTGCCTGTACACGGATGATAGTGATATGCGGACTGACGATATAGGTGGAGATAATCCGTTCCGGAGCCCCGTTCCCGTTTGACAAGTCGCGGCTGCGTGTTACATCCTCGAACGTCTCCTCGCAGGTGTATATCTCCTGCCCGTCCGTGGTAGTCATGCGGCAGAAATAGGTGCCGGGCATTCCTTCCGGACGGAAAAGCCGCTGCTGTGTCTCGCCTGGCATCTCCACGCCGTTCTCGTACCATTGGTATGCCACAAACCGATGGTCGCTATTATTGATAAAGAGAACGTCTTCCCATTTGCGTAACATCCTCTCCGACATGGCGATAGTGAGATGGGCGGATGTCTCGGAAGAACAGTCCACTCCTGTCTCGCCTGTGGTGATGGCAATCGTGTAAGAGCCGGCATCTATGTCCGCAGGCATCGGCAATACTATCTCACCGCTTTCCTCCGTAGCGGAATATTCTGTGCCTTTGACGGCGACGGTAAACTCATTCGGCGTGCCGCTTGTAACGGAGTACGGGATGCGTATGTCAGCCTCGGCATCGCAAATCATACTGATGGTGCCGACGGCAATCTCGGGAACGGCTTTGACTGTCAGGTGCAGAGTGTTGAAACCGGAAGTGTACTCATATTCTCCTACAGCAGGCGTGATGATCTCAAAGCCGTGCCCGATATAACTCTCTCCCACGCAGATAGCTGTATCAATCTGCAAGCAAAATGGGGCAGTCGGGGCATCAAATGTAGCTGAGAAACTACATGAAGACGCATCATCGTAATGAGCCTTTACCGATAGTCCTGTAGCATCGAAAATCTGCAGCGAGAGAGGAATAGTAGTAGTGGTTCCTGTAGCAGTAGCAGACGTTTCTTTGGCACCGTCTTTGTCATCGTATTGCACCACAATCGTCTTGCCCGTAGCATCGTACTGGGTGGTTATCTGTACGTTGAGACTATAGTTGGTGTCATCGCATCCGACAGATGAAGGAAGGTTTGTGACAGCAATCGTCATCTTCGGCGACAGAGGGACAGCCGGCAGGTTAAACTCTTTGCGGCAACTATTCGCCTCGCTGAATTCGACATGCAGGACATGGTTGTCTTTTCCGTCAGCTGGGATGCCGGCAAACGTGAGTCCGGTCAGCGTCTGTTCCGTCTTGGAGGCTTGCGTGTAGTCCGCGCTTCGTTTCGGAGTGATGTCATCTACCCAGTACGTGAAATCGCCCTGCTGGAAAGTAAAAGAGAGATCGAAAGTAAGCGTGGTAAATTCCTCCTCGCAATCCGGCGCGGAGAACTGATAGGAGGATGGTTCCTCCACATGAGGTAATCCCGGTGCAACCGTAACGGCGTTTTTTTGAGCGGAAGTCCATTCCGAGAAATATGCCTCCCATTCATGCGTCTCGGGAGTAAAAGAAGCAATCGTGATGTCCTCCTCTAATGTGGCGGGAGTGTCAAACGCAACCAATGGCAAGTCATACGGATACTCGGTGCCGGTGGTTTTGTCCTTGATAACGAGTTGTCCTTTCGGGTTTTGGTAATCGACTTTCAGGTGAACAGTATAGCCTCCGGTAGCATCGCAAGCAAGTACCTGCGGAGTGGCAGTGAACTCATCCACTTTCGGCTCATGGGCATTGACTACGAATTGCTGCTGTGACTTCACCACGCGCGAGATACTGCTGATAGCATGGAACTGAATATCGTCCAATGCAAAGTCATTGCCGATATTGAGCGTGTTGGTATTAAGGTTTACAACAGAGATTGTTACATTCTCACAATCTTCTTCTGCATAGAACGTCTGGGAGCATTGGTGCCATAGATTGTTCCGAAACTCATCAGCGCCTAAATCCAATACAATTGACTCCCAAGTCTTACCGTTATATTCAATACGGAATTTAAACCGCGCAGCATTGTCCATCTCACCATAGTTGTTGATATTTGCAGCCCAGAAAGAGAGAACGTAGGTAGTGCCTTTTTTGAGTTTCAGGTTCGGATTGTTTGCTGTTTTGGCGTACCATGCTTTCTTGTTACCACCGTTTGCGCCCGTCTTGGCATCGAAGAGAGCGAAATTAGCGCCATGCCGCGGCTGTACGGAAGCAAAAGTAGGCGCAAAATTATGGGCGTTCTTTACAACTGCAAATCCGTTGTCCTTCAGCTTGAGGGTGTTCTTTCCGCCAGCGAGGGTGTCGGCATAGAAATTATAGTTAGTCTGGTTGAAATAACCCCAGAAATTATAATCACTGATGGTGCTGACGCTTCCGTAGGTTCCGTAACCGGTAGTGTTTTCGTAACTGCCGTTGGACATCATATCGTCCATTGTACCGCTAATGGGGTAGAACTCCTTATATATATATGTCTGTGTACCCGCTGCCGGGAAAGCGGGAACGGAGAGGCTCTGCGCTTGGCCATCTTCTTTCTTGAGAGTGTCGCCATTGACAATCCAGATGTAATCGTTATCCGGGTCTGCATCCGCCGGAGTGAGTATTACGGTCTTTCCGGTAAGTACATCTTTTTGCACTACTTCCAAAGTCTGTCTGGCATTGGGTACGTTGATAGTAATGGTTTGTGCACAAGCGGCATTCCCCGTAAAACGAGCGGTGGCGGTTGTAGTAGTGCCGTCTGTAGTGGCCGCCGGAACACCGTGCAGCGAGAACGACTGCGGACTCTTGGGCGAAGTGATGGTTGTTGATTTGCCGTCGCACTCAATCACTAAATCACCGTTCGGTTCTCCGAAAGCCACCATCCCGTCGAGTGTGTAGGTGTTGTCATCTGCATTGACGGCAGAGATGGCGGTCTCAAAAGAGGTGATAGAACAGTCCAAGTCACAGCCCCCACCGTCCGTTGTTATCTTAATCAGACGACGGCCTGCAGGGTTGTTTGAATGTAGATAATAGTAGAGCGCCTCCGATGAAAGAGTAGTAGGTAGATAAACGAGTGTGTCCTTATTGAACTCTTGACTGCGTGTCTTCCCGGAAAAACCGTCCACGGAAGTCCATGTGGTACCAGTTGTAGAACTATACCATGCATGGGCATATACATCGTCGTGGAGATATGCCGTATGTGCACTATTGAGTTTAACCTTTAGCGCATAAGGGTCACCCAATGTGGTGGGGCAGATATGAATTTCCTCTGCGGTGAGTTCCGATGTGTAGCCTGAAATAATTTCGGTGTGCGGCGCATAAACTTTCCATTCGGAGTATGGATTTTCTCCACAGTCACCATTCTTGGCCCAAAACTGGTTGATAAGGTTGCATTCCTTGCTTTCAGGAATAGTCAAGTCGCAAGTCTGGTTCCAAACATTGCTATCCCATCCGCTTGTGGAAGTCGCTTTGCGGACCACAATAACCTTGCTGTAGTTGCAGTTTGTAGTAAATGTACCCGCATACCCTCCCCCTACATGCAAATTCAGTTTAATCCAAGATTCTCCGGAAGAACCGCCAAAGAGATACAAAAAGAGATTGGCACCGTCTTTCCCCCAGTCGCCGATAGCATCTGATTGCAAGGGTTGAACATAGATTCTTTCGCCCTTTACGAAATCACGGGCATTGAGGCTGAGCGCGAGGCTTGCCATAAGCAGAAGAACTATATATCGTATGTTTTTCATAGTCGTTTTATTTATTGGGTTGTAAATCACTTTGTTTTTGTACCACTTTCACTTCAGCGCGTCTGTCAAGTGTCAGTTCGTGGTTGACATTCTCTTCGTTTGGCACAAGCGAACCGTGACCGATGACGATTACACGGCTCTTGGCAATACCTTGTTTGACAAGGAAAGCAGCAACTGCTTTGGCACGGTTGTACGCCAGTGTCTCGTTGTGACGCCGTTGCCCCTCTTCCGAAGCATGTCCGTCAATAGCGATCTTGGCATCCGGTACTTTGTTAAGCACTCCCACAATGGAGGACAAGTAATTCTGCGCCTCTTCGCTTAATTTGTAACTGTCGTAGGCAAAATAAATCTTGTTGAATCTTTCCACTTCTTCCGCCGCTTTTTGGATATGCGAGCGTGTGAGCGTATCAATTCTATTAGAAATGATTGTATCTTGTCTTGCAATGAGTTCGATAGTAGTGTCCCGACGCGTGAAATAGTCAAAATAATCCACCGTAGTATGTTTGTCCGGTTTGATATGATGCCAGTGGATACCCAGTTTGAGTCCCGCTTCATAGGGATGGGAGGACTTGGTGGAGTTGAGCGCATATGCACCGGTGTATTCTTCCATAAAGCTGAAACGCTCGTCTTTCCATCCCAAATCATGTTTCTCCGATTTGTTGGCATCGTTTGCCCCGCATTGGAAATATCCGCCGACAAAGAAATCAATCTGCTTGGTAAGCGGTATCAGTGCTCCTAAATCGGCGAAAACTGTCACCTGCGGTTTGACGGCGAGTGAGCCTTTGGCATTCTCCTCTGCTGTATAATCTTTATCTCCAAACTCATGCATATCTGTCAGCGTCAAGTCCCAGGCGGGATAATATCCGGAGTGGTTGACAGTGCCTTTCATCACTTTGTAAGAGTTTACAACGGCGAAGGAAGGAGCAACACCTACGGCGGCAAACAACCCTGCGGAACGCTTCTCATTCAGCCATTGGAACTGCAGCGAGACAGGCACTCCTACATTGAGGATGTTCTGCCTCTCATCCCACTCTACGACTTGCGAGGTGTGGGTATAATGTTGCTCAAGGTCGGTGTCTTCCTGGTCATCCCATGTATAAGTTCCTCCCAAATGAGCGGTTGAAGTGGCATTCGTGAACCAGGCTCCGATACCTACGCCTATGTTTTGATGGAAGAAATAAGCGTATTGGAGTTGCACTAATCCGCTGACGAAACCATCCAGTTTGTTTTCTTTGTCCGTGAACCCGTAACCCAGCGAACCGAAACTGGCTCCCACATGCGCCTCAATATAATGCCCGCGGCGGTCCAGAGAGTCTGTGCGGATGGTGTCTTCCCTTTGTTTTTGTACGCTATCGGGCGAGGAAACAACAATAGAGAGAGTGTCTGTGAAGTGTGTGATAGTAGTAATCTCCACGCGCACCAAACTGTCGGGCTTCTTTTTCATCTCCGCGGTCTCCTTTAACGGAAAGGTTTGCTCGGATACTTCCGTTCGGACCGGTGTTTGCGCCTGGCGCATGATATGTACGCTATCCGTCTGTGCCCCTAACGGGAAGACGCATGCAGACCACGCGTAGCATAACATTGAAAAAAGATACTTGTGTTTCATGGTTGTTTGTTTCAAAGGTGTGATCCGCCCGAGAATCGAACTCGGATTTGAGCTTTAGGAGAGCCCCGTTCTATCCATTGAACTAGCAGATCGATTTTATGCAAAATACAGTTATCTTCTTTCGCAATGTGAAGGAAATTCTCCGTATTCCTCAAAGGTGTAATTCAGGAAATCATTCATCGGTTTTGCTGCTTTCGCAATATCCATGATTTCATCGATGAAATCGGGCGAACATACCTCTTCGTCACTCAGCATAACGCTAAAAGTATAGGTCTTATGTTTGAGCCAATCTATATGTTTGAAATTCGGGTCAAATCCTGCCGGTGCTTTTTTGAGCATTCCCCAATAGGCATCAAAATCTTGTCCAAAATAACGTTTCCATTGTTTAGATGCCATTATCTCTTCCACTTCTTCATAATTGGCCTCGATCTCTTTTCGCAAAGCTTGCAATAACTCTTTCCCGGGATCCCAAATTCCGCCGGCAAACATACATTGTCCCGGTTGAATATGCACATAATATCCGCCACGCATAGATTTTTTGCCCCACGTCTTCGGCTGTCCGGGAACTCCGGAAGCCGGGAAACATCCAAACCACTCCTTGTATGGACGTTTGTCTGCTGAAAAACGAATATCGCGATTGATGCGCCAGATACAATCTTTGGGTTGCAAAGGTGCTAAAGACGGATCTAATCCAGAGAGACGCCGGATATACTCTTCGGCAAAAGCAATAAAATGCTCTCTGCATGCTTGGTAACGTGCACGATTTTCATCGAACCATACCTTATTATTGTTGCAGGCTAATTCTGCTAAAAAATTCAGTGTATCTCTCATCTCAGTTTCTCCATGCATCTTTTTAGTCCATCCAACCAATATGGAATCTCTACATTGAATGTTTTTTTGAATTTACTTTTATCCAAAACACTATAATGTGGGCGAGGTGTCTTATATTGATATTCTTCCGATAAAATCGGGCGAATTTGACAATCTATACCTCCATACAACTGATGGATAGCGATTGTGAAATCGTACCAAGAACAAACACCTTCATTGGTAAAATGATAAATACCCGGTCTCCAAACAGGACTATCAATAACCGTAAAGATTGCTTGTGCGAGATCCGCTGCATAAGTAGGAGTTCCTATTTGATCAAAGACTACTCCCAAGTCCTTACGTTCTTGCCCCAAACGAATCATCGTTTTAACAAAATTATTGCCAAAAGATGAGTACAACCACGCCGTACGAAGAATAACCGCATCCGGACAAACGGCCAATAATCGTTTTTCGCCTTCGTATTTGGTGCGTCCGTATGCCGTACGCGGTGCAACCGGATCTATTTCTCTGCATGGGGTGTGTTCATCACCGGAAAATACATAATCCGTACTGATATGTATCACGCGCGCACTTTGAGATCCTAAGACGGTAAGCGCATCAGCATTAATACGCAAAGCCGTTGCCTCATCTTCTTCGGCCTTATCTACATTAGTATAAGCAGCACAATTGACGATAAGGTCGATATTATTCTTCTGCACAAACGCACTGACAGCTTCCAGATCTGTGATATCAAGTTCCGGGATATCGGTAAAAAAATATGTATGTTGAGGATAAATTGGCGCAAGGACTTGCATTTCATTGCCCAACTGTCCATTACATCCGGTTACGAGTATATTCATTGAATGTAGGATGTTTAGTGTCTTTTTCACTTATGATTCGTTCGTTTTCCGGAATGAGCCAATCGATGGCTAAATCCGGATCTCCGAGCAAAATTCCACCTTCTGCTTCGGGATGATACAGATTATCGCACTTGTACGCAAAAACAGCCTTCTCACTTAATACGGAGAACCCGTGCGCAAAACCTCTCGGTATGAAAAACTGTCGATGGTTTTCTTCGCTCAATTCCACAGCGAAATGCTGTCCATATGTCGGACTGTCCGGGCGCAGATCAACTGCGACATCGAGCACTCGTCCAAGTGTACAAGTTACCAATTTTGCCTGACTGTACGGTGGTTTTTGGAAGTGCAAACCACGTACAACACCATACGAAGAGCACGACTGATTGTCTTGCACGAATACAGTATCTATACCGGCTTCACGATAGCGCTGTTCGTTATAAGTCTCGATAAAATAACCACGAGCATCGTTAAATACGCGTGGCTCGATAATGAGAAGTCCTTCAATAGGAGTTTTTATAATTTCCATATATTTTAGTTGCAGTAGATTTTTGCGGTGCAAAGATACTGCTTTTTTTTGAGATATGCAAATTTTATTTGCACTTTTTTATTTCTTCATAAGTAAACCCTCGCTGCAACAAGAAGCGCAATTGTTTATCTTCAGTATCTGATCGGTGTTGCTGAATGAGATTTCTGAGATTTTTCATATAACACGCTTCATCAATCTCCACTAAGGATTGACCAATGATTTTTTCCGGCAATTGCAGAGCACGAAGACCGGCTTGAATTTTGAGACGCCCCCAACTCTGATATTCCACTTTATCATGGACATAAGCATGACAAAAACGGGT
Source organism: Paludibacteraceae bacterium (assembly GCA_017412245.1). GTDB lineage: Bacteria > Bacteroidota > Bacteroidia > Bacteroidales > Paludibacteraceae > Colicola. The sequence continues at coordinate 80,602 of JAFPYI010000038.1, read as the reverse complement.
ATCGTTAAGAAAATCATTGGAATACAATTTTTCCACGATTTCATCGAATAAATCTGCATTCGCGCCCCACTCAAATAACTTGCGTCTGATATCTGCTGCACAATGCTCAGCACGAGCGCAATATGCCTCTGCTTTATCGAGTAATTCTTGCTTGGAAAATTCGTGGTTTGCCATAAATATCGTTTGCTAATTGTATGTTTTCGTAATTCAAATTCTTCAACATTTGCTCGATTTCAACGGATAAATTCTCATTTATCTCAAAGAACAAATATGTCGCTATTCGAAGGGATGCTATGCGCCGATAAAAAAGGAGCGGATCGTCATCCGGAACGAAAAGAGCAGAAGGCGGTTCGAAATTCAAGACATTAAGACGCATATCTTTTTTTTCACATTCGCGGATATACGGCGGGTTGGAAACGATTAAATCGTATGATTGATTTTCTATTTCCTTGGAGAAAATATCTGTCTGTAAGAAACTGACATTCAAGTGATTACGAGTAGCGTTTTCTCGTGCTATTTCTATTGCCTCCACTGAAATATCAATTCCCGTTATCTCCCATTCCGGTTGTTTTTGTTTGAGTGCTAAAGCAATACATCCGGAGCCTGTCCCGACATCAAGTACCCTAAAAGGCGATGAAGAAACAGGCAATGAAGAATGGGATATTCTCTCTACCAGTTCTGCTGTTTCGGGTCGAGGAATAAGTGTAGCTTTTGTCAATTTGAGATCCAACCCACACCAAAAGGTGTGACCAAAAATATATTGAATAGGTTCAAATTGCCGCAAACGTGCAATTATCGGGTCAAAAATTTGCACATTTGGAAATTTTATACTATCTTTGTCGTCGATTTGCAGGTTTGCGCGCGTGAGACCTGTCATTTCTTCTACGACCCACCATGCTAAAGCGCGTGCTTCGTCAGCGTCGTAGAGATCGGAAAGATGAGATGTAATATAGTCAATAATCTGTTTCACGGTGCAAAATTACTATAAAAAAATGGAATACGCAAATTATATTTCACATTGCATTGAATTAGCTCGCCGAGGCGAGTATTTTGTTGCTCCCAATCCAATGGTTGGTGCGGTTTTGGTAGATGCCAACGGTTCCATGCTTGCAGAAGGATGGCATGAGAAATATGGTGGCCCGCATGCAGAAGTGAATTGTTTTCGAAATGCCGAAAACAGAGTGCCAAAAATTGAGAGTTTGAAGGATTGTACGTTGTTTGTCTCGTTGGAACCTTGCAGTCATTACGGGAAAACTCCTCCGTGTGCGGATTTGATTATTGAAAAAGGAGTCGGACGTGTTGTAGTCGGAATGCTCGATCCTAATCCATTAGTAGCCGGGAAAGGTGTACAAAAATTGCGGGAAGCAGGCATTGAAGTGATTGTGGGCGTTTGCGAAAATGAATGTCGGGAACTGAACAAACGATTTCTTTGTCTGCATGAGAAAAAACGTCCGTATGTTGTTCTTAAATGGGCACAAACAGCAGATGGATTTGTAGATAAGAAGAGAGAATTGTCTACTTCACTCTCCGCCGGAGACCATCTCAATGGTGCATTGGCTATCTCCACTCCAAAAACAAAAAAAATAGTCCATAAGATGCGTGCGGAAAATATGGCAATTATGGTCGGAACAAATACTGTTTTGTTAGATAATCCTCGCTTGAAAACAACGCATTGGGAAGGAAGAGATCCTATTCGCGTTACAGTAGACAGAAACGGAATTTTACCGATGAAATCGAGGATTTTTGATGATGATAATTATATTGTTTACCGCAAACAAACCTATTGGCCATTTATTTTAGCGGATTTAGCCAAGAGAGGTATTCATTCCATTTTAGTAGAAGGAGGTCCAACGCTACTGAACCATATTTTGGAGACAGGTCTTTGGGACGAAGCACATATAGAAGTTGCTCCGGAATTAGTTATACAAACTGGTGTGAAGGCTCCAAATATTGTTTTGCCAGAGGAGTTTGAAGAAGTAGACGGACATCGTCTATATACGATTCAGACTCGATAATGATTCGAAAACGGTTCGAGATTGACTCGATATCGACCCGTTCACAATTCAAAAAAAATGACAATTTTTTTGCATATATGCAAATTTTGTAGTAATTTTGCACCCGCAAAAAAATAGTAATAAAAATTTCACTATAAATACGAAAACGAATCTAACCATACTAATTGTTGCGCTCCTACTCACCGGAACTGTTAACGCTGCACCATGGACGGGAAGCACAAGTGTACCAGCCAACGATGGCTTAGTATATACCATTTCTACACCGGAAGAGTTGGCATGGATAGCGGAGGAAAGTCAAACCAATGATTTCTCCGGCAAGGTGATTCGTTTGACCGCAGATCTCGACATGGGCGGTACACAAGAAACCCCTCCAAGTTGGAAACCTATTGGCAACGAGACTTTTCCATTCCAAGGCGAGTTGGATGGAAACATCCACGTGGTGTACAATCTTTACATCACCGGTCTTCTCAAAACTGCCGGACTGATTGCCGAAACAGGAGCCCAGGCTATTGTGCATCATCTGGCTTTGGCACAAGGCCAGATTTTCACGACAAACGTAAATGATGTCGGTTCATTTATCGGTATCAACCGCGGGCACTTGCATCATGTATTCAACATGGCACAGATTCTTGCAGACAAAGGGAATCGGGTTGGAGGTCTTGTCGGTACGAACGAAGGCTCCATTGAATACTCCTATAATACAGGTATAATCACCAAAGCCGGAGCTTATGTTGGAGGTTTAGTAGGACGAAACAATGCGGCTGGTATTGTGCGGTGGTGTTTCAACTCGGGTTATTGCAAAGGAAGCAGCAATGTTGGTTCTTTATTTGGCATGAATGAATTGGGTGCTACGTTGGAACATGTTTATTTTGACCAACAAATCACGCGCATGCACGCTTCAGGCGCTGGAGAGAATGACCCATCATTAGTTAATTCCAACCACGCCATAGAAAGTACCAAAGATGTAAGCAACGCATTTCAAGATAATCCCGAATGGCATCTCACTTCGACCGAAGCGAATATCAGTTATCCCGAGTTGACTTGTTTTGCGGGCACAGACGTGTCTCTTATTTCCGCGTACTACATTCTGCTGGATGCCATCAAGCAACCAACAGAACGTGCTGACGGAGTAGGTATGCCGACCAAAGACAACGAACGCCGTGAGCGCTTCTGGTTGTGCAATGTAACGGGCAAAAATGCTACATGGTCTTCTGATAATTCAGCGGTTATCAAAATTCAATACGGTACTCAGGGAGAAGTTTATCGTCCGTGCGGAGATCAGGAGGTAATGCTAACTGCGAAATTAGGCAACTTTACCAAACAAATATATACGCAGGTTTCCGGTTACAAGACTTTCGATGCAGGTGATCTAATAGGTAGTTATACGGCCTGCTGGAATGAAGTGGGGGTGGTAATCTCTAAGAAAAACGAAGGAGAAGTAGCCAGTGGTGGAAAAGACGATGAGCCAAACGGATATAAAGGATATACCTATAAACTGGAGTACTACGCGGTCACTTATGATGAGAACAACAATGAAATTCTCACATATTTGGATACATATACGATGAACCAAAAGGCATACAAGGACTGGTCCGCTCCTACGGATATTCCGGGTAAATATATGTTCAAACAATGGGTCCATGACTACCAGTGCAATACTGAGTTTGTAGAAAGTGAAGGTAAATTCTATTTGACTGTCTGTAAAGCATTCGATCCCGGCGAGTTATATGAGGGACCGGACACTATCTATGGTCTGCCAGCAGATATCTCTGTGCTCAGCAAAATCGATGCCACTGGTGGAAAGGAACATTTTAACTATATTTGGAAGATGGAGCATGCGGTGTTAGATACCTCTACGCAGAGTTGGGTATCTATAGAAGACGACACACGCGAACCGCTATATATAGGTTCTACCAAAGTAAGCACAGCCTCTTTCGACTACAGAATCACGCAACCCGGCGAGTACACGTTCAGTCGTAAGGTAAGCGAAGAAAACTGTAACAATATTCCACAGGAGGCAAAAAACAACTATCGTGTATGTGTATTTAACCGTATCAACCCAGGGAGTATTAACGCTTTTGAACATCAATTATGCACACCGGTATGCATGGACACTATCAACGAGTTGGACGCAGTGAGCGGAGGAAATGGGCTTTACACCTACCGTTGGCTCTGCAACGGCGAACCAATAGAGAATAGTGATAGTACATCCTTCCTTTTGGATAACTTCCCGATGGAGAATGACCACACCTATATTTTCCAACGCCAAGTAAAGGATAACACCGGATTAATGGATTGGCTGACCTCCGAAGGTCAAGTAAGCGTGCGCGTGTATAAGGAGTACGACGCGGGAGCACTTGAGATATTTGAAGGCCCTGTATGCGGTACGGAAAAGACGATTGATAAGGTGGATATACATGTACGCGAAACGCGTGCAGCAAATGGAGAACCGGGTAGTGAGTTGGTTTATTGCTGGCTACTTTATCGCGGGGGAACTGACACCGTTTTGTTAGATACGATTCATCATAATTCCGCGTTATTAGATACCACACTCTCTCTTAGTTCGTATAGTTTATCAACGCCTACTACACTTTTCCTTCAACGCGCAGTGCAGAACCTGCTCTGCCAGACGGAATGGAAATTATCCGAAAACACAATTGTATGGCGTTTCGGGAAAAATGAAACAAAAGAAATAACTGTTAATATTTGTGCGCGGGATTTGCCTTATGCGCATGTATATACATACAAGGATGGTCATACGCAGTCGTTCTTGTTCGAGCAAGCAAACCAAAATTTTCATCTGACAGACGAAACAGAGGATGGATGCCCATTAGAGGTGACCTTACGCAGTCAAGTGACGCCCGTACCCATGGTGGAAACAGAACCTTTTGTGTCGTTATGCGAAACGGCAGGTGCACTGAAACTTGCATTCAAAATTCGTGAAGGCGCTCCGGATAGATTTGATTTGACATTCTCACAAAGCGCAAAAATGATTGGATTCCGTGATTCAATCGACGCTGTATTACCAACTTCCGGCATTATTGAAATAAATGTTCCAACACAATTACCATTGGGTAAACATAGCTTCACCATTGTTTTCTATGCCGATGTTTCCAGTTCTGAGGAATGCAAGAAAAGTGTCCCACACACGATACAGTTTTCGATAGACATGGATGGATTTGTGCATCGTAAGGAAAACGAAGTGATATTTGTTGATAATAGCGGGAAACATAATGATGAAGGGCTAACATTTGTTACATACCAATGGTATAAGAACGGCGAACTGCTGGAAGGCGAGAATGGCCAATTCTATTACGAATACAATGGTTTGAATGGTTTTTATCAGGTTGTGATGACCGGAACGGACGGAAAAGAATATCGCAGTTGCATCTATGACGTTCGCCCGGTAACACCAATAGAGGATACAGACGCGGACGAACTATGCCGTAAGATCATCCGCAACGGGCGTTTGCTGCTCATTGTGGGTGACAAGATATATAACGTGATGGGGCAGGAGGAAAGATGAGGAAAGTATTGGTGGCAAGCATTGCACTTTGTATGGCGATGATTATGGTTGCTGCTCCTGCAAAAAAGAAGAGAGCACCTAAAGAAAAACCTATCAAGCATTACATCGACATACAAGCTGGCGGCGGAGTTAGCAATTTTGGATTTCAACTTGAAGGCGGACAAACGATGATAGGCGGTTCCTTTACTATAGGCTTCGGTTACACATGGTTTTTTAAGCCGTACATAGGTTTGCAGACAGGTGTTCAATTCGCACGTTTAGCATCATCGGCTTCGTTGAACACGCCACTGCAATGGGACCAATGGCCAGACGGTTCAAAACTGACGGATTACATGGGTGAGCAATATATCCACCGCACACGTTTTGACGGATGGAAAGAGAAACAACAAACATATTTGATACAGGTACCGATAGGGTTGCGTTTCCGTTATTTCAAGGAGCAAGAAAGCAAAGCCGGTTTGCATGCCGCTTTTGGAATGAATCTGTCCGTCCCTGTGATATCCAATTATGCACACACCGCCGGCAGTGTGACACACAGCGGATGGTACGAGCAATGGCAACTGGAATTACACGACTTACCCGGTCGATTTGAGACAGAACCCTTTACAACGAAACAAGAGGAGTCTCTCGATTCGCGCGTAAACATTGTCAATGCAATGGCGTATGCCGAGTTTGGAACATCTATCCGTCTGAATCAACGTAGTCAGTTATTTATCGCTGCTTATGCACAATATATGATGAATGATTTCTGCAGTGTAAAACGTGAAGCACGAGTACCACTTGGATTCGCAAACAGTCATAATCACTATACATTCATGCATGAGTATCGCGGATTGATAGGAACGGATAAAATAGGTGCTATGCATCCATGGATAGCAGGACTAAAAATGGGTTTAAGCATCAGTCCGATAAAAACGGATAAGGAGAAGAAAAAAGAATTAAAAAAGTTGGCTAAACAGTTTCCTGACGTCATACCGCCCAAAGAAATACACGATACAATCTATATTCGCGACACTATATATGTGGAAAAAGAGAAAACTGTTTACAAGCATGACACTGTTCGGACGGAGCGCGTCATTCGCGATACGATGACTATTGTGCAAGAAAAGAAAGCGGAGCAACAATTGGATTCGCTACTATCGGAAGCAGTCATATGGTTTAATTTCGATGAGTATGTGCCGATTTTGGAACCTGTGTACATCTTGGATTCCATTGCAGCGATGATGAAGCAACATCCGCATCTAAAGATTCATGTGAATGGTCATGCATGTAGATTGGGTACTGATGCCTATAACCAGCGGTTGGCTCTCAAACGTGCAAAGGCTGTAGCCGAACTGCTACGGCAAAAGGGTGTCGGCGGAGAGAGAATGTTTATTTGGTCTTATAGTTCTTCACATCCGTACCGCTATAACAAAGAACATCAGTTATCAAAAGACCGCCGTGTAGAAATCATACCGGACACCAAATATACTGAATAACAACAGTTTAAAAAATATATGAAGAAATTTAACGAGTACAAACGATTGGACTTGCCGGAGTTAAGCCGGGAAGTGCTGGAACAATGGGAAAAAGAAAAATTATTTGAAAAAAGCGTGACAAGCCGTGAAGGTCATCCGCAATTCCTTTTCTTTGAAGGTCCTCCTTCAGCAAACGGAATGCCGGGAATTCACCATGTGATGGCACGTACTATCAAAGATACCTTCTGCCGATTCAAGACGATGCAAGGTTTTCAAGTTCGTCGTAAAGCAGGATGGGATACACACGGACTCCCTGTAGAATTAGGAGTTGAGAAGATGTTAGGTATCACCAAAGAAGATATCGGCAAGAAGATTAGCGTAGATGAGTACAATGCTGCTTGCCGTCGTGAGGTGATGAAATATACCAAAGAGTGGACCAACCTAACCAAACAAATGGGTTATTGGGTTGATTTGGACGATCCGTACATCACGTACGACAACAAATACATCGAGACACTTTGGTATCTTCTCAAAGAACTTTATAAAAAGGACTATCTCTATAAAGGTTACACTATTCAGCCCTACTCTCCTGCTGCAGGAACGGGTTTGAGTTCACACGAATTGAACCAACCGGGTTGCTATAGAGATGTGAAGGATTTGACTTGCACAGCTCGTTTCAAAACCAAAGACGGTCGATATATCATCGCTTGGACAACCACACCATGGACACTTCCGTCCAACACTGCTCTCTGCGTAGGTCCGAAGATTGATTATATCGAGGTTGAGACACCTGCCGGAGACCATATTATCCTTGCCGAAGCACGATTAGATGCTTACCGCAAAGAGTTATGTGGTGCTGACAAAGAAGGTAAACCCTTGGAGCCGAAAATCGTCTGGAGAGGTAAAGGAAAAGATTTGGTAGGATTAGAATACGAACCTCTCTTCCCATGGGTTAATCCCGGAGAAGGAGCTTTCCGCGTTATTCCGGGAGATTATGTAACAACGGAAGATGGTACAGGTATTGTTCATATTGCACCTACTTTCGGTGCCGACGATAAGAAGGTGGCAGATGCTGCCGGTGTTCCGGGACTGTATATGCAGACGAAAAATAACGGTCCTCGTCCAATGGTTGATTTTACCGGTAAATACTGGAATGTAGAGGATTTGGACGAAGAATGGTACAAAGCCAACGTGAACGATGAACTCTATCGTCGCTATGCCGGACGTTGGGTAAAGAACGCATATGATCCACAATTTACCATTGATGGTAAATATGATGAATCAGCCGCAGCAAAAGCTGAGACATTGGATTTGCATCTGTGTCTGGAAATGAAGGCCGATGGACGATTGCTGCGTAGCGAAAAACATGTGCATACTTATCCGCATTGCTGGCGAACCGACAAACCTGTTCTTTATTATCCTTTGGATTCATGGTTTATCCGTTCAACGAAAGCCCGTGAGGAAATGATTGCACTCAACAAAACCATCAACTGGCAACCGGAATCGACAGGAACAGGACGTTTTGGCAAATGGTTAGAGAATCTAAACGACTGGAATCTCAGCCGCAGCCGTTATTGGGGAACACCACTTCCTATCTGGCGTACAGAAGACGGACAAGAGGAAATTTGTATCGGTTCTATCGCAGAATTATTCGATGAAATCGACAAATCTGTGAAAGCCGGATTTATGAAAGCTAATCCTTGGCCGAAACATATTGTAGGTGATTACAGCAAAGCAAACTACGACCCGAGTGTGATTGATTTGCATCGCCCGTACGTAGACAATATTGTTTTAGTTTCTCCGTCCGGCAAACCGATGAAACGCGAGTTAGACCTCATCGATGTATGGTTCGATAGCGGTGCTATGCCTTATGCTCAAAACCACTATCCGTTCGAGAATAAAGACCTGCCACGCACAGCTGATTTTATTTCTGAAGGTGTGGATCAAACCCGTGGATGGTTCTTCACTTTACATGCTATCCACACGATGATTGAGAACCAAGTGGCTTACAAAAACGTCATCTCCAATGGTTTGGTTCTTGATAAAAACGGCAACAAGATGTCCAAACGTCTTGGTAATGCCGTTGATCCGTTCGGCGCATTGGATACATATGGAGCAGATGCCGTTCGTTGGTATATGTTGACAAATTCGAGTCCGTGGGAAAACTTGAAATTCGATCCGGAAGGCGTAGATGAAGTGCGCCGTAAATTCTTCGGAACACTCTATAACACTTACGGTTTCTTCGCTCTCTATGCAAACGTAGATGGTTGGAGTGCTGATCAAAATCAGACTGGCGAGACACTATCGAGAGAGAATCGAATCGAGGGAAAATGCAAAGAATACGCCGAGATTGACTTGTGGATTCTAAGTAAATTGAATTCTCTCATTCAAGAGGTAACAGATGCATATGAAACCTACGAACCAACGAAAGCCGGACGTGCTATTTCCGATTTCGTACAGGACGACCTATCCAACTGGTATGTTCGTCTCAACCGTAAACGCTTCTGGGGTGGCGAAATGAATGCTGACAAACAAGCAGCATACTCCACTCTCTATACTTGCCTAAAGACCATTGCACAATTGATGGCTCCGAACGCTCCTTTCTATGCTGATAGACTCTATCGCGATTTAGTGGGAGAAACTGTTCATTTAAGTGAATGGCCAAAAGCTAATAAACAACTGATAGACAAAACATTAGAGCGTCAGATGTATCTTGCACAACAAGCTACTTCGATGATTCTCTCTCTCCGCAAACGCGCAGAGAAAAACGTACGTCAACCGCTGCAAAAAGCCGTTATTCCTACTCCGGACAAAGAGACAACAGATGCACTTCTTCACGTTGCTGAACTCATCAAGAGCGAGGTAAATGTAAAAGAATTGATTATCGTTCCTGCTGAGCAAAGCGAGATTCGATTGGTTAAGAAAATCAAACCGAATTTCAAAGTGCTTGGAAAGAAAGTAGGCGGACAAATGAAAGCACTGGCTGCCGCTATCGGCCAAATGAGTCAAGATGAGATTTCGCAGATGGAGAACGAAGGACAATTCACACTCCTGGATTATACTTTACTGCCTGAAGACGTAGAAATCGTAACGGAAGATATGCCGGGTTGGCTCGTTAGCAACAATGGCATTTTGACAATTGCGCTGGATATCGAATTGACCGATGAGTTGATTGAAGAAGGTGTTGCACGTGAATTAGTGAACCGTATTCAAAACCTCCGCAAATCATCCGGATTGGAGATTACCGACCGCATTCATGTTACCATTGAAGACCGTGAAGAGATTCACAATGCCGTACTCCATTGCGGAGAGTATATCTCCAGTCAAATATTGGCTGTTTCGCTCAATCTCGCAAAAGAGGTATCCGGAGAAAGTTTAGAAATGGATGGTTATAACGTAAAAATCAATATTCAAAAAGCATAAATTATGAAGACAAACATTAAGATTTTTCTTTTGTCTCTGACTGCAATTGCCCTTGTAGCCTGCAACATGAACAAACCGGAGTATCGCATGAGCGATTTGAAGGGTTATTGGTTGGAGAACTCTGACTCAGAAGAACATTATGTTCATTTTACAGACGAACAAGCCGATGAGGCCGGTTACCTATTTGCTCGGGAATGGAACGCAGACGAGGACAAGCACGAAGAGGATTTGTACGTTTATGTGAAAGATGTCAACGGAAACGACAGTTTGATTCATGGAAACGGATGGTTCCAATACAAATTGGAGATCTCCGGTGATTTGACTGAAATCCATTTCATGGATAACGGTGGTGCTGACATTCCAAAGAATTATATTGTCAAGACTCTCACCGAAGACAAATTGGAATACTATGAGGAAGGATACGAGAAACTCGTGTATTCGTTCAGTAAAGTTGAGTTAACTCATGATTGATTGTACAATGAAAAAGGCACTCAAAATTATTGGTTGGACGTTTTTAGGTATCGTGTTGACGATAATAACAGTTGCTTGCATTGCCTGTTATTTAATCTTCACACCTGAACGTCTTACACCCATTGCTCGTCAAGCAGCGGATAAATTTCTCACTTGTGAGCATGAGATAGGAGAAGTGGATTTGACATTCTTCTCCACGTTTCCTCGTTTCGGACTTCGTGCCGACGGACTGCTGATTATTAATCCTAAAGCAGGAAGTCAGAACGATACCGTTGTGGAAGCAAAGCATCTAACGGCGATTGTGGACGTGAAAGAATTTTTGAGTCATAAAAATCTGCACGTCAATGAGTTGATACTCTCGGATGCACAAGCAAATATTTACATTGCGCAAGATGGTTCTTCGAACTTAAGTGATATTATTGCTCTTAGTCCGGACACCACTGAAGAAGACACATCTGCTTTCTCTCTGCCATTTAACGAACTGAGTGTAGATGGTCTGCGTTTAGAGGCCAAGCGTATCACTTTCAAGGACAACAAAGACACTATTGATGCTTCGTTAGGGACGACAGAATTGTCAGCAAAAGCAGAGAGTTGGGATGATATGCTGATAAGTTTGGATGCACAAGAAGTATGCGCAAACTTAAAAGGAGACAAATATGCAGATAGCCTTCATGTAGAACTGATTGCTCCAATGGCAATGAATCTGGACTCAATGCATTTTAAGTTCGATGGAGCAAGACTGGCTGTTAATGATTTTAACCTGCGCCTCGAAGGAGATGTGACTATTGCAGATAGTATTGCTATTGATGCAAAAGTTGAAACCGACAAATGGCAAATCAAACCGCTGTTGGCATTAGTGCCGGAGAAATTCACTTCCGGTCTAAAGGATTTGGATGTAAATGGTAAAGCGCAATTAGAAGCTACTGCGAAAGGTTATTATGCGGATTCAGTTATGCCGCTTATCACTGCTCATTTAACGGTAGAAGACGGCAACGGAAGTTATAAACCATTGCCTTACCAATTGCGCGATTTGGAATTGGATGCAGACGCATTATTAGACCTCAACAACACAAAGGTTTCAAATGTAACAATAAATAACTTAGCCGCCAAGACTAAACAATCGAAACTATCCGCTAACGGCAAAATCGACGAATTATTGGACGATATGTTGTTGGATCTAAACATGAAATTAGATGCGCACCTACCTGATTTCGCTTATTTCTTGCCGGAAGAAATGACACTGAACGGCGATGCTAAAGGAACAGCAAAAGCAAAAATCCGTTTGGACGATTTAACCAATATGCGATTGCAAAAAGGCAAAATCAGTGCTGACTTGGATTTGACGGATATTCATTATGCAATGGATTCCATGTTAGCTGATTTACCAAAGACACACGCTGTTCTCCAATTACCGAATCCAAAGCCTTCTAAACCAAAAGTTAATTGGGCGCGAATAAACTTAGAGACTGAGAAAGTTGATTTTGAGATGGCCACACCGCTCAAAGTTGCACTCAAACAATCAGACATCCAGTTGGAGGCAGGAAATGTATTGAGTAACGATCCTATTCTTTATGCTGCCGTTGCTCTTCAATCCGAACAACCTTTGATAGTAGCCATGGATTCTATGGGAGGCACAATTAACGCACCTAAATTAAGTGCCTATGCCGAGTATAACACCAAAGACTCAACTGTAATGCCTGTCGCTGAAGCAAGTTTGGATTGCCAGGCTTTAGATGGTTTCTACACAGAGACTACGGCACAATTAAAAGCAACACAACTGGCAGCAAGTCTTTCTGGCGGAAAAAAAGATAAATCTGCTCCTCGTTTGAAAGCAAAACTAAAAACGGCAGGATTAAACACCTATGTCAACGAAGATTTGCAAGCCAAAACCGCTGCATTAGAGATTGAAGCTGCTGCACGGTATAATGCTAAAGGTGAGAATATATTGCTGCAATGGAATCCGCGTTTAGCCGTTAAACTCAAAAACGGAGAAGTGGAACTGCCTTATCGCATTCCGGAGCCTGTGTATATACCTACTATTGATTTCAGTTATTCCAACCGTGAGATGGCTATTAATAGTGCTCGTATTGAGATCGGCCGTTCTGATTTGAATCTGAAAGGAAATGTGAAAAACATAGGTAAATGGTTCCGCAAGGAAGATATATTAGAAGGTGTCTTGGAGATTGTCAGCGATCATTGTGATGCCAACCAATTGATGGTTTGGTTCTCTGCAGACAAAGGTTCTGAAGAAAAAGCGGAAGCAGAAGTTGAAGCTGAAGGAACAACAGAAGAGGCTCAAAAATCGGAGAGCAACCCATTCCTTGTTCCGACAGATGTCGATTTGGCACTCACTACACACATGCGTGAGGTAGAGGTATTTAACCAAGTAGCAAAAGACTTGAAAGGCGGTCTGTATATTAAAGACGGAAGACTGATTCTCGATGAGATGGGATTTGTATGTCGTGCTGCTAAACTGCAACTCACAGCCATGTATCGTTCACCGAGAAGGAATGATCTATATCTCGGGTTAGACTATCACATGATTGATGTGGATATAGATGAACTGCTGACGATGATTCCTAATTTGGAGCAAATGGTTCCGATGCTTAGCAGTTTCAAAGGTGCAGCAGAGTTCCATTTAGCGGCTGAGACTTATCTTAACAGTCAATATGAACCAAAGATGAGTACACTTCGCGGTGCAGCTTCGCTGACAGGAAAAGATCTTGTTGTATTAGACAGTGAGACTTTCTCGAAGATAAGTAAACTACTGATGTTCAACAAGAAAACAGAGAACAAAATCGACTCAATCAACGCAGAGATTACTGTGTATAAGAAACAGATAGATGTTTATCCTCTCTGCGTACAGATGGATAATTATATGGTGGCTTTAGGTGGTCGTCATAACACCGATATGACATTCGACTACGACATCAATGTTCTCAGTCCTATTTATCTTGGTGTGAATGTAAGCGGTAATATTGATGACCTGAAGATTAAATTGGCCAAATGTAAATTTGCTGAGGACTTCAAACCGCACTGGTATCAGAAAGTAGACACTCAATCTCAAGAATTGCGCCAACGTATTAAACAGTCGATGGAGAAAAACGTGAGAATTCAATAAACAATAACAATATATGAAAAAATCATTTATTTTAGGAGTATTTGCGATGACACTACTCGCTTGTAATCAAACAAATCCTTTGTTAACGAATCCACAGAATGAGTATGGTATTCCGGCTTTTGACAAAGTAAAATTAGAGCATTATATCCCTGCTTTTGACGCAGCTATTGCAGAACAAAAACAAGAGATAGATGCCATTGTATCCAATCCGGAAGAGCCAACATTTGCGAATACCATCGTTGCTTTGGATCGCAGTGGTATGCTGCTCGAACGTGTTGAAGGAGTGTTCTTTAATGTTTTGGAGGCTGACGGAAACGATGAGATGAATGCTATTGCAGAACAGATCTCGCCCAAACTGAGTGAATTAAGCGATGGTATTATTCTTAACGAGCAACTGTTCAAACGTGTCAAAGCTGTTTATGACCAACGCGATCACCTTGGTTTGAATAGCGAGCAAATGCGTTTGGTAACAGAGACATATAAAGCTTTTGCTGATAACGGAGCCAATCTACCGGAAGACAAAAAAGAGCGTTTGAAAGAAATCAATCAGGAACTCGGATTGCTCTCATTACAGTTTGGAAATAATGTTGTAGCAGAAACGAATGCTTATCAGTATTTTGTGAAAGAGGAGGCAGAGTTAAAAGGTCTTCCTGAAAGTGCCAAAGCAGCCGCAGCCGAGGAGGCAGAAGCTGCAGGGCATCCCGGAGAATGGTTGTTTACTCCCAAACGCACCAGTTTTACTCCGGTACTGCAATATTGCGAAAATCGCAATCTGCGCAAAGAATTGCTGATGGCATATACCACCCGCGCTAACCACGACAACGCAAATGACAACAAAGCTGTCATCATTCGCGAGATGGCATTACGAATTGAGAAAGCCAAACTATTTGGTTATGATAATCCTGCTGATTATATTTTAGCAGACTGCATGGCGAAAAATCATCAAACAGTAGATGCGTTCCTGCAATCCGTTTGGCAACCTTCATTAGTTGCTGCAAAGAAAGAAGCTGCGGCTTTGCAACAAATGATGGATGAAGAGAAAATGGCACAAGACCCTCACACAGATGACCAAATATTGCTTCAACCATGGGATTGGTGGTATTATGCAGAGAAACTGCGTAAAGCTAAATATGCTTTGGACGAAGAAGAGTTGAAACCCTATTTTGAACTGAATAACGTCCGCAAAGGCGCCTTTGGCGTAGCTTCTAAATTATACGGTTTGCAATTTGAAAAACTGGAGAATATGCCGGTTTACAATGCAGATGTAGAAGTATTCAAAGTAACGGAAGCCGACGGAAGTTATGTTGGTATTTTGATGACCGATTATTTCCCGCGTGCCGGAAAACGCCCCGGTGCATGGATGAATAATATTGTGCCGCAATTCATTGACGAAGAAGGAATTGACCATCGTCCTATTATCATCAACGTAGGTAATTTCAATAAACCGACTGCAGGTAATCCTTCTTTACTGTCGATGGATGATGTTGAGACTCTCTTCCATGAGTTTGGACACGCTTTACACGGTTTGCTCAGCAAAGCACACTATAAGAGTCTTAGCGGGACAAACACTCCTCGTGACTTTGTGGAACTGCCAAGCCAATTTATGGAAAATTATGCCTATGAACCGGAGGTATTGAAGACATACGCATTCCATTACCAAACAGGAGAAGTGATTCCGGATGAGTTGATTGAGAAGATTAACAATGCCGGTAAGTTCAATCAAGGTTTTGTAACAACAGAATTGCTTTCTGCTTCCATCTTGGATATGGATTTCCACGAGTTAACTACTGCAGAAGGATTGGACGTAAATGCTTTTGAGCAGAAGAGTATGGAAAAGATGGAGATGATTCCGGAAATTATTGTCCGTTATCGTCCTACTTTCTACAACCATATTTTCACCACCGGTTATGAAGCAGGTTATTACAGTTATACATGGGCAGCTGTTTTAGATGCTGACGCTTTTGCGGCATTCAAAGAGACAGGAAATCTATTTGACGAAGAGACAGCACATCGTTTCCGTCATTTATTGGAGCAAGGCGGCACACGTGATGCGCATGAACTCTATCTTGAATTCCGCGGAAAAGAAGCAGATCCTCAATTCTTACTTCGCCGCAAAGGATTCATTGAATAAGTATGGTAAAATTCACTTGGCTCAAATATATCACCCGCATATCTCTACCGATGGCAATTGTGCTGTCGGTAGGGTTATTGGCGGCGTGGATTCCAAGTCTTTTTCAATACCGGATTGGTGAGGTATGCGCCACAGCAGGATTAATGATGGTGAACGCCGTTATACTCTGGCTTGCAGTACGTCAAAGCGGCGGCAGTCGTGAATACAACGGTTTGCCGATTATCATTTACATGTTTACGATAACGGCTGTCCCTTCTTTACATGCCTATTGGCAAGGGCAAATAGTGGCATCTTGTATTATGTTGATTCTACTCGCTATGCATCGTACTTATATGGAGCGAGAGAATATGGCGGAAGCATTTCGCAATACACTTGTTTTGTATATTGCAGCCTTATTGGTAGATGATACTATTTGGTTAGTTTTACTTTTGTGGATAGGCTATATCTCGTTAGGATCCATGCATTTTCGAACATGGTTAGCCAGTTTGCTTGCGTTGGCAACAGCCGCTGTTTGGACCGTAATAGCTGTATATTTCGGCTGGATGGAAATACCATTCACGGATACTATTCATCGTGCATGGTTGTTTAATTCCCTTACCGATTATTCTGCATGGCAGCAATTGGGATTAATGATTTTGACGGGAATATTCCTAATTGCCGCTTTTCAACATACAGATCGAGATAGTATCCGTCGCCGCAAATTGATTGCAGCTTTCGGTTGGATAGCTTTGTTTGGCGTAGTATTAACTTTCTGGGGTAGCGCTCAAACTCTTTTCCCGTTGGTACAAGCAGCATTGGCCGGTGTTTCCGTTTTGTATCTTTTGCAACGGCCTTCTGAAGGACGAGGCGCGATGTTTATCGTGTTTATCCTTGTTTGCACGGCAATGTATGTCTTGCCTTATTTCTTTTAGAACTGTACTACAAATCCTCCGTGGACATTAATTCCTGCCTGTGCAAAATACCACACGCAGCGACTCTTGTCTTCAAAGCGACTGGCTTCTGCGCCACCGTTATTGGCATACTTAGCATTGAATATATTGTTGAGTTGGCATAGCAGTTTTACCTCCGGAACACCTCTACGGTCACTAATCCACTTTCGCATAGGAAGATTGTATTGCAGATTAATATTTGTCGTAGTATATGCTTTCAGCATAGCATTTTCGTCCATCGTATTATCCAAATATTGTTTGCTGACAACATTGGTTTGGATTGTTCCGACAAATCCTGCATATTCAAAAGTAAAGAGCGACATAGCCGTTATCATCGGGCTGAAAGCAATAGTCACTTCGCCTTCGATGGAATCCTGTCCTACCCAATTCCAATCGTCTTGATTGTCATAGAGGTCAATGTATTGTTTGTAGTTTTGGATTTTGTTTCGGCTTACCACTATGTTTCCGTCCCATCGGAACCAATCGGTTATTTTCACTCCGGCAGTTAATTCCGCTCCCATACGATAGGAGTCTTTCACATTGATGGTTTTGTACGCTCCTACATCGTTATATTCTCCTGTGAGAACCAATTGGTTGTCATAATCCATGAAATACAAGTTCAGTCCGACAGCAAAACGCGGATGACTGTATTGATACCCCAATTCATAGTCGTAAAGTGTTTCCGCTTTAGGCATATTTGTCCAGGTTTGCGTGGAGGCATCGTAGCGCGCGTTTTCTTTATAATTATTTCTACTCGGGTCACGATTAGCAATGGCGAAAGAAGCAGAGAGCAGATGTCCGTGATTCTGATAAGTCAAACCCGCTTTAGGATTGAAGAAATGATAATCCACAGACAACGGCAATTCTTCAAGATTCTCATCATTCAATCCGTCTCGTTGGTAACGCACAAAACGGTGTTGCAAGTCGCCATAAAGTGCTAACTTTTCATGCGAACGATTGATGATTCGCCAGTTAGCTTTTGCATAAACATTGGAGTCAAATTTCGTTGCCTTATTACGATAGTATTCATAGTGTACAGGGAGAGATTGAACTGGTTGAGTTTCCAAATAATCAAGAATTCCCCAGTGCGTGCCCCAATAATGGGAAGCGGCCACTCCGAACTGTACATCTACGGCTTCCGATATATATTTAGCAGAGATGAGTCCGCCGACGTAATGATTGTTCAGATGCTTCATATATAATCCATAAGTTTTTCCTGCATCCGGCAAACCCCAGTAACTGTATTTTTTCTTTTTGTATTGCTCGTAATAACCACTCCCGTGCGTGTAATGCGCTGTGGCGGTTAGACTCCATTTAGGCGTAAAACGGTGGTTGATAGTCAGTTGCGCGTGTTGTTGGGAGTAATTATCGGTCTGGTTATCATAATACGCAATCGAATCATTCCCGTTGATATCTTTTGTCTTGTATTCTCCTGCCGGGTTATAACGTCTGTCAGCGCCGTTGAGTCCGTACGCCACATCGTATGAAACGCCTTCCCAACCCATGCCTGTTTTTTCGGAACCACCGAAAATACGCGCTATCACATGAGTCTTTTTGCCGTACCAGCCTATATCTCCATAGTAACTGTATAGATTACTTCCGGCGCGATAAAGGAATCCGTCCGAGTTCACTTTCGTGAATCGTGCATTCATCATCCATCGGTTACTGATGGCTGCGTGAGCACTTGCCATCTCCCGGAAAGTATTGTACATTCCGCCGTTGAACGCCAACGAGAGACGACTGATGGAATCCAGCATGTTCGTTTGCATATTCAGACTGGCGCCGAAAGCAGAACCGCTGGTACTGGTTCCTACTCCACGCTGCACATCCACTTGCGAGATAGAGGAACTCATATCGGTCATATTCACCCAGAAGACTGTTTGACTTTCCGCATCATTCAACGGCACTTCGTTGACCGTCATATTGATACGCGTGTGGTCTGTTCCGCGTACACGGAAATAGGTGTAACCCACTCCTAAACCGTCATCAGAGGTTGCAACTAGTCCCGGTGTTTGGTTGAGAAGATACGGCAAGTTTTGTCCGATATTGTCGTGATTTAACTCGTTTGTCTTGACGGTTTGCGTTGCCAGAGTCGTTTGTTGCACACGGGAAACGGACACTTCAATATCCTCAAGCTGGCGCATGAGAATAGTCAATGTGTCTTCGTCAATCTGCGAGGCCGTAGAGTTGAATACTTGAGCATTAAGATGCCCGTTTACAAGAAGTCCACAAGCTATCAATAGATAACTGATAGTAGAAAGATAGTTTTTTTTCATTTTCCTTAGCAGCATTACCTGCTCAGGTTCAACGGGTATTATCTCAGCTAAGCATAGAAATATTGCTTCGCACCCCGAATGAACAAGAGTATAATGTTTTTATTTCGAGTGCAAAGGTACAACATTTTTTTGATATATGCAAATTAAAAAAGGAGTACGAAAAGTGTATATATACTGCGTATATATACAGTAAAAGGGCCCTCTTTGCAAAAAGGCCCTTTTATCCTACGAGAATCCTACGGGTATGCTACGGTAATCCTACGGAAAGATAAGGTAAGCACCCCTTTGGCGGTAAATGATTGGTATGTAAATGGAAAGTAAGCTGCAAGTAAACGGAGTGACTTTCTAAGACGGGGTGCAGAGAACAAAAAGAACAATATTCAAAGGTTATTAAAATTTGGTAGCGAAAAAAAGAGATATGTAGTAGAGAAAAGATGGAAGAAAATGTCCAGCGGGACTTATGTTTTTTTATGTGGAATTTGGAGATTCCAAATATTTTTCGTAATTTTGCAGTCGAAAAAGTGATGATGGGGATTTAGACACTCGTTTTGAGTCCATTACGAAAAAGGAGAAAGCTTATGATTGTTGTTTTTACAGGAGCCGGCGTTAGTGCCGAAAGCGGATTAGGTACTTTCCGCGACAGTGACGGATTATGGGAAAAATACCGCATTGAAGATGTGTGTACCCACGAAGCGTGGCTTCGTAATCCGCAGTTATGTGTAGATTTTTACAACGCTCGTCGGCGGGATACGCTGGCAGCACAACCTAATGCTGCACATTTCGCGATTGCTAAATTGCAAGAAGCATTTCCGGACACACGGATCATCACACAGAATATCGACGATTTGCACGAACGCGCAGGAGCAAAAAATGTGGTGCATCTGCATGGAGAGATTACTAAACTGCGTTCCGAGAACAACGAGACAGCCACTGTGCCTATTGAAGGGTGGGAACAACATTACGGCGACAGACATCCGGATGGTTCACTTCTACGGCCATACATCGTCTTCTTCGGAGAAGGAGTTCCGTATTTCGAAGAAGCCTGTCGCATCGCGTCCAAAGCGGATATAATGGTGGTTGTAGGTACCAGTCTGAATGTTTATCCTGCAGCCTCTTTACTTCATTACACACGTCCGGGAATTCCTATTTATTTTGTCGATCCCGGTCAACCTGAGTTCGGCAATTGGGCAGAACATATAACGCATATCCGCAAAAAAGCTACTGAAGGTGTACCTGAAGTGGTGGAAAAATTGATTGCCAATGGATAAAACCTTTGTTCGCATAGTTATTTGGCTTGGTTTCATGGCAGCGCTGACGCTCGTTGCTATGGGAATATGGATGGTCGGTTTCGGCGGAAGTCAAACAACCGAATCGCTCAAATGGTTACAATTCCTGCAGACACTTGGCACATTTCTTCTGCCTGCTATTTTCGGCGCATGGATTTGGGACAAGAATCATAGACCGTTTACATGGCTCCAATTGGATAAAAAAATATCTTGGCAAATTGTGCTACTCGCTATTGCTATCATGATTTGTGCTATTCCGGCTATCAATCTTTTAGCAGAACTAAACGGTAAGATCGAATTGCCGGAAAGTCTCGATTCCATCGAACAATTATTCCGCAAATACGAAGAAGATGCAGCGCGTTTGACCGAGAGGTTTTTGCAGACAGATAATATCGGAGTGCTATTTATTAATCTGTGTCTGATGGCGCTGCTTCCTGCTTGTGCAGAAGAACTTAGTTTCCGTGGCACATTGCAGCAATTATTAGGCAATCGCCATATGGCTATCTGGTTGAGTGCTATTATCTTCTCTGCCATTCATATGCAGTTTTACGGTTTTGTACCACGTATGCTGATGGGTGCTATGTTTGGATATGTTTTCCTGTGGACCGGCAGTCTTTGGGCACCAATAGTGATGCATTTTACCAATAACGGATTGGCGGTTCTTTTGTATTATTTCTCCGATGAAATCGAAGGAAATCGGACTTGGGCTGACACAATAGGAACAGGAAATATGTGGTGGCTCGGACTTATCAGTTTAATCGCAACAACAGCCCTTTTAGGACTTTTATATAAACAATTAAAATCTAAAAAGTATGAAACTTTGTAACAAGTTTGCTGCTGAATTCTTTGGAACAGCAGTATTGGTACTCGGTGGTTGCGGTACCGCAATTTTTGGAAATGTCGGCTTCTTAGGTGTTGCCATTGCTTTTGGTCTTACCATTGTTGCAGCTGCTTATGGCATTGGTCATATCAGCGGTGCTCATCTGAACCCGGCTGTAAGTCTTGGTGTTTTCGTTAACGGACGTATGTCGCTGAAAGAAATGTGCGTTTACTGGTGTGCACAAATTCTCGGTGCTATCGCTGCTGCTGCAATCCTCTTCGGCATTGCTAAATCAGCCAATGTAGAAATCGGAACTTTTGCTGCTAACGGTTATGGCAAATTCTTTGAAGGCGCAGCCGGTTATCTGCAAACCAATGTTTGGGGAGCTTTGGCTATTGAGTGTGTGCTGACATTCGTTTTCTTGATGGTTATTCTTGGTGTTACCGACAGCAAGCATAATAATGGTGCTTTCGGTGGATTGGCAATCGGTCTGACATTGACCCTTATCCATCTTATCTCCATTCCCTTGACCAACACTTCTGTTAACCCTGCTCGCTCTATCTCGCAAGCTATTTTCTCCGAGAACCCTCTTGCTCTTCCGCAATTGTGGGTATTCATCGTTGCTCCGTTAGTAGGTGCTGCTCTTGCAGGACTGTGCTACAAATGCATTACTTGCGAAGGAAACTGCAAAAAATAAGAATTTGCCCGATTTCAACGAATAAATTCTATTATTAATTGCACAAAAAAGAAGGCCCGAGTTTTTCGGACCTTCTTTAGTTTTATGAGTTCTTTATTTTACTTTGAATGCAATAGGTTTTGTCAACCTTCGACTATCCGGAGATACCCATAATTCGAAATCAACAGGATCTGTAGCGAACCAAACACGACTTTCACAATTATGTTTTTGTTCGTGCCAATAACCCAAATCGGATTTATGCAATGTAAACTGCACTTCTTTTTTCTCGCCTGCCGGAATGAAGATCTTCTGGAATCCTTTCAGTTCGCAAATCGGACGCACTAAATCTCCATACAACTGATGCGTATATAATTGTGCAACTTCAAAGGCATCTTTGGAACCTGTATTTGTTATTTCACAAGAAACGATAATACTATCCGCTAACTCCGTTTGACTGATTTGCGGTTCTCCATATTCAAAAGTAGTGTAACTGAGTCCAAAACCGAACGGATACAATGGTTCTGTAGGCGTTTCGAGCCAATAAGATGATTGACCTATACTGAATTGCGGACAACCGATAGGTATCGAATCAATTAACATCGGCGGAGCATATGAAGGCCGACCTGTATTATGTCTATTGTAATACAACGGCACTTGTCCAACCATCTTAGGAAAAGTGATTGGTGTTTTTCCGGATGGAACAGCTTTTCCCGTTATCAGATTTGCCAATCCTACTCCTGCTCTTGTTCCTCCGTGGAAAGCATACAATACAGCTGCTGCTTTTTCTGCCTGCGCACCAATAGTCAATGGACGACCTGCCATAACTATCATCACTACCGGTTTTCCTGTAGCAACTAAAGCATCCATCATCTCACATTGAGCACCCGGCAAATTCAGATTTGCACGACAACGTGCTTCGCCTGACAAAATAGCTTCCTCACCACAGAAATACAAGATGACATCAGCCTTTTTTGCCTGTGTAACAGCCTTATTGATTCCTTTGGAATTCTTATCTCTACTGAACGATAATCCCGGTTCATAAAGAACTTTGAAATTCCCGCTTTGTGCAAGTTCATTAAACGCCATTAACGGAGTTACAGAGTATTCCGGTTTCCCGTCAAACACCCATGTCCCTAATTGTTCTTTTTTTTGGTCTGCCATAGGACCACAAACTAATATCGTTTGCTGCTTTTTATCTAAGGTTAATGGCAAAACTCCGTCGTTCTTCAGCAAGATAGCACTCTCTTCTACCGCTTGGTCAACGATGGCTATTTCTTCCGGAGTATATTTCTTTGGATTCTCTTCGTCAACATAAGGATTTTCAAACAGTCCTAACCGGAATTTCATTCTCAGGATAGAACGCACGCACTCGTCAATCTGGCTTTCCTTTATTTTCCCTTCGTCTAATAATTCCTTCAGATAATCTGTATAGATATTTCCTTGCATATCCATCTCCATCCGGGCATTGATACAACGAAGAGCCGCATCTTTTTTATTCGCTGCCAAACCGTGTGGTACAAGATCAGAACCACTGCCCCAGTCGCTGACCAACAATGCATCCGAATGCCATTCGGTGCGTAAAAGATCAACATTCAAATGATGGTTAGCCGAAGAAGGAAGTCCGTTCATATCATTAAACGAACACATAATAGACATTGCACCTGCATCCAATGCTGCTTTGAAAGGAGGCAAATAGATGTCACGCAATTGGACTTCAGGAATCCATGTGGTGTTATAATCACGCCCGCCTTCCGAAACCGAATAACCTGCAAAATGTTTCACGCATGCAGCCATTCCCTCACTTTGGTATCCTCTTACAACAGCTGCTCCCATTCGAGAAGTCAAATAAGAATCTTCACCATAACCTTCTGCTACACGTCCCCAACGAGGATCATGTGCCACATCTACCATTGGTGAAAATGCCCAATGTATGCCAAAAGAAGTCGCTTCTTGGGCGGTAAGTTGTGCTGCTCGCTCCACTAAAGCGGTATTCCATGTTGCTCCTTGTCCTAACGGAATAGGATAAATGGTTTCGTAGCCGTGAATAACATCTCTTGCCACTAATAAAGGTATTCCCAAACGAGATTCTTCTACCGCCATGCGTTGCAGGCGATTAATCTCTTTCGCACCAACGACATTGAAAATCGAGCCTACTTTGCCTTCTTTAATCAATTGTTCTTTCGGCTCAGCATCCCACGATGGATCTAACTGATTCATCTGTCCTATCTTCTCCTCAATGGTCATTTGGGAGAGAAGATTTTCAATTTTCTCTTCCTCCGGATTTTTAGGCGTGCATGCTAAAAATAACACACCCACCATTAGAGTACTAATCGCTATTCTATGTTTCATTTGGTATTTATTTGTTTGCCTGTTGCGTCATATATTGCGCCTGAAGAATGACGAATATAGAGTTTGCCGTTTCTAATAAACTTATATGAATTTTCATCTTGAGAATCTTTCAAGATAGTGGTTTCAATCGCTGTAGGTGTCTGCTCGCATTTTGATTCTCCGTAAACCTCTACTTCATACAACGAAGATCCATAACCGGTATTTCTTGTCTTGCAGAATATCCGCACATAGCGTGCAGAAACCGCATTTTGATTAGCATCTCGAATATCTATCGTTTGTACACCGCCTTGAGCTCCTGTAATGGCCTTTGCCGTAGTATAATTTATTCCGTTATCGCTAATCTCCACATCATATGATGTGGCATAAGCATTCTCCCAATATAGTTTTACGGTAGTCAATAAATAGCAATCGCCTAAATCAATAGCGACCCACTCATTATCATTAAATTGGCTCGACCAACGGGTTTTCTGATCTCCGTCCGTCACTTTACTTGCAGACATTCCATCATTTTCTGCACTGGAAGCCTCAGCATCTTTTCCTAATGCCAAGTTCAAATCTCCATAAGAGACAATGTGTAAGAGCGCTGTATCACTCATCTCCAAGCAATCCAAAATGATAGAAGTGTCTCCTAACTGCGTAGCACGGAAGGTGTATAAACACGTATCTATTGCACCGCCATATTGGTCTACTATCGTCGTGATAAATTCGATCTCCTCGCCTAATGGAAGCGTCAATTCTGATGGTTGTGCTTGTGCTTCTATGGCCACTTCTGTTTCCAGCACGATAATCGTCAAAGCAGCTGATTTATCACCGCTACTTGCCATTACTTCTACCTCGCCATAAGTATTACAAAGCAATGTAGAACCCTGCAATTGACCTATTCCTGTTCTTATAGCATACTCATAGGTTGCCTCAACCGGATTTCCCAAAGCATCATATCCCTGTGCAGAAAGGAGAGTGGTTTGTCCTTGCTGCACCACGGTATCCGAAGCAGAAATGGCAATTGCAAATAATTCTCCTGCCGTTCCGTGCAAGGGTCGTCCATAAGCCTCTAACTCATATAAAGAAGTGCCATATGTTGTAGCACGTTCTAACCCCGTGATACGTATGTAACGACCACGTGATAATTGGTTAATTGCTGAATATGCTTTAGCCAAAGCCACTTCTTCTACTCCACCGCCGGAAGTGAATGTAACTGTATGCCATGATATATTGTCATCAGACAAAGCTATCTCGTATCTGGAGGCATACGCCGTTTCCCAACGAAGAATCAAATGATTGATATAGCATTGCTGACCTAAATCGACAATCGCGTATTCACCATCGTGATGTGTTGATCCCCAACGAGTCTTGATGTCTCCGTCCGTTAAGTTGACAGCTACACATCCTACATTCTCAAATGAAGAAGCGGTCACCGGTTTGTGAAGCGCTAAATTAGGATAAGGTAGATTCCAAGCCATTTCATCCGGAGTATAGGTCTCTTCCTCATCTGCCGGAGCAGAAATGGTTTTCGATTGATTAGCATCTGTATAAAGCGTCAAAGCAGAAGCCGGAGCCGTAAAGGTTGTATCTTTAGCACCAAAGAAATGAACGGTTGTAGCCGTATTTTTTGTATTATAAATGGCATAGGTTGTTATCCCTGTCAATGTATCGGTATAAGCGCATGCTAAAGGCCAATCGGACAAGATGTCAAATCGTTTTTCTCCTAACGAACGATGGCTATGCGCCAACCAATATGTGATACCTCCTGTATCCGTATTACGTGCTAACGCTTTTCCCATTGCATCCATCTTATCCCACACGTGAGCTGCCGAATCAGCATCAAAAAGAGCCAAGTATGACAAGCATACATTGCCTAATCCGGATTCATCTCCAAGACCATTTGTAGCAGCCTCATAATTGCCAATCTCTTTACCGGCATACATCTGCGTGTAATCCCAACGCGTGAAATTCAAATCTATGGAGAAATAATTAGTCAAAATAGGTGAAGTAGGCAACCATTGAATAGAATGCATCCACACCGGATCTCCGGAAAACCAAGTCCACCATCCCACACCTTGCATCGTCAAATTGCAGCAATAAGGATGTGTATATTTGGTGTAATCAATATTACGGCGATGACGGTCAAACCAATATTCCGCAGTTGCTTTGGCTTCAACAGTATAACCGAAAATACCTGCATCCATCATTTGTTTGTCACCCAACGCTGCACCAAGCATCCATATTCCGCCCCATGACTGCATAGCCTCACTCGAAGACTCTTGTCCGTTGCCGTTTCCTTCATTTCCCATTCCACCTGCAAAAGAGTGTCCGCAATAAGGATCAAAAGTACGGAATAAAGGATTACGAGGATTATCACGCAACCAGTTTGCATAATCCATCGCCACTTCACGCACCATAGCACCGTATTTTTCACGGAAATTTTCATCTAACATACACAGCACTGCTGAAGCATAGACAAAATAACCGTAATGAAAATGATGATCGTTAAAGGTATCAGAATCATACGAAGGATCGAATCCTACCATTGCGCCCCAGCGAGGATAGCGAGCAAAATACATATTCTGCTCTCCTGCGGTATAAGTGTACCAATTCTCCAAAGAGGCTCTCAATCGACTTTTGGCCAACTTATAGGTTGCTTCATCACCCATCTGAAGCGCAAAAGTCATATAATGCATCATTTGCGTCAGTCCTTTTCCTCCCCAATAGGTATCTGCACCAAAGGTACCCCAGAGCGCATAATCCGAAGCCAGCGTGCGCATCTTTGCCTCCGAAAATCCGTCCTTCCATTCTATCGGAGCAGGGAAGAAAGGTAAGATTCCATTCACAGGATAATTGAAGCAGAAATCATTTCCTTGTGCCAAACGCATTGTTCCTCGCGGACTCACATATTGCACATTCTCTCCGCCTGCTTTCATGAACGGCGTTTCGTCCACTTGCAAATTCGGATTGATACCATCTTCCGTGCTGAAATAATGGTGTGGAAGAAAACCCATCAAGCACGGTGTTTTGCTGATTGTACCGGTTGTTGTAGAGACATCTTGTGTGTATATGCGGAAATAAGTTGCCAGATAGGATTTGTCTAAATGAACGGAATAGTCCACTTCCGTTTTTCTCGGGATTCGCCATGCATATTGTTCTACCGTTTGCGCGGATAAACCATTCGTCAATAATCCTACTGTCAATAGATTTTTGCCGGCAACACTCCTTTGTAAAACCGTGTATCTTCCGACATTGGGATTAGTGACAGACATCTCTATTCCTTCTGCCTCAACCCATACCAATGGAGAACCATGCATTACCGTCACACGCACCCATGCGTTTCCGTCCTGCATGATAAAAGACATCATAAAATCAGACCAAGCGTCAACCAAGGTCTCTTTGAATGCCGCTTTTTGACCGGTCTGTGTGTTAGTAAAAGAAATCGACAATGGAGTATCCCATTTTACTTCACATCCTGTGGGTTCCCAATAGGACGGAAAACCAATTTCCACTTTGCCGTTTTTACCTTCTGCCCATCCCGGATAAAACCATAATTTACCTGTCCATTGATTGACTAAAGCATAAGTCCACCAATCATTTGTAGGCAATGCCAGTGTGCCTTCTTTTGTCGCATTGGGTGCTCCTAATTTGGCTAACAGAGAGTCCGGCAAATAAAGTCTGCGGTGCTCTGTTTGATAGGCTTGGCTTCCGCCATGAATAGACGATCGACTCTCAGAAAGAGGCGCATAGGAAGCATACGAACCTGCTCCTAATTTGACAGACTGTTGAGCATTAAGACACAAAAAAGCGATGCTCAAAGACAGAAGACAAAAGGCTTTTTTTATCATAATTTCACGATAATGGTTTCGACAGCATTAGACGGCATATCGATTTTTGCTATATATTCGCCTATCTGCAGTGGGAAAGTAACGGCTTCTCCGGTATTAAGGATGTTGATTGCAATGGAACCATCCTGTTTCTCTGCAGCACAAATATATAAATTTTCTAACTGCGATGGAACGACACCCAAAATTCTGTCTCCCGGACGCATGGAGCGAGAGAATTGTTTGAGAACATAGTAATAAGGTGTATAATAGATGATATCATTTTTGTAATCCACCATCACAGGAGCTGCAGCAAAATTATTGACATGATTAGGACCGCCGATAGAATCTAACACAATATTCCAATCGCAGAAACCGGTTAACCAATGATTCATGCCATTGATAATATAACGCGCATAGCGATGAGTTGCTACATATTTAGGATGTGTTTCTCCGGCCCATTGAGTGGAATACGCCCAATCAGTAGCAATAGTATCCCACCAAAAAGCATCGTTATTAAACCAACCGGACTCTTTGAATCCTATGGGTTCTGTAACACCTTCCCATGGATCACAACCGAGATTATCAATACATCCTTCGGAATGGAAAATAGTCTTGTCTGGATAAGTCTCATGCACGCGATCAAGCACTTCCGGGAAACAGTCTATCGTGCTGCCATACCAATGCACAGCCATTCCGGTTGTATAATTTTTTGCTGCCTCATCGGCGTAAATAGCATCCGTATAAGGTTCCATCTCAAAGATATTCTGGTCAAAACCATAAATAGCCACGTCGCCTAAACCGCGTTTGGCAAAAGTAGGACCGAGATATTGACCGATAAACTGTGCTTCTACTGCCGGCCAGAAATCCATGCTCTCCCAACCTCCATCATTGCCCATCGGTTCATTGACAGGCGTAACAGCCCATATATTGATGCCTTCTTCACGCCAAGCCTCAACATATTTTGCCAAATAATCAGCGTATGTCTGATAGTATTTGGGTAGCAAAGCACCGCCACGATGAAAACCATTCTCACGCTCGTAATATTTCTTGTTTTCTTTCATCCAAGCCGGTGCAGTCCAAGTATTCGCCATGATACGATAAGCCTTATCATCTTGATTTTGCTTGATATTCCAAACATCCTTCATCAAATGATACAAATCATAATTTTCATCCTTCACTTGCGGATATTTGGCTTTCGAAAAACCTTCTTTATCTCTATCCAGAGAGAACGATTCGAGCGCTACATCATCATCTTTTTCTGCCAATGAGTATTTGCCCTCTACAGAAAAATCGGAGGCTCCGATTTGTGTACGACTAACCGTAAAATTAGCACCATTCTCTCCGTATAATTCCTCTAAAATAGATTGTCTTTGTTCCGAGCTAAGGCATGCTAACACAAACGCCGAACTCTCTGTGAGTGAACCACCGAAACCATCTATAGTCTGACGTTTCTCGTCAAGATTAATGACCACAGCATCACTCGCTGTTCCTTTATGGAAAACGACAGCCTTTTGTTCCGAGCATTTTTCTCCGGTCTCAGAGGTCAACCATACATGAGTTGATGGTACTTTTGCTGTGCAAGCCGTCAGCAGGCATAGCATCATAACTAAAACACTGTTTCTCATACTTCAATTATCAATTGTTTGATTTTGCCGTCGCGGGCAAATATATGTTCGCTTTGTTCTTTGGATAAAATATACGGCTTTTGACTTTCGCCTTTCAACTTACGACTATACACAATTTCCGTTCCGCAATAAGTGAATCTCAACTCTCCGTCTTTGAAATCTTTTTCGGTCAACATAATCGGCCGGAAGGTAATCTGTCCGTTTTGTACGGATACGCCCAATTCAAACCAGCGACTGATGATATCTTCCTTCACTTGTCCTGTCATTCCGGGTTGCTGCACTCCTGCCATGGTTGGAGTATGTGAATAAGGATCAAATGGGAAAGCTCCGTATTCCGAAGGCTGTTTATGTGAACCGATTCCTTCGCGTATTGAGTCGTAATGCTGTCGAATTCGAGCCAATGTCGGACCATTTTCGAGAGATAATGCGTTTTGCTTCATATTCTCACCTACGGCCAAGAGCAATTTGGAAACCATGTGCCAATAGATGCATCCCAGACCTTCATATTTATAGAATGTGCCGCTGCGACCTGTAAACGCGTGGTGGTTAAACACTTGCTCGTACAAATCTTTCAACTCATCCGGTAATTCATTTGCATTGCGGTATTGTGCATCAAAATGAATTCCTCCATCGCAATCTTGCTTCAAAACGGACCCCAGATATTTCTTTACTACCGCTAAATTCTTTGCCTCTTCCGGTAAGTTATTCAGTTCAAGGAAAGTCTTACGTTTGCGGTTTGGATAAAGCATGTACGAACGTTGGTCTGCACGATAAAGATCAGATTTACGCATTGCATCCAACAAATCCGCAACTTCTTCGCCGGAGAGAAGTCCGGCAGAAAGAACGGCCACTTGTCCTTCAAGCATTTGATAAAGATGAGATATCTCTATGTCGTGGTCTGTCTCTGTGAACTTAATCAGATTATAAGCCTCATAGAGTCCGTCCTCACGTTTGTTAGCACAGATGGACTCATCGATTCGTTTCAAAGCAATCGAAAGGAACTCTTGCACTTCTGCCAACGAAATTTTCGTTTGATTTCCGCTGATGTTGGTGTAAACTTTCGTACGGTATTGTTCGCCTGCCAAACCTGCTGCATCGATATATTGACGACTGTTCGTGTACAAATCGAGGGCCTCACGAATAGCACGCAAAAATTCTGCTGTCTCTGTTCCGATAGTAATATCAGTTGTCAGAAGTTTTTGCAGGAATGCTACGTAACGACGCATATAACAAAGCGTAACCATCGATGCACCATAGCCGACTAACGCATTATTGGCATCATTCCACTCCGGACGAAGTGTATTCATCCATATGCCGGCATTGGGAATGAAATTCGATAGTTTGGTAAGCAATGTTATCAGCAGTTTGTCTACCATCGTGGTGCGACGGACTTGCTTGTGCTCGTCCAAAATCAGTTTGGCATCTGCTCCCATCGTTGGCACCAACGCTTGAATTCGCTTGTGCTCCTCATCATCGAAACGTATGCTGTTTTTAGGATCTGCTACTATCTCGGCATATTTCTTCAAACGGTAAGGCACATTCGCAAATGCGTACTGCCGTTCGTTCAACAAAAACTGCAGTTTCTCAGGATTATGCGCATAACTCAATTCAAGCAACTTGAGCAAATAAATAATCTGGTGATCACCCCAATAACCAATATTCGACCATGGGTTCTCCGGCTCTATTACTTCGTAATCCAGGCCTTCATTGGAGATTCGGTAAGGATTATAACCGTCTGCAGTCGTTGCGTTAAGGAATTTCGCTATTATATGATTGATATACAGCGGATAACTGTACGACAACGCTTCCCAGTTTTGGAAAATATCGCGCCAGTTTCCTTGATAAGCTACAACCGGTTTGCCTTCTTCGTCTTGTACTTGAATGGAGAAAAGATTCCATGGACGGGAAGGATCTCCGTGACGACGACCGAATGTAAGTGGCAAATCTTCTGTATCCGATTTCGGCGGATAATTCAAATAATATCCTCCACGCATCGTATTAAAGAGAACATTTGCAAAATGGCGTGCATCGTTTGCCTCATCACCGGTTTGTTGAATACCATCATTCTTTGCTACTATGTCTCGCAGATTGGCTGTCGATTGAGCCATAGCTGATTCTATCTGCTCTATCGCACTATCCTCTTGAATGAAATGCATCAGATTATGCACATCTACTGCATCTTGACTTACGTCTGCCACAAAATACCAGGTCTGAGAACTTCTCGCGGGGAGATGAAGACTGGTATGTGCAAATATTGCACCGCGAACACCCTTCGATTCAGACTCATGTTCTATCTTCTCACCTCTGCGGAAAGAACCTATGCCTTTTGTGCTAACATCGAACGAACAACGGGGTAATCCTAGACAATACACAGTATTGCATCGAAGCGATTCACTCGGTTCGGCACGGTCAACTAAAATAGCTTCCATGCGGAAAAGACCAAGACCTCTTGCTTCTTTCGATTTATTGTTCTCGACTAAGATCAATTCCGTCTTTTTGTATCCGTCCACCAATGTCGAGAACTCATTTTGTGTCTTGCGCTCTACGCCTGCCGGTAACACATTTTGCAAACCGTCGAGCAGTTCCAAATCGGTAACCAAATTGCCTAAGTTCTCCAATGTAGCACGACGAACCCAACCGAATTTACCTGCAGGAGCCCAAACATACGAGAAACGCAATTTGAGTGTATGGTTCTCTTCACAGAAAACGATTTGGTTGCCTACTGTAGATTTGGCGATAGTACGAGAGATGGCAAAAACATCTTGTTGTTGGTCCGAGAAAGGAATCCAAAGTAAATCACCGTTAACTTGAAATCTCTCTCCATTCACGCGAATCAAGGTCTTTGGACCTGTTTGCTCATAATTTTCCGTTATCTTATCATCCGTATAGTACGGAAACAATGCCTCTCCCGGAGAACGACGACCACAAGTCAATCCGCCTGTAGAAGACAGATACATCCATAAATCCGTGTCCGATGCCAATGAGATGAAGAACGGTTTCATCTCATCATAGTGTGCGATTTCGTAGAATCGCTCGCCATTAATCGTTATAAATTGCCCACTTACCATATTTTTTGTCTTTCTACTTTCTACTTTCTGCTAAATCATTTTTCATCTGCTCCATCGTCGCGTTATCTAAATTATAGAACGCTAAGAAAATAGCACACGATGCGTACAACACACCGGGTACAATTCCAAACATCCAATGGAAGGTATTCATAATCAACGGCGTATGCTGAATCTGATCAATCGTCAACAAATCAGCATTATAACCAATCATCGACATCACAACGCCAAACAAAGCGGCACCAATAGACCAACCTATTTTTTGTGCAAAGACGGCTGCTGAAAGACACAAACCTGTTGTGCGACGTTGGAATTTCCACTCGCCGTAATCCGCTGCATCTGCTAACATTGTCCAAAGCAATGAAATGGCAGGAGCATAAGCAATCTTACCTAAGCAGTTGAAGATATTAATCAGCACAAAATTCTTGCCCGCGAAAAAAAGCATGCAGAAGAAGAATCCGGACAAGATAGAACAAACAATATAGAGTTGTTTCGCTCCGAATTTCTTTACCAATGGTTTTGTCGGCGGGATGGCAATAATCAAAGCAACGGTACCTAAAATATTGAATATCTGGCTCTTAGACTCTGCACCCAAGAAATATTTGAAATAATAGGTAGCAGAGATATTTTGGATAGCAAACATGATAAACGAAACGATTCCTACCAATGTCAATACTACCCATGGACGATTCTTAAACAGATATTTGAAGTCTCGTCCCAAATGCGCATCCTGTCGTTTGGGAGGAGCTACGCGTTCACGCGTCGTAAAGAAAGTAATCAGGAACAGAATGATTCCTACACATCCGAAAATGGCTACCAAATAACGGAAACCGATAATATAAGACGAACGAACGAGAGCGCTATTAGCAACTGCTCCTTCCATGAATAACTTACGCGCTGAGTCGTCGGCCATAATGGAATAATCCATTCCCGTTGCATGTGAACCAAGATAATAAACAATATACAGCGCAAAACCGGAAACAATCAATTGACCGAGATTGGCTGCTACGAATCGGAAAGAATTCAATCCTGCACGCTCAATCGAATCATCAGTCATAACTGCACCAAGCGATGAATACGGAATATTCACAATAGCATAAATCACGCGCAAACCAATGAACATCGGCAGAATATATGCTATCAAGGCATTACCTTGCAATTCCGGACCGAAGAATGCCAAGAAGGCAAACAACGCAAACGGCACACAACCAAACAGCAAGAACGGACGGAATTTTCCCCAACGGGTATTCGTTCTGTCTGCCCAAATACCAACTATCGGATCCATTACAGCATCCATTATCGTTCCTAAAATAGCAATCGCGGTGGACCAGGCAGGACTGATTCCTAATACATCGGTATAATAGAAAATCAACCAGAAATTGACTAAATCCCACACAAAATGCGATGCGGTATCTCCTAAACTATAACCTAATTTTTCTTTAATACTCAGTTTCATAACTATCTATTAACGTCTCGCTTGGCAAGATCATTTTAACTCTTTAACGTTTTAACAATTTAACGGTTTTTCTTGAAAACCCTAATATAATCTACATACATCTTTACCGGAGTGCCGTCTGCATGCAACGCTGTTACGCGTTGGAAAGAAGGATCATCTGCTGTGATAACCTCCGGATATTTCTCTGCCGCAGGCATTTGCGGAAAGAATCCTCCCACAGACAGATTCAGTACCATATAAAACGGATGATTGAAATAATGTCCCGGTTCATTGATTTCTTTTCCGCGAAGCGAGAGTTGGAAATACGGTTGAGCCTCAGGATATTTGTCTTGATCCAAATACATGGCAATCGAATCTTCACTCCAAATCAAAGTAAACAGATGGAAATCGCCTTGCACCGGATAATCGGCAGTATAAAATCCGCCTACATTCGGATATGCGCCATTGTTAAACGACTCGCCCCAATGCGCAGCACCATTAAAATAACGGTCTTGAGTGCCTGTCTCTATACCTTTATGATGCCCCATCTCGCATATATCAATCTCTCCGCATTTAGGCCAAACAACCAAACCTTGTTGCTCCAATTGCTTCACGCGGGTGTCGATATCATCATTATTTCCTAAATCGTGCGCAAGATTATTTCCGAGCATCCAGAATGCGGGCCATAAACCATCTGCCGTGTAAGGGAAAGCGATGCGCGCTTCTACTTTTCCATACTCTACGGTCACTTTGTCTTGCGTATTCAAACGTGCGGAAGTGCAAGGACGATTACGATAATCCTCTCTTTTGGCACTCAATACCAAACAACTCTCGCCTGAAACAGGATGGCGCTCTATGGAGATATTATTCGGTGTGTAGTACTGCAATTCTGCATTTCCGCCACCACGAGCATTATCTTCCGTGTTCCAATAAGCGGTATTCAATGCTGAGCCGTCAAACTCATCGCTCCATACCAATTGCCATTCTGACTTTGGCTTGCAACTGACCAATATACAAGTGGCAAAAAGGAGATTAATAAAAAAGATTCGTTTATTCATGGTTAAATTTATATTTGTGGACTAATAAATATATTATTCCAAATAAGAGCATGCACCATAACCCGTCTAATAATGGTGTTTGATGCTCAATATCCGGTCCTTGCGTTCCTCCTCCTTCTTCATCGGGCGGAGCATTTCGTCTGCCTGAAGCAAACATTTGTGCAGGCAGAGCACCACTGCTTGCTTCTACATAAGCTATATTGGCAGAAGCAACAGGAGTGATATTTCCCATCCAAACCTGAACACCGGAGGTAGCATAGATTCCTTTCTGCGTGGTAGATGATTGTGTCTGCAGCGGCATAGAGGTTGTTTGCATAGAGGAACCGACTGTTTGCACTTGAGCAGAAGAAGACATATGCGTTATAGGCGATACATTATTCACAACCGTGGCATTTTTTGCCAGAGTAAAACGGGGTTTTAACGTGGTTTGGAGGTGGTTTTGACCTACTCTCGTAGTAGTGCTTTGCATTTTATATCCTTGTGCAGGAGAAGCGTAATGCATCGGCACACTGACATACACTTCATTTTGGGTCTCAAGCGACTCCCATATTTCTTGGAATTGGAGCAGTATGATTCCTGCGATTGCTGCAAAGAGGAAGAGACCTATGTAGATGTTTTTGTTCTTCATTTTCTTCTTCTCTCTTCATTTTACAATCATTTTTGCCGTAAATCCTGTTGAATGCACAACATAGCATCCCGGTTGCAGACGATTTGCACACTCGTCTGACACATCTTGGAGCGTTGCATCAGTCCAAGTTCCTATATGCTGACCGGTAACGGTAAACACATCTACGCGTGCTCGAACAGTCATCATCTCTTCTGTTTCATCCAAACCGGTTGTTATTTCCGGCATTGGTCTCCACGGAGCAATATGTGCCATTCGACTTGTCGTATTGGCACTTGCTAATACATAAGTCTCAAACGGACGAACTTGCGCGTCTGCCACACGACGATAGATCTCTTCTTGATGGTCTGCATCTAACAGATAGGCTGTTCCGACGGATTGATAACTCATCGTCAGGTTGCCATATACTTGGTATTGATCATCTGCAGTCGGTACTGTGCCTTTGGAGAAATCAGTTGCTATCGTCTGACCTTTATGACCTTTGAAGAGCACATATTTATTGGCGTAGTAAGAACTCGTAAAACGAATGGCATACGGTTGACCTTTTTGTGGCAATGGACTATCTCCGTCATACCAAGAATTCTGGAAATCTTCGCCGCTCACCAAATCCACTTGTTTACGCAGAAGGAATTTACCTTTCACGGTAGAACCGTTATTATATTGTGCAGTCAGTTTGTAGTACCGATGGTCTTCTGTATCATATACCATAATCGAATCCACATCAAACGGCATTGTCAAGTCTTCCCAAATGCCGGCAATAAAATGACGATAGTAAGAAATAGAGTTCTCAATCGTTCCACCTGCATATGTAGTTCGAGAAGTTGCTGTCGGTTGATCATCCTGGTGGAAAATAACGAACACCGCCGGACAACCTTCTACTACATCGTATTCAATAGGATAAGTCAAACAGATTCCTCCGTTGCGGAAAGGATATTTCACAAAGAATTTCACTTTTCCAGTCCAATCACGAATAGCCGGATAAACATTATCTCCTCTATTGAATGTATATTCATATGTTCTCTCTTGTCCGGCAACTGCAACCATTGTCCGCTGCTCAACACTACTTCCGACAGGATTGGACGGATCGGATACCAAGATTTGAATGATAGGAGGATCCAATTCATAGAAATCATCATCTGTATAAGCGATGATAGTGAAACTATCTTCATCTCCATTGATGGTCACACGATAACCTTTTTGGAATATCTGCGAAGAGTGGTTTCCTATTCCGCTTACATTATATGCCTCTGTTCCGGAGAACACACATCCGTCCGGAGAGAGTGTTGTAAAGGTCAGTGTTTTATAGTTATCAGATGTGTTTCCGTCTTCATCAATAGCATATATCTTAACTTCATAAGGTACGTCAGGAATCAATCCACCCAATATCAAGTGTCCTGCAGACCCATTGGCAAACTGTGAATAAGTAAAGATATACTCTGTAGAGATTTGCGTGTAACCTGCTTCTCCGCCGGTAACAACTACCTTATACCCCATTCTTTCTTCCGGCGTTTCATAATCCAATGCACTCACATATAATTCTGCTTCGTGATCATTAGCATAAATTATCTCTGCCCATTGCATTACCGGTTTATGAGAAATTTCTGCACATTGCCCGTACACACGTATTTCCCAGAGACTGGATGCATAATCTGCCATCAAACCGGATTTGAGTTCTATGAAACGTCCATAAACCTGTTGATCGGTATAGTAATAATGATCTATCACGTGATCGGCCGTTTGGTGCGTTTTTTCATTGAGTTCCATATTCTCTCTTTTCGCGCCTTCCGGTTGCTCATTACGATGGTCGAAAGTGGCAAAATGGCCGGATGTTAATACATCCCATGAACCATTCTTACCGAACTCTGCTTCATAAGCAGTTTTGAATTCATAGTTAATGGAAGTTCCGTATTCCCACTCTACTTGAATACTGTCAATCTTATAGATTCCCTGCAAATCCACTACCAACCATTCGTCGTCACTTGTAGGACGACCGGTTGTAGCCCAACGGGTGGTACGGTCTCCGTCTACTGCAGCACCTTTCGGACAACCTCCTTGGTCAAATCCGGAATAAACAGGATGCAACAGAGCTAAATTGGTTCCTGCTGCAGGCATTTCAACTTGGTGCGTAACATCGATGTAATTTAACGACAAATTGCCGTCTCCGTCCATTGCATAGATACGCCAAGTATATGTTTGGCAAGGCGATAAGTTTTCCATTGTAATCGCGCCTGCCGTAGCAACGTATATCTCATCTCCTATCTTGAAATTCGTAACAGGGTCTGTGATATTATCAGTTGCGCTGACACTAATTGTTGCAGTTGAAGCCGTAGAAGAACTAACAGCAGCACTAACCATTACCGGCGGAACATCATCTGCAATATAACATTCTCCTGTACCATATACTTCAAATTCCCAAATACTGATTCCCCAATCTGTTGCATTTACTTGGCTTTGCACTTTGATATAACGCGCAGCAGCACCACTCATATTGTAGGTCTCATAGGCATGATTTCCTGCATCTTCCCAATGAGGTGCTACATTATATTGCCATGTTTGCCAATCTATGCCATTCAACGACAAGAGAATTTGATATTGTTGTGGACGTGCTTGTTCCCATTGTATCTTAATATGGTCAATGTATATTGGTTCTCCCAAATCAACCTGAATCCAATCGTTATCAATACTTGGACGTCCTTGCGTTCCCCAGCGAGTTTGATCATTGGCATTAATAACACCTGCACCATCAACAGCATAAGTTGCCGGTAATGCCTCATAACCTGCTGTAACCGATTTGAGTAATGCGCGATTAGTAGTTGAACTTATTGAGGTGGTCTGTGCGGAAACTGTTGTTACATAATTGGTGGAACGATTACCAGAATTATCAATGGCATAAACCTCCCAACTATAGTTAGTACAATTCGTCAAACCATCAATAATGATTTGGCCTTCATTTGCACAATAAATATTTCCGTCTATTTCATATAACCATACAGGATCAGTCTCATCATCTGTAGCCGAAACAGTCAATGTGATAGAACTCTCCGTGGAAGCAGTGGGAGTGGCACTTACCATTGTCGGAAGTGTGTTATCCGGTTCATAACAATCTCCTTCTCCATATACCTCCAACTCCCATATACTCCAATAATCTCTGCCACCGGTATAATGGTTTGAGACTAACTTGATATATCTTGTCGGAAGTACATTTGTCAAAATATGGTCCTGTTTTCCTGCCGGAGGTACCGGAGAACCTCCATTAACAGGTTCTGTCGTTTGATGGTAAACCGTGTAGAAACGATTGCCATCCATAGAAAATTGTATTTCATAATCATCCGAACAAGCTACTTCCCAATAAAGGCGCACATTCTTAACCAATTGAGTAGATCCCAGATCTACCAGTAACCATGCATTGGGGGCGTGGCATGTATAAGTTGTATGGCGTGTGCCATAGTTGCCATCATTGGCAGCTCCCGGATGCTCTGCTGCATTATCGGTAATCAAACCTGTAATAGTTTTACCTACCGCCATATTGTCTGTTTGAGCTGCTGTAGTTACATTTAGTTCTTTGTACTGGCAATTCGGATCGGTGTTATCGGAAGAGACATTGCCCATTTTGTCTTTGGCAACAATATGGAAAGTATAGTCTGTACAAGAAGCAAGTCCTGAGATAGTTATTTGTCCTGCAGTAGCGGTAAGGGTTTGTTCCGCAATAAGAGAATTATTTTCCGTTACAACAAATTTATCCGGTATGCCGGAGTCGTCTGTTGCAGCTACATTCAGAGTGACGCTATTTGCACCATTGGTAGCAATCGAAGCAGAAGTCATACAAGGCGGATTGGTTTCTCCAGTACAATCTCCTACGCGGACGTAACATGTTTGAGGATTGGTATTATCTATCGGTTCATTGGATGTGAGATAACGGGCTCCGTTTTCTCTTACTCCATAGTGGAAACGGAAATATATCTCCGCTCCGGCAGTCAATGCAGGGAAAGAAGCAAGGTTCAAAGAATATGTTCCTACGCCGTTTGCAGCCGTTCCGACTACATTTTGTCTTCCTGTAGCACTATTCCACCATTGGACTTCTAAGAAATCAACTGTTTTTGCCGGATCGATAGCCCAAACCGAGAAATTGATTTTGCCATCAGCATACTCAACTTTATATTCGATAGGTTCTCCAAATCCGTCAAAATGCCGCAGGCCACTTCCTATACATTCTGATTCAGGCCAATCGACAGATATCACATTCTCTGCCCAATCGTATTTGAATGTATATGTACCTCCTCGAGTAGTTGTAATATTCGTGTAAAGCGATCCTCCAACACCATCTCCATCCATATTCCACCAACCATGATTGGTTGAAGTCATTGTGCCGTAAGCATTATTGGTTCTATAATACCGAGTGACGCCATCGTAATACAGGACACGGAAAGTATAAGTAGTATTTGCAGCAAGCGAAACACTTTTGGTAACCACCGTAGGAGAAGAACCATCCCACGTGCTAAATTTATTTGCATCCTTTAAATCTTCGTCCGTAACAGTACCTACCAAATACAAGCCTGTAGGAGCAAAC
Source organism: Paludibacteraceae bacterium (assembly GCA_017412245.1). Classification (GTDB taxonomy): domain Bacteria; phylum Bacteroidota; class Bacteroidia; order Bacteroidales; family Paludibacteraceae; genus Colicola. Next base: position 39,938 of record JAFPYI010000038.1, on the reverse strand, counting down.
CATTTCCCTTTTGCCAAATGGTATGCTTGGTTATCCAGAATCGTTAAATCGGCTGTTTGATTATTGCCGTTATCACTGAAAATAATATTCGTGCGACCTTGATAATCATACGCATATACATCATGATTTTGCGATGTTTGGATAGAAGTTGTCATTGCTTGTCCCGGCCAAGCAACAATATTTGGCGACCAGCAATAGGCATACGGCGCATCCCAATTACTCGTATTGACAAAGTAAATTGTTCCTGTTTGCGCCCAAAGAGAAACAGGAAAAATGGCTAATAGAGTGAGAAATAAAATAGAGCAAATAGTTTTACGCATAACCGAAAAAGATTATTCTATTCGTTGTCCCGTAATCATGTATAATTGTCCGTTGCGACGGATTAATAGTTGACCATTATAAAGAATCTTTTCGCTTTCTGTGTTATTATCAATAGAGACTATTCCCTGTGATTGAGGTTTATGAAATTCTTCACTTGCATCTCCTCGTTGATATACACGTACCCAATCTACGTACATAGAACGCGGTCCGTTTGCCAATGCTGTTATTCCATTGGCATCCCAAATTCCGGTAAAATTACCACCGATAGCAAGATTAAATAATATAAAGAATGGTTTATGGAAATACTTTCCGGTAGCCCACTCATCATCCGAATCACCGAGGCCCATTTCATAGTATGGGTCACGAGATGGATATTTATCATAATCAACATACATTCTCACTCTCTCATCATCCCAAAAACAAGTGTACGTATGATAATTACCATCTTGCAGGCTATAATCCCACGTGGAGGATTTTCCATAGTTAGGATAATTGCCATCTTTATAGAATCCCCAATGGCAGGCACCATTGAAGTATCGATCCTGCGTACCTGCTGAAATTCCATTAGCATTACCCATTTCCAATATATCAATTTCGCCACATCTTGGCCATCCTACTTGATCAAAATCATTTCCCATCATCCAAAAGGCAGGCCATAGACCATTTGCAGTAGAAGGCAATTTGATAGAAGCCTCTATTTTTCCATGCTTGAAATAAAGGTTGTTTTTGGAGTTTATACGTCCTGATGTGAACTGCCTATTGCCGTAATTTTCTTTTGTGGCAGTCAAGATGAGGTTGCCATTTTCCACTTTAACACCTCTATCACAGTAATACTGCAACTCGTTATTACCTCCGCCACTGGCGTTGACCTCAATGTTCCATACATTGGTATTCAACGCATTTCCTTCAAACTCATCGGACCAGACAAGTGTATAGTCGTTAGCAGTTTCGTTTGCTTGTAATGCCCATACAGTTAAGAGCATAATCACACAAAAAGAGAGCTTCTTCATATATTCGTTTTTTGTATTTAAAGTCATTCAATCAAAAATCACGGTTTATATATACATAGTATATATAAGACATAAGCGGGATACGATATACCCACGATGCGCTTCCGAGATTACCCTATGGCGCATATGAATTTTGGCCCAAAAGCGCCTTAATTGAGTTTAAACCAGTTGATACGCGGTAGGCCGTCAGTACATTTGAGTCGCAGTACTTGTATTCCGGCTTCCGGTGTAAAATCAACAGAGAGTGTTGTCCAATTAGATTTTCCACCAGTGGTAGGCAAATTGACAGCCTGCAAAGGTGTTTCGTTGCCATTGTCATCTACTCTGTAGATAGTGATTTGCGAATCACGCGTAGCTGCATAACGAATCTGGAAATGCTTTACGGCTTTAACGACTTGGACTTTGTAATCCATCCATTGGTTGAGCGCCAGACCATCGATTTGCAGAATACCGCTTGCGTCCGTACAAATAGCGATGAGTGGAGAGGAATAATTCTCATCTACACTACAAGCGCGATAATGCTCAGCCGGAATACGTTTTCCGCACGGATAAACTGCATTCTTATCAAAACTGGACATATTCACGAACACCACTCCTCGTTCCGTCAATGTAGGAGGATTAGTTTTCGTCAATAATGACATAAATGGGGCAGCCTCCGTAGTATATCCGCCACGCGGAATAAACCATGCGTAGCGCTCCAGACCGGGATCTTGCTCCAAGGCATTGATGGCTTGGGTCAAAAACTGTATTTGCGCGGCCGAGGTGGACACTCCTTCCCATGCGCAGAATTCGGTCAGCCATAACGGTTTGCCAAATACTTTATAGCGTTGCAAATCACCCAAAGCAGCTTTTGCTGAGTTCATATAAATATGCACCGCAATACCATAAATATCATTTGGATTTACTTTGGTGAAGAACTCTTGCAACCATTGTACACCATTGCTATATCCGGCCAGAGTTCCCCAGTTCATGGCCGGCGAGATAAGACGTGCGTTACTATTTTTCGCCACAGCGACTACGTCTGCCCAATGTTCAGCAGCCTGAGTCGGAGTCATGTTTGCCTGGTCTGTCAAGTTCGGTTCGTTATACCCCAAGAGATAATTTTGTTTCTCTGTATGAGATGCATAATATGCGGCAATAGCATCTGCATTATAATTGTTATTCCAACACATCGGAACGAAGTGAATTCCATACTGCTGATATTTGCCTTCCTGTTGTGGGGCATATGTATTTGCCCAGTTATAACTCCAAGAAACGACCGGACCAAGCAGATCAAAGTCTGCGTCCAATTGCCATGAGAAACTAACCCCGCGTTTAGGACTTTTAGCCTGAATATAGGCATAATCATTGGAATCCACGATGGGTTCATTTGTCGGGTCATCCGGATTGTTTTTCTCGCAAGCCGTCATCGACAGCATCAAAACCATACTCAAGATGGCGAAAGAAGATAGATTTTTCATAGGTTGTATTATTTGCATAGAGAGCCGGCAGGATAATCAGTCCCACCGACCCGAAAAAAGTCAAGAATTATTTCTTGTAAATGAATGCGTATCCGAGATCCATTTGAACACCTGCCATATACGGAGTAGCGACAATAGTCAGGATATTCGAACCATTGGTCGTAAAGTTATCAAACTCGAGACCAGGAATCTCAGAGAGTTTCTTCTCGATGTAAACCCACTCACCTGTAGCAGCAGGAGTGAGTACCACTTTACCTACACCAGATTCAACTCCTTGACCATTCGGGTGTTCTTCATCAATCTTGGTTGGATCAAATACATTGCTTCCGATCACAGCAAATTCATAAGCAGCATTTTGAGTTGTATTCTTAAGAGCAACAGCCAGATACCACTCATTATAGTTGGTTATTTTTGTCTTGAGCAGATTCAAAGCAGCGAGGTCTTCATCAGCACCTTCTCCAGACGTATTGTTGCCATCGTTAATAGCAACGCAAAGGCCTGCGCCTGCCCAACCGCCTGTACCACCTTGTACCAAAGAGGTCCAACCTTCAGTCATATCAAACGGATCAGAACCAACTGGGGTACCTGCACCAAAGGTTCCACTCCAGATATAAAGCCAACGTGAACCTTGACCTTCATGGTCATTCGGGCCGAAGTTGTAAACAACTTTGTTGCCAAGATACTGTGTAGCACCACCTTGCAAGAAGAATACGAAATACTCTTGTCCTTGCAATTGTGCAAAATCAGCATAGCCGGCTACAGGAGGAGGAGTAACACCACCGTCGGTAACAGTTACTTGGCAAGATGCAGTTTGGTTGTCAGCGCTGGTAGCAGTAATAGTAGCATTACCGGCAGCAATACCGGTTACCATACCTGTAGCACTTACAGAAGCTACAGCAGCATTAGAGGTTGACCAAGTTACAGTCATGTTGGCTGTCAAGAGGAAAGTAGCGTCTTTAGCTACGGTGATTGCAGACTCATTCAGAGTCAATGTGGTTGGGTTGACAGGATTGTTGTTGTCCTTACAAGCATTGAAACCAACCAATGTGAGCGCTGCAAGCGCTACAGCAAAAAATTTGTTTGCTTTCATAATTGTTTTTTTGTTTTGGGTTAATTAAAAGATTTGTTTATTAATCACAAACGATTAAGTTTGTTTTGTTTAATATCCGTTATTTTGAATCAAAAGGCTGTTGAGTTGGCACTCTCTGTTCGGGATAGGCAACAGCTCATGAATACCTTTCTTGAAAGGTTGCATTTCTGCTTTGGCCTCAGGGCTTTCTTGCGCCATATAGGCCGTCATGACTTCATAAGCGACACCCCATCGACAGAGGTCAAACCACCGATGGCCTTCCATCGCCAATTCCATACGACGCTCATGCCGAATAGCCTCTTTCAGTGTAGGAGAAGTTACTTCCTCTCCGTTGATTTCGAAAGTATAGCCCGGATAAGGATCCAAACCGGCACGATTACGTACTTCATTCAGATAGAAAGTAGCATTGGTAACATCTCCTGTTTCTTCACAAGCCTCAGCATAGAGCAGATAGAGGTCAGCCAAGCGGATTTGCTTGTTATTCAGTACACCACGCGTATTATGTGCGTTTTTATAAGTATAGCCGGTACCATCTGCATTATACAAACCGGTTTTGCGATTCAGGAACGAAGTTCCAAGATAAGTGTCTTGGTCTCCTAAATGGTCCGCATCCAGCAAGATAATCGTTGCATTTCTACGCAAAGAATCTTTTTTCTCGTATTCGTTATAGAGGTTCCAAGTCGGTTTATTGAATCCCCAACCTTCGTCGCCCATATTGGTAGAACGTGAACGAGTCAAGACCGTTGTGAATGTACCACGCGTAGCACCATTGCCGGGGCTGAAGTCAGAAGTACCTTCGTTGGCATATTGAATTTCGAAGATAGACTCTGCATTATTCTCTCCTGCGATGGTAAAGTTGCTTGCGAAATCCGGCACAAGGCTATATTCCGTAGCTTGCTCTTCGAGGAATTTATCGCCCCATTTTTTTGCTTCAGCGTAATTATGACGATACATATTCACTTTCACGAGCATAGCTTGCGCTGCACCTTTTGTAGCACGTCCCATATCCGGACCTCCTGTTTGACTCTTGTTCCAGAGACGAGATTCAGCGGCCTCCAAGTCGGAAATAATTTGTGTGTAGATAGTTTCAGCACTTTCCCGCACACGATTCCATTGGCTGTCGTCGTTTTCGATACCTAATGTCAGAGGTACACCACCGAAAGTACGAACCAAACGGAAATAATAATACGCTCTGAGGAAATAGCATTCACCCAACAGACGTTCCTTCAGCGCCTCATTCATATCCGAGTCGCATTCTACCGTCGGAATATAATGAAGCGATAAGTTGCATCGCGCAATACCTTCATATTGGGCTTTGTAGAAATCTTCTGCAATCTCATTATCTGCGTTGGATTTGAAATTTTCCAACTCATAAGCAGCCGCCATATCCGAGATATTTTGTCCACCCTTCAAGGCATCATCAGACATCACATCACCAATAAACCACTCGCTGTAATAGGTTTTATTATATTCCCAAGCTAACGGTACATAATTGGCGTTGACATTATAAATACAAGCCTGACCGGAAACAAAATAATCCGATAACTGCGTTACACCCGGAGTGGGTTCAGAAACCCAGTCACAGGATGAGAAGCTAAATAGACAAAAAGCTAAAAATATATAAACTATCTTTTTCATATTCTTCTCCTCCTAATTAAAAGTCACAATTGATACCAAACATGAATGTACGACTCTGCGGATAGTTTCCGTAATCCACGCCACCACCTACTTCAGGGTCGTAACCCGTATAACCAGTAATAGTCAGAAGGTTGCTTGCCGTGAAATAAACACGGATTCTGTCTATATACGCTTTCTGGCTGTATTTCTTAGGCAGTGTATAACCTAACGTCAAATCTTTCAAACGCAGATAAGCACCACTCTCTACAAAACGAGAAGAGTTCGCAGCGTTAAGTGAGTTTCCATGTGGGTTAGGAATAGAACCTGCATATTGGTTCATTAAAGCTCTCCAGTCAATACCGGCAGCCTCCATTGCATCACGCTTATCCTGATTGTACCAAATATGTACATCCTTCATTGCGCTACTCAATGTAGCTGTTTGTCCGGTTCCTTCCAAACGCTCACGCAAAGCATTATAGATTTGATTTCCGTAAACGCCTTGGAAATTGATACTGAAGTCAATACCTTTCCATCCTAAATTGAATGTCAACGATCCTGTCAACCATGGGAAGGGATTACCAATAACCATGCAGTCGTTTTCATCAATCTTACCATCACCATTCAAGTCTTCAAACTTGGCGTCACCTTCGCTAACAACATTCGTGGAGTTAGGCAGATGAGATGTTGCCTCTTCATCCGTCATATAAACACCTAGATATTTGTAGCCCCAGAACGAACGAACAGGTAATCCTTCGTCAGTTTTGGTACGGTCTCCATAATCAGGACTACCACCATTCATTTTCGTCACTTTATTCTTGGCGAACGAGAGGTTTCCGTTGATGCCATACTCGAAATCACCCACTTTGTTTTGATGGCCTATAGTCAACTCAATACCCATATTTCGTACGGTACCTAAGTTAGCAGACATAGCCCAGTGGTTTCCTACATGCGCAGGAGCATTGATGGAAAGAATAGCATCTTTTGTATCACGAATATATCCTTCGAGAGTACCGGTCAGTTTGCCATTCCAGAAACCGAAATCCAAACCGATATTCCATTGTTCGTTGGTCTCCCAACGTCCATTCTCGTTTACCAGAGTTAGCACTGCTGCACCCGGCACTAATTGATCTCCTAAGATATAACCTACGAAGTAAGGTCCCGGAGTTTCAATCGATTGCACGAACGCAGATTCGCTCACTTGATCATTACCTACTTGTCCCCAACCGAAACGGAGTTTCAAATTATCAAGATAAGAAGAAGCATCTTCCAAGAAGGACTCTTGGTTAATACGCCAAGCTAATGCCATAGACGGGAAATAGCCCCATACACCTCTATCGCTCTTCTTGAATCGTGAAGAAGCATCTGCACGGAAGTTGAAAGTGGCAATATAGCGATTGTCGTAACTATAGTGCAAACGGGTGAAGAAAGAAGGCGTCTTGTTCGAGCCACAGCGTCTCCCTCTGTACGCGTGGAGTCATTCTTAGTATTGAAAATATACCAGTTTTTCGGGTCAATATTTACAATATCCTGACCACCGGCACTAACGCTATAATAGTTGTATTGCTGCATGGTCTCACCTGCCATGATAGAAAAACTGTGCTTCTGGATATCACGAGCATAGGTAATGACGTTATCATTGGTTAATGTCATATAACGCGCCATGCTTGCTCCAACAGAGTTGTGCTCACGATAATCGGCATTGGAATAACGATAAGCATAATTGAACGTACGGTCCATATTATTGCTCAAATCCATACTCAATGACGGACGAATAGTTAATCCTTCTACCGGCTTAATCTCAATAAAGATATCACCAACCCAGCGTTGAACTTTATTATTCGGTTCCGTATTAAAAATCATGGACATCGGGTTCACAACATTCGTAAAGTTAGAGGCTGCGGAAGGTTGTCCGCCAATACTTTCACCCAAACCGTTTACTGCATAATCAGGATAATAAACAGGATCCCACGGAGCCATTGCCAAGGCAGCAGAGAGAACAGAAGCCTGTGGAGAAGCATTATTATTCATTGCGTTGCGTGAACGACTGGTTGAGAAACTCAAGTTTTCACCAATACGCAACCATTTGCGTACATTGAAATTAGAGTTCACACGGAGTGTCAAACGCTCATAGTTACTGCCATGCAATGTACCGTCTTGGTTGAAATAACTGGCACTGAATAAGTATGATCCCCATTCACCACCACCATCTATAGAAAGACTGTAGTTGTGCACCAATGCATTTTTATGGAATACTTCATCCTGCCAATCCGTTCCTCCGGTTGCCGCATGTGCTGCATAGTCGAAGTTAACCGGATAGTATGGGTTCGTTCCGCTGGCATTATTGGTTTTTTGCCACCAAGTAGCAAATCCTTTATTCCAGTTGGTAATAGCCTTAGCACCACCGGCCATCAGCACTTCTGTCTGTGCTTGGTCCATAGCGTTCATCACATCCAGTTTACGCCATCTGTTTTGAATACCCCAATAAGCATTGAAACTGATAGCAGCCTTACGGTCCGTGTGACCGGATTTGGTTGTAATCAAAATCACACCGTTTGCTGCCTGGCTACCATAAATAGCTGTTGAAGAAGCATCCTTCATGATTTCCATAGACTCGATATCCGAGGGCGTGAGGAAGTTAATATCCTTCAAAACCACACCATCTACAACATAGATAGGCGTTGATTCGGATTTAACTGAACCAATACCACGAATACGAATCTCAGCCGCAGCACCCGGTTGACCGGAATTTGCATTTACCGTCACACCCGCAGCCTTACCTTGTAATGCTTGGTCAACAGTGGCCATTGGCGTTTTTTGCAAGTCTTCTGCACGAACAGATGAAACAGCACCTGTAAGGTCTGATTTTTTCATTGTACCATAACCGATAGCAACCACCTCTTGCAGTTGCACGTTGTCCGGTTCCAAAGTAACGCGGATTGGAGCAGTACTGCTCACTTTGACATCCTGTGCCTTGTAACCCATGAAAGACACTTGAAGAACATCACCTACTTTGGCTTGAAGAGAGAAGTTACCGTCGAAATCGGTAATCGTACCGTTCGTTGTACCCTTCACCATCACATTTGCGCCAATCACAGGATCCGGCTCGTCCTGAGCCATAACAACACCCGTAACGGTCAGACTCTGCGCCCAAACCGTCAACGATGCAAACAGCAGAAAGACTACCGGCAAGATTTTGTGTTTCATAGAGATATGTTTATTTGTTATACATGCGTATGATTACAGAGAAGGCACGCGCCCGTATGACGCGCACCATCTCTATAATAATGTATTAGCGGATAGCCTGGCCGGTTACTGTGTAGCGAACACCATCACGGATGATGTAGAGTACACCGTCTACTACTTCTTTCTGAACCTTCACATTTGCATTTACATTATCAATAGATGTGTGGTCATCTTCGTTAAAGAAATACACGTTGTCAAGGAAGAATGATGTATTTGCCCTATTGGCGAATCCAAGTTGCTTCATTGTGAAAGCCTCTAATTCTGTATAATCAAAGACGACATCATTCCATTCATTGGCCGTTAATGTCTCAGATATTTTATGAGGCTCTCCTGTTACAACCGGATATATCTCAAATGTGAAGGCGCTTGTCGGATAAACGCTCAAGTGTATTTTCTGGAAACCAGTGAAATCTGTTGACGCAAATGCCCAGCCAAATACACCATCTAAATTCGAAACGTAGTATAGCGTGTTATTGCCTTCACCCAATGTTACCTGAGCAACAGTTGGTGACTGCCACCACCACTCACAATAGTTATTAATAGTTGCTACCACCGTATATGCATCTGAATAGAGGGCTTTAACATTTTCTGCTGCAAGCGTTGGAGCGGGAGCAGCTGCAGGAACTGCCTTGGTGGTTGCATTAACAGTTACTGGAGTTGCTTCATTACCTACAGCATCTTTGGCTACGACAGAGAAGGAATAAGATTGTCCCGGCTCAAGATTCTTGATAGTAATAGTTGCATCCTTTCCGCTTTCTGCGGCTCCGTTACCAACCTCTGCGGCATCAAGCAATACAACGTAGTTAACGACACCCATATTGTCAGTTGCAGAAACTTTGATGGCTACCGAGAAGAAATCTTCATCTACTACTTCTGCCTGCAAGTCCTTTGGAGCCTCATCATCCTCTAACGCTGTGGTACGATAGAAGAATACATTGTCAAGAGCAAAAGAGGTAATTGTACCATTATCATACTTAAACTGGAAAATACTTGAAAGGTTCAAGCCTTCAAAATCTGTTGCAAGATCTAAATCAATACTATTCCACTTGTTTGCCTCCAAAGTAACTATCTTACGATGACTATCATCTGTAGTTAGACCTGCACCTCCATAGATAGGAACTATACCTAAATCTCCAGCCTCATCAGCCCAAATATCCAAGTGTAATTTCTCCATCGTCATTACATTGTACGATGCAGCACAACCCCAGCCAAGGTAGTTGAAGTTTGCATAAGACAGATAGTTGTTGCCATCTACATCACCGGTAGTAAGGGTCGTTGCTTGCCCCCAACCTTCTAAATAGCCCCAATTGGCTTGGAGTTCATAAGAATCTGAATAAACGGCCATTACCTGAGCAGCAGGCCAAGTAGGAACAGGAGCAGCTGTCGTAGGAGCAGCATTAGCTACCACACTCGCGCACAAGAGCACAGAAAGAAAAGTAATCTTTTTCATGATACTTTTGTTTTGGTTAATAATTAATTAGTTGATAGATGTATCTTTTATAGTACATTTGATTTCAAATGGCTTTTCGTGGTCGCCACGAGAGCGTTACGAGAGCAATACGAGTTTTTTTCTTCTTCCCACTCTTTCGTAATGTTTCGAAAACTGCGCAAAATTACTGCTTTTTATTCATATGCGCAAGCGTATAAAAGGGGCAAGTATCAAAAAAGTACCATATTAGTATAATATTAATGCTGATTATCAGACATTTACATTTTTATTTATCCGTAAAAAAGTACGGATTTTATAGCCGTTTGTAAACTACACTTTGCAATTTTATGCTTTTAAACATATGATTTGCTTATGTGGAAAAATTGTTGTACCTTTGCACTCTCAAAAAAATACACCTCCATGAAACGTTTATCACTTCTGTTCCTCGTTTTGTCCTATTTTTCTTATAATTCACTATGCTCTTCTGAGAATCTGCTCAATACATATGTGCATGAAATTGAGAAATCAGCCACATATATTTCTCGTCATCAGGCACGCATCGACTCGCTATGTGCAATCACGCCATCTTCACAGGAAATTCAACTAAAAATAGCACAAGAATACCAGCACTTTCAGAGCGATTCTGCACGCGTATGGTACACACAGTTGCAAGATGCAGAAGAGCCCATCCGCACACAGGCTTTTATCGGTCTCATACAACTTCTGTCCGCCTCCGGACACTACGCAAACGCTTTCGCTTTACTACGGCATACTGATGCCCCATCCATCAACAGTGTAGAGGGATATAAAACAGTATGGCTTCTGTATAACGAAGCTGCAACCACGTCACTGTTGCCTTCCTATGGAATGGAAGAATGGCAGACATTGGCCCAGCAATATTATGACTCTTTGTTAATAGCTCTGGAAAAGGACACCGTCAATCCTATTGAGAGCCATTTATGGCGCGAGGAATACCGCGCTATAGACAGCCACGATTGGACTACTGCACTCGATTACAACCAACTCTTGATGCAACGGTACAAACCGGACCAGCATCAATACGCTATTCTGGCATATGGACATGCTATGATTTATGAGCGGGCAGGAAATATGGAAAAACGGAAAGAATGGCTTATCCGGTCTGCTATCACAGATGTGCTCTGCGGCATTACCGATAATGGCTCTTCATGGCTCATTGCACAAGAATGTTACGACTCCGGAGACCTTACTCACGCCCACATCATCAGCGATTATACGCTTACCAACGCTTCGCTCTTTAACGCACCGACGCGTTATGTACAGACTTATGCCATCGGGCATACTATCAATAACAAATACGAAAAACGTCTCAGGCATTACTATCTTATTCTCAGTATTGCACTCACTATGTTGGCAGTCATATTAGTAGTCTTTATCTGGGTTATTATTTATACGTACCGCCAGAATAAAAAACTGTCAAAGCTCAACACACAACTACGCTATACCAACCGGATGCTCAAGGATGCCAACCATGTCAAAGAGCAATATATTTGCCGTTATCTGGAGGTGTATAGCGATTATATACGACGCCTCACTACACTTGCTCGTAAGTCCGGCGAGAAAGATCCTACAGCCTTTATGAACCGGGAAATGGAGAATTTCTACCGCTCTTTTGACGATACTTTCCTCTCTCTCTACGGCTCATTTGTACAGGATTTCAACGCGCTCCTGAAACCCGAAGCACGTCTCACCCCAAAAGCAGGAGAGAGAATGACCGTAGAGATGCGCATCTTCGCACTGATCTTGTTAGGAATTAACAGCAGTGCCAAAATAGCAGAACTGCTATGCTACAGCCCGAATACCATCAGTAACTATCGCGTCAAGATGAAAAACAGTGCCCTCGGAGACAGAGAGTCTTTTGAACAAGACGTTTGCCGCATCGGTACTATATACTAACTGTATTCCTTATATATTACGCGCGCGTAAGTAAACAATAAGGGGAAGCTTATGTGCTTCCCCTTATTAATAATATTTTCTTCCTGTTCGGAGAATTACAGCAGGGCTTGATACCCTGCAGCATCCAGAAGATTATCCATCTCTGCCAAATCTTTGACACTAATGCGGATTATCCATCCCTTGCCGTACGGATCATTATTGACTAATTCAGGTTGAGCGTCCAAATCAGCGTTAATCTCCAGCACTTCGCCGGACAACGGCATATTCAGATCACTAACTGTTTTTACTGCTTCAATAGAACCGAAAACCTCGCCTTGTGCTAATGCCTCGCCTTCAGTGGGAACATCAACAAAAACGATTTCACCCAATTCCGACTGAGCATAATCGGTTATACCTACAAAAGCCTCATCGCCCTCTACACGAACCCATTCGTGCTCGCGCGTGTACTTAATATTCTCAGGAAAATTCATATTCTAATCTAATCATTAAAATCGACATTATTTCACAGGTGTACCCGGAATTTGGTCACCCAGTGTAGACATTGCGCAACGGAAACCAATCTTCGAGGAGCACTTGTCTTGATCTAAATAACGACGAGTGGAAGGATTGAGCCAGTAGATACGATCAGCCCAAGAACCACCTTTGTAAACACGGCTCTTCTTTGTGATACGCGGAGCAAGAATGTCAGTCGGGTCTGTTTTAACAGATGCTAAGTTCTCGATTCCTGTTGTATCCAGAGGATAATCAGTCTCAAACAGACTTGCGAAATCACCATCCATTACATCACGGCGGTCATCTTCTTTACCCCAAGTAATCTTAACGGCACCTACAGAGTCAATCTCAAATTTGCCATTCTCATCCAATACAGGGTGGCTGTAGATATTTCCACGATAGGAGTTATATTCACTTGTCTCTTGGAAACTGGTCTCACGATATACGTCCATAACCCATTCGTTTACGTTTCCGGCCATGTTATAGAGACCGAAATCGTTTGGAGCGAACTCATCAACAGGGTTAGTGATGACACGACGGTCATTCAATGCACCGCTGACACCCATCATATCGCCACGACCACGAACGAAGTTTGCTTGCAATTGACCTGCATTGTGCTTCGAGAGGTCACGTGGATGATAACCGGACCAAGGATAGATTTTACCCTCAATAGTCAAACCATCCTCACCTGCAACAGGAGCATAAGCTGCGAACTCGAACTCAGACTCTGTCGGCAGACGATAACCCGTAACAAAGATACCATCAGCGATATTCACTTTACGCTCTACGCCATAGCTATCCAGTTTTGGTTTACGGCCATAATCAGGAATATAGGATTCATCCAACAAATATTTCTCTGTATTGAAGACAAACTTATCGCGAATCCACTCATAACTCGGACGATACATAGTCACAGTCTGCTCTGGATCTTCAGGACTTGGTTCGTCATACGAGTACATCTCATAACCGGTTTGTTGCTCCCATTCGTCTTTGTAAGCCTCGTCATCTGTCGGCTGTAAATCACCAAACGGAGGAATAACAATAGCGCCGGCATTTACCAAAGCCATCTCATTCACACGGTCAGTACGCCATTGGCAGTATGCCATAGCTTGCTCCCATGTAACACCTACTACAGGATAGAATGAGAATGCAGGGTGCTCGAAATAGTTCTGCTCATACGGATCGTTGTATGCCAAGTCTTCACGCCATACAGTATGGTCCGGACGAGCTTGATCGACCAATTCCGGAGCTACTGCACCGAACACGAAATCCAACCAGTGCAGATACTCGTTCCAGTTCAAGTTTGTTACCTCGTACTTGTCCATATAGAATGAACTAACGGTAACGCTACGATTCTCATTGTTACGAGGAGCAGTTAAAAACTCATCTTTCTCACCTACGGTAAAAGTACCACCTTGAATAGGAACCATACCAACGGGATTTACATTACCTACACCTTCATTAGCTTCGAAGTTTGTGGTACGCTCATCGAAATAATTCCAACCGGTAGTGTTACTTACGCGGGTGTTTAACTCACGGTTGTTACACGAAGCAGCGGAGATAACTACCGCTACTAACAATAGACACTTAAATACGTTTTTCATAAGTTTATTTTTGATGCGTTTATAGTCCTTTTTTATTCGCGCGTGCATACCTTTAAGTGCGCGCGTACATTATTCAGCCTGCAAAGATACAATTTTTTTCTCAAACACACCAAACTTTTTCAAGAAAAATAACAAAAAAGTGCATTTTTTCTGCAAAAACACAGATTTTTCTACATTTTTGTAGTAACTTTGCGCCCTAATGGCACAAATTATGGCCATATTGAACTGTACGCCGGATAGTTTTTATGCTCCTTCGAGAATCACTAATTCGGATTTACTCATTGGTGTAGCACAACAAGCCATTGCCGATGGAGCAGACTATCTCGATATAGGTGCATGTTCCACGAGACCGAATAGTCAACCGGTCGATGCTGAGACAGAATGGAAACGATTACAACCGGCGTTACAGGCACTTAAGCAGACAATGCCTGAAGCCTCTCTCTCCATCGATACTTTTCGACCGGAGATAGCACAAAAAGCACTCGAGCAATTCGGACCGATGATCATCAATGATATTTCCGGCGGATGTGAACGAATGTATGAAATCGTGCGATTCTGGAACGTACCATATATATGGACGTTACGAGGCAATCTCGAATCAATCTCGAGCCGATTACGAGAGATGAACATTCGTGATGTCGTTCTGGACCCGGGATTTGGTTTTATCGGGTCCACGGAAAAAGACTATGAATGCCTGGCGCAAATGAATCGGTTACAGCAGTATGGCAAACCTATTTTAGTCGGCGTTAGCCGCAAATCGATGGTATATAAACCTTTAGGTTTAACACCTGACACTTGTCTGGCTGCTACACAAGTGCTGCATCTGTTGGCTTTGCAACAAGGCGCTACTATCCTTCGTGTGCACGATGTGCCGGAAGCGGTACAAACATGCATGCTGTATGAGAAAATGTATAAACAAACCCACTAATCACTAAATAGGGCTCTGCCCGCTAAACACGAATCCTATGCATATCATGGCTTTCTCTTTCGGTTTTAAGGACCTGATTGACATACTACTTGTCGCCACTATTCTGTATGAGACTTATCGTCTTTTGCGTAGAACGGGTGCAGCGAATCTCTTCTGGGGTATTCTCGCTTTCATCGTTGTATGGTTTCTCGTTAGTTTTGTTTTCCAACTCGAACTCACAGGAGCCTTGTTCGACCGAATCATCTCTGTCGGCGCCATTGCATTAATCATCATCTTCCAGGAAGAGATTCGTATGTTCTTCAATCGTCTCGGTGCGCGATTCTCGTCATGGAAAATCTTCCGCAAAAAAACAGAAGCACTGGAAGAAACGGCCTCACGTCAACAAATCTTGGAAATCACGCAAGCATGCCGACATATGTCTTCCACAAAAACCGGTGCCCTTATTGTTTTGTCGGGAGAAGGGTCTCTAAAAGAATATACCGATACCGGTGAATGGCTTAATGCGGAAGTATCGGCACGACTGATTGAGAATATTTTCTTTAAGAATACCCCTCTTCACGATGGTGCATTAGTGGTACGTCATGGCCGTCTCAAAGCCGCAGGATGTATCTTACCGGTCAGCAAAAATCAGGATATCCCTCAACACTACGGTTTGCGTCATCGCGCCGCACTCGGACTAACTGAAAAAACAGACGCCACGTGTATCGTAGTGTCTGAAGAAACGGGCAACATATCTGTTGCAAATGAAGGTCAAATACGTGAAGTGAAAGCGGATGAATTATTCCTCGTACTTCACTCCTCCACGCCGTCCTGAGCGAACAGTGCTGTGGTAGTTGTCGCGGCACAGGATACAAGTGCCTGACTCCGGCATTTGGAAGAGAATCGTGAATTTCAGACCAATCATCAGGTTGTTTACCGAACTGGCAAAACCTTCTGTGGACATGATATCGTTCATCACGAGGTTGTCTAACATCGAGGTGGTGTTATATACCGGAGCTGTCTCACCGGTGTTATAACCAGACGGAGCAATCAAGGCTTCCTCAGTACCTTTCTTATGCAAATCCATCAGACCGTAATCGACGAATGCTGCTAAACGGTATTCCACTTTGCTTTTTGGAATATCAAAGCCCGTACCATCATATACAGCGCCTATACGGCCACCAATCTCAAAACTTAAATCCAAATCAAAATTCAAACTGGTCTTAACACCGCCTGACAAAGGTTTATCACTGAAGAACTGATACTCCGGCATATTGCGGAAAGGATCTAAGCCTTCATACAAACCATAGGTGGTTAACATCGCAGTCGATTTGGTCTTTGTCCATAGGTTAGCACCTACTTTTACACCGGCTAACATATAGAACTTACGGTGCTGCACACCCACCATTAAAGGTACTTGAAGAGCAAGATTATTATATTTGTCTTGACGGTTCTGCAGTTCATAGACGTAGTCGAAATTATCTCCGTCTAAGTCGGTTTGGTTCGGTAGCGTGATGTTTTGGTTGCTTCCTTGAATGAAACTGGTCATTCCTCCCCAGGCACCAACACCTAAATCAAGCAGGAAATGTGTCTGACTGTACTTAGGACCTACTCGTAATTCGTATTGGAAACCTAATCCACCTGCAACACCAAAACTGGTACTGTATTTACTGTTTGCCGCTAATAGTGACCACTCGCCCAAATTAGCATATGCACCCACATAATTCTTCACCTCTGCCTGAGCAGTCAGAGAAAAGAGCAACGTGAACAAGAATATCAACCGGTATTGATGTTTTTTCACTGAATAATTTGTTTGTTTCATTTTTTTGTAGTACCTTTGCAGGCGATTTCCCAAGAGGGGTTGACTCTTTTGCGGCGCAAAAGTAGCAAAAAAAAATTATATACACAAATTTTTTTAACATTCTGTACAAAAAATACACAAAATATGGCATTTAATCGCACTTTAATCACTTCTGCACTGCCTTACGCCAACGGTCCTGTGCATATCGGACATCTCGCAGGCGTATATGTTCCTGCGGATATTTATGCACGTTACCTCCGTTTGAGAGGGCAAGAAGTGCTTTTTGTCGGTGGTAGTGACGAGCATGGCGTGCCCGTGACTATACGCGCAAGAAAAGAAGGAATAACCACACAACAAGTGGTTGATCGTTATCATGAACTCATCAAACGCTCGTTTGAAGAATTCGGTATCAGTTTTGATGTTTATTCACGAACGACTTCCAAAACGCATCATCAGTTCGCTGCAGATTATTTCCGTAAGATGTATGACGCAGGACAATTCCTCGAAGAAGTGTCTGAAGAGTTCTATGACCCGCAAACAGGACATTTCCTCACGGATAGAAACATTCGTGGTGAGTGTCCGAGATGCCATGCACAGGGCGCCTATGGTGACCAATGCGAGAAATGCGGTGCTACGCTCTCTCCGGATGAACTGATTAATCCTTATAATGCCGAGACCGGTAATCCGTTGACAAAGAAAGAGACCAAACACTGGTATCTCCCGCTCAATGATTATCAACCTTGGTTGGAAGACTGGATTCTGAACCAACACAAAGAATGGCGCCCGAATGTGTACGGACAATGCAAATCTTGGCTCGACGGAGGACTCAAACCACGTGCGGTAACACGTGACCTCGATTGGGGTATTCCTGTTCCGGTAGAAGGAGCTGAAGGCAAAGTGCTGTATGTGTGGTTTGACGCTCCTATCGGATATATCTCCAATACCATCGAGTTATGCGAAGCACAACCCGAAAAATTCGGCAATTGGGAGAAATGGTGGAAGCAAAATGATACAAGAATGATCCATTTCATCGGAAAAGATAATATCGTTTTCCACTGTATCGTTTTCCCGTCTATGCTCAAAGCGCAAGGATATAATCTGCCGGATAATGTACCGTCGAATGAGTTTTTGAACCTTGAGGGAGATAAGATTTCCACTTCTCGCAATTGGGCTGTGTGGCTCAATGAGTATCTCGTCGATTTCCCGGGCAAACAAGATGTCCTGCGTTATGTGCTCACTGCCAATGCTCCGGAGACGAAAGATAATGATTTCACATGGGCGGATTTCCAAGCGCGTAACAATAACGAATTGGTGGCTATCTACGGCAATTTCATCAACCGTGCACTCGTGCTGACTAATAAATATTTTGAAGGACGCGTGCCCGCGTGCGGAGAGTGGACGGAGTACGATAAAGAAGTGATGGCACAAATCACCGGTTATAAATCGCAAATTGAGAGTCTGCTGGATGACTTCCGTTTCCGCGACGCACAACGTGAGGCAATGAATTTAGCACGAATCGGTAATAAATACTTAGCTGATACCGAGCCTTGGAAATTAGCGAAGACGGATATGGCTCGTACGGCAACTGTGCTTAACCTGTCGCTGCAGATTGCTGCTAATCTGGCTATCGCTTTTGAACCCTTCCTGCCGTTCTCATCGGAAAAATTACGCAATATGCTGGTGCTCGATAATACTATCGGTTGGGATGATTTAGGACGTATTGATTTGCTGGAGGAAGGACACCAATTGGGCGAAGTGAGTCTGCTGTTTGAGAAAATCGAAGATGATGCTATTCAAGCACAACTGGACCGTTTGGCACGTATCAAAGCCGAGAACGAAAAAGCAGCACAAGCAGAAGCACTGAAAAACTGGCAACCAAACGCTATCAAAGAGCTCACAAATATCGATGAATTCGGAAAAAATGACATCCGTGTGGCTACTGTTTTAGAGTGCACACCGGTAAAAAAATCCGAACGTCTGTTGCAGTTCAAATTGGATGACGGAATGGGTGGACGTACCATTCTAAGCGGTATTGCTCAGTCGTATCCGGATCCGTCTGTGCTCGTTGGGAAACAAGTACTGTTCATCGCTAATTTCCCGCCGCGTAAGATGATGGGAATTGAGAGTCAGGGAATGATTCTCTCCGCAGAAGATGCTGATGGCAAATTAGTGGTAACTACTGTTTCGGCACCCGTCAAAAATGGCACGCAAGTAGGATAAAACACCTTCCTTTTGCAAAAAAATGCCTAAAAATTTGCGTATGTCAAAAAAAAGCAGTACTTTTGCACCCGCTTTTGATTCGAGAGCAGTTTTGCTTAAGAAAAGCATGGCGGGATAGCTCAGCTGGTTAGAGCGCATGATTCATAATCATGAGGTCCCCAGTTCAATCCTGGGTCCCGCTACAAAAACCACTCCATACGGGGTGGTTTTTTGTATATGATTATTTCATTTCGAAAACTATCTTCTATTCATCAATATACCGTCTTGCCAGTTAAGCGTCGGGTAAGTCTGACGAAGATATTCCACCGATTGCTCTATCGTACTGCTGCCGCTGGTTGCAAACGGAATAAGTTTTTTTCCTTCCAATTGCGGCAGATTATTGTCTATCCATGAATTGATGATTCGCGGACAGATGCCCCACCAAATAGGATAACCGACATAAATAACGTCATAGGGTTGAATATTGGTGCATTGTTTGATAGTCGGTCTTGCTTCTGCGTCCGCCATCTCAATGGACGAACGGGATTTTTTGTTTCTCCAGTCAAGGTCGGCAGCAGTATATTTTTCTGCCGGTTCTATTTCCCAAAGAATAGCTTTCTGCTCGCCGGCTATCTTTTGCGCAGCAGCTTTTGTCGTTCCCGTTGCCGAGAAATAAACAACTAATGTTTTGGCTTCTATACTACAAGTCATCATCGCGGCTAATAATATGTAAAAGAGCTTTTTCATATATACAAAAATTTATAATAATCTATTTTTATCAGTCCATGAACATAGCGAAGAAATCACCTATTACTAAGTCTTGCATATAATCAGCGTCACTTACATTATCACCTGTATGCCATTTTAGCGTATAAGTGCGTTGCTGTGCTGATTTCTTCGGTTGATCTGTTGCATCTTCATACGCGTAGGGGAAGGTGTAAGTCTTGAAATCTTCCTCGAAATCATCACGTTTTTTCGTTCCGTAACTCTCATAAGCGCCATCATTGATGTCTTCCATCTCACATAACATTCCAATCCACTCACGACTCTTTTCATCCATGCTCAAGAATACATTCTTGCTAAATGATAGATAGAGATTAGGGATATTCTTCGTTTCTTGACCGGCTAAAAGAATACCTGTGATATCTATCACTTTGCCATCTTCGATGCCTAATGTGAGTATCACGAATATTTGGTGGTTTTGCACAATATGCGTGTCAATGAATTCCTCAAATTCGTCATCTCCACTCTCCAATGCTTCCGTATATGCCTCTACATCGCCATACAGAAGGTCTATATTCTCTGTATTTTCTTTGGCTTTTATGCCTAATCGTACAGGAAGGGAACCTAAATCAGAAACATCTACGAAACCTAATTCTTCTGCAGCGCTTATGGCATTCTTCTGTTTCTGTCCCAACAGATTCAGAACGCCTTGAGCGGCTTTGTCTAACATCTTCTTGTCTTTACTCGGAATCTTCGGGTCATTCGGGTTACAACCCAGCAACACTAATGCGGCTAATGCTATGTATAATAACTTTTTCATATGGTAAAAATTTTAATGGTTTATCAATTATGCGAGTGCAAAATTACAATTTATTTTTGATATATGCAAATTTTCTTCCATAAAAAGCACATTCTTTCTTCCTGCTCATTTTTGCTCAGAGTTTTTCGCCCTTCTTATGAAATTCGATGCAAAGATAATACAAAACCCCTTTTAGTGTTCCTCAAAAACTAAAAAAATTTTCTTCCTAAGCCAATGCGCCTGATTTTCAAATTCGGTGCAAAGATAGTGTTGGATTAAACAATGTGTTGCTCAAAAAAATAAAAAAAAATTTTTTGACCTATGTTAAACGGGGTCTTTACCTGGTTTTAACCTGGTTATCACATGGTTTTAACCACCCCGCCGCCCCCCGGAGTTATAATATAAATTTCTTTTAACAAAAAAATAGTTGTTGGTGGTGGTAAAGATTCGCAATGGGATTATAGGGCATATAATATACTCTACCACCAGCAGCACCTTTTTCTTTTTTTTTTTTTTCTTTTGGTTCTTTTCTTTTATTACCTTTCTTTTTCCAATAAATAAACCCAAAACTTGCGTATGTCAAAAAAAAGTAGTACTTTTGCGCATTGCTTACAAAAAAATGTGGTTGATATTATTCCTAACACTCATGCTGGTTTTTCATCACCCTGCGTTCGGACCTCATCCGTTTCAACGAAAGAGTCAAGACCCTGTCGTCTTGCAGAGTAGTCATTATATAAACGGACATTTTGCCAATGAACACCCTACTCCTCAGTTCACGGGCAAGAATTCATCCGGACTATCTGCGTTATGGAATTTCCTGACAGATAGAACTACTGAGCGCAAACCGAAAAAATGCGTTGAAATCGAGAAAAATGACCTTTCTGCACTACCTTTGGATAAAGACTGGTTTGTTTGGTTCGGACATTCTTCTTACCTCTTCTCTTTAGGAGGTCAAAAAATCTTAGTTGATCCTGTGCTGCAACTCGAGTTTCCGGCTTCGGTGATGCTCAAACCATTCAAAGGAACCGATAAGTATCATCCTGCAGATTTACCCGAAATAGACGTATTGGTTATCACGCACGAGCATTGGGATCATATGGACTATGCTACGCTTCGTGATATTCGCGAAAAAGTGCATCATGTCATCTGTCCTTTAGGTATCGGGGCCTATCTGCGGTATTGGGGATATGCCGATGAAATCATCACAGAGATGGATTGGTATCAACAGACATTCATCAGTGCCCCGAAAACAGAACTATCTGTCACTTGTCTGCCAACACGACATTTCTCCAATCGTTTGTTTGGAGCCAATCAAACCTTGTGGTCCTCGTTCATGATAGAGAATGGAGACAGACGAGTATATATCGGTGGAGACGGAGGCTACGATGACCGGTTCTCACGCATTCAACAGATGTTTCCTTCTATCAGTTTGGCTGTCTTGGAAAACGGGCAATATAACCCCAATTGGGCATATATTCATACCCTTCCTGAATACTTGGAAAAAGCGATGGAAGACTTGCAAGCCGAGAATTACATTACCGTTCATCACGATAAGTTCTCTTTAGCTCCGCATGCATGGGATGAACCGGATAAAACGGTTGCTACTCTTCGCAGCAAACATCCCGATTGGTCCATCCTCGACCAACCCCTCGGCTCTGTAATCTACTACTAATAGCCAGCAAACAAAAAGACAGCCTCAGCTGTCCTTTTGTCGAGAAGAGGCGACTCGAACGCCCGACCCCCACGTCCCGAACGTGGTGCGCTACCAACTGCGCTACTTCTCGGATTCGCTTCGCTTACCTCGATTATTTGCTAACGCAAATTTACTCGATTTCGCAAAGCGTGCTTGTTATTCGTTTATTTGGAAAGAGAGTTCCTTGACATATCCTTTCTTAAGTGTTACGTGTTGCTCTCTCCATTGGTTCGCACCCTCATCGTAAACATAGAAATAATAAATCAAATCTCCCCAAATGTTATATTCAAAAGTAACTGTACCTTGAGGACCTGTGGTGCCATAGCACAAATGGTCATCATTATTCTCCTTTATAGGAGCATTCGGATCCGGCAACGCTATTCCGATAATTACAGAAGCCAAATCGGTGTAATATACTTTGCGATCTGCGATAGGATTATTATCAAAATCCTTTACTTCAACGGTAACTTTTGCGATACCTGAATTACAGCTTGTGAAGCCTAAAGCGATGGTTAAGCATGCTGCTAAAACAAATAATACTTTTTTCATAACTCTAAATATTTTAGGGGTTAATTTTCAAAAGCGGGTGCAAAGGTACTGCTTTTTTGCGACATACGCAAATTTTAGGTGTATTTTTTTGCAAATAATTGCTCAATACACCCCGTAAAGCATAGAAATTACGGTCGTGGAGAATAGAAATAGTCAGTTATCCATTGCGGAAGTTCGACATGTTTCATCTCGCGTCGTTTCGGTTTTTCCGGTTTAGGTTCTTCCTCTGTTTCCGGTAACGGCGGATTCTCTAAATTCAGATATGCTTCCTCCAAATCGAGAATATGATCTGCACGTTTCTTGCCTGCTCCGAAACGAACACCGACAGCTAAATTGACTTGCCAGTTCCAGTCGGAAAGACTGATGGTTGTCTCCGAAGCATAGGCTTGAAAACGAATATTATTCGCTTGCGCCCATACATTCATATGCACCCATTTATTGATTTCCCAACTGACAGCTGCACGCATCGTTCCCGTCATATGCACTTTATATCTCGAATCAATGCGATAGAGACCAAGGATACCTGTTGAATCGATTTCTTCAGTAATCAGATTATGGGTAAAACAGATGAGTTGCGCCAAACCGCTGAGATGAATTAGCACTTTGCCTTGGTTGGGAGTATAGTTGATTCCGTATCCTAATCCTATTCCCACCTGATGAGTCTCTAATCCTCCAACATGTCCCATAACAGCAGGAAGGATGGTATCCAAATCCAAACGAGTGGACATGTAGGCTACTTGCAGCAAGAGAGAACCGGCTGTCTTACGCTGAATATAACTCTGTTTGACTGCTGCGTTATGCGAATAATGGGCAGAATTCAACGCATACCAAACATACAAAGATGTGTTTGTGATGGAATTGTCAAAGTCTTTCGGTCCAAAACGAGAAGTAGGTTCTATGGCTGAATCAATATGAAAAGCGCCTTTTAGGTTATTGCTTCTTTGATGCATGAACTCAATACCTATTGCTTTTCCACCAATAGAGAAGTTGAGGTTTTGAGAGTAGTTATTGAGTGCGTCCCAAGAATAACCAAATCCAAAGGTACGGAAACCGACTTGAAAACCGAGTTTTACACTGGGTGTCGTTTGGAATTTGATCGCCATATCAAATGGTGGCAAATCTTTGGTATAAATATCTTGAGCAAGGAATGTGGAATGAATTCCTACAAAACCGTTGGTAAATGCCACTCGCCAACTATGTTCAGGCAAAGTGATGTAGTTTGAGTCCAGTCCTTGCATGGCGTAATGTTTTATCCATTCTCCCGTGCGATAGAACCAGACAGTCGATTTAGCAGGACGTTTCGGTAGATTGGTATTCTCTAAAGCAGTCTTAGCCGATACAGCAATTGTACCGGCTAAGAGCATAAAGAGAATATGGACTAACGAATGTAGTTTTCCCATCGTGTATTACGCATATCGCCTGATTTGAGGAATTCCTCGTGCATAGCGAACGCGCAAGAGAGGTTATGTTGCGTTTGTCCGTGTTTAGCTATCTTCAAATAATCACGAAGCATCTCTTTGTATTCCGGTGCAACGCAGTTATTGATAATCTCCTCAGCACGTTGTCTTGGGCTCTTACCACGCAAATCAGCCACACCTTGTTCAGTAACAATCACTTTAACAGAGTGCTCTGAGTGGTCAAGGTGAGTAACCATCGGCACGATAGAAGAGATAGCACCATTCTTAGCTGTAGAAGCGGTTGTGAAGATACTGATATATGCGTTTCGTGCGAAATCGCCGGAACCGCCAATACCATTCATCATCTTCGTTCCTGTTACATGCGTAGAGTTGATGTTTCCGTAGATATCAGCCTCCAGCGCTGTATTGATAGCGATAAGACCTAAACGACGGATAATCTCCGGATTATTGGATGTCTCTTGCGGACGAAGTAATAACTTGTCGCGATAGAAATCCAGGTCAGCTAACACTTCTGCCATCTTACTTTCTACCAGTCGTAATGAACAACCGGAAGCGAACTTACAATGTCCTGCTTTGATCAGATCTACCACAGAGTCTTGTACCACTTCGGAGTACATCTCAAACGGCGGGATATGAGGATTCTTACCAAGTTCACCGAGCACCGCGTTTGCAACGTTTCCTACGCCACTCTGTATAGGCAGGAATGAGGAAGGGATTCGTCCGGCGTGCATCTCTTTTTCGAGGAAGAGGGCTACGTTCTCGCCAATCTTGGCAGTAGTAGCATCCACCGGCGTGAATGCAGCAATTTCATTCGGGCGATTGGTCTTCACTACTGCTGCAATCTTCGACGGATCGACTTTGATATGATCCGAACCGCAGCGGTCAGATGGTTTGTAGATCGGAATCTCACGACGTGCAGGAGGATCGAGCGGTTCATAGAGATCATGCATACCACGCATAGTAGCAGGGAACATCTCATTGAGCTCAATGATAATTTTATCCGCCATACGACAGATAGTAGGCATGATACCTACTCCGGCAGCCGGAACGATTGTTCCGTCTTCTCCTACATACGAAGCCTCGATGATAGCCCATTTAGGTTTCGGCAGGAAGCCGTAACGCAGGTCTTGCGCCATATGAGAGAGGTGCATATCGAAGTAATGCGTTCCCTCAGCGTTTATCTCCTCACGCATCGATTTGTTCGATTGGTACGGAGTACGGAACTCTACTGCGTGTGCGCGTGCCAAAGCACCATCACAACTATCTCCCATAGAAGCACCTGTCTCTAAACCTACGCGGAAAGGTTTGCCTTCGGCATGCAGACGTTCAGCACGTTGTGCCAAAGCAAAAGGAACTGCCTTAGGCACTCCGGTAGCCGTAAAACCACCCATGCCTAAGACATCACCATGTTGGATTAATTCAGCAGCCTCTTCGGCTGTCATATATGGTAAAGCCATAATCGTTTAACGAATTAAGGAATGAACGATTATTCTGCTTTGCCGTCAGAACCGAGGACGTTGATGATTTTGTGCTTGTAGAGTTCAGTCATCAGGTCACGAGCAGGACCGCAGTACTTACGCGGGTCGAACTCTGCCGGCTTCTCAGCAAACACTTTGCGTACTGCAGCGGTAAATGCCAGACGGCTATCAGAGTCGATATTGATTTTGCAAACAGCACTCTTGGCAGCCTTGCGCAGTTGCTCCTCAGGAATACCTACAGCATCAGGCAACTTGCCACCATACTGGTTGATCATGTCCACATACTCCTGCGGAACAGAAGAGGAACCGTGCAGTACGATTGGGAAGCCTGGAAGCTTCTCCATCACAGCGTCGAGAACATCAAATGCCAATGGAGGAGGAACCAGACGGCCTGTCTTCGGGTCACGTGTACATTGCTCCGGAGTGAATTTATATGCACCATGGCTGGTACCGATAGAGATTGCCAAGCTGTCGCAACCTGTACGAGTAGCGAAATCAACTACCTCTTCCGGTTTGGTGTAGTGGCTGACAGCAGACGACACTTCGTCTTCTACACCTGCCAAAACACCTAACTCAGCCTCAACGGTTACATCGTATTGGTGAGCATAATCAACAACTTTCTTTGTCAAAGCGATATTCTCCTCATAAGGCAGAGAAGAAGCATCAATCATGACACTTGAGAAACCGAAGTCCACACAAGATTTACAGAGTTCGAAACTGTCACCGTGGTCGAGGTGCAAACAGATTTGCGGATGCTCCCAACCTAACTCTTTTGCATACTCTACAGCACCTTGTGCCATATAACGAAGCAGTGTTTGGTTAGCGTAGTTACGAGCACCTTTCGATACTTGCAGAATAACCGGGCTTTTGGTCTCAGCAGATGCTTTGATGATAGCCTGAAGTTGCTCCATGTTGTTGAAGTTGAAAGCAGGGATAGCATAACCACCCTTGATTGCCTTAGCGAACATCTCACGAGTGTTCACAAGGCCTAATTCTTTGTAAGATACCATAGTAAAATTAAAATTTTAATTTGTTATTTGTGATTTATGATTTGTTATTTTCTTTTTGCTGCACAGATGAAATAGACAATCAGGCCGATGTATGCTGCAATGCCGACGATAGCAGCATAGCCGTTTTCCGCCCATTGCGCGAGATACCAGTCTGCGCCACAGAACTTAACGATAGCAGCTACAACGCCCATCAATGCTCCACCGGCAATGAATCCGGAAGCAATGAGTGTTCCTTTCTCCTGACGTGCTTTGGCTAATTCCGGATCCTCACCTTTCTTCTGACGACCTACGAACCAAGCGATGAGTCCGCCTACAAGAAGAGGAGTATTGAGCATCAGAGGAATAAACATTCCTAATGCGAACGGAAGAACCGGTACACCTAACTGACTGAGAATAAGTGCCAAGACAGCACCTGCCAAATAAAGCATCCATGGTGCTCCTTGTCCGGACATAAGCGGTTCAATGACAGCAGCCATGGCATTTGCCTGCGGCGCTACAAGTGCATTATCACCCGTGAAACCGTAAGTCTTATTAAGGATAATCATCACGCCGCCTACCGTGGCTGCAGAGACAAGCGTGCCCAAGAATTTCCAGGTCTGTTGTTTATACGGCGAAGAACCAATCCAGTAACCTATCTTAAGGTCTGTGATAAATCCTCCTGCCATGGAAAGCGCAGTACAAACAACACCGCCGATAACCATTGCTCCCACCATTCCGCTTGTACCTTTCATGCCTACCGCTACAAAGACAACCGAAGCGATGATAAGTGTCATCAGTGTCATTCCTGAAACAGGATTGCTGCCAACAATAGCAATGGCGTTAGCAGCTACCGTAGTGAAAAGGAAAGCAATAATCGTCACCACCAAGAAAGCAACAATCGCTTGCCAGAAATTATGCAGCACTCCCACCCAGAAAAATACCAATGTGCAGACCAAAGCCACTACAATAGCCAAGAGCAGCAGTTTCATAGAGAGGTCTCTGTCTGTTCTTTCCGTGAGTTGATTATCCGCAGATTTGGATTTGCCGCCTAATTCTTTCTTTGCCAGACCTACAGCACTTTTGATGACTCCCCAGGAACGAACGATACCAATCAGTCCAGCCATAGCAATAGCACCGATGCCTATATTCCGTCCGTACTGTGTGAAGAGCACTTGCGGATCGGTTGCTTCGAGTCCGGGCATACTACCTAAGACAGGCAATAGAACCCACCAGACGAAGAAAGAGCCGGCACAGATGATTGCTGCATATTTCAGACCGATGATATATCCTAATCCAAGAACGGCAGCGGAAGTGTTGATAGAGAACACTAATTTGAATTTCGCTGCAGTCGCTTCTCCCCAGCCGGTCATTCGTGTGGAGAGTTGCTCAGTCCAAAGGCCGAAAGTAGATACCAAGAAATCATACAGACCTCCGATAGCTGCAGCCCAGATAAGCGGTTTGGCTTGATTGGCTGATTCGCCGCTAACGAGTACTTGCGTGGTAGCAGTAGCTTCCGGGAAAGGATATTCTCCGTGTTTCTCTTTCACAAAATAGCGACGGAAAGGAATCAAGAATAAGATTCCGAGGCATCCGCCTAAGAGTGAAGAGAGGAAAATCTGCTCAAAGGTAACCGTCATCTCCGGATATTTAGCCTGGAGGATATACAGCGCCGGCAGCGTAAAGATAGCTCCTGCAACAATCACTCCTGAGCTGGCACCGATAGACTGAATCATCACATTTTCGCCTATTGCATTCTTGCGTCGCAAGATAGAAGAGAGACTGACAGCGATGATAGCAATAGGAATGGCCGCCTCGAAAACCTGACCTACTTTCAATCCAAGATAAGCCGCAGCGGCAGAGAAGATAACTGCCATCAACACACCAATAGAGACACTATAAGGCGTTACTTCAGGATACTCTTTGTCAGGACGTAAGATAGGTTCGTACTTCTCGCCCGGTTGCAACGGACGTGAGGCATTTTCAGGTAATTGAGCCATAGTTTTGCTTATCTTTTTTTATTTGAGTGCGCAAAATTAGTGCTTTTTTTGCATTTATGCAAATTATTTTATCAATTCGCAAAGTCGAGTTTTCACTCTTAGGCAAATTTCTCTGCGTGGTGACCGCGGATGAGGATGTGATGATTGGCAATCGGGTCCGTAAGGAAATATTGTGCTACAGTCGGAGTGGATTGAATCCAGACCTGTGTACGACAGAGATTGGGTTCATACTGGCAGCGCATAAGTGTCACATTCTCAGCCAGTAAGCGTTTCATATCTCCGGATAGTTTGACCAGCGTATAATCACCTGTAGGCAGATCTCCGTGGATAGCGACACCTATTCCTGACTCAAAATGAGTGGTCAGTTCGTGTTTCTCGGTCATACGGAGCGGAAGTGTACAATGGGCAAAAAGCATCTTTCCGTCCAATTGGATACGCGCAGGGTTTACTTGGAAACAAGGTTGGCCTGTGAGACGTTTGCAAATCATCATCGTCAGCAACGTAGGAATATCTCCTTCGCAGGCAGCAGGAATACCTTCGTCGTTGAGTTTGGAAAGCGCGATACAGCCTGTGTTTTTGACGGTTGTCAAGAGATCGAAGCAACGAAGTGTCACTCCCTGTAAGTCATATTTGGTGACGATTTCTTTGAGTCGGTCGTAAATAGCCTCAGCGCCTTTTAATCCTCCATCCACTTCGCCTAAAGAAGTCATTTCTTCGATAGGCACGTCCACTAACTCGATATTCATCGTTCGGAGCGCCATCTCATAGTCCACTTTGGATGCGATGAGCCAATCAGACGGAAAACCGACTACTCCGAGGCGAAGCGGTTTGTCATTATGGAGCAGTTGCTGAGAGGGTGTTTTAACGATTGGAGCAGGTGTGGAGTTTTGCCCGAGATGAGTATCTTCTGCGGAAGTCATCACTTTTCCTACTCCGTTATGGAGACGAATATAACTGAGGATTTCCAGAGAGGCTGCTAACGAATTACTATGGCCGCTTACCATCAGATAGACCGGTTTTGTGAGGTCGATGAGTCCTTCGTTCACCAGTTGTACAAAACGACTCTCTGTTCCACCGGTTAAGACAGCTACGACCTGATGGGCCTGCAAGAAAGATTCAGGCAACTGAAAAGGCAGTTCCAGCTTCTCCGTATGGAGACTGCTGGAAAGAATATGAAGCATCATGGTATGTTCGATTCGAGATTAAAGTATCGATCAATTAGATTTTTCCACGAACGAGGAAATAATAGATTGCAAATCCAATCCAGCTGAACGCCAAAACGAGGATAGAAGCAATAATTTTACCTAAAAGACCACATTTAGCGGTTGTGAAAATGTCATACACACACCATACGGCACAAACAATACCTAATACATAAAGAATAGTTCCCCACATAATAATAAATATTTAAAGGTTAATAATAATTTTATTTATAGAGATTTAACTCTTGTTATTGACTCTAAAGGAATAATATTTTTGTCCGAAATAGGAGACTGCAACAGTAATAAGGGTTATTAACATCTTGCTGGGCGTAGGATACCAACCGAATATTTCCACGCAGAGTTTGAGTCCGAAATAATTGATTGCCAGATTGACAGCCACGATGGAAATATATCGCATCAATTGCCTTGCGCCGTGTAAGTTCGATTGGGTAAAGGTGACATATTTCTGCAACCAGAAACCGGTTAAGAGCGTTATCGGGAAGACGATACAAAGAGTGGCGATGTGAGGAGTTATTGCTTGCGCAAATTGAAAATTGAAAATTGCGCCCGGAGGGCTAAATTGAAAAGTTATAATCTCATGGCCTATAACAAAGTTATAGATAAGGAAATAGAGCACCCAGTCCAAGACCATGTTTCCTCCTCCGCACGCGGCATAACGGAAGACTTGCTCGGGAATCCATTTTTGGAACGGCCGGTAGAAGAAATCAATTATTTTGGTTATTATCTGCGCTAAACGATTCATCTTGCATATTATTTCGACTGCAAAATTACACAAAATTATTCATATACGCAAGTAAAATAATTATATTTTACGAAAAAAGTTGCGGAAAATTTGTGTATGTCAAATATTTGTAGTACTTTTGCAGCTGCAAAAGAGTTCTGCTCTCTATTAGTAACTAAATTATCAACAATTTATGGACGACTATCACGCGGATAATGCAACAAGTACATGCCAAGAAATTTCTGGGGCAGCACTTCTTGACGGACCTGAACGTCGCCCGGAAGATTGCTGAGACAATAATCTCCCCCCAAGTAGCCTACCTCCAACCCCTCCCCGAAGGGAAGGGAGATATTTCTTTTGCGGGGACCCCTGAAAAAATACAAGTTATAGAAGTAGGTCCGGGAATGGGCGTTCTTACCCAATTCTTATTAAAAGATCCTAATATTCAACTTACGGCTATAGAATTAGACCGTGAGTCGGTTGCGTATTTGCGTGAATGGTATCCGGAACTGCATTTGGTAGAAGGGGATTTTTTGAAGATAGACCTGAATACTATCGTTCCGGAAGGCGAGTTTAATATAATTGGTAACTATCCTTATAATATATCCTCGCAGATATTCTTCAAGGTATTAGAATACAAAGACCGCATACCCGTATGCTCGGGCATGATACAAAAAGAAGTAGCAGAACGATTAGCAAGCAAACCGGGCAAGAAAGCATACGGAATATTATCCGTGTTGCTGCAAGCCTATTACGATATAGAATATCTATTCACGGTAGATGAATATGTGTTCAATCCTCCGCCTAAAGTCAAATCGGCCGTCATCCGTATGACGCGTAACCGACGACGACGGTTGGAATGCGACGAAGCCTTATTCAAGACGATAGTGAAGACCGCTTTTAACCAGCGCCGAAAACAGATGAGAAATTCGCTGAAGGGGTTGATAGGAGCCTCACCCCAACCCTCCCCTGAAGGGAAGGGAGAAAAAGAAAATCGTTTAGAATGGTTTATGACTCGCAGACCGGAACAGTTATCTGTAGAAGAATTTATCGAATTAACCCAATTAGTCGAAAGACAGAAAAACGAAAACAGCCATGAGTGAAATCAAGATATTCTACAAAGATAAGGAGAAAATAAAAGTAGCACGTACCATCTCCGCCCTCAAAGAACTGGACAAGAAAGATATTATCTGGATTGATTTGTTGGATGTATCCGACAAGACAGAGGACACATTGGAGGGATTTCTGAAGATTGAGATTCAGGAGGACGAAGAGATGGAAGAAATCGAGCTCTCCAGCCGTTATATCCAAACCGATGACTCTATTGTAGCCAACAGTAACTTCTTGAAATCGAATTTCGAAGTGGAGCCTGTGAACTTTATCGTCAAGAACTCTATCCTTGTATCTATTCGTGATGTGGAATTGGATAGTTTTAATGAGACGGTGAAGAAAATGTTCGTTAATACCCGTAATTTCCCGAGCGGTTATCATGTGCTGGTAGCGCTGATGGAGACCCGTGTAGAAAAAGACGCCGACTTGATAGAGGATACAACGGATATGATTACCGAGTTATCGCAAAACATCAACGCCAATAGCGATCACGTAGATGAGGATTTGTTAGTGCAAATCAAGGACTTGCAAGAAAAAGTGACGGTTATCCGTCAGAATATATTGGATAAACAACGCGTGATCAGCAATCTGATGAAATGCGATTTCTTCCCTGAGGAACTCGGACCGCGATTGACGATGATTATCAAAGATATCAATTCCTTGTTCGATTATACGCGATTTGGTTTTGACCGTTTGGACTACCTGCAAGATACATTCCTCGGTTTGGTAAACATCGAACAGAACAAGATTATTAAGATATTTACGGTGATTAATATCATCTTCCTGCCACCGACACTGATTGGTAGTCTGTATGGAATGAACTTTGACTTTATGCCGGAGCTTCATTGGCAATACGGATATGTCTGGGCATTAGGATTGATGGTATTATCTGTTGTACTTATCTTGCTGATTTTCAAGCTAAAGAAGTGGTTATAAACATTGTTATTAACATTGGTTTGCTCCACAGTATAAAACTTGTTCCACGTCGTAGTTATTAAAAAAACTTACTTTGGATTAACAAAAATATTTTTACATAACTCGTTGAAATCGAGCAAAATTAGCAAGTTATTTACTTTTTCAACATCTAAATATATCCAAAAATTTAAAAAATTAAAATAAATATTTTTCTATATGAATTTAGAAGGACAGGAAAGACTGAAGTCTGATATAATAAAATTGAAAAAAGAGAAGAATGCAGTTATCTTCGCGCATTATTATACCAGGCCGGAAATACAAGATATAGCCGATTTCATCGGAGATAGTCTTGCTCTTGCGCAACAGGCTACACGTGTACACGCGGACATATTAATAATGTGCGGTGTGCATTTTATGGGCGAGACGATGAAGATTCTTTGTCCTGAGAAGAAAGTGCTGGTGCCGGATATGAATGCAGGTTGTTCTTTGGCGGACAGTTGCAAAGCAGAAGATTTGGCGGCATTTAAGGCACAGCATCCTGATCATATGGTGGTTTCGTATGTCAATACTTCCGCTGACGTAAAAGCACTGACGGATGTAGTAGTTACTTCTTCTAACGCTAAAAAAATTGTAGATCAGTTGCCTGCGGATGCCAAGATTATTTTCGGTCCGGATTATAATTTAGGTTCGTATATCAATTCCGTTACAGGTAGGAATATGCTTTTATGGAACGGTGCTTGCCATGTGCACAGTCGTTTTTCGCTTGAAGCACTTTTGCAGTTTAAAAAAGAGAATCCGGGAGTAGAAGTTTTAGCTCATCCGGAGTGCAAAGCGGTTATTTTGGCTCAGAGCGATGTTATTGGTTCGACTAAGGCACTTTTAGAGCACGCTATTCAATCCTCTGCCAAACGGTTTATAATAGCCACAGAAAGCGGAATTTTGCACGAGATGCAGAAAGCATGTCCGGATAAAGAGTTTATACCTGTTCCTCCGGAGGTAACAGAAGGTGTGGGTTGCAGTTGTAATGAATGTGAATACATGCGGATGAATACGCTTGAGAAAGTGTATGCATGCTTGCGTGACGAGCAACCGGAGATGCATGTGAAAAAAGAGACAGCGGAAAAAGCTATCTCTTCTATTCAACGTATGCTCGAAATGAGTTAAAGGCTCTTATTTGCCCATTTTTTCTTTCAGATGTTTATGAGAGGGACCTTCTTTTAGAATATCCCCTAATTCTTTACGTCTGCGCTCATAGTACTCATGGCGTTTAGGGTTCTCCGGAAACCATCCACGCAGGACACGCATCTCTTGTTGAAATACTTCGTGAATACCCCAAAAACACGAGAAAGCAAAAGCAGCTACGATAGTAGAAGCAATATAATTATCCAAATAAAGAGAAACAGCGGTGCAAATAAGTCCGGGAATAAAAAATCCCCACCAGCCTTTGCGGCCGAAATAGTACTCCAATTTAATAGTAATAGGATGGCAAATACCGATACTTAAAAATACGGCAGCGCCGATGATAATTCCTGTAAAATTCATATAGCTTATAATTTAGTATTATCTATTCTTTTGCCGGCATAAATACTTGGTGTCTCACCGTAAAAATTACTTAACACAATAGAGTCTGCCGTAATATTACCTTCCAAATCACGGATGACATATTTCTCATAAGGTTTTCCACCTGCTGTAGGAATAATACTGTCTCCGTAGAAATGAATTTCGTTTCCGTTCTTAGCAAATCCTATTCCGCTTACCAGCATATCGATAGTAACAGGCATTGCTGCGGCAAATTTAACTTCAAACATATACAAATCCATAGTAGCATCATCTTTTTCTACAATTTTGACGCGCAGATTATCTTTTGTAAAACCTGAAGAGGTAATGGTCAATAATCCATAGGATTCATATGCTTTTTCACTGTCATTTACCGGTTCTTCCGGTGTAACAATGTGGCATGAAACCATTGCAGAAACTAATAAAAATAATGTAAAAATTTTTTTCATATTATATGTTAAATTTAATTGTTGCTCCTAATTCTCTTGGTTTTCCTTTCTGAAGAAAATCATTTCCCATTGACCTGAAATAAAATACATTATATTCTGTGCCGGTTAGGTTCTTTCCCCATAGTTGTAATTGAATATATTTCCATTCTAACGCAACAGTAGCGCCTAACAAAGCATATAAATTTTGTTGGCAATCATTTTGTTCGTTCCAATATATTTTTCCTATCATATTCACTCGTGCGGAGAGAGAAACAGCTTGCAGCCATTTTTTACCTACTTTATATTTAGCTAATACCAATGCATGCAAAGTATGCTGCGGCGCATAAGGAATAAATTTTCCTTTATAATCGCCTATTCCGTCGTTGAAATCGATAAATCTTGCGTCTGTAAATCCATAAGAAGCGTCTGCTATTCCATGCCATTTACCTTTATTCCACCGGTAATGTAGTGCTGTTTCTACGCCCCAAATTCTCGATCTGGCAGCATTAGCCATCATTCGTCCTGTAGTCTTTCCGTTAGGAAAAACAGTTACCTGCTGGTCAAAGCATTGAATATGAAAGGCATCAATATCTATTTTTAATCCTTCTGCAGGCATAAAATGTGCTCCTATTTCAAATGTCCAGTCTTTCTCCGGTTTATACTGAGTAATATTGATATCCATAAACCGCGGGTCAGCCATATCTAAGTGCAATCCCATATCTGCCGCCATATCTGTCATGACTTGATTTTGGGTAATGGTACTGAATATCTGCGGATTATATCCACCTGCTTTGTATCCTTTTGCGGCATAACCATAAGCCGTCACCCATTCATTTTCATAACTGACAGCCAATAGTGGAAGGACTTGAAAATAACCGGCTTTTCGTCTTCCTTTTATCTCTGTATGCACATGCTCATAATCGGTCATTATCATTGTGAATCGATAATCCAAATCAGCTGTACTCAGGTAATCCATTCTTGTGTATTCATAGTCAAACCGTAAGCCTGCACGTATATGCCATTGACCTATTTGCAAGTGGCTCTGATGATACGCCGCAGCGCCTAAATTACAAAAACCGAAATCACTTGGAATAGGCATAATAGGGTTACTGATATCTATCGAGTCGTCCGGAAAAACAGTTTGAATACCTTTATTGGCATTGCTTAATATCAGTTCTTCTATTCCTTGGCGCATGAAAGTGACAGGAGCAGACATTGAGTTCATCTTAATAAAACTGCTGATACCTACCTGCCATTCATACTGCAGATTATCAAACTTCAGTTTATTTGTCAGCAAAGCGTCTAAAGTACCGTTATGCTGGATTTGTTTTTGATTAAGCGTGAAGATATCATTGGTTGTATAATCTTGATCCATATGCATATCATCCCGCAACATTTGATAACTTCCCGCCAAACTCAACCGGTAGTCATTATATTCATAGAGGGCTCTTATACTCGGTAATACCACCAGTCTCTCATATCCGGCCGGAGCATTATATGCTATTATTCCGTTCTGAGCTGAGGCGTAAGGAAAAGCGCCTTGTTTTAACCAATCGGCATATATATTTCCTGTCAGTCGCCATGATTCATTGATTTTGCCATCCAGTATAATTCTTCCGCCTGCTTGCTGTCCACCATCTATTTTTTGACCGTTGTAAGCATTGGTGTAAAAACCGTCAGTTCTTCTGTATTTAGCACTAATACCCCATCCGAAAGAATTATTCTCCGGGCGATAAACAGAGGCTTGTGCTATCACTTGATTGGCAGATGCGTATCCCACTTCTCCCTGAATAAGCATAGTAGTGAGGTCAAGGGGTTGTATAGTACGAATCTCCATTATTCCTGCAGGCGAGTTACGGCCGTATAAACTTCCTTGCGGACCACATAACAGTTCTATTCGTTTGACATCTTGCATGGTATGGTCATACATGTTTTTATCCATCAGCGGCACTCCATCTACAACCATTCCTAATACGGGTTCATTGATTCTACTTCCCAAACCGCGTATATAAATACTGCTCGTCATTGCTGAACCATAATCGGGCATATATACGTTTGGTATCAATGCACTTACATCTTTTGGTGTCAGCACTTGTGTCTCCTCTATCAACCGGCTGTCTATCACACTGACTGCTGATGGCTGACGGCTGATAGCTGACTGCTGGCGGCTAACCGATACTTCTATATCCGGCAGCGAAACAGAATCTGACCAATTCTGCTCCGTTGTAACAGGTGCTCCGGCAATATATGCCGAAACCACCAACAGACATAGAAAGACCTTTACCCGCATTTAGAATCTCCTCATGAATAGAATAGCAGCAATAATCAATGCCGGACCGAGACCGGAATAGAAAGAAGCGGTAAATTCTGCAGGGATGAAAGGCATGAATTTAAGTGCGATACCTAAACACGACATACAGATAATCAATATCCATCCGCGTAAAGGGAAAGTGTACCAAATACTTGTTTTTTCCGGTTGCTCATCAATTAATCCGCAATAACGGTTAACGATGCGGCGGAACATCAGAATAAAACCGCTCAAAACGCCTACGGTGATGAGTAATAACCATACTAATTCATCACTCGGCATAGCGGTATAAGCTTTGATACCTTTGATAGTAATCATCACGCCCGGAATACCCCAAATAAGCGCTGCAATAAGATATAAAAAACGTTTCTTCATTGTACCTGTGTTTGAAATTCACCACAAAAGTACAACAAAGAAATGAAATAAATCTTAAGAAAAGTTTAAGGCTATCTTAAATCCCCAAAAATGGGGATGCGTAATTCGCTGATTGTGCCGTTGATATCCATCTGAAAGATGAAATATTGCATAGTTAGTTTGCTTTTCAGCAGTAAATGGCCGGGTTTGGCGGACGGAAGGAGTGCTGCTAAAGTGGCATCTAACATCTGTTTTAGGGCATTTGGTTCGATGGTTATCTCGTTGACAAACGGTGTTAATTGTAATCCGGGAACCAATCCGTGTGACTGTAATTCGACTTCATAGTGTTGTAACCAATCGGTTGCAAAGGACTGTAAATCAATGGTATATCGTGCTACAGGTTTCTTGATATGAAACACTAATCCTGCGCCGCGAATAGTCTCTATCGGTTGATTTTTAGTGAATCCCAATTTTCGGCGAATAGCGTTCAGGTGCACATCAATAGTGCCCGGGTCGTATTGGAATTTATTTCCCCACACATGGTCGATCAGTTCCTCTCGTTTGCATATGCGATTAGGATGCGAAACGAGATAATCCAACAACCCGAATTCCAATGCGGTTAACTGCACTTCTTTCTTATCCACGCGCACTTTTCGCTGCTCGCGGTTAATAGATATATGTTCCGTAATTGAGATGTTCATTGTTTAGCGGGCAGAGCCCTGTTTAGTGTTTAGTGTTTAGTGTTTAGCGTTAAAATGATTGGCAGGTGGTCTGAAAAGCCGTCTTTTTGGTATCTAAAACCGTTGTAGGTTCGTTTGGGTTTGAGGCCCAGATATGTCTCGTCCGGTTCTTGAATCCACTCTGCATCGTAAATCTGTGCTGTGCTGAGGCTATCCAAGACAGGAGAGGTATAAAACTGGTCCAAACACGTCCATCGCCCTTGATGTTTATGTGTACCAATTGAATTTTTGACTACCATTTTATTTTTCATTCCCTGCAAATCGTCTTTCGGTTCACTGTTCATATCTCCCATGACGATTATTTTTGCATCTTTCTCGACCGCATAAATGCTGTCTATGGCTTCTTGCAAAATCTGTTTCGCCAATTGCCTTTTCCATTCACTTTCTGCTTTTCCGCCTCGTTGACTCGGCAGGTGGCAAACGAAGAAATGGATAGTATCCCGTTTATCCACACTTGCACAGACATATAATATATCACGAGTTATTAGTTCTCTTCCCTTCAGGGAGGAGTCAGAGGTAGGCTCTACTTTTATCGCCCTTGTCCGGATGGTGTCTATGCGATCTTTTTTGTAGATAAACGCCACATCTATTCCTCTTTGGTCGGGACTCTCGTAATGCACAAAATCATATTCTCCTCGCCGCAAAGTATAGCATAATCGCCTGATACACAGTGCATTCTCCACTTCTTGCAACCCCACTACATCTACTCCATCCCACTCTCCTATATTCGTCAGCACGCGAGCGATATTTTCTATTTTTCGGTAGTAACGCGTATATGACCATCTTCTCTCTCCGTTTGGCGTCCATTCCCAATCATCTTTTTCGATTAGTATAGAATCTGTCTCGCTTGGGCTGGGATTAGGCAGATATACAGAATCGTGCTTTGGATGAAACAGATTCTCTACGTTATAACTGACAATCCGCAGCGGTTGAGCAGATAAACAAGCTATGCTTGCTAAAAGCCCAATGAGGATGAATGGTATGTATCTTTTACCTCTCACGCGAACTA
Source organism: Paludibacteraceae bacterium (assembly GCA_017412245.1). Lineage (GTDB taxonomy): Bacteria > Bacteroidota > Bacteroidia > Bacteroidales > Paludibacteraceae > Colicola. Next base: position 819 of record JAFPYI010000038.1, on the reverse strand, counting down.
TTCTCTTCTCACTCGCTGCAAAAGTACTGCTTTTTTTTGAAATGTACAAGATTTTTAGCAATATTTTTATCCAATCAAGTCATAAGAGTTTGAATAGCAGGTTGGTTTAGATTGATTATGCTTTTGTGTTAAAAATCACGGAATATATATTATATGTATAATATATATAGGGTGCACAGGGATACGTTAAAACCACGTAATTACCCCGATATTACCATAAGCGAGATATAATGAGCGCAAAGGGACTATGTTTTGCAAATAAAATTCTAATATTATACAAAAAAGTCACAATTATTATCCTTTCCGCAGCATATTTGAGTAGGTGATAAGTTGGTGATAAGTAGGTTATTAGTAGGTGATAAGTAGGTTATTTTCATTTTCGTGTACATTTCTTTATAATTACGCCATAAAAAAAGGGAACAGGCTTTGCGTGGCTTGTTCCCTTTTTACTATTGACTTTAAACTTTTAACTTTATCTAATCTCTTGTCCGGTAATGGTGTAGGTTTTGTCGCCACGGAGGATGAGGATTCCGTAAATTATGACATCTAAAAAAAGCGCGGGGCAATAAATGCTCCGCGTTTGAAAAAATATGATATCTCAAATGGTTTTATCCTTTGATGCTGAAAGGCCAGCAGTGCGATTCTTCTTGACGCGCTACATGCGGGAATTGAAGAGCCACCTCGAGGATAAAGTTGAAGTCGTACAGGTGCGTTGCTGCTATATAGGCTTGGTTTTTCGCTGCTGCATATGCTGCGGTTATTTCGCCGCCGTTGCGGATCTGCTCGAGTTGGTTGTCCAATTCAATCAGACGCTTCATC
>JAFPYI010000037.1 GCA_017412245.1 Paludibacteraceae bacterium | reverse complement strand
GTTGAAAGAGTATATCCGGTACTACAACAACGAACGTATCAAACTAAAATTGAAAATGAGCCCGGTACAATACCGAACTCACTTTCAAAATCAAGTCAAATAGATTTAATAATCCGTCCAACTTTTTGGGGTCACCTCAAATAGGTCGCTCTCTTTGTTGGATTAGGAAACCTCTATTGCGTGATTCGCTTAGTTTTCTTACTTTACGGCTTTTCTTTTCGGAGCGCCGGAGGCATACTTGAACGGCGCTGCACTATAGATTTTAACAGTGCTACCATTGAGACTTTGGGCCTCTATTTTCCATCCGTCTGCATCGATAATCACATTACCGCTGGTCAGCAACCATTGTGCTGCAGGATCCAAATAACCTTGCTTGAAATAACTCTGCGAAGTGTAGTAGAAGATGGAACCGTCTATCAGTTGTTTTGCGTCGTCTCTATTGCCTGCAATAGCGGTGTTGGCTTGCTCCGTGCGAACTAAAGGATAAGTGCCGTAAGGAATAGTGTCCAAACCTGCTGCAGTAACGAGATAGAAGTCTGCAAAACTAAGACATTTTGTTCCGCTGACGGTAATCACTTTCTTGCCATTCACAGCTTGTATCTGCCAGTATTTCAATCCGTTCTCTTCTTCGCTGTAGGCATTAACGGTCAACATGGTATCCGCCTCTAAACCGGAGTAATAGGAAGGACCATTACCGTTGGCAGGTTCGGGATAATAACTTGATACAGGCACAGGCGTGATACCTCCGTGCTGAATATCTGCACCACCTTTTGTTCCGCTTACTACCGGTCTCTGCTCGGCTTGGATAATCGGCTTGAAGGATTCGCTCAGGAAAGCTACAACCATACAATTCTCCGGTACCCACTTATCGTCGATGACAGTGTTATAATGTACGTCGTAACGACCTTTGGCATCCAGACTGATAGAGTCGCCTACATTCTCAGAAACGAACTCACGCACGGCGCAAACGTGTCTGAATTCTTTCCATCCTTCGAATGAACCTATATAATCGCTTTGTGCAGCTACCATTCCGGACTCTTTGATAAGAACGGTTAGGAACAATTTCGGAGCGTCCTCTCGTGCTACTACACCGCTCACGTGTATATGCAAACCACCGGTAGTGGCATTATATGTGTTCTCAATCTTTACCGATGCATAGGTGGTGGTCTCGAAAGGCGTCTTGCCAACCTCTAATAGGTCCAACGGGTGAACGTCAAGTGAAGAAGTCTTGCCTACTTTGATGGGTGTCCTGTCCACACAGGCACTCGGCGCACCCTCTATGTGCAGGTTGTTTGCGATTTTCTCTCCACCGGGAGCAGAGAACTTATCTTTCGCGAATCCGTAGTGGTGCATTACCAGAATCCAGTTGCTGTCATTGGCGATAAATTCGCTCATTGCGTCCATTCCGTAAGGGCAATAACCGCAACTCATGGATGTGAACTCCTCGATGAGGTGTTTCTTCGGGAAACTACTTTGTGGTGCGTTTTCGTTACAACCAACGAATGCCACCACACTTAAGATAATTAGGGTACGATTGATTAAATTTTTCATTGTTGTGAAATTAATATGTTGTTACTTTTTTCTTTCCGTTTTGTATATATACACTGCCTGCCGAGACTTGCTCTGTACGTCTGCCGGATAGGTCATATATCGCTCCTTCTTGCGTTTCTTGAACCTCTTCTATGCCTTCTGCCGTGTAGTTGAAATGCACCGTTAGTGTACGACTCTCTGTACTATCGGAGAAAGTGTAAGTCATTGTCACGTTTCCGGCTTGAGCAGGGAAATAATGCACATACCAAGTAGCAGCATCGCCTACCGTAAAGTTCTTTGTTTCATTCATTTGTTGGTTGCCGCTCGTACATTGGCTTCCGCAGCAAAACTCATCCTCTAATCCCGTCTCAGAGCGTGTGATAGTGACCGCTAAACTACCGGCAGGTGAGTAGATGTATCCAGCCACACCCATGCGTGTTTTTTCTGTGAATATATCATACTCACTCTCGGTGACGGTTATCTCTTTTCCTTCGGCCGGAATCTCTTCATCATTCACTTTTACTACGAATGCATTGACTTGACCGACAAGGGCAAGGGCCATTACGAATGTCAAAAATCTCTTCATCATTGAGCTATTTCTATTTGTGTTGCGTTATCTATCTGTTTGTTTTGGGTTGTTAAGGTTAATGCTATCACGTGGCAGTTTTCCACTTGGCATCCGTCGGGTAGGGTAATAGTATCGTTTACTACAGCAGGTGTGGCGGAGAGATAAACACTTTTTCCCCAGACCTCTTTTCCGCTTGCGCGAAGCATGTGCATGTGTCTGTATTCCATGTTTGCAGAACCATCCGGCATTGCTTGCACGCCAATCACATTATCTTCTGTCAGCCAAACAACTATTTGGCAGTCTTGTTCTTGGATGGCTGTGGCTTCTGTAGTGACATAAATCGCTTTCCCGTCCTGAGATAATTCTGCATGACTGCTGAGCGAAGTGTTGCAAGAACTGCTCATCCTCTCAGCGAGGACTGCAGGCCATTGCAGATAATCTGTCAGATAATCGTTATCCTGTTCTATCAAATCGATGTTTCCCGTAGGGAAAGGAGTGGACGCGGTTCCACCCATGAACTGGTAATAAATATCCGCTTCCGGGCAGGTGTAATCATACGCACCTTGTGTGAAAGGGTTGGAAGCGGGATGCATGGAAACAACTACTAACTGTTTGCCATAGGTAGCCAACAGATCATCTGCCATAGCAGCAGCGTTAGGGCAGTTCAGGCACCGAAAACCCGTGTACTCGATGAGTACATGTGTGCCTTCTGTCACTTCCGGTTGCGGTAGTGGAATAAGTCGCTCGTCCTCCGGAATAACCTCACATCCGCACAGCAGACCCAGTAATAATATGTATATATATTTCTTCAATTTTCAATTTTCCTTCGGACTTACCATGTAAAATTATAACTCATGCTCACACCTTCTTGCTGTGGCACATAACGACACACGCCTCCGGAGCAGTTATGTCCTTCTTGCGTCTTGGTGTACCCAACCATCAGTCTGTGTGCGCCGTGCGTATAGGTGACCGATGCGGTGTAGAAATGGTCGTGTGTTGCATCCGGACCACCACCGATATTATACGTCCATTCACCGCTTAAGGTCAAGCATTTCCAAAGGTTCAATTCGTATAACAGGAACATCCATTGTCCGTGACTATGCGGGCTGTAGAGGTACTGTGCCTCGCCACGCATGGAGACGTTGTCCGTCACTTCCACCTTGGTGTCCAAGACGAATATTCCCGACCTCACAATTCCTCCTGAACCTTCTATCACTAACTGGTTATAGGTCTGGTACATCATCATTGCGTTCAACCACCAATTACTGGTAATTCGTTTGTTCAGTTCTACGTGTATGTCGGTGTAGTATTCTCCTGCCGTGCTGTAATCGACTTCCCAACTGCCTTCGTTTTTCAGTCCTCGAATATGACTGGCTCCTAATTTTAGTGTTGTTCCGTACCTGCCACCCATAGGTGTCTTGCGTCGCCAAGTATTCGTCACTTCTGTTTGGAATGCCCACTCGCCTTTGACGTATTGAGTGGCATAAGGAGACATGTTCGGCAAGGCGTATGTGTGTTGTTGTGCGAAAGGAGGCAAGTGGTTTATTCGTCCTGCCAAGCCAAACCGTTGTCGTTCGCTGCGGAAGGACATGTTTTCCGACCGTTTAATCTGTGCCAAGACGGAAAGACCTTTGCGCGAATAACTCATAGACACCAATAATGCTTGTCCCGGACGATAGGAATAGAGGTTTTCTGTTGTTGGGTCATTGGCTTTGTAAGCGTACTCTACAAAAACATCAAACCCTTGTGCTTGTACGTTTGCCCTTACGGCTCCGGCACCTATCCATCGAGGGAGATTATACATATACATCCCGGACTCGAGAAGAGTGATAATAGTGTCTGCTGCCTCGTATTTGCTGACAAAACTACCACCGAGACTAAGACTGATATCTTTCTCGTCCAATAGTTTGCTCCACCGGTCAATGTCGAACTCCAAGTCTGCTCCCATGACTGCATCGCGACGATAATTCCATCCCCATGCTTTGTCTTCATAACAGGACCAGTAACGCCTTTGTTTGCCGCCGACGAGGACTAAGTCTATACCTTTGTAAGGATTTAGTTCTATTTTCGCTCCTCGAAGAGAGTTATCTACTCCTAAACCCCGGTCTTCGTACAGCCTCATCACTAGTCCAGAACCAAACTGTGCGTACACGTCACCAAGCGTTACATGTCCCCACGTGAAATCTGTTTTGGCACTAAGACGACTTAATCCGTAACCGCCAAAATCAGTTTCAAAACCTAATAAGGGCCATTGAGTCAGTTCACCGCGTACATCCACCCGCACGCCTGTAAAACCAATAGCATTGGAGTCGTGGTGGTAATACGCCCGCGAGAGATCAAGATAATTATTGCTCAGGTGGTCAATCTTCGCCCAAGGACTACGAACATCTGTTCGCTCTGCAGATATATCTACGGTGGGAAATAACCCTTCGTGCTGAATACCACCGGAGAAAACAACCTCTCCTTTGGAGGAAAGGCAAACTCCGATAAGTAGCAACAGTACTATGTGCCGTGGACGAATCACTACGCAGGACTAACGCAGATATTGACGAATCTCTTTCTCGCTGCCGTCAGTATAACCCATGTGATTATAGACGGTTTTACCTTTCGAGTCGATGACGAACACGTGCGGAATATTCTGTACATTCATTGCCCGCTTGAGTGTCTCGTCCGGGTCGAGTAGTACGTGAAAATCCCAACCGTAGCCTTCTACAAACGGTTTTACTTTTTTGCTGTCCTGTCCTTGGTCCACCGAGATGATATACATCTCTACGCCTGTCTCGTCTTGCCAATCCGGATACAGATCGTCAATGGCTTTTAGTTCTCTGAGGCATGGTTTGCACCAAGTGGCGAAGAAAGAGATGATAATCGGTTTCCCGCTTTCGCCTAATGCACGCACGGAGACGTTCTTGCCATTGATATCTTTCAGCGTTACATCGGGTAGAGTAGCAAAGGCCAAACTGACCGTCAAGCACAAAACTAATAAACAACCTATTCTTTTCATAATCTTTTGTCTTTTATCTTTCTACTTTTTACTTTTTTGTTATTTTAACAAAAATCGTGCAAAGGTAGTATATTTTTTCGGAATGTACAAGATTTCGGTATAAAAAATTGCAAATTGTAATCTATAGTGTTAAATATGTGGCAAAATATAAGAAAGCGCCACAATTGTAATGAACCCCAAAAGTTGAACAAAAAACTTTTGGGGTATTTTATGCTTAAAAAACATCCTTATGAAGAACGGTTGCTTGCCGTAAAATTATGTTTAGGAGGACGTCCTTTAAAGTCTGTAGCTCGTCAATTGGGC
>JAFPYI010000036.1 GCA_017412245.1 Paludibacteraceae bacterium | reverse complement strand
TGAAGACTTGATTATCATCAAAACGAATCGTAGCCGCAAATCGATATATGTGCCTAATGCTGAGGCTTTAAAGATGTTCCTTGAACACCACTTTGAAGAACTCAGAGGTATGGATTGGAGAAGTGAAGATTTTTCAACTGCCATCTCACGTTCTGAATTAGCTGCAAACTCTGGCAATTCCAAGACAAAAGAGATTCGTTCTTGCCCTGGGTTCATGGTAAATAGTTATGACCCTGTTTATGCAAAATTAAACGGCAAAGATATTGTTATTGCTCCGCAAGAGGGCACGATGCTTTTTGTCGCAGACTGGGATCAATTTGAGATTCCAAAAGAAGTCCTGGTAGTAGGAATAGAAAACATGGAGAACTTCCGTCGTATTAGAGAACAACGACACTTATTCCCGACAGATAGACCAATTCTCTTTGTGTCACGCTATCCGCAGTCTACTGACTTACGAAATTGGCTACAAAACATCTCCAACGACTATCTCCATTTTGGCGATTTTGACTTGGCAGGAATGCGGATCTTTGAAACCGAGTTCCATAAGTTCCTCGGTAGTCGAGCATCGTTTTTCATTCCGGCCGACATTGAAACCAGAATATCTAACGGCAGTACTGAACGATACAATACCCAGTATGCTAAGTTCAAAAGCTACATTCCAAAAGATACAAGGCTTTTGCCTTTGTATAACATGATAAACCACTATCATAGGTGTTACGATCAGGAGGGCTATATCATATGAAATCAATAGAAGTAGTTGCCGCCATCATCTTTGACGAGCAAGAACGAATATTTGCTACACAACGAGGATATGGTGAATGGAAGGATTGGTGGGAGTTCCCCGGAGGAAAGATGGAAGCCGGAGAAACACCCCAACAAGCCTTAAAGCGCGAGATCCACGAAGAGTTAGATGCTGAGATAGAGGTTGGCGAACTATTGCGCACGATTGATTACGACTATCCAAACTTTCATCTGACGATGCATTGTTTCAAGTGCAAACTTGCTGGAGGTCACGTCACGCTATTGGAACACGAAGCCGCTAAATGGCTCAAAACCGAAGAGTTGGATTCGGTGAAGTGGTTGCCAGCAGATGAAGAGATAATAAACGAACTAAAGCAATAACTTATGTCTTGTCCACATAACAATATCGACTGTCCTTGCACGAAAGAAGGCTGTCCGCGGCACGGAAAGTGCTGCGAGTGCGTTGCACATCACAAAAAACACGGAAAAAAACTACCAGCTTGTTTGAGGGGGATTGAATGGCAATCTTAGCTTGTGTCTTTTTTTACCAAACACAACCCACTACTCACAAAAAAGACACAACCCTACACCTCAAAACAAAACAACTGATTAAACGGCAACACCCCAAAACACCCAAACCACCAAGCCTGATTTCATGACCTGGAGCGAGTTGATGGACAAAAAGAAATAATCCGAAATATTAATAGACATTATAATGAACGATTTAACAGTTTCGAATATAGAACGCAAAACGTTTTGAATAATAAGTATGCCATTGCCAATATTCAAAACAGCCTTGGCATTACCGGCATGTTGTTCGAAGACGAATACCGCTTTACCAAAAAGATGGTAGCAGACTTCTATGAAGTGGACGAACGAACAATAGAGCGTTATATTGAACAATTTGCAGATGAATTATCGGCGAACGGATATATTTTATGTAAAGGTAAACGGCTGAAAGACTTAAAGTTACAATTTGGTCACGTCATCAATGTCGGGAGCAAAACAACTCAACTCGGTCTGTTCAATTTCCGTGCCTTCCTTAACATCGGAGTCTATTATGACTAAGAATTAAAAATTGATAATGCTATATGCGATAAATCAACCGATTTTTTAGAAGATGTATAATAAATCCTTCGGTTTAGTATTAGAAGTTTTGAAAAACGCGGAGCAATATATTTAAAGCAGAATGATTTATAAGACACTTTTGAGACAATGTCCTAAAAGATCGATATTTTAAGACAAGTTTTGAGACATGTCCCAAAAATATAAAGTAATCTGTCTATGCCCGATGTTCTGACACCTGCACAACGCCACCGCTGCATGTCTCATATACGCAGCAAGGCGACGAAGCCGGAGATAACGGTCCGGAAATGGCTTTGGGCGCACGGATACCGGTACAGGCTGAACGTGAAGAGCGTGCCGGGCAAGCCGGATATAGTGATGCGCAGATACAGAACGGCAATATTCGTCAACGGTTGTTTCTGGCACGGCCACGAAGGCTGCAAGCAGTTTGTCCTACCTAAAACAAATACTGACTTCTGGCAAACCAAGATAGCCCGTAACCGCGAGCGCGACCAACGGAACTACGATGAACTAACGCACGCCGGTTGGCAAGTAATCGTTCTGTGGCAATGTAAATTAACCAAACAGGAATTGGAAACTACCATGCAGCAAGTCGCCGTCACCCTGAATCAAAACTTATTGAAGATACTTAAATAGCTTGTGTCTTTTTATATAAAAACACTAACACCAACCCCCAAAAAAGACACAACCCTATTTCTACTCCGATTAATCCACTCTCTTTTTATCCTACTTGTCCCCTATAGCTTGTGTCTTTTTTTGTCAATTTATGGTTACTCCAACAAGAAAAAGACACAAGTTATTGTCTATATCAATATTTTTTTGTAATTTTGCAGTCGATTTCAATAAACAACAAAGATTATGCTCAAAGTTCGCATCACAGCCATCCGTCAGACAATATATAACGACCTGATTGCACAGTACGAGAATCCCATCGAGCATGCCTGCGACATCCAACAAGGACAACAATGGATATCCGTCAACGTCAATTGCCCGGATGGATTATGTCCTTCTGCATGGGATACCATGAAACCGTTTGTAGAATCTCTGGCACATGGAAAAGGTAACTTCTTTGATGGTTGGATGAAGAATCCCATGAGCGCCATGATCAGCTGTAACGATGGCTTCCGGCCATTTAGTTTCTATATCGAAGCTATCGAAGAAGAATCACAAGCGGCACACGAACAATCTGAAAACCAACCGCAGTCTGGAACAGAAAAAACATGCTCTCTACCACAACCGCGTCTTATTCCCAAAGACAAGGAAGAGGCGCGCGTATATAAATTGGTTCTAGTTTTAGGGAAACAGGTTTTACCCCGCCGCCAGATCATTGCTGACTTGGGTATGCGTCAACAGAGCCGCCACACCTTTATCAACAACTATCTCCGCCCAGCATGGGAACGTAGCCTCATTGACCACGCCTACCCTAATACGCCTAATAAACCGGAACAAGCCTACCGCCTCACAGCAAAAGGTCTTGACATATACGCACAACTGAAATTGGAAAAATAGAAATGCCTGTTACAATCGAAATAGAACGTCACCCGCTGCAACCGTTTCTGCCGGAGAATGCACGAGTGCTGATGCTCGGCAGTTTTCCGCCGCCCAAAGAACGGTGGTGTATGGATTTTTTCTACCCTAACCCGCAGAACGACATGTGGCGGATTATGGGACATGTCTTCTTCGGCGACAAACAGCACTTTGAAGTACAAAGTGATCAGGTACAAGGTACAAAGGGGCGTAAAGCGATCTTTAATTACACAGAGATCGTCTCTTTCTGCCGAGAGCAAGGTATCGCTATCTTTGACACAGCGCAAGCCGTTAGACGCTTGCAAGGCAACGCGGCTGATGAACATCTGGAGATTGTCGAGCAGACAGACATAGCCGCATTATTGCAACAAATCCCGCAATGCCATGACATCTGCTGCACCGGCGGCAAAGCCGCAGAGACATTAGCCAAGCTACTACATACCGCTACACCCAAACCAGGCGAATATATCGAAACCGCCTTCGCCGGCAGGACTATCCGTTTCTGGCGAATGCCGTCTTCCTCTCGCGCTTACCCGCTATCGCTGGATATGAAAGCCGCTGCCTATCGGCGGATGTTCGAAACTATCGGTCTGCTATGAAAACCTTTACTACCACATATACCTCACCTCTGGGACCTATCGTCATCGAAAGTGACGGCCAAGCGATAACAAGTCTGCGGTTCAGTAGCGAGAAAGCCTCAACCGCCCCAAAAGAGGCCCCAAAAGAAACAACTACTACGATACCTATTATCGCGGAAACAATCCAATGGTTAGATGATTATTTTGCGGGCAAACGACCATGTAATGTGCCGCGACTCGGCCCGCAAGGCACCGCTTTCCAGAAGCGCGTTTGGACGGCTTTGTTTACCATCTGGTTTGGTCAGACCAAGACGTATGGAGAAATCGCCAAGATGGTGGATTGTCGTTCCGCACAAGCGGTCGGACAAGCCGTGGGAGCCAATCCTATTGCTCTTATCATCCCCTGCCACCGAGTCATTGCCGCGCATGGCAAAATAGGCGGGTACGAATACGGCATAGAGATAAAGAAACGATTATTAGAACTGGAGCAACTATGATAACTATTCAACACCAAGAGACCGAGAAAAGCGGCGTTTTTGAGGCATGGATGAGAGCCACGGAAGAAGGAGCATGTGCCGAGCCGGTGCAAGTAGGTGAAATGACGCACCAACGCCCCACTTCACAACGGGTGATAATTGACCATACACGCGTTTTTGACGGTTTTGAGGGACGCGGCATTGCCCGGCAGATGGTTCTTGCCGCAGTGGATTTTGCGCGCGCCAACAACCGTAAAATCATCCCTGTCTGCTCCTACGCCCAAGCCCTCCTCACCCGCACCGACGAATACCAAGACATCCTTGTATAAAGGAGAGTTGATTGTATAGACGCAAAAGAAAAGAACCCCTGAGACGAATCTCAGAGGTTCTCAAAGTGGCGGCTACCTACTCTCCCACAACGCAGTGCAGTACCATCGGCGATGCTGTCTCTCTCTCTGCGCCCTCTCTCTGCCCTGTGCCCTCTCTCTGCCCTGTGCCCTCGCCCCTCTCCGCTCCGCTGTCTCCCGCCTCTGCCCGCTCCGCTCTCTCTCCCGCGCGCCGCAGGCGCGCACACCGCCGCCCGCCCCGCGCCTCTGATGCACCGGGAGGATAACGGCGCCGCTCACTCATGGGACATAAAAAAACATTTGGGGCTCTCTCAAAAAGAAATAGGTCTCTCTCTTTTTTTTTCGAGCGACAGCGAAGAAGGATATATAAATACTATAAGGTACGCGCGTGCGCGTGAGGATAAATTGAGCGTTTAGGCAAAGGTTCCACACTCAGCACTCATGGTCAGCACAATGCGTGTAGGGTGTTTCGGGTTCGAGAGTGGCGTGAGCAATGCCGTGCTCAGATAGTTCGTGCTTGAGTTGGTGTGACACTTGCGGCCAGTTAGCCAAATTGTCCACAACCACATGTGCTGTGAGGGCTGTTTCGGTGGTACTGATAGCCCATATATGGACGTGGTGAACTTCGCTCACATGTTCGTTTTCCAAGAGTTCTTGCTCTATCTCTTTCTTATCCACGCCTTCGGGAATACCGTCCACGGCAAGACGCAAGCTA